>JBAQAW010000032.1:0-37057 GCA_049285915.1 Candidatus Cybelea sp. | reverse complement strand
GATTGCCTGACGGCCCCCAGACGCTCGTAATCGTATACGGCCCGATCCCCATGCTCGCGAAGAGGCCGGAGTAATCGACGTACGGAGTCCCGAGGCCGACGCCTTGCGTGCTCTTTCGTCGCGTTGAAGATTGTCGCACGAGATCGTCGCTCACGGCGTCGTCGGATCCGGTGTCGACGTGCACGCGGTGCGTCGCGGATACGCCGTTGGGAAGCGTCAGCCTCAAGTTGATGTCGAAACGATCGTTCGTGACGATCAGCGGAATCGTCGCGCCGGATGGACCGCTCGGCGAGGGCGGCTCGTTGCAAAACCCGATCGTCTGCGCCCCCGGATCGATGCGCACGACGTAAGCTTTGAAGAAATCAACACCGACGAGGCCGTCAATGCGCCGGCTCGTCCCCGTGTGGCTGCGCCGGTTTGATCAGCGGTAAGCCGAGCCGTTTCGCGGCCGCCAGGTCGATGACCGAATGGCGTGCTCCGGTATCGACGTCGAACCAGAGCTGCGAACCGTGGATCGTCACCGGGATGTTGACGAGCCGGTCGTCCGGTCGATAGGCGATCGTATCGCAAGCTGCCGCCGCGATCGCTTGACGCGTCACGGCGCTGCTCAGTAAGGCGAGAACAGCCGCAGCGCAGAGCGCGTAACGAGCCGGTTTTATCAGAAGCGCTGCCCGTTGCTCAGCGCCATGCCCTGCGCGTCGTAGCCGCCGCCAAGATCCCCTAAAGCAAGAAGGAGATCGAGCGAACTGCTTGCGTCGAATGGAAATGCCGTCGAATAGGCCGTATTTGCCAGACTGGAAGCATAGACGGTTCGGTCGGCGCGAGCGAGCGCAAGTTGAGTCAAGACATAGGGCGGGATTAACCGCACTTCCGGCGTTTGCTGTCCCGGAAGAAATTTATCCAGCGCGTTGCCATAGTCGGTTTCCACAACATAGATGGCGCCGCTATGCGTGACGATAAGCCCTTGCGGCTGCACGAGCGAGATGCCGAGATTTCGGCGATGCTGCAAGTCGGATGAAAACCGGTCGATCCCCGCGCCGGACCCGTTCCGGTAGGCGACGTAGAGATTTCCGCGACGATCGAAATCCATCCCATCCGCTTCGGTTCCGTCCGATTGTGCCACTCGTCGCGGCGTCGTGCTGCCTGCCAGGTACTCTATCACCGTGCCGCCGGTGCCGTTGCCGACGTAGAGATTGCCCTGGTGATTGACGACCGCGTAGAGCGGCCTATCCAAAGAATTCGTATAGACTCGGCTCGGATTCAGGCTGCCGGGCGGATACATCTCGACGGTGTTGCTGAGCCAGTTCGTTAGATAAAGATTGCGATAGCGGTCGACGAACAGGCCGTACGCGCTCGTAACGCCGTTGGTGATCTTGCCGACCGGCGAGAGCCGGCCGCCACCTTCTTCGGGAAAAATCCAGATTTGCGTTCCATCGGCTATGTAGAGCAGCGGCTGACCGTTCGTGGCAGCGGGTGAGAGCCACCCGCGCCCCGATGGCGCGCCACGGGGTAAGGTGAGACCGGCGCCGGGATACGGCGAGGGGTACGTTGTAAAGGCCGCCTTCGACGTCGTTCGCTGCGCATTGCTATTCGAGGGCGTCGCGCCGTACTGCGTCTGCGCACATGAGGCAAGAATCGTCGCTCCAATAAAGGCGATGACGCGAAGATTGAATATCTCGATAAGCCGGAAATGTCGGGGCACAGGCGTATCCTCGAAGCGTAGCTCGGAGCGTTAGCCTACTTCGCCGTCTTAGTCGTCGATCATCCGTGCCCACTTCGAATTCGTGGGCGGCTTGTTCTGAAGGATCTTGCAGGAGATCGGCTCGCGCGGATTGATCGCTTCGAACGGCTCCGGCTTGCTCTGGAAGAAGCCGTCGAGATTGTTAAGGTAAGGCGTATCGTCGGTCGCGCCGAGCGAGCGAAGCCCCAAGAGTTGCTCGGTAAACTTGGCGACGGTGGCGAATTCGGTCTCAGTGTGCACCACGGTCTTCAGCTTCGAGTACGGCGAGATGACGAGCAGCGGCACGCGGAAACCGGGGCCCGCCGCATCGCGAACGACGTAGGGTTTCACGTGGTCGTAAAAGCCGCCCCAATCGTCCCACAGGACGAAGATGACGGTCGAATCCCAGTATTTGCTGCGGCCGATCGAGTTGACGATGCTCGCGACCCAGGACGGCCCGCACCAGCCGAACGGGACGCCGGGGTGGTCGGACGTCAGCAAGCCCGGCAGAATCCACGTAACGCTGGCCAGCTCGCGTTTGGGGTTGTTGATGTCGTCGAAGAAGGTGTACTCGGGCATCCGGAAGTTCTTCGTATCCACCTTTGTCGCCCAGGCGTGCTCGTGGTCGTGGCAGTTTGACATCACGGGCTCGCTCGGCCAGAGGAAGCTATAGCGAATCGTTGCGTTCACGTCGAGTCCGTTGATGTCTTGGCAGAGCGAGTGCCCGTAGAGCCGCCAGGTCAACCCTTTCTCGTCCACACGATCTGCCAGCGACGGATAGTGCACGTTCGGGTACGGCCCACCCCGTCCGAAGCACGGAAGCGGGCCGGTCGGCTTCTCGCTCTCCACCCCGGTCTTCGGATCGAGCACGAACGTCGTCGTCCCGGCCGGCGAGTCGCAGCCCCATGGCGTGAAGGCGCAGTAGCTGTTGAGAAGGCCGCAGTAGCTCTTGTCTTTATTGTAGTCGGGCGGATCGATGACGTTATTGGACTGCGCCGAGAAGATGTATTGATGGCCGGTATACGATTCGCTGTTGTGCCCCATGAAGAAATGGTCGCCCAGCGCGTATTTTTCGGCGATCTCCCAATAGGGTTTAGTGTCGCCGTAGTCGACGTAGGAGTAGATCGTTTTCACCGACGCCGGTGGCGTGTAGCCGGGCGACGGCGTCGCGGCAATCATGAAGCCGTCCATGCGGCACGATGAGTCGCTGCCGGGCGGGCTCGTCGGCGGCGGCGTTTGCGGCGGGTCGCAAGCCCACATCCAGTCACGATGATAGTTGTCCGGATCCTCACCCGGCAAATAGTACGCGAGCCGGATCTTGTGCAGCGGGATCGAATCCTTGCCGGCTTTACCGGAGTCGGCGGCGGTGGCTTGCGGGAACGGCTTTGGACCGCCGAAGATGTTGTCGAACGTGCGATTCTCTTGCACGATGAACACGACGTGCGTAATCTTGCCTGAGAGCAGCGATGAACTTCGCGAGCGCTCTAAACCTTGCACCGTAGGAAGCGCGGAGCCCGAAGGTGATCGCCAGCAACCCACGAGTAGAATGGGAACGATTAAGCCTAGCCAAACTCCACGCAAGCGCATATATGCCGCCTCCGATTACTAAAGGTAGTGCGAAGGGCGTTCTGCGACCGTACGCTTGGCCCCTAGCTCCCGTCCAGTGTCATCCTGACCCTTCGGCTCGGCGCTACGCGCCTTGCTCAGGACTGCGCTTCGCGCAGGCGCTAAAGGAAATGTCATCCTGAGCCTGTCGGCGTGTCATCCTGAGCCTGTCGAAGGATGAAACAATGCTCACCTCAACCACCTAAACAAGCATAAGGAGGGCATTGCGATGGGGGGCCGCACTGCTGCGGAGGTTTCGCCTCAGGTTTACGCGCGCACCGGCGGCTGGCTCTATCTCCTAATCTTCGTGACGGGCTTCATCTCGATGACGCTGCAGTCGGGAATCGTCGTATCCGGCGATCCGGCGGCAACCGCCGCACACCTGATGGGCTTGCAGAACCAGTGGCGCCTCTCGATCGTCTCCGAACTCATTACGTTTTCGTGCGATATCCCGCTCGCGGTGATTTTCTTCATTCTGCTGCGTCCGGTGAACCCGGCGCTCTCGCTGCTCTCGGCATTCTTCCGTTTCGCCGAAGCGGTGATCGGCTGTGCGATCGTCGCCCTGCATGTCGTGCCGTTGCTGTTGCTCGGCGGCGGCGCCTACTTGAAGGCGGTCGATTCGCACGAACTCCAAGCCTTTGCGCTGCTCTCGATCAAACTCTATAACTATGCCTTCGGAATCGCGCTCGTCCCCTTCGGCATCCACTGCGTGCTCCTGGGCTATTTGATCTTCAAATCGACGTATCTGCCCAAGGCGTTCGGCGTTCTGCTGGTGCTTGCCGGCTTCGCATACGTCGTAAACAGCTTTGCGCTGCTTGCCGTCCCGGCGATCGCGGGGGTAACCTTCATCGCGATGTTCGCGACCGGCATCTCGGCCGAAATCGGCCTTACCCTTTGGCTGATCGTCTTCGGCGTCAACGTCGCGCGTTGGAACGAACGGACGAACGCTGCGCCGGCCTAGACCTGCAGCGCCTCGCGCACCGCGATCTCCTCCTCGAGATTCGCGCCCTGCTCGAGCATCGCCGCGCGGCGCTGCGGCGTGAGCTTCGCCCCGATCGCCTCCACCAACAGATCGTAACTTCGGCGCGCGACGGTTTCGCGTAGTGCGTGCGTCTCGCGCCGGTAGCCGCGCTCGACGTACCCGAAGGCCGGCACCCGCGAAGCCGTCATGCCCGATGCTTCGGGCTTCGCGGGACGCCCCTTCTAACTAGTTGAGCGAAACTTCCCGGGCGACCGGCGCGCCGAAGAAGGCGAGGAGGTCGGCGTTGACACGATCTTTCAGTGTCGAGCAGAGCCCGTGCGGCGCGCCCTTATAGACCTCCAAGCGCGCGTTGGGAATCAGCTTCACCGAGAGCATCGCCGAATCGGCGAACGGAACGATCTGATCGTCGTCGCCTTGAATGATCAGCGTCGGCACGTCCATCTTCTTGAGATCCTCGGTGAAGTCGGTCTCGGAGAAGGCCTTGATGCAGTCGTAGCAGGCTTTGATTCCGGCGAGCATCCCCTGCATCCAGAACGAGTCGCGCAGCCCCTGCGAGACCTTCGCGCCGTCGCGGTTTGCACCGTAGAACGGCGCGCTCAAGTCTTTGAAGAACTGCGAGCGATCGGCTTGCACCGCGGCGCGCAGCTGATCGAAGGCCGCCATCGGCAGCCCGCCGGGGTTGGCGTCGGTCTTGAGCATGATCGGGGGAACCGCACTGATCAGCACGGCCTTCGAGACGCGGCTCGTTCCGTGACGGCCGATATAGCGCGCGACCTCGCCGCCGCCGGTCGAATGTCCGACGTGAATGAAGTCATGCAGATCCAGCGCGCGCACGAGTTCGTCGACGTCGTCGGCGTAGGTATCCATGTCGTTGCCGTTCCAGGGTTGGCTCGAACGGCCGTGGCCGCGGCGATCGTGCGCGATGCAGCGAAAGCCACGCGCCGCCAGGAAGAGCATCTGATCTTCCCAGGCGTCGGCATCGAGCGGCCAGCCGTGGCTGAAGAGCACGGGTTGTCCCGTACCCCAATCCTTGTAATAGAGCTCCGTTCCGTCACGGAGGGTCAGATAGGCCATGATCTACCTCTTTCTTTTAAACTCTCGGTTACGTAAGGCTCGCTTCGCTGTACGGTGAGGACGCGGTTGGCGAGAGCGCCCACTCGAGCGCGTAGTCTGCGACAGCCTCCCAGCCGGGGACCGCGCCGGTGAAGTGCGGGCGCCCCGGAAACTCTTTGAATGCGGTCATCGATGGCGATTCCGAGATGAGATCCCAGGTCTTGCGCGTGAAGTCGACGGGCACCAAATGATCCTCGCCGCCGGCGATTAAGAGAATCGGGCGGCGTTCGCCTTTGACGTCGACGCGCGCGGGCGAATGCGGTGCGAAGTTCTCGAAGGCGCCTTCGAAGAGCACGCGATCCGCACACGCGATCGCATAACGGTCGTAGAGCTTCTTGCTCTCGTCGTCGGAGAGCGTGTTGGTGAAGGCGTATTGGAACTGTCCGGGCGTCAGCATCGTGGCTTTGCCGATGTTGAACGGGTTGGCGAGCACCGGCGCCGAGCCCTTGAGCGTGGAGAAGGGGAGGTCGAGGACGCCTGCCGGTGCCGTCGGGTCGACCCCGACGACCGCGCTGCCGAGCCCACGATAGGCGAGCAGCTGCGCGAAGAGGCCGCCGAACGAGTGGCCCATGATGATCGGCGGTTCCTCGAGTCTGCGAACGAACGCGTCGAGATAGTCGACGACCTTTCCGAGGCTCTGTTGCGTCAGCGGCGTGGGATCGGCGCGCAGCTCTTCGACCGTTTTATCCAGGCCGGGCCAACCCGGGGTAAAGACCGTGAAGCCGCGCGCGCGATAGCGTTCCGTCCAGTTCTCCCAGCTCTGCCAGTTCAAGAACAGGCCGTGGATCAGCACGATCGGCCGCGAGAGATTCGTCGTGGTATCGTTTGTCATTGTGGTAGGGACTCCTAAGGTTGTTAGTGAGACTCCAAAAACTTGGTCAGTGCCGGGATCGTCTGCTGCGGATTCTCTTCCATCAGCCAGTGGCCGGTGTTCTTGAGAACGACGACGGTGACGCTCTCGGCGACCGCGCGCACCTGCGTGCCGAGCGCGGCACCGTTGGCTTTATCGCCGCCGATCGAAAGCACGGGCATCGGCAGCTTTGTCGTAGCTAGCCGCGCAAAGTCGACGGCCGTCTGCGGAAAGGAATCGAAGTACGCCCAGCCGGCCGCCATGCGTCCGGGCCGCGAGTACGCCGCGACGTACCCTTCGCGATCGGCGAGTGAGAGCGAGTGCGTAGGCCCCACGACGCTCGCCCGCTGATATCCCAGCGCATGCACCGCATCGCGCACGCGTCGCGCGGCGTAGCTCATATTCGATCCACCGGCCGGAATCGCCGAGTTGCCGATCCCCGGCAGGTCGGGCGCGATGACCGTGAAGTGCAGCGCAAGCGCGATCGCCAGCGGCTTCCACATGCGAGAATCCGCTGCGTAGCCGTGAATCAGCACGACCGCGGGACCGTGGCCGCCAACCGTAACGCTTACCACATCGCCGTCCACGTTGACTCTGTGAGTTGTGAAGCCCGGACCGAAATCGACGGGAAAGGCTAAAGCGGCTTGCGGAAGCAGCAGGGCAGAGACCATAGTTATCATCGTGAGTGCCGTTTGCTTCATAGGACCACGGTAACGCTTTGAGCCGGCCGCCGATAGAGGTTCGAGCCACACAAATGCTCACACATTTGCTTTTATCACCCAATACTTGTGTCAAGCTGAGCCCCGCCGCTGTCATCCTGAGCCCCACGGTGTCACCCTGAGCTTGTCGAAGGGCGACGAAAGATTGTAAACTCGTGCCAGCAATGAAAGCAATCGCTATCCACAACTTCGGCGGCATCGAGGAGCTGCGGCTCGAGGAGGTGCCGATTCCTCAGCCCGCTCCCGACCAGGTGCTCGTGCACGTTCGCGCGGCGGGCGTGGGACCATGGGACGCGCTGGTTCGCACTGGGCAGAGCGGCCTGCCACAGCCTCTGCCGCTCACCCCTGGTTCGGATATCGCCGGCACGGTAGAAGGCAGCGGTGAGGAAATCTTCGGCGTAACGAATCCTTCGTTTACCGGCGGTTACGCAGAGTACGCGCTCGCCGAGAAAGACTCAATTGCCGTAAAACCCTCCTCGCTCAGCTTCGTCGAAGCCGCATCGGCGCCGGTCGTGGCGGTCACCGCGTGGCAGATGCTCTTCGAGCGGGCAAAGATCGAGCGCGGACAGAGCGTGCTCGTGCAGGGAGCGGCCGGTAACGTCGGCGCTTACGCCGTTGCGCTCGCGCATTGGGCGGGGGCACGCGTAACCGCCGTTGCCGATGCCTGCGACGCCGCCTACCTTCGCGGGCTCGGAGCGGAAAAGACCATCGACTTCCGCACCGACCGCTTCGAAGACGAAGTCGAAAACGCCGATGCCGTCATCGACACCGTCGGCGGCGAGACGCAGGCGCGTTCCTTCGCCGTACTGCGCCGCGGCGGCGCCATCGTCTCGAGCGTCTCGCAGCCGTCGTCGGAGCTGGCGGAGCGCTACGGCGTACGCGGCGACTACTTTATCGTGGCGGTGAAGCGTCCGCAGCTCGAACGAATCGCGCAGCTCTTCGAAGAGGGCGTGCTCAAAGCCGATATCGGCGTCGTGCTGCCGCTATCGGATGCGCGCCGGGCGCACGAGATGCTCGCCGGAAAAGTCACGCATCCGCGCGGCAAGATCGTGCTCGAAGTATCGGCGTAGAAGGCCTCGAGCTTACCGAGGGGCGAGAAGAAGAACCGCCGCCGCATCGCGCGCGACCGCGGCGCGGCTAAACGGCAGCGGCGCGAGCTCGCCTCTGACCCATTCGCGGGAGAGATCGGTGTAGTGTTGCGAGCCCGGCTCGCCCGACTCGCCGCTGGGGATCGCAATTCCGCCGCGATCCCAATCGCCGGCGTCCCACACGGCGCGGAATCCCTGCGCGAAGCCGGGCTCTTGGAGGTGAATCGTGTACTCATCGCCCTCACCCGGAAGCCACGCGCCGTTGAGGAAGGCGAAGTTCATCGGCGAGAGCGGATGTTCGATCTGCAGGCCGCCCGCCTCGCGCCAGTTGCGGTGTTCGTCGAAGGCAAAGCGCAAGGCGCCTCCAACGTCTTGGCCGAGCTCGAACGGCGCGCCGGATGAGTCGCGCAACTCACCCAAACCAACGCCTAAAGCCGAGTCGCTATCGAACAACTCCAGCCGAAGCGTGTGTTCGAGCGCCGCCGCTTCGGAGCTGGGCGAGTAGCGCCCATTCCAGTGCTCGAGCAACGCCAGCGCATTGACGTCGCTCGGCTCGTCCGGACGCCCGCGCACCAATTTGACGACGTCGCGCGCGATCTCCAAATCGATCGGCGAGAGCGTATCGAGCTGCATGTGCGCGAAGTAGGCCGTGTCGTATTCGCGGCGCCCGTGCATCAGCTGCGCGATCCGATAGGCGCGGTACGGCGGCTCGAACTGCGCGGCGAGGCGATACGGATAGCCGGCGCGATAGGCTTTGTTGTTCGCCGAAAGGAGGATCGCATCGCGCGAGGGCGGCCGCTGCGGCAGCCGCGCGAATGGCACCGCGGCGTACGAGTGACGAAGGTCGCGCGCCTTGTGAACGTAGCGTCCCCACGCAGGATCGTTGGGGACCAAACCGGCGACGTGCCAGGCGACGCTTCCGCTGCGATCGGCGAGAACGAAGTTCTGCGGCGATCCGCGATACTGCGCGAGCGCCTGAAACGCTTCGCCGATATCCCGCGCTCGATCTAGCGCGAAGACGGTCGCGATCGTCGATTGCCGCTGCGAATAGATCGGCCAGCGCACGAGCGCAACCTCCGACGGATCGTTTTCGTTCGGCACGGAAAACTCGCGAGAGGTCCGGTAGTACGGCACGTGCACGTCTTGCGCGAAGCGTACGCCGAAGCGTTCCGTCACCCACGACGACCGCTCGAGACGTCCCGCCTCGAAGACGCTCGTGGTCGCCATCTCGCCGTTGGTCGAGGCCCACGCGAGATTCTCGTTGTGCCCGAGCACGACGCCCGGCATTCCCGGAATCGTTGCGCCCGCTGCGTGCACCTGCGGCGACTGCAGGTCGACGAGATACCATATCCCCGGAATCGTGAGATCGAGATGCGGATCGTTGGCGAGCAGCGCGTGCCCGTCGGTGCTGCGCGCCGCGCCCGCCGCCCAGGCATTGCTGCCGATCGCGCGGTGCTGCGAGCGCATCGCAAGGGTTGACGTGTCGCAGTCGCTCGACGCAGCGCGCCCGCCTCTGGCGCCGCGTCTCCCGTCAATCGTTACGTCGTAGCGCGAATCGGAGAGCGGAAAGGCCGCGGCAAAACAGCTCGGCCCGCGATGCCGCCAGACCGCATCGCGCGCAAAGACCGCGTGCCACGGATCGGCAAGTTCGAGCGAGGCAACGAGTGAGACCGCGAGCGAGTCTTTCGGCGTCCACGGCGCGGGACGATAGAGGAGGATGCGAAACTCGATCGGCAGCGGCTGCGCTCCGGATGCCGCGTTGACGCCGTCGCTGAAGGCCACAAGCGCTGCACGATCGCGTGGCGCCATAGCGCGAAGCTGCCGCGTCGCGATCGCGCGGATGTCGACGGCGCGCTGCACGCGATCGAAGACCAGGGCCTTCGCGCCAAGGATCTCCGCGAGCCGGCCGTAGGCGTAGCGGCGCGTCAGGTCGAGTTGGAAGAGCCGGTCCGATCCCTGCACGTATCCTTCGGCAAAGTAGAGATCGTGTTCGTTTGAAGCGCGGATGTGCGGAATGTCGCGCCGGTCGCGGACGATCGTCACCAGAGCTAGCAATCCTCGCGCGACGACCCGGCCCTGGACCGTCGCCGTATCGTGCAGTCCAATCGCGAGATTCACGCTATAGCTGAGGAGCAGTGCAACGACGCAAACGGCGAAGGAGGTGCCGTGGCGCTTTAAGGCGCGGCCCAGCGCACCGATCGGCGTCGGATCGGCGATCTGTGCGAGCTTTGGATCGGGCCGCTCGAAAAAGCCCACGGCGAGTATTTCAGCGTCTCACGCCACTACCCCGTGACACCGGTGTCATCCTGAGCCTGTCGAAGGACTGACAGGCTCGCTCGCTGCTCCCGAGAACGAGGCGCCCATGAGCAGATTTTCGATCGGCGCCTTGGCGGCAGCCCTCGTTTTATGTCTTTCTCCGCGGCCTGCCGGGAGCGCAAGTGCGGCCCCATCGGTCGAAAGCACCTCGGTCCAGGCCGCGATCGTCGCGGCGGTCGAAAAGGATCGCAAACTCTTCGGCGGCCGGACGCCCGTGCCGGGGACGCTGATCGGCGTCTGGGATAGCCACGGCAACTCCTACGTGCACGGCTTCGGCTACGCCGATCTGAAGACGAAGCGGACGATGTCGGCGGCGGATCATTTTCGCATCGGCAGCAACACGAAGACGTTCGTGGTAGGCGTCATCCTGCAGCTGGTCGACGAGGGGAAGCTGAAGCTCGACGATCCGATCTCGCGTTTCTCGCTCGGCGTGAAGATTCCCAACGCGCAGAACATCACCGTGCGCGAGCTCTGCGATATGCGCAGTGGCCTCTTTGAGGGCTACGATACGCCTCAGGTTAACAAACTGGATATCAAGCCGACGACGCAACTCGATTCGCGGGAGATCATCCGCTGGGCCGTCGAACAAAAACCGTACTTCCCGCCGAACAAAGAGTACAAGTACACGAACACCAACTATTTGGTGCTCGGCCTGATCATCGAGTCGCTGACCCACGACACGGTGAAGAATCAGATCACGAAGCGGTTGATCGAGCCCTTCGGACTCACGCACACGAGCTATCCCACGACCCAAACGATGCCCGATCCATGGGCGCACGGCTACGCGCTCGACAAGCAGAAGAACTGGGAAGACGTCAGCAACACCATTCCGGTCTCGCTGATGGGCTCGGCCGGCTGCATGATCTCGGATATGGCCGATATCCGCACGTGGATCGTGGCGTACGTCGGCGGGAAAGTGAGCAAACCCGCGACCTATAAGCAGCTGATGAACGTGATTCCGACCGGCGATGGCAACCTCGCCTTCGGTCTCGCGTTGGGTGAAAGCGCCGGCTGGTACGGCTACACCGGCGGCTTACCGGGATACAACACGGCCGACTACTACTTCCCCGCGAATCACACGTTCGTCGTTGCCTGGGTGCCGCTGCAGGCGGGCCACCCGCAACCGGGCGTCGCCAACACGATCTTCCGCGACATCGCCAAGATCGTGACGCCGAACAACATCCCGTTCCAAATGACCGCAGGCAAATCCGGATTGTAGCCCGGCGATGGAAGGAACAACGGTGTCACCCTGAGCTTGTCGAAGGGCGATCGAGGGTCACTCCAAGCGTAGACGAGGAGTGACCCCTTTAAATTTCTCTGGATTTCGCACCACGTACATTGCACCGATTAGCCCGTCGACGATCTCCAGAGCCATCACGTCTTGAACGCCATCTTTGTTGAACGTGACCATGCCCGGTAAACCGTTGAGCATCACGAGCTCCATCCGAACGATCGAACGCCAGCCCTTCTCTTTCAAACCGAAGAGCAGCCGCGTGACACGCTCGCGCCCGATGACCGGGGCTGTGGCCGCCGGAACTTTGCCGCCGCCGTCGCTGGTGAAGACGACGTCTTCGGTGAGCAACTGCGCGAGCAGCGCCGGGTCGTCGTTTTGCAGCGCCCCGAGAAACGCGTCGCGCACGCGCCGCAGCTCGGCCGGATCGGTGCGCGAGTGCCGGTTCGAATCGCGCACGTGCTCGCGGGCGCGTGACGCAAGTTTGCGGACCGCCGCCTCCGCCCGCCCGAGTGTCGTCGCGACCTCATCGAACGGCACGTCGAGCACATCGTGCAGTAGAAACGCCGCTCGCTCGAGCGGTGCGAGACGTTCGAGCGCCAGAAGCAGCGCGAACGAAATGTCGTCGGCCATCATCGCCGTCGCTTCGGGGTTCCCGTTAGCCTCAGAAATGACCGGCTCGGGAAGCCACGGCCCGACGTAGACTTCCCGCTTTGCGCGCGCCGAGCGCAGACGGTCGAGGCAGAGCCGCGTGACGATCGTCCGCGCGAGCGCGCGCTCGTCTTCGACGCGTGTCGAATCGATCGCGGCGCTCCAGCGCAAGTACGCATCCTGTGCCACATCCTCGGCCTCGCCGTACTCACCGAGCATCCGGTACGCGTGACCTACGAGTACCGGACGCAGCGCTTCGAAGCGCTCGGCGCGCTGGTCGATCACGCGTACTGCGGATGCGGCAGCGGAACGGTTTCGTTGCCGATCTTCACCCGCACGCACGCGTGGCCGTGCCCGATCGCATACTTGAACGTTGGATACGATTGTGCGGCGACGATGGCGTAGGCGAGCGAAACCAGCCCGGTGCGGCCCCAGCGCCGCAGAATCTCCGCGCGTGCTTCGTCACCGGTGCCGTCGCGTGCGACCGTGCTCAGCGCGAGCTCGATGCCGAGCAACGATTCCTTCGAGCACTTCGCATAATCGCGCTCGAGGATCGCGCGAATCAGCTCCGGCTTGATCTCTTTTTCGGCCATCTTCACTCCAAGCTGCAGGCAGGGCCCACAGTCGGCGGCTTTGCCCGAAGTGAGCGCCGCGCCGTACCATACGTCAGGAGGCACCTTGCGGTAGCTTCCTAATTTTTGGAGGCCCTGCATCGGCAACACCGCCCCGACGCCGGCTTCATCGACGATCTGCGCCATATAGGCGGTGTCGTAGCCCCACTTCCGCCCGAACGACTCCAGTTGCTTCTTGACCAACCACTTGAACATTATTCTGTTCCTCCTACCCCAAGACGAGATTCCCCGCCGAAATGTGACCTATCCAGGACGGGCATTTGGTTGAGGTGCAAAGCGCAGGAGTGGCCCCCACCGGGACTAAGAGCGACGTCCGACTCTCCCTTTACGCCAAAAGTTTAAAGTGGCAGTCAAATAAGGTGCGGGCATTTTGGAGTGGCATCTGCCGTGAAGCGATCGAATGACTTCAGCGTTACACCTTGGGGATGAGGTGTATAAAATCCGAGGAGAGCGGTGCAAAATCCCAGGTGCTGATGCCTTATAAGGGAGCGGGGGCGGTTACCCTGCGTCGGAAGGAGAAAGCTAGCCCATGGTCTTCTGGGAAGCCCTAACGGCCATAGCGACGGCGGTTACGGCAATTGTGATTGCGGCGACCGTCGCGGTAGGGTACCGGCAGATTCGGCTTACGGGCGATCAGCTCGAGCATCTACGGCGGTCGACGCAGCTCGACGGCACGATGAAGGCGTTCGCGGAATTGGAAACGCCGGAGTTTCGATCGGCCCGCATTTTCGTCGAAAATGACTTGGCGATGCGAATGCTAGACGCGCGTTTTCGCGAGGAGCTGTTACTTCCGTTCCAGGCGCTCGACGAGGGCGAGCACAAGGAGATTCTCGTAGCGCAGACGTTCGAGAAAATTGGAACCTACGCTCGGCACGGCTTACTCGACACCACTTTGATGGCTGACTACTGCGGCCCGCTGATCCGCGAAATGTGGCAACAGCTGGAGATGTGCGGATACTTCGAGGTGCGCCGCAGAAACAATCCTTATTCGCTTGAGAACTTTGAGTTTCTCTATGACGCGGCGATGGATTGGTATGACAATGACGATCCGCCATTTCGCACGAGCCGCCGCGGAGGGGCGACGCCGCAAGGAGGTTCGGGATAAAAGCGAGCGCAAGGCTAGCGCACCCTCGGAACCGCCCGATTCTGTAAGGGGGTTCGGCGGCACGAACCGGAACATGATCGAGCATCATGCCGCGGGCAAAACCGTCGGAATCCATCGAGGTAGCCGCCCGGCATCTGTTTCGCCATTTCGACGACCCAGCCGAACTGCGGCGCAATCCGATCGTGGCTCATTATTTCGAGCAGGGTAGCGCCCTGGATGCGCTGGTCGCCGTTCGCCGCGCCGTTCGGCAAGCTGCCGAGGATTGCGAACGTGATGACCGAAACGCGGGCCTGCATCGCCTGGCGTATCGCAACGCACGTCTCCTCGAAGAGCTCGGCACGCGAGGCGGGTCGCATCGAGCGGCTGCAAGCGCGCTTGGCCTGTCGGTCCAACAGTATTACCGCCTGAGACAGCAGCTGTCTCTTCGCGTCGCTCGCGTCATGTCGCGCAACTCGCCGCGTTCCCAGCATCTCGCTCACGACTCCACGGACCTGGCGTCGCTTCGCCTCGAGGTCGCCGAAAAACGCGCGCGCCTAGGAGAGTTTTCGGGCGCGCAGCGGATCTGCGCCGACGTCGCGGCTCACGCGCCCTCGGCATTGGCGCGAGTCCGTGCCCTGTGTCTCATGGCTTCCGTCGACCGGGACTGCTTCAACCTCGTGCGAGCGCGGTCGTGGCTCGCCCAAGCCGGCGCAGTGCTGGAGGGGGGGCGCGAGGAAATGGCGGCTGGAGACGCGCTCGTCGCGGAATGTCAAATCAAGCTGTGGTCCGCGCGGGTCGCCTTCGACGAACCCGAGTCCGCTAAAGGCGTACGGATCATCGAAGATGCGCTTGGGCGCGCATCGACGGAGGAGTCGGTCGGCGACGCCGTGTCGCGTGCGGTGCTTGTCGACCTTTTTATGGAAGGCGCAGAGCAACACGAGGCGTTTGGCGATTTCGAGCGCGCCAAAACGCTTGCGACGCTCGCCGCCGAACGAGCGGCCTCGTTGCCGGAGTCCTTTCCCCAAAAGAGCCACGTCGCGCGCACGATGTCACGGCTGCAATGGGTGGCACCTGGTGTACGTGGGCGTCCGAACGTCGCCAGCCGGCTCGCTAACTTTCATGCGGCCTTGGACCTGGCCCGCGGCAGCGGCTCGGTCGAGAACGAGGTTCGTTCGCTGCTGAACCTGATGTCCGTTCACGTCGTTTTGGGCGACTCTAAGACGGCGATTCTGTATTCGCAGCACGCGTTGCGTTTGGCCGAGGATTTTGGCGGCCGGCGCCTAGCCGCGATGACGCGCTTGGAAATGACCGATGCGCTGATGGGCGGTACGCGCTGGCGCGTCGCCAGCGCGATCTTGCCGACGCTTGGGGACGCTTTCGCGGAGGGCAGCTACAACTGGCTCTTCTGCAAGGCGTTCGAGGCGATCTACCTGGCAAAGATCGGCCAGCCCGAGCGGAGCATCGCTGTTGCTACGGCATCCGAAGAGCGCGCGCGCACCGCGAATTTTACGCGAATCTCCGGCGGCCTTCAACGCGTGATCGCCTCGAGCGCCAGTATGGCCGGGCGCAAGATGCTCGCCAACGAACAGATCCGAGCGTCGATCGAAACCGTGTATCGCGGCGGGAGCCTGCTATCGCTTGGTCACACCTATCGAGTCGCCGCCGCCATCACCGGCGAGCGGCGCTACGCCCTTCTTGCCCGCGAGATCGGAAACGAACTTGCGGTATAACCATCCGTTTTCTCACTCGGTGCGCCTATTCTCACCTCGGTCTTGACGTTGCCCGGACCCGGCGTTTACGCTTTCCGTGCTATGAAAGAATCAGACCCGTTCGCGCGCAGCGTCAGCGCGCTAGCGGCCGTCGCTCTACTGGCTGGCTGCGCCGGCGGTTCGCTCCATTCCCTGCCCGCGGCGCCCGCCTCGTCGAGCGCGGCGCGTTCGCTCGCCCGAGGCGCTTCCTGGATGGATCCCAGCGCGAAGAAGAGCGCTTTGCTCTACGCCTCCGATTCGAGCGCCGATCTCGTTAAGGTGTTTTCGTATCCACGGGGCAAGCTCGTCGGAACGCTGACGGGGTTTCAAACGCCTCAGGGTATGTGCGTCGACAAGGCGGGCAACGTCTTCATCACCAATTCCGGAGCAGCGCAAATTTTGAAGTACGCGCATGGCGGCACGGCTCCCATCGCGACGATCGCAGACCCGGGCGAACACCCGATCGGGTGCGCAATCAGCCCGGTGAACGGAGATTTGGCGGCGACGAATATCTTCGACGACTCCTATACAGACGGTAGTCTTTCGGTCTACCGGCGCGCGCGCGGCAAGCCGAAGAATTATACCGACCCGCAAATGATCGCCGACTATTTCTGCGGCTACGACGCGAGCGGCAACCTGTTCGTGGATGGCACGAGGCCGGCGACGTTTGCGTTCGTGTTCGCCGAGCTGCCCAAAGGAGGAAAAAGCCTCCAGAACGTCACGCTGAACCAAACGATCGGGGGCCCGGGCGGCGTGCAGTGGGACGGCAAATACGTCGCGATCGCCGATCAAGAGGCTCCGGTGATTTACCAGTTTACCGTGACGGGCAGCACCGGGACGGAAGCGGGCCAAACGCAGACGCAGGGTTCGAGCGACGTCGTGCAATTCTTCATCGAAGGAAAGACGGTCGTCGGCCCCAATGCTACGAGCGGCCAGGTGATGTACTGGCCCTATCCCGCCGGCGGCGTGCAGAAGAAGATTATCGGCGGGTTCGAGACTCCGATCGGTACCGCAATAAGCAAGCCTAAGAAATAGCATGATGCAGGCTCGCGCGCAGCTGGCATGGGGTGTCGCCGCCGTGGTGCTCGCCGGTTGCGGCGCCATAGCGCCCCAGCTCGCGCCGTCCGCCCCGGCGGCTCCCCGCGTTGCGCCCGCGCAGCGCGGCGAACGCGGGGAACGCGGTCTCCCCGCTCACGTCAAGGCCGGCTTATATGTGAGCGAGTTCTACGGTACTAGCGTATATGGATTTCGCCGCAGCGGGAAAGGTGCTCCCGTCTGCACCATCAGCGGTGTCTCGTCCGTCAATGACATCGCGTCGGATGCTAAAGGGGACGTGATCGAACCCGATGGTGGGGGCCGTACGATCAGAGTGTTTCGCCCGCAGTGCGGGCCCGCTTTGGGGAACGTGTCCGATCCGTACGGCCAGCCGGCCGATGCGATGAGCGCCAACGCGGCGACCGGTTCGATTGCAGTTGCCAACATCTTCGGCCCGAATCGCACCAACGGCAGTATCTCGCTCTGCTCGCTCAAGGGCGGCTGCACCGCGAACCTGACCAATCCGAACATGTACGAAGTGGTCGGCGTCGCTATGTCCAAAGGCGGCGATTGCTGGGCCTCGGCGATCGATGCGAACAGCCATGCGAACTTGACCTATTTCAAGGGCTGCTCCGGGAGCGGCGCGACGGCAAAGGGCTTCATCAACCCGTCGTACGGCGGACTCGACTTCGACGCCGCCGGCAATCTTGTCTCGTTCAGCGGCAACAGTGCCCAGTTGTACGTTTATCGCGGGTGCAACCCTAGGTGCAAGCTCGTCGGCGGACCCTTTTCGATGGGCGGTACGTCCGTGTACGGCCATCTGAACAAGAGCCGCGACATGTTGGCCGTCGCCGACTACCAGCACGGTCAGATCGAACTCTACACCTATACACCGACGGCCGTAGACTACGTACGAAGCTTCAACACCGGGCTTTCGGCCAGTCTCGATGTCGTCGGCGTAACCTACGCTCCCCAATAGGGCATCCGCCCCTGGTCATCTCGTTTATGCTTTAACGGTCGCCAAGGTTTTTCGCCCAGCTATGCGCTCCCAGAGCGCCTGGGTCTGCGCCTGAACGTAGGGACTCGAAAACCGCATCGCGCATTCGATCGACTCCTCGATCGCGCTGCGTGCGGCGCGGCGATCTCCTTGAACGAGATAAGCCTGCGCGCAGATTCGCTGCGTAAGCGAGAGAACGCGCGCGTGCCCTTGGGCGCGGGCCGCTCGCGTCGCGAGACCACCCTCCAACACGGCGTCGTTCAAACGCCCCATACGCAGCAGCGCCGCCGCCGCAAGCCCTCGCGACGAGACTAACTCGAAGCCGTTCGTTGAAAGCGATGCCGCAGTAGCTGCCGCCGCAAGCGCGCGTTGAGGAGTTCCAATTGCGACCTCGACGTCGGCGGCGACGAGGGCCAGGCCCGAGCGTAAACGCACGGGTAGCGATCGATCGACGGCATCGAACAGCTGCCGATAGGCGCGCCGGTCTTCAGCCCGGCGCGAATGCATCCAGCGCGCGACGGAGAGTTGATGGCGAGCGTAAAGTTCTCGCCCTCGTAATCCATGGACGCTCGCGAGCGCGGCAGCACGTGAAAAGAGCTGTTCACCACGGGACGGATCTGAAAAGACAAAATTTGCGACCTCCGCCTGAAGCGCCAGCAGATCGAACTCGACGTCGGGCTCGCCTACCGTACGGGGACGATTCAGAAGCTTGCGGATCAATCCGAGGGCTTGCGATGATTGGCCGCTGCGAAGTGCTGCGGACGCTCGCGTCAAAGTCGTGCGTTCATTTTCCGGCAAGCGCTCCCCGTCGGGTCCGGGAGCGACCGCAGCCGGCCCCCGGGTGAACCACCGAAGGGTCAGCATCGCTGCCGCGAGGCCATCGGCCAAGGACACGCGTCGATCCTCTTGGACGGTTTCACGCTCGAGAATCTCTCGACACGCATCGAGATGCGAGCGCGCGGAATCGAATCGATGGCTCCATGCCTCGATCGTGGCCAGCCGCCATAGCGCGTCGCAAGTAACGGCCGAGTCGCCGCCGCTCGCCAGCAGGTCTTCAAAAAGCGCAGTCGCGCTCTCCGTCTCGCCGGAGTCGGCAAGACTCGTTGCCCGCCACGAGAGGCGCTGGGCGAAATCGCTCTCGACCGATATGGCGGTGCGTGACGCGCTCAGATATGCAGCGTGGAATGCATCGTGTGCGAGACGGCGCTCACGATAGAACTGACGGGTCGAAAGCCCAAGATTCGTTGCAACGCCTCGCGGATCGTGGCGCTCGAGGTCAACACGGAGTAGAATCGCGAGGTGGCGCGCGGTATCGATTGCATCTAACGCAGCGTCGACGCGCACGGCGATTCTGCAGAGTGCTTCGTTTACGGATCGCCCGGCGAAGTCCACGCGAGTGAGCGGATTGCGGCGCAACTGGCGTGGGTCGCCGGCGTATTTGAGCAAATGGCGCGTCGCGGCGTAGGGCGAACGCGCGGGATTCGCGCGAGCCATTACCGCCTCATTACGATGCTGTCCGGCTCAAGCCTTGCGCGTTACCGACATCTTTCTCGACCGGGGCTGATGCACGTAGGCCCGGAGCAGCTCGGTTACGTCGCTCAGCAGTCCATGTTGACTCACGTGCCGGCATGCAGCATCATGACACCTGGAAAGAAGAAGTAGCACGCAACGCCGATGACGATCAGATACCCTAAGAGGAAGAACGTCCATCCCATGTTGTGCCTGATCACTGCACCTTCGTTGCGCACGAAGCGCGTCGTCGATACGCCCACACTCGCTGTTTGCGGTGCAACCGGCTTTCCGATTTCAGCGCCGACGGAGTTGAGCGACGGCAGCAGCAGCACGGGGAATCCTAAAAGCTTTCCAATGATATTTTGAAATGCGCCAAACATCGCGTTGGTCGACGTATTACTTCCGGAAAGGGCCACTCCGATCCACCCAAGGATCGGCGCAACGATGATAAATGCCCAGCCGATCTTGGAAAACGCAAACGCGAGCGACGACGCGATCCCCGAGTAATTATAAACGTAGGCGAGCCCAAAGATGAACACCCCGACGAGCAGCGCCCCCCACATCTGCCTAAACGTGTTGCGAAATATCTGGCCGAGCTGGGAGAGGCTCGTTCGCAGGAGCAGAGCGATCAGGATCCACGATGCGAGGATGGCGGTACCGCCTACGAACGGCGTAAACGTGAAGGTCGCCGCCACCGGTTTTGCGCCGCTCAGCGACGACAGCGCCGTGACGCTGCTCGCGAAGATGGCCATCTTCGGAAGCGGCGACCATGGGCCGGTCCACAGAACGACGACTATGACCAGCACGACGAACGGCATCCAGGCCTGCCAGACCTCGGCGGCCGTCGGCGCAGGAGCGCCGTCGTCCACCGATGCACCGTATCCCAAAACTTCCTTCGGTTTCCAAAACTTTAGCAGCAGCAGCAGCGCACCTATGCAGACGATCGCGCCGGAGATATCGGGCAAGTACGGACCGAGATAGACCGCGACCGGATACTGTCCCGCGATGTACCCGAGCGAACCCACTACGGCCAGCGGCCAGCCTTCACGAAAACCGCGCTTGCCGCTGACGAGGTAGATGAGGATCCAAGGCGGCAGGAGTGCAAGAATGGCGACGATGTGGGCGATGGATCCGGATAGGGCCAGAAGCGGGAGCCCGGTGACGGCGGCCAATGCGATGATCGGTGCGCCGAGAGCACCGTACGAAACCGGAGCGTTATTCGCGATCGCAGCGACGCGAATCGCGTCAAGGTCGGGCATGCCAAGCGCAATAAGAATCGGAGCGACCACGGCCCACGGATAACCGAAGCCGACGAGACCCTCGAGCAACGCGCCGAAAGCCCAAGCAAATAAAATCGTCTGCACGCGCACGTCGCGAGTTCCGTGAAAAGAAATCCAACGCTGGAATCGCGCGAAAGCGCCCGTGACGACGAGCGTATTGAAAAGCACGACACCCCAGAATGTGATCCAATCGACGTTCCAGACGCCGGTTGCCGAACCGTGCAGGTAGGCATGAATTCCTCTGCCGATCGGCATCTTCCATACCGTCCAACCCAGCAGCAGTGTGACCAGCGAGCCAACGAGCGTCGCAGTCCACGCCGACCAGCGAAACACTGCGAGAAGCACGAGCAGCAGCGCCAGCGGAATCAGCGCTACGAGCCACGTGAGAAAGAGGTTGTGAAACGGATCGATGATCTGTTGGAACATGCGCTCCCTCCCGAGGCTTTATTTACCCTACTAGCCGCGATACCCGGTCGCACACCGTTACAACCAGGCCGTCGGGCGGATTTTGGGAGGGGTGGGTTCTGTGGTCGTGCCGGCGCGCCATAGCGTCGCTAAACGCGCCGGCCTTCCAACCTATCGGCTGATGGTTTGCCCGTATGACGTGTCCGACGTCGGCGAGCCGTCGATGTACTTCACCGGGTTGCCCCCCATCAGGTAGTTCCAATAATCCAGGTGGTATGTGCTGTTGTAGTAGCAGAAGAAGTTTCCGCCAATCAGGTAACCCTTCCAAATGATCGGCTGAACTACCAGGCTAAAGCTGTAGTAGCACGAGTCGGTATATTCGATCTGGCTGACGAGCGTTGCCGTCGTCCCGTGGATCGAGACACGATAGAGACCCTCGTCGAGTCCATTCTCGTAGTCTTCGTCGGTAACGCCGAGGTATTTGCCATCCCATGTTGCGCCGCTGGGCGAGTAGATCGTTACCCCGGACGGCATCGAGATCGTCTCGAGCGCCGGCTTTCCGTGGGGCAGCTTGAACACGGTAACCGCGCGGCTGCTCTGGTCCTGGGTTTCGAAGAACAGCGCGCCGCGGCTATCGTAGACGGGCGCCCACACGAGGGAGTTCGAGCCGACCGAGTAGAGCGTCCCGCTGCCCGAGCCCCCCGCGTACACCACGAGGCTGCCTTGGCCGCTGGGTCCGCCCTCGAAGTTCGTCACGGCGAGGTCGCCGGTCTTGGGACTGACTGCGCAGCCGTTCGGTTCGCCGTAGCTGTCGCTGAGCGTCTTGATCGGGCTGGTGCCGCCGTGCGCGTACTCGAGGATGTTGTTGCCCATCAAATTCGTGACGTACACGTTGCCCGACGTGTCGGAGCACAGGCCGTACGGCTCGTTGAAGCCGGTTAACTGGCCCAGCAGCGTATTGCTTTTGCCGTTGACGGCGTAGACATCGACCTCGTTGGTAAGCGCATTCGAACTGTAGAGCAGCGGCCGAACGCGAGCGGCGGAGCGCGACATCCACGACGCTTTGTGGTTCGAACGCGCCGCCGGCGAAATTCCGGAGGAGCTGGCCATCCGCATCGCCAGCGTGCGCGGCAGGCCCGCCGTCCCGGGCGCCGTGGTGTTGCCCGACGGCGTAAGCTGCGATTGGGTTGCGCCGCTGCAGGCGGCCAGGAGCAGCGCGGCGGCGCCGAACGCGATCGAATGCGTGGACCTCCGCGAGAAGTTTAGCATTAAAGTCATTCTCCTTGTTAGTAGCTATGGACGCAAGATTCGGAGGCGTTGCTGTACATCGGCTGCGACGCGTACGATTTATCGCCGAACGGATCGTTCGTCACATCATACCAGGCGCACGCGTCACCGATCTCGCCGTAGCGCTGGTTCGTCCAGCCGTTTGACGGCGTGGCATCGGTGATCGACTCGCCATACTCGTGGCCCTCGACGACCGTGACGCCTTCGTCGACGCCCTTCTCGTCCGCGGGCGGGCTGATGTAGTTGGCGCCGCAGTTTCCGCCGGCGTCGGGCATGTAGGGAAGATTCGTATATGAAATGGTCTCGCCGCTGCTTACCGCGTCGCTGTGATAGGCGCAGAAGCTCGAGCCGAAGCCCGGTGAGTTGCGGCCGTGCGGCGTCGCGACGATGTACGAGCCGTTCGGGTCGTAGCCGAAGTGCTTTACACCTGCGAGCGCTTCGGTTTCGACCTGCGCGTCGCTCGGATTGGTCGGAACGGGATCGGTATCGTCCTCCCACGCGCCGCCGAACTGCGAGGCGGGGTTTCTGACGTCGACGTTCTTGCCGCCGGACGTTTCGTAGTATTGCGTGTAGATGTTGGTTTGGCCGCTCCCGCCAATGCGTTTGGCGTACTCCTTGAGCAGCGGTTTGACTTTGTCTGGGTCACCGTAGGTTTTATAGCCCCAAAAGATGATGTACATCTTGGGTTTGACGAGCACCGGGCCGCCGCCATAGGTGAAGAGAACGCCGGAGACGAGCGGCTCTGCCATGGCGCGGGTGCCCATGTAGTGGATGATCTTCCGTGCTTGGACCCGCTGTGTTTGAATCGGCGTCGCCGGCCCCGGAAGCGTCGAAACGCTCGAGCCAGACGAGCAGCCGGCCATGACGATCGTTGCCGCGCATCCAAAAATTCCGGCGAGGCGCAAACGCTTACGCATGGGCGAGATCCTTTCTCCCCGTGACGGGGAAGCAATGATTCCTCGTCCAGGATGCTAGCACGGCCGAGCCTTCCGGGCAGGCGCGATGAGAAAAACGCGGCGTTCTTGCTAAAAAGTCGGTGTCAGGCAGTCAGCAGCCGTTCGATTTCCCTGGCTTGGCCCTTGAAACGGCTGTCTCGAACGATCTCCGAAGCGAGGCTGTAGGCGGCTTTCAGAATCGGCGCCGAGCGCTGTTCTTCAGCCACGGCTACGCCCTCTTCGATCAGGCGGCGCGCTTCACGCTCGCGTTCTAAAGCATGTGCCGCCGCCGCGGCAACGAGCTGCATTCGCACGGCAACGCCCGGAAAGTTCCCACTGCCGTCGTTCGCCAATGCCAACGCATCCGCAAATGCGTGGGAGCGAAGCGCCCGCACCGCCATGCAATAGCGGTAAGCATCGCGATGGTACGTGTCCATTCCGGCAACTTGTGCGGCAGGCGGAAGCAGTGCGGTTCCTTCGGCCCAGTAGTGAGTCGAGAGCAGCGGCAGAACGGCCGAGATCGAGTTGTGCGCCAAAATACGCGAGCTGGGATGTTTTTCCGCCAACACGACGGAGGAGCGGGCCGCGCGCAGCGCCTCTTCGTCGTTTCCGGCGAATGCGTGGTGCTCCGTGAGCGCGACCAGCGCTCGAATCGCTCCGGCGAACGCGCCGGCCGTATAGGCGTACTCGAACGCGTGCGTGACGCCTTGTTCGCGCTGCCAAGCCGGCATCCAATAGCGCGAGCTCATAAGCAGACGGTTACGTCCGCGCCAGGCCTCCACGACCACCCAGGTTCGAAGCGGTGCCGAGACCGGGCGAATGCGCTCGATCAGCGCTTCAGCTTTGGCGACGTGATCGAAGCCCTGTTCGAAGCTGCCGAGATTGGCAAGCGCCAGGCCGAGGTTGAAGAGGCTCTCGACGTAAAGCTCGCGGACGCGCATCGGTGCGCTGGTTGCGAACGGCTCTAACGCTGCCGTCGCGCTTTTCGCGCTGCGCAGCACCGCCTTCGGGTCGCCGGCGTTGAGCGCAAGGTCGAGGCCGATGAGGTCGATGCAGGCACCCGCAATTTCACGTGCACTCGACGGCTGCGCGTCGAGGTGCTCCGTCCAAATTGCCTGGGCCGCAGCGAGCGCGGCCCTTATTCTTCCGATGTTGCCGAACTGTCCCGCAACCGACCCGCTGAGGCGCAGCGCTTCAATTTTCTCTTGCGCCGATGGCGCGCCGCGCACCAGCTCGTCGCACTCCCGAGACGTTGCCTCCTCGTCGCCGAATTCGGCTCGATGGATCGTCTGATCGGCGAGAACGCGGAATTCGTCGAGCACCGGAAACGGCTCCGTTACGGGCGAGTCGTCGCGTTCCGCGATATGCCGCGCGACCCGCCGGCAGATCGCGGCGCGCTCGCGGTAACAGTGAGCGTACGAGATGCCCAGTGCCGCGGCAACCTCTGCAATCGGGCGGCGTTCGATGCACTGCAGCGTCACGATGGCGTATTGCCTGGTCGCGCGCTCGTCGTGCCCTTCGCGAAAGTCGGCATCGCGACAGCGCTCGGCCGAGCGGCGCACGTCTTCGTGAATCCGCGCCAGCGTTTCCGCGTCGCGCGCTTTGCTCGTAGTTCCGTCACCGCTTGCGAAATAACGCCGCACGAGCGGATTCTTGCGAAGCGCGTGCGGCTCGTGAAGGTGGCGAAAAAGATGCTTTGCGGCTGCTGCGAACGACGTTCGCGAGTCTTTAACGCTTGCTATCTCGTCCAAACGGATGCGCTCCGGCACGCCGCGCGCCCCTGGGCAATGGAGAAAGCGCGAACGCGAGTTCGAATGATCCGGCGACCGCGATTATTCTGATGCGTCAATTGACTCCGACTCATGATCTTCTCCGGCGCCGTCGCGAAACCGCCCAAGGCAAGCAGCTAGCGCTTGCTCCGTGCCTCACGTGAGCAGCCCGCGTTACGGCCGCTCGCAAAGATGGTAGCTAATTGCGCAGCGCCGGCGTCGCGGCGATCACGCGCCAGCCGATGATGCTCCGCTGCTCCCGCCTTTCCGTGTCCAGTTGCCTTGGAACTGCATGCGGTTCGATGTGAACTTAAGCCGGCGACTCCGGTGCCGTGCGCGTCTCTCCAGGTGCCGCTTAGCGATGCGGAGCCTCGCCTAAGCGTACAATAACTCCGTAAAATGTGCCGCGGAAGACCGGGGGTAGGGCCGCGTTCGATGCGGCGAGAAGGCCACAACGTTGCGCAGCTATTTTTGCATCCTAACCCTACTGACCGTTGCCGGCTGTGCAGGCGGAGCCTCCCCGCTCGGCTCGCCGTCCGATGCGCGCGCCGACCGCCACACTACCGCTGCCGAAGCGACGCCGCCTCCTAACTGCGGGAAGTACGGCGCATGCTCGGTCTTGGCGTGCTTCGGCTATATTTGCTTCGCCTTCACGACCGAAGGTTCGGTGCAGGCCGAACTCACGAGCGGGATCGTCAACGCACAGGGCGTCGCAACCGATCACCATGGAAACGCCTACATCGCCGACACGGGCAGTTCGAAGGTCTTCGAGTACGGTCCGCTCTTCACTCCGTTGATCAAGACATATCAGGATCCCAAGCAAGTGCCGCTCGACCTTGACGTCGACGCAACGAACGAACTCTTGGCCGTCTCGAATAAGTCGACGACCAACGGTGGCCCGGGTAGCGTCAGCGTCTATGCCGGCGGATCGTTGAAGCCGACGGGAACGCTCACCGATCCCGCCGTTCCGAACGCGCAAGGAATCGGGATCGCGATCGACCGATCCGACAATTGTTTTTGGAGCCTCTACGATGCGACCTCGGGTGTGAGCAAGATCGACGAGTTTTCCGGCTGCGCTGGTTCGCCGATTGCGATCGTTTCGGGGAAACACTCGCTCGCGGGCATGGCCTTCGATAAGCGGAATAATCTCTTCTACATCGTCGACGTGAACACGACGCATCACGATATTTTTAAGTGTAAGGGAACGGCTGAATGCAGACCGCTCGCGACCCATTTTTTCGAGCCGGTGATGATCAATTTCGATAACCGGTGGGGCTTCTTGTGGGTCGATGACGCGGGCGTTCTCGAGGGACCCTTAATCGAATCGATCAATCCTAAGAATGGGCACGTGATATCGAGCTTCCGCGCGGGGAGCACGACCGATCCGCCGTTCGGCATCGCCCACGCGCCTGGACCGCAGTTCTAGCGCCTAGGCTCAGCGGTGCGGCACAGGCTTAGGACCTCGCGCTCTTAATGGCCCAAAGAACCATAAGGACGACAGTCCAGATGAGCAACAGCCACCCGATCACGGTCAGAAAGTTGCCGAACGTATGCGCCATAGCTGAAGTGCTTTCAAATCGAAAGTAGTGCGCGAGCCCCATGACTATCGCAGCAAGCATGCCAGACCCAATAATCCCGAAAATGCTCGGCTTGTTTGCTTGTTCCATCAAGCAAAACATATTACACGCGATACGTATCGTCAAGCGATAGCTGCTTCAAGTCTCGCTATCGTTTGCACCGCTCGATACTGAACCCAAGTGCGCGACGGCAAGGCGTCTGGAGCCGACAGGCCGGTTCTCGGCGCCGCGATCTGGTATCCAAAAGATTGCAGAATCGCTTGATCGCCGAACGATCCGCTTAGGCTGAACGCGAAATGCGCCCTCGGGCCGCAGCGAGGGTCCGAACGCGTCGCTCGGAATTCTCGAGAGAATGCGTGCTCCGACCGTTGTAAAGGGCGCGCACGGTTCGGAACTTCTAAATGAGCACGAGTCTGCAAATACACACGGCTGCGCAATTTTAGGCGTGGCGGCGGCCTCGGCATCGGCGAGATTCCGGCGATGATGCGCCGATTGGAAGCCTTGGTATCGCCAGGGTGCGACGTTCAAAGGCCACGCCGGACCTGCCTGGGAGCGAGACTAAACCCCTGAGGCTCTGCGACTTTTGTCGCGCCGCAACCTCGGAAGGCAATGTTTTTAACAGCGGGTTCGTTATTCGTATTGTCAGGCTTGAGTTGCTTGAGGGGGTTTCGAAGGGTCCGGCTGTCCGTGCCACACGACGATTGGCGAGGTGCAAGTTTGGGCGCAAAAGAGGAGCAAGAATCATGATCAAGTTTTGGGAAGGCCTCGGAGTCGGGCTCCTTCTCGGGCGCCTCGTGCAGAATCACGAGCTGAGGTCGATTGAAAACCAGGTTTCAGCGCAACAGAAGTTCCTTTCACAAGCCGCAAGAGAGTCCGTGCGAGCTAGGCTTAAGGACTTAGTCGAGGAGCTCGCGCAGCAAGAAGGCTTTGAGTCGGCGTCGGCACCAGTAAAGATCAACCTCGAAATGAGCGGGCCGGCGAAGCAAATTACGAGCGAGCTCGCGAACTTCCGCGACGATCTGATGCGCGAGCTAGCGATTAGTGCTGCGGACCGTGAAATCGTGGCGAGCCTGCCGCTAAATCGAGACCGGCGCTCATTGACAACGCTGGAAAGCGTAACCGACGCAATCCCGCAGATCCCGCTCGGTCAGGCACTTCGGGAGGCCCCCAGCGCTGTCGCAAAATTTAAGTCGACGATATCTGCAGAGAGCGATTTAGTAGAGATTCGGTTGCATACGCTCGTCCGAGCCACCGGCGTGCTGATCACATCGCTCCTCTCGATTGAGCGAACGATTAAGGAGGCGCCTTTTCCGGTGGCGTTTTCCAGAACGCAGAGTGCCCTCGTCGGCATGTGCGATGCCACGCTACGCGAGTTGAATTCTTGGGTGAACGCGCTGGATTCAAAAATAACGAATCACAGCGCAGGTAGGCGTTTCGCGATCCGCCTCGAGTTTCATTGCGACGTCCAGAGAACGATCAAAACGTTCGTGGAGGACGCCCGGAGTGCGTCTAGGCAGGCAAGTTAGGACTGGATCCGCCGCGCCACGACAGACCACTTTTCGACCGTTTGCGCGGGACGGCCGCAGCCTTTTTCGGAGTGGTTCGGCTACGCGGCTTGTGTCCTATTGGGGCGCAGGTAGCGGCGCAAACCGAGGCATCGGCTGTCGCCGGCCGATCAGGCTGACTTCATCACGGCGAAGCCGGTATGCCAGAAGACTTGTTCGCCGGCACCCCCGAAGCCCAGAGATTAAAACGTCTATCCTGGTCCGACTATCCATTTGTCGATCCACATTCGCTCGTGCCACGCGTCCCAAGCGATGGGGTGTGCCGAAAGAATCGGATAGAAAAATATGAACGCTGCGATGACCATTGCTATATAGGCACCCGCCGCAAACGTCGACATCGCTATACCATTGCGGACTCGCTTACCCCACCCCGAAAGATGCTGAAGCGCGATCGAGTTGCAAAGGCAAATGAGCGGGATATTTACGTAAAAGTGATATGCGAACGTAATGCGAGGTGACCCGGCCCACGGCACCCACTGAAGTACGTAGTCCAGCACAATGAGTGCGTAGCCTTTATTGCGCAGACGAAGGGCCAACACGCCGACGAAGGGAACGCTAAATAGTCCAAACCAGAGGATCATTGGATTAGGCATTGACGTGACTTCGGATATACAACATTGTCTCGGATCTGAGGGATCGTGGCGTTGATCGCGGTAGAAATATGCGATCGGCACATAGTCTAGCGGCCACTGCCACCACTTTGAGGAATATGGGTGGGTCGCGTGCGCTACGCCAACGTCGTGGTATTCGAACATTGAGTACTGGCGATAAACGACGTCGTTGAAGCTATGGATTTCGTTTGGGTCGGGCGAGTGCCGCGCGATGTCAGGCACCCAGACCAGCGCGTAGACCGTCATGCTGACGAGTACAATAGTGACGAGGGCGGAATCGAGGCGAAAACCGCGCGGATTGCCCCATATTGTCGGCCGATTCGCGAAGAAGTAGCGCTGCAAACAAACGACGGTCAGCACGAGGAAGCTTATGCCGAAGCCCATGACGCCGTACCACTTCGTACTAATGAGCAGCCCAAGCGCGACCGTAAAAAGGATCAACCAAAGCTTTGATGAGCCGCCTTTTTCGACGGCGTTGCCGGTGCGAATTTCGCCCTGGGCGTAGACCGCGCCGCCGGCGGGCGTTTCATAAGAGACGCTTGCGTCGCGCCGGTATTCGATGTGCAATGGAGCGTCATCGTAGACAAGGTTGCCTCCCCGGGCTTGCGAGGTCGCACCGCGTACAATCGTTCCCCGGGTGTCGATCGTACCGCCGTCGGCGGCGAGGAGCGTAGTTTCGCCGCCTCCGCGCAGTGCGTAGGAGCCCTCCGCGGACGTCAGCTCGCGGCGGCCGTCTCCGAACCGCCGCGGCATGAGGAGATTGCGCACGACCAGATAGGCGAGGCATATCACGTAGAGCATAACGACCGTGGTTGCCGCAGTGTCGAGACCCCAAAAGATGCGGCAGATCTGGCCCACTGAGCCGCCTATCGCGAACGAGACGACCGCTCCGCTTGCGAATCCCCACCACGGCACGACGACGTGCCTGCGCTCGCCGACCTGCGAGCTGATCCAGAAGCGATAGAACGCGTAGACCGCGAGCGTCGCAAAGAAGATGACGAATCCTTCGGGTGTAGCCGTGCGCGATTGGACGAAGTGCATGCCATCAAACGTCAGTAACAGCCCCGTCACGGTCGCGAAGAGCGTCGAGCCGGTGATGCGTTTGGCAAAGCAATAGAGCACCATTACGACGAGCGCGCCGAAGATCAGGTTTAGGAAGCGCCAACCGTACGGATTGTCGCCGTCGCTCATGTGGCCGATAATGCCATTGAGGAACGTCCATCCCCCGAGGCCGTGACCCTTCGGCATGCCGCCGAAAAGCATCATCGAGAGCGTTATCAAAAGCTTGCTGAGCGATGGGTGCGTGTTCTCGTAGATTCGCAGGTTCTGCAGATACTCTTCACCGGCACGGGCAAAGTATGTCTCGTCGAAGATGCCGCAACGCTGAAGACCCGCTTCAGCCCAGCAGGAGGAGCCGTTCGGCCACCAATAGCCGACGAAGGACAGAATGAAATTCCCGATTCCGAGCGCCACAACGATCGCGTAGTCCAGCGGCGCCCGCATCACCGCCAGGCCTTCGCGCGGATCGAACCAGTTGCGCGCGCCTTCGAGCGCCGCTTCCGGCCGTCCGGGCAGGGGCGCCGGCGCCGCACGGGCGGCACCGACCTCGCCTGTTCCGAGATACTGATAGCCCAGCCAGAAGAACACCCCGACGGCGATCAGCGATAATAACGTCGTCCAAAGGCCCCACAAATTCTGAGGGTTGAGGCCGGCGACATGCTTGCCGACGACGCTGACGTACTCCAAGCTGTACGCGAGGTCCGCAAAAAGAACGATCGAGACCGCGACGGCGCCCCAGAGGTAGCGCCGCGCGAAGGGAACGCAGGCGATGGTAAAGACCAGGCCATTGAAGATATACCGCTCGTGCATACGCGTGGCGAGCGTGAAAAAGGCAAGCGTCGCGATCGCGCAGGCCTCGAGCAGCGCCCGCGGGCTCCGGTCTTGCAGGTACCGCCAAACGATCAGCGCGAGCGCTGCCAGAACCAGCGCGATGCCCCAAGCGTACTGTGGCAAAAAGAACACGTTCCGATCGTCCGGGACCCAGAGCGTGCCGCGAAGTGCCCAGAGATTAAACGCATTAACGCTATTGTATGGGTAGAGGTTCGAGCCGAACGAATAGAGGTGGGCGAGCCAGCCAAACGTCGAGATTGCGTTGCCGGGATGAAACGGCTCCGCGATCAGGAGCGCGAAGAGAATTGCCGCGCCGATCCCAATTCCCGTCGCGGTGATGCGCGCGCACCGGCGCCGGGAATCGACAAAGGCGAAGGCAACCAGCAGCGGCAGCAACGCGGCGGCTTGCGGCTTGATGAGCAGGGAATACGCAAGGGCGATCCAGCCGCCAACGATCCAGCACGTTGAGCGCGCGCGCTCGAAGTCGCCGCTCCGGAGGAGCGCGTAGGCGCCGAGCAGCGCAAAGAAGCACGCGATCGAATCGACCTGCCCCCAGAGGGCCGAGACGAGGACGACCGCAGGGTTGAGCAGGTACAGCGCAGCGGTGCCGAGCGCGATCTTTTCCGATCCGAAGCGCCGCGCGACCACGTAGATGAGAACACCGAGCGCGAGATCAAAGAGAATTGCGGGCAACTTGACGAGGATCGCGAGGACTTCCAACCCGACATCGTGCCCACTGAAAAAGAGCGACCAGAACCTCCCAACGATGCCGAGAATATAGAAATACCCAGGTGGGTAATCGATGAAGGTCGTCGAGGCGTAGAACCCGTTTGAGCCATGCGCGATTAGCGCAATTGCCCATGCCTCGAAGCTCGCGATATCACTAGGGAAGCCTTGCGTTCGCACGTAGGCAAGGCGCCAGATCAGCCCCAGAAGGAGAATAATCGTGAGGAATAGCCGACCTGGTATGACGTAACGGCGCGCGATGACGTCTGCGGGCACCCCACCGTTCGAAGAGGCCGTCACTTGTCGCTGGGTAGCAGTAGAATCTTCACAATGAGGCAGCGACCAGTACTTGGATGGAGGCGACGAGCTGTCGGATCAGCCAACCGCAGGGCCCGGGGCCGGACGGGGCGCGGGAGTTACCGATGTTGCGGGGGCCGCTGAGACAATGGGGGTCGGGAGATTCGCATGGGGAAGACCTCTGCCGCTCCTCGATGCGTGAGAAGCCACGCTTAACCAAAAGCAAAGCGAACAGGCGGCAATGACAACCGTTCCCGAGACCGATCGAGCGATGTCGCGGCGCGATATTTCCCTAGCTCGCCTACGAATTGAGTCGGTCGGGGCTGGCGGGACCCTGACGGCAAGAGCCTCATGAAGTGCGGCTCGATCGAATGGCATCTTTCCTTATCCCCTCTCGCTCCCTGACCGTGGGTCGCCAACGGCGAGCAATGGCTCCAGTATCTTTCTGGCGTTCATAACGTGAAATCGCACGGTGCTGTCGGGGATCGCGAGCGCTTTTGCAATCTCTCGGCTGCTCATCTCGGCATAGTAATGAAGTGCCACCACTGCGCGCTGCCGTGGCGTCAGCCGGTCTAACGCCCGCATCACGTCGATCCTTACGAGGCTCTCAGCCGGTTCGATGCTCTCCGCCTTTTCGAGTGCGACCCGCTCGCTGCGGCGCTGTTTTTTCCCGATCGAAAATGCCGTTCTCACCACTATGCGATAGAGCCAGACGTTGAATGCCCGCGATGCCCGCAGCTTGGGAATCGCGTCGAGAATTATGGCGCACGCTTCCTGTGCGGCATCTTCCGCTAACCCATGGTCTCGCAGGACCGAAAAGGCGATCCGATAAGCCTGTGGCCAGATCGCCCGTATGAAACGGTCGACTTCAGCATCGGACGCCTCACCGCCCAGCCCGTATAGATCGGTCCGAGGCTTCGCGCCCGGCCACGGGGTGCTCTGCGCCGTCATTACACTACTATAGAGCGTTTCCCGAACCAGAAGTGTTGGCGCCTTTACGGCTTCATTCCGACCAAGACGGTGCCCAGCGGCAACGAGGGGACGAGCCTGCTAACAAACCGCCGCGTCGAAGACTCCATAAGGTATGAACTCTCCGAACGGACTCGTCTGATGGCCACCCCGGTAACGACGGATCTGGTCGAGGCCGCGCGCAACGGTGGCCAGGGCGAGATCGAACGGCTTCTGCGGGCCGTCTGGCCCGATGCGTTCCGCCTGGCCTTTGCGATCATCGGCGACCGCTTCAGCGCCGAAGATGCCGCTCAGGAGGTCTGCGTCATCCTTTATCGCAGCATCGGTTCGCTACGGGATCCGGCGGCGTTCCGGACCTGGTTCTACCGAATCGTCGTGCGCGAAGCAACCGCTCTCAAGCGCCGGCGAACGACCGCGGGGCCGATAGAGAGGCCTGCGATCCAGGATCCCGACGAAACGGCAGCTATCGATGTGTGGCGCGCGCTGTCGGCGTTGCCACAGCACCTGCGCGACGTCCTCGTGCTCCGGTACTTCGAAGATATGCCGACTCGCGAGATCGCCTCGACCCTGCGCATCCTCGATGGCACCGTGCGCTTTCGCCTCATGGTAGCAAGGCGAAAGCTGCGTCCGCTCTTGGGCGATGTTTTCGAAGAGCCTTCCGACTCCGCAAGTGAGGTGGGTACGCATGCCATCTGAATTCCGCGCCATCTGCGAAACCGCGCGCCAGCAGATTGCCGTCCCGGAAATTCCGCTGATGACGATACGTCTTGCAGCCGAAGGGCCCGCTTCCCAACGCAGACATGGAAAGCGCATCATCACCGGAGTTCTGTTGGGGCTCGTCATTCTCGGTGCCGCCGCAGCGGCGGCCGTCTGGCGAGGAACCCACTTATCCTTTGGCCCCTCCGGGGCGCTCCGCATATCGACCGTCGAAGCGTTTCACCTCAAGAAAACCCCAACGACGGGCGATCTTCGCGCCATTGCCCGACAAGCAAAGTTCGCGGTTCAGTTTCCGTCAGGGCTCCCCTCCGGAACCACTATCGCGGAGATCGGCTACGGGCCCAGTATCCTGCTCGTGGACTACAATCTTCCCGGAGGGTGGCGACGATCGAATCACCTTTTGCGTATCGCGCTGGTCGATCGGCGTACGCTCACGGCGGCCAACAGTCCGCGCGCGTTCGTGTTCCGCATCGGGGGACTTGCGGCGACAGGCTCCACGCATTGGACCATCGGTCACGAGGTAGTTATCGTGATGCACAGCTTGGCGACACAGAAAGAGCTTGCGAACATCAAGCGTACGATGACTGCCGCAGCGTTGCAACGGTGAACGTAGCGCCTCACACTGCACCCTTTGCCTCCAGCGTGGCGTTCGAATTCGGCGATCTCCTTTTCTTTTGGGAAAGCGCACGACATCATCGTCGGGCATCGTTCCCGAATCGGACGACGTTTGACGAATCGTTAAAGCGCTGGGGGAATAGCCCGACCCCCCGCATTACCCTTCACGGTAGAGAGAGTCCGGTGATCTCGCCGGCTGTGTTGGTGTAGAACATCAGAGCCTGCGTTCCTTTGTCGAATACAGCGGCATATAGAAAGCGTTGGTTCTTCCCTTCCGCTCCCCGACCGATGAATTGCAATATATGAAAAGCGCCGAGTCGTGCAAACATGACGTCTAGCTGAGAGACGAACGCCGGCGTGAGTGCGTCGCGTGTGTCGTGGGAAAGACCGCTCGGGATGCGACCGGCGAGTACGTCGGTCATGAACGTCGAAAACTGCGTTGTCGGGAGATCAATCGGCAACGGCGCCGGCGCCGTACTTACCAACGCTGGAGGTTGACGGGATGACGTCATGCGCTGCGCCCTCCCCGCATCTCCAGCTTGAATGATCCACAGACCATCAACGACGTTCTTGGGATTAACGTGGAATGCGATGTCGATGTCTTGATTGAGCGAGAAAAACGCTGTCGACGACTCGGGGTATAAGCGAATATCATTCCTGTGCCGATAACGAAAGAACAGCTCATCGCCGCGAGCGAACACGGTAACCGTCGGAGCATTTCCGGGAAGCTTGTAGGCGCCGGCAAAAGCCGGGTATGCGTCGGCGGGCAGCGCATAGAGATTCTTTTGGATGGGGTCATACCCGGGCCATCCATATTCGGTCGCGATGCTGCGGAGGATCTCGCCCATCAGAAACCCCCCGAGATCCGAGTTTGTCATGATCGCCACGCCTTCGCCGCCACGATACATCCTAAAGACCGCTTGAAAGCCCGCGTTGGCGCCGTCATGTCCGAACCTAGCCGTCTTGCCCGCTCCATTCAACTCGATACCCAGTCCGTAGTCGTCTCTTACGGGCGTGAGCATTTCCCGGACGGTCGCCTGTGAAAGAATCGCCTCCGGGTCACCGTTGAGCGCGTGTTGGATGCCGATCGCGAACCTCGCGAGGTCTGTAGGCGTCGTCCACAAACCCGCCGCGGTCTGCTCGGGATAGACGCGCCAATCCCCCGGATAGGGCTTGCCTTGATCATCTGTGGCTACGGCCGAGCCGTTCCAAAGATCGTGCGGAAGCGGCTGTTCGAAGGTGCTGCCGGTCATCCCGAGCGGTTCCAGCACGGCGTCGTGCATGTATTTCGCGAATGGCTCCTGGACGGTGTCGAGAAGCAGCCGCTCGGCGACGACATAGCCGCCGCCGGAGTAGCGAAACTGTGTCCCCGGTTGCAGTGTGACGCGAATTGGCGGCGAATTAGCCGGCGGTACGCCATCCAAAACCTGTTGTAAGGTCGGGACTGGCGTTCCACGCTTGTATCCCTCGAAGCCATGGACCGTCATTCCCGCGGTATGGCTCAACAACTCGCGCAACGTTACCGGCTGCTTCGCCGTCAACGCGTTCTCCGGTACCTTCCAAGTCTTCAACGCATCGTTGACGTTCGTGTCTAATTGCAGACGGCCGTCCTGGACCAACCGCATGATGCCAACTGCCGAGACCGGCTTACTGATTGACCCAGCTTGAAACAGCGTGCGGGGCGTCGCGCCGTACGCTCGCACCCAACGGATGCCTGAAGCATCGAAGAACGCGATGCTCACAGCCGTTGTGTGGTAGTAATGCATGCGATCTTGAAGGGACATCTTCGGCGGGGTCTGACCAGCGATGACGACAGCAGCAGTGAGCCCATCCTCGACTCGCGTGATGCGCGGTGTCTCGTTAATCGCTTGCGCCGGAGATGCGGTTGGTGCGAAAAGCGCGACCCACGCGCAAAGTGCCAGAGCGCCAAGAGAGCGGATCATTTCCTTAGATTCACTTCGTACCGCCCGGAGCACTGCTAAAACGGTGCTCAGTACCTCCCGCAAAGCGGATACTAGGCTTCGGCGTGCGGCTAGCTGCGATGGGATCGGTACGGCAGCAGGCAAACCACGGGAGTGCGTCGCGCCCACGCGGTGCTGCGCGACGGGCGCCCACACCGGCAGCGAGAGGGGATGGGCCTAAGCCCACCCCTCTCACCTAGCTGTTCAGCGCAGCGATTTTAGCGGCGCGTGTCCGAGCGAACCTCGCCGGCATAGTCGACGTCGCGGTCGACTTCGCCGTACCTCGTGGAACGCTCGTGCTCGAGCGCCTTGCGCACTTCTGTGCGATGCTCTTTCGTCTTCGGACGAACGGCGACGAGAATGCCGCCTTCACGTAAGCCCTTCTCGTAATCCTTCGCGCGTTTCTCGCCAATACCGACGCCGATGAGGCCGCCGACGATACCTCCGCCCACAGCACCGGCTCCCAATCCGGCGAGCGCGGCGGCCAAGGGTCCTACGACGAGCGGCGTGGCTAAGCCACCCGTGCCCGCGATTGCGGCGACGCTGCCGGTGGCCGTAAGCCCGGCAACGATCGCGCCAAGAACGCCGCCTACCGTAGCGCCGGCGGCAATACCCTCGCTGCCCTTAGCATTCACAACGGCGGCAAACGCCTTTTCGCGCGTTTTGTCATCCATCATCACGCTGATGTCGTCGCGGCGGTAGCCGAGGCCGTGCAGGCGTTCTACGGCTGCGCTGGCCGGCTCGCGGTCATAATACATTTCGGATTCGAACACATCGTCTTGATCGTACATGAGCCCTCTCTTTCCGCCGTTTTCTACCCCACGGGTTGCACGGCAAAACACAAACGGAAGAAGGGTAGTTATGATTAGAAACTTCGGTTTTGCGGTAGAGAAGGACGCTAGCGCCGTTACCCTGCGCGGGCCTGCGCGGCGCTCGTCGCGCGCGCAAGGAGATTGGGCGCGTCGAGTCGCTCGCACATGGCCGGAAAGCCGGCAGTTGGCCCGCGCCACTCCAACTCGTCGACGTCGGCAAAGAGCTTCGCATCGGTTCGAAGCGTTGCGAGTTCCTTGAACAACAGCGCGAGACGCCGGCGTTCACCGAGTTCTTCCGATGGAAATTGCTCGATCGCGCCATAACGCGTGATCAGGGCGGCGGCGCCCTTCGGCCCGA
>JBAQAW010000031.1:0-14472 GCA_049285915.1 Candidatus Cybelea sp. | reverse complement strand
CCTCAGAGTTGAAGTCTTCGTTGAGCCTCTTGGTTGCGGGCCAGTTGACGGCCGGCTCTTGGCGCGCGGCGCCGCGCGCCTTCGTGTTTGAGAACTGCGGCGATTTCACGAGCGCGTTGAGCGTGGCAGCGAGCCTTCGGGCGTCGTCCATAAATGTGGGCGTTTCCTTAGGTCGAGCTAAGACCCTCCGCCGGACTAAGGGCGCGCAGCCCGAAAAGGGCGGTATGGCAATCGTGGCGTTCGTGCGCGGTGCGAACGTAGGAGGTCATCGGCGGTTTCACACTTCGCTCGTGGCCAAGGAGTTAGAGCGTTTTGACGTCGCCAAAGCTTCCGCTCTGAGCTCACCCGCCGTTTGCCGCACGATTCGAAAGTAGTTGTGTGCGAGGGTACGGACGTGCTTGCTCTCGAGAACGGCTCGCCGTTCCAACGACTCACGATCGATCCGGATCACGTGCGCTTCGTTAGCATTCTTCTCGGAGCGGGCCCGGGGCGACTGCCTGCGATGCCGTTCGGAATCCCTTCCGACGATGATTGGTACGTGCGCATGGTCGGTAGGCAAAAGCAATTCGTTTTCGGCGTCTATCGCCGCCACGTGAAGACGATCGCATATCTCGGCCAGATCGCCAAAGCGCTGGGCGTGCCGGTTACAACGCGAAGCTGGACGATCGAGTCGCTGCTGAAGGCTCTAAAGACGTAGGCTGCGGAAAGCAGCACCCTCCTTAAGGCGCCGTAAATGAAGCTAATGACGACGCCGCTTGAAGAAATGCGGTGACGAGAACCGACCAGCGGCTCGCCCGCATAGTGACAGAAAACCTAAAGAAGATGGTCACAAAGTTTCTTGTGAGCCGTTGGTAGTAATGCGCGATGCGTCATCCGTGTGCATCGCTCTACGACCTGTCGTTCGGCGGTCTGTCTTTAGGGCACGGTTCACGAATCGCGCGCAGCGTCGAACGCCTTCCCCAATTTACTACATTACTACTTCGCCAAGGAGAGTTATCGCATGCGTTTACTTACTTCGGCGGTCTGCACGGCGATCGCCATCGGCCTCCTCGCCGGTTGCGCCGGCAACATGGGGTCTAACAACGCTTCGCCGTTGGGTCTTAGCCCACAAGTGCGAACCGCTCCAATAAGCGTTTTCGACGACGCTGCGCCACCGCGCGTCGTCTCGGTCATACATTCGCTGGTGCTGCCGGATAAAAACACGAAGATGCCCAAAAAGGGCACCTACGTCAGTGAATTCAACGTATCATCTGTTTTCGGCTATAACGGCAACAATAAGGGGAACCAGGGACCAATCTGCACGGTTGATGGAGTTGCGTTCGTTAACGACATAGGAGTCGACGGAGAAGGCAACTTGATGCTGCCTAACCCAGGTAGCGCATCAGAAAATACGCTCGACATCCACCAAGGCCCAACGATGTGCGGCAAGCTGATCGGTTCGATCGTCGATCCGTATGGGCAGCCTTCGGATGCCACAAGCCCGAATGCCGTAACCGGCCAGATCGCTCTGGGCAACCTGGTAGGCAACGCCTCAAGTGCCGGCAGCCTTTCGATCTGCACGTTCAAGGGCGGCTGCCCCGTCAATCTCACGAACAGCACGTACTTCCACGTGGGCGGCGTTGCGATGTCTAACGCCGGCGACTGTTGGATCGACGTAAAGACCAGCGCCTCAGGCGGTGTAGAACTGGTATACTACAAGGGTTGTGCCGGCAGCGGCACCGTCGCCTCGGGTTTTAAGCAAACCTACTACGGCGGCATGGACATCGACAAGAGCGGTAATCTGGTGGTTATCGATGACATGGCCGAGGACGTTTACATTTATAGCGGCTGCGACCCGAACTGCACGGTCGTCGGCGGCCCCTTCGCCCTCAAAGGCGAAAGCTTCTGGGGGAAGCTCAACTTCGCGAATAATCAGTTTACGGCAGTGGACCGAACCGACGGCTTGGTTGACGTCTACTCATACAGCACGAAGAACATTAAGTTCTTGTACAGTTATAGTAGCGGTCTCTCGGCCGCCTTACTTCCGAATGGTGTCGCAGTGAATCCGCGTTCAAAGCAATAGTACTCAGAGAAGCTATCGCATAGCTTAGGTCGCTGCGGAACAGGGGAACGCAACCCCTGTTCCGTCGCGCGCCGATCGAGTGCCCCTTGCGCGTCAGCACGAGCTGGTGCAGCCGGCAGTTGAGGGCAAATCGTTTGGAACGATCTCGATTTGCACGTGCGAGGCCGAGATGCTACCGCTGTCGCTGGCATTTTCCCAAACACCATAGTTGATCTGCGTTGCATCGTTGGGGACGGGGAGCACGATCGAAAACGGCTGCAACCCCGTGCCGGGCTTCGGCAAGTGGTTTAGCATCATGTCGACGTTCGACGTCGAGTTTGCCGCGTCTACGCGGACCCAGAAACCCGCTACGGGCGCTTGAGCGTCAAGGAGGCCGAAGACGTGGATGGTCTTGCCACGGTACGGCGTGGCGTCGGTCGAAGCGGTGGTTAACCTGGTCGTGCTATTCGGATAGATCGGATCCGCCGGCGAGAGCGCGAACGGCGAGCCGGCCGTGGGCAGGAGGGCCTTCGTATTGGACGCGCCGGGAAACGAGCGGCCAAAGGTTTCTCGCTCGCTGCTCTGCAACGCAGCGGTGCGCGCCGTTGCCGCAACTTGGTTCGCGAACGCAGAAGCGTCGAGCCGCCGCAGCTCGCGCAGTGCGTTCGTCGTCGCGGCGCCGGCAGCGCCGGAGTGCTGCAGAGCTTGTCGCAACCCTGCTTCGAGAACAACGTCGCGCCCGGCGGCGAGGTCCGCGGCTGACGGCTCGACGCGTACTTCGGGTACGATGCCCACGCGCTGCAGTTGCGCACCGTCGGCGTGGCGCACGCCCAGACCGGAAAATGCAAGCGTGATCCCGCCGGGCACGGCGAACTGCGTCACGTCGCCGTTGGCGCCGGCGGTCGGCGTACCCACGAACGTGGGATGCGCCGCGGCTTCAAGGAAGAGGGCGCTGTGTTCGGCCTGGCTGACCGCGCGTTCGTCTATAAGCACGACGACGGGTTTGAGATACCGAGGACCGGAAGCAGCATCCAGCATTTGGTAGAAGTTACTGAACGATAGCACGGGAAAGGCACCCTCGTCATTTTCGACTTGGACCGCCGAAACGTCGAGCATATTAAAGAGCGCTCCTTCGACCTTGTTCCGCGCGGTCAAGCGCGGGGCGATCGGCCACGCTGTTCCCAGCGGATAGCCGCGATCGTCGAAGACGATTGCGCGCGTGTTTTTGAGCGTTGCGAACATCGAGTCGACGGCCGAGAGTTCGAGGCGGTCGAGGTCGACGTAGCCGACGTTTTCCGGCAATACTCGCACGATCGGCCCGCCGCGCGGGTGGCGTATGAAGCCGGTCGTGCGGAGAAGGTGCGCGGTATGGCCGGCGGACGATCCGGGGTGGCGGATCGTAACGGTGAGCGTCGTATTGCGAGGCCCCGAAAAGACGTTGGTGCCGATGGTATTGACGAGATTGAGGTCGACGCTCTGCGGCGTCGAGCCGTTGGCGAACGGCCGCTGCGCCGCCAGCGCGCGTTGGATGGGAACGCCGTTGACGGCCGTGACGATATCGCCGATCCGTACGCCGGCGTCGCGACAGGCCAGCGGATCGATGATGCCCGTGACGACGACTTGGCCGTGCAAGTAGCGGCTCGTCCACGGAACCGAGCCGCCGAACAGCTCGCCGATCGGTGCGCCTCCGACAAAGCCGTGGCCGTCGCGGATGTGCGCGTAGTAGCGCTGGATCGCCTGGAAGTATGCCCTTTCGTCACGGGCGGCACGGACGTCGCCGATGGCGCGAAGCGTGAGCGCGTCCCAATCCTCGTGCATCAGGTCGCGATACGGAAAGAAGTAGCGGATGACGTTGTAGATTTTGAAGACGGCAAGCACGCGGTGCGGCTCGTCGGGGAAGTAATAGCGCCGGTCGGCCATGTCGTTCACAACTCTGGCCGGCGGCGGAGGATCGAAGCGCGAGGTCGTCGCCGCATGGCTATCGAGCCACGCGGCGGCCGCGTTTAGCGAGTCTTGGGTTGCAGGAAGGGGTTGCGCGTAGGTTTGCGTCGACGCGAGTTCGGCGTACTCTGAGATGCGAAACTGAGCGGTGACGTCGCCAGTAAGCGGGAGGCTTGCGACGGAGCCGCCGATGAGCGGCGGCGCTTGACCTTCGCTGAGGACGACGGCTTGGCCCGCGCGAACGAGGGCCACCGCTAGGTCGGGAACGATCGCATTGGCGTTGACGAGGAATGCGATTTTGTGCGCCGTAACGGCTTTGCCGCGAACGATCTTGGCGTCGTCGGCCATGAAGCCGCCGGTATAAGGAGACTCGTTGCCGGGCGCAGCGAGTTGGTTGCGCAGGCCGTTGTAGTAGCGCGTGCGCTGGGTTGGAAGCGCAAGCTCGCCGTGCACGAGCGCCGTGGCGACCGGCGTGGTCGTTAAGAGGGAGTCGACGGCGGAAGATTGGTCGGCGGTCTCTTGCGCGGCGGGGCGCAGGTCGACGACGACGGTTTGGTGCGAAGCGAGCGCGGGTGCAAGAGTTGCCGTTTTGCTTTCGAGCTGCGCGTCGCTTGCGGCGGCGAGTTTCGCGGGCACTATGGTAAAGATTGCGGCGCGAGCGTTCGGCCTGGCGAGCGTTAGGCCGATGTCGCTATTTGGAGGAGCCGAAGGCACCGGGGAGGGCGCCACGCCGGTGAGCGGGTCGTGCAGCGTCCCGAGCATGCTCTGTACCGCGGCGCCGTATGCTGCGCTCGACGATGCGTTCTCGACTTGCGGTATCGCGGCGAGCGCCGCAGCGTCCCAGTCGACGTCGCGGTACGCGATCCACGGATCGAAGTAGCGCACGTCACCCCAGAGCCGCGCCATCGAAAAAAGCCGCTCGTCGGGCGAGGGCGCCGCGCGGGCTCGCGGCGTGCCAACGAACGCCAGACAGACGATGAGCAGCGCCGAAAGCATGCGCTTCCAGTCTCCCGATGCCTCAACCCGGCTTTTAAGCATGCATTTGCTCAGGGAAAGGCCGGCAGGGCGACGTAACTACGGCGGTTCCCGTCGCTGCCGCTACATGGATTAACGCTGGGATTGTTCGCGATCTCGATGCTGGTAATTTGTGATGCCGGGTCGGCAGGCATGTAATTGGATGCCGGATAGTAAGTATTATCGAAGCATGTCGTCATGTCGAGTCTTGGAGAGACGTATTGGGGATCAACCGGTCCACCAGCGCCCAACGAATCGACAAAGTACCACTGCCCTGAAGCGTTGGCCTGACTTACGAAAGCGTTAAAGGTCCAGATGTGCGGAGGCCCGGCCGATGGAGTGGGAGTCGGCACGGGATTATAGTTAAGGACCGGTCTTGCCGTGCGGGTCGAAAGCTCGGTCCCCGTGCCGTTGGCGTCAAGGTTGTAGAAGAATGTCTGCGGCGTCGTGTGAATCGGAAACCAAATCGGCGGCTGGTGTTGGTTTTGCGGGTTATGGTAGAATGCCACGGCTTCCGCAGAGGATACGCCGCCATTCCCCAGGGCGACCAGAGTATACGAGTATCCGTCCCAGTTAGTTTGGAACGTATCGGTAGAGGGCGTGTGTCCGTCACCTGTGGTGTTAAAAACGACGTGATACTGATAGCTGCTGAAGTTGAAGTCTGCAGCGACGTTATAAAAGACGGTCACGAACCCTGCCGGCGTGCCGCCGGGTCCCAAACCCGGAGGATTCGGCGTGACTTGGCGTCCGCAGGCCGCCGCGACGATAGCCCCTGCGATGCCGACGAGGAGAGCTATTTTCCGGACCATCGTAAGTAGTTCAGTTCCGGGCTCAGGAAAAAAGCAGTGACTGAACGCATATGCGTAGTCGAATCGCCAACTGAAACCTCCTAGCAAACACCGCGCGCCCCGCGCTTGGTTCGCTTGTAAACTGTAAGGCGTCTCGCTGAGAAGATGCTGCACGGCTTCCGCGATCACGGGGCCGCGTTGGCTTTCCGAGGCCGAGGCAGCTTTGCCGGCAACGCCGAACGATAGAGCCGCCGATCCGTTGAGGCTGCGAGAGGAACAAGGATGGAGGTTTTAGGTTTTGGCCGCTTCGTGCTTACGAGCTGCGCCGCTGCGGCAATGCTGGCCGGCTGCGGCGGCCTTCGACAGGGACAGGGTGACATGCAGCCGCCGATCGGCACGACGAGCGCGATGCCGCAAACCTCCACGATCGCGATGCAGGCCGATCGCGGCAAGTCGTGGATGCTGCCGGCAGCGAAGAACGAGGATTTGCTCTATGTTTCAAAACTAACGAAGGTCCTCATTTACTCGTATCGGTCCGACGAGGTCGTCGGGGTCCTTACCGGGTTCGAATACGCGACCGGTCTCTGCTCCGACCGAGACGGAAACGTGTGGGTAACGGATTCCCAAACGTCGGAAATTAGCGAATATGCGCACGGCGGAACGAAATCCATCGCCATTCTAAGCGACGCACAAGAGCCGACGGGCTGTGCGGTCGATCCGCGAAGCGGAGACCTCGCCGTGGCGAACTATGCGGACAACGTCTTTGTCTACCCGCATGGCAGCGGCAACCCAGGAGTTTACACCGCGCCAGACTTCTATTTTATGCAGTTCTGCAGCTACGACGGGAGCGGTAATCTCTTCGTTGACGGTTACCGGGATCGCCGAGGGTTAGCCCCTGTGGGGATTCTAAAGCTTTCCTACGGCGACATGCGGTTGCAGCGATTCGAAGTGGGACCGAAGCGAAATCTTCACTCTGCGGGTCCGCTACAGTGGGATGGCAGGAGCGTCGTCATGGGCTACGCGGGGAAGCCTAACAATAGAATCTACCGAATCTCCGACTTGGGATCGACCGGCAAAATAACAAAAAGAACAGAACTCGGGGTCCCCGCCGGCGGCTACATCCCAGGCGACCTTCCGTTCTTACTTAACGGAGGCAAGATTATCGGGGCATACGAGGTATACCCCGAGCGTTATTACATCGCATGGTGGCCTTATCCGAGAGGCGGCACTGCAGTGAAAGAGTTCGAGGTTCACGGCAAATATTTTCCAGCGGGCCTTGCGTTGAGTGTTGCTCCATAACCCTCGTCCGGCGCGCCCGTGAAGCCGCATCGCGCTAGGCGCTTGGCTTGGCTCGCAGCTGCGCTTAAGCCGGCGCCCTTTGTAGAGTGCTTACACGTCGTTGAAATTATCTCGAGCGCGCCTCGTCTGGCTGCCACGGCTTAGCGTTTCGCGAGATCGCGTTTGCATTGGCGGTTTAGGTTTGCTCGCATTGCGGCTGAGAGCGTAAGCGCGTCGATCGTAGCGCCCGGGAGGAGGTCTCGTTTTGGAAGGCCATGGCTCGTGCACGTTGTGCCGGGTGCCGGTACAGATTGTGCGTGGTGCGCGAGCCTAAGCACGAGGTGCGCTTAGCGCATTCGAGGGGCCGTTAGTTCCGTCGATTTCCGGAAGCAACAACGCTGCCTGGAGCACGCTTGTGGCGCCGACCCGAACCAGCTGTCGAGGCGGCTTCCGACATCGCGGCCTGGGTGCTATGATCGAACTAAGCGCGAGCGGCACGCCTTCGCTCGCGTTTCGTTTGAAAGGGGCTAAACAGATCAAGCTTTCAGCTTTGAGTCCTTGCGCGTTATTCGCATGCTGCGTCACCATCGCGGCATGCTCGCAAGCGACTGAACTCTCGCGCCTTCAGTACACTCCGACGGTCAACGTTCTTTCTGACCGCATTGATAGGCGTCTGAGCTATCACGTCTTGTATAACTTTAGCGTGCTCCCCGATGGAAACGAACCCGCGGCCGGCCTGATCGACGTGGACGGCACGCTCTACGGCACGACCGCGTGGGGCGGCGGCTACGGCCATGGTGCGGCCTTCAGCATTACGTCCAGCGGTACGGAGAAGGTGCTGCACAGCTTTGGCAAGGGCACCGATGGCTATTATCCCCAGGCCGGCTTAATCGACGTAGGCGGCACGCTCTACGGCACGACGGAATATGGCGGCTCGGGTTCCTGCAGCAACGACTTCTACCATGGCTGCGGAACGGTCTTTAGCATCACGACCGGTGGCAAAGAGAAGGTGCTACATAGTTTCAGTGACGCTGGAGCGCAAGGCAGTAATCCGTTGGCGGGCCTGATCGACGTGGGCGGCACGCTCTACGGCGCGACCAAAAATGGCGGCTCGAATAATGCTGGCGCCATCTTTAGCATAACGACGCTCGGAAGGGAAAAATTGCTCCACAGCTTCGGCCGCGGAACCGACGGCCGTTATCCCGACGCCACCCTGATCGACGTGGGCGGCAGGCTCTACGGCACGACATTTAACGGCGGCGGGCACGGCGAAGGAACGGTCTTCAGCATCACGACCGGCGGTGCGGAGAAGGTACTGCATAGCTTCGGCAAGGGAAGCGATGGGAGCGAGGCCGGTGCGAGCCTGATCGACGTGGGCGGAGCGCTCTATGGCACGACATTTCAAGGCGGCTACGGTGGCCGCGGAACGGTCTTCAGAATCACGACGGGCGGTACTGAGAAAGTGTTGCACAACTTCGGCTTGGGCACCGATGGCTGTTATCCCCTGGCAGCCCTAGTCGACGTAGGCGGCACGCTCTACGGCACGACGTATAGCGGCGGCATGTACGGAGTTGGCACGGCTTTTAGCATCCCGACTAGCGGCGTAGAGAAAGTGTTGCACAGCTTCGGCAATGGCAGCGACGGCGTTTTCCCGGTTGCAGGTTTGATTAAGGTGAACGAGACGCTTTACAGTACGACATATAACGGCGGCTTGCATAATGCGGGCACGGTCTTTGCGCTGACCCCGTAGCCCCGCTTGGCGGTCGCGCGTAGGGCTAAGAGGAACGTCCCACATTCGAGCGTAGCGCCCGTAAGAGAAGGAGGGCTGCCACATGGATGATCTAGATCCGACGTACACCGATCCGGAGAAGTATAAGACGATTTTCGAGAACGACCGCGTCCGAGTTCTGGACTACCGAGACACACCCGGAACGAAGACCAAACCACATCGGCACCCTAACAGTGCTGCTAACTCTGTCTGACTTCCGGCGCCGGCTGACCGTTGGCGACGACGTTAAGGAAGTCGCTCTGGAAACAGGACGAGCGCTCTGGCGGCCTGCTGAAATCCATACGGGCGAGAACATAGGGACCACCGATACACACGTCGTCTTCATAGAGCTGAAAGACTGAGGCTAGCCCGAAAAAGCCACCGGCCTCATCAAACACAGAAGCGGCACCGTAAGGCGCCGCTTCATCTATTGCTGCGGAGGGGGGTGAGGAAGCCGCTAGCCTACGGCGCCTTCCATCTCCATCTTGACGAGCCGGTTCAGCTCGACCGCGTATTCCATCGGCAATTCCTTGACGAAGAAGTCGAAGAACCCATTGACGATCATCGCCGTCGCATCGGCTTCAGATAAACCGCGCGACATCGCGTAGAAGAGCTGCTCTTCGCCGATTTTGCTGACGCTGGCCTCGTGCTCGACGGTCGAGCGCTGCTCGTGAATCTTCATCGTCGGCTTCGTATCGCTCGACGACTCCTCATCCATGATCAACGCATCGCAGCGGACGCGCGTCTTCGCGCCGACCGCACCCGGATGTACTTCGACGAGTCCGCGATACGTCGTCTTCCCACCGTGCGCGCTGACCGATTTGTTCGTAACCACCGACGTCGTCCGGGGAGCGGCGTGGATGACCTTGGCGCCCGCATCCTGGTGCTGCCCCTCGCCGGCAAACGCCATCGAGAGGATCTCACCGCGCGCGCCCTCGCCCATCAGATAGATGGAGGGATACTTCATCGTCAAGCGCGAGCCGATGTTGCCATCAACCCATTCGACCGTCGCATCCTTGTATGCGATCGCACGCTTCGTGACGAGGTTGAAAATATTGCGATACCAGTTCTGGATCGTCGTGTAGCGGATCGAGGCGCCCTCGTCGGCGATCAGCTCGACCACCGCCGAGTGAAGCGAAGAAGTGGAAAACTTCGGCGCGGTGCAGCCCTCGATGTAGTGCACCTTCGCGCCCTTGTCCGCGATGATCAGCGTGCGCTCGAACTGCCCCATGTTCTCGGCGTTGATCCGAAAATAGGCTTGCAGCGGCATCGCCACTTCGACGCCCGGCGGCACGTAGATGAACGACCCGCCCGACCAGACCGCGGAGTTGAGCGCGGAAAACTTATTGTCGCCCGGCGGAATCACGGTCGCGAAGTATTTCTGGACGATCTCCGGGTACTTTTTGACCGCGGTGTCCATGTCGCAGAAGAGGACGCCCTGCTCGTCGAGTGCCTTGCTCGTGCTGTGGTAGACGACTTCGCTTTCGTATTGGGCCGAGACGCCGGACAAAAACTTTCGCTCGGCCTCCGGGATGCCCAAGCGATCGAACGTCCGCTTGATATCCTCGGGAACGTCGTCCCAGGAGCGCTCCGTCTGGTCCGTGGACTTTACGAAATAATGGATGTCTGAGAAGTCGATCTCGCTCAGGCGCTTGGTGTCTCCCCACGTCGGCATCGGCTTGGAAAGGAAGATGTCGTAGGCTTTGAGCCGGAACTCGAGCATCCAAGCGGGCTCGTCCTTCATGCGGCTGATCCGCTCGACGATCTCACGGGTAAGCCCCTTGTCCGACTTAAAGACGTAGTTCTCGGTGTCGTGGAACCCGTGCCGGTAATCCTCGATGAGCTGGGCCGGCTTCACCGGAGCGTCTAACTTCAATGCCATGGCCTACTGAGCGTACCCCCCGGGGCCCATATAGTCAAGATAGTGAAGTGCTACCTTAAAAAACCTGTGAATTCGTCGTGGAAAAGCCCTTTACACGGGGGGGTCTAGGGGGTATGATTGGCGCCGACCCTTTTTTAGGGTAGGTAGAAGGTCCTCCGGTCCGGGCTCCAGGCGAGCCAGCCAGAGGTCCGCGGTTGAAAGGGAGGGCGCGCCCATCGCGCCATAGCGGCGAGTCGCCCGCGCACCGAACAAAAGCGCCGGCAAGAGCTCGTCGATAGGTCGGGGGAACGGCTGCACCGCAGCCGCCAGCCGACGTCCGGAGGTGGGATTCCTCAAGGGTCAAGGAGACCTGTACAAATTGAAGGCACTCGGCAGGCACATCGTGTGCGAGCTCTCGGGCTGTCATCCTGCATTACTTTCTGACATCACCGGCATTGCAGCCATGATGAACGCGGCCGCCAAGGCCGCCGGCGCTACAATTATGGAGAGCGCCTTTCACCGATTTGAGCCGCAGGGCGTCTCTGGAACGGTCATCTTGGCCGAATCCCATCTTTCGATCCACACCTGGCCCGAGATGGGCTACGCGGCGATGGATTTCTATACGTGCGGCGACCATACCGACCCGTGGCTTGCTTGCGACTACGCGGCTCGAACCCTCGCGGCCAAGAGCGTGCTTGCAACCGAACTCAAGCGCGGCATCGAGAAAAGCGACGGTGAGTTTACTCACGTCATCGATCGTAACGCGAACGCAGAAACGCTTTCGGCGTAACAATAATCACCTTTATCACGTTGCAATTTGGGAGGCGCGTCGCGCCTTCCGTCTAATTCCTTTATGCACAAAATACGGTTACCGCTTTCAGGAGTGAGGGAGAAAACGATTCTCATGCGTTCACATATGATTCGAGCCGGCATCGCCGCAATCGCGGCGACCGTGGCGCTAGCAGCATGCGCTAGCCACGGTCTCGTGCCGTCATCGTCGGGCGGGCTCGGTCAAAGCGCGCTCAGCCCCACGGCGCTCAACGATTCGCTAGCCCAGCCCGCCGTTACGACCTGCGCCAAGACTCCGCCGCAGTACTGGTGGTTATTCAAAGGGTCGTGCGATCCGCACATCACGCTGAAGTCGACGGGTGCCAGCTTCAAGCTCGCGCAGTACGACAGCATCACGGTCAACGGTTCGATCGGGAAAAACACTACCAAAGGCATGGCGACGATCACGCTGGCCGACGCCACCGATACCAACGGCGATATCACGAAGTGGAAAGGCAAAGTCTTTCCGAAATACCTGGCCCGCGGTAAGACCTTCATCTATGCCGTCGCGGTGAATCAGAGCACCCAGACCATTAAACCGGTGACCGGCGGCAACAAGCCGATTCTGCAGTACGTCATCACCGACACGAAGGGCCTTCCCGGCAAGAGCTGCGGCGTCGCGCTGCTGACCGAAGAGACGAACGGCAAGTTCGTGTGGGCCCCGTTCCCGGGCACGTTCACCGCCAAGGGCAACACCGTGACGATCACGCAGTACGCCGTGCCGCACGGCTTCGAAATTCCCCCGAAAACGCCGCTCTATTTCGGCGTGAACTGCTGGAACGCTTAAGATACCTATAGCGCGGTAGATCTCGTTAGCTGAGAAGAGCCCTGCCGGAAACGGCGGGGTTCTGCTTTTGGGCGGCCAATCTAGGGCGGGCATGCCCAAGACGCAGCACTGGCAATGGTACGTCGAAGAGTTCGCCCCGACCGAGCAGCATCGTCATGCGATCGACGAGCTGTTCTTCTCAGGGCGTACGGAGTTCCAAGAGGTCGCGGTCTTGAGCTCGCCGGTCTTCGGGAAGATGCTCGTCATCGACGGCGATACGCAGAGTTCCCAAGTGGACGAGCGCATCTATCACGAGAGCCTCGTGCACCCGGCCCTCGCGGCAGCCGCCGATCGCTCCGAGGTGCTGATCCTTGGCGGCGGCGAAGGCGCGACGCTGCGTGAAGTCTTGCGTTCCCCGCAAGTCGCACGCGCCACGATGGTGGATATAGACGGCCGCGTGATCGAGCTCTCCAGAGAATTTTTGCCGGAATGGTCCGCGGGCGCGTTCGACGATCCGCGCGCGCACGTCGTCGTCGGCGACGCGCTCGCCTACATGCGCGATCGCGGCGATCGCTACGGCGTCATTCTCTCCGATCTCACCGAGCCGCTCGAGGATTCTCCGAGCAACCCGCTCTTCAACGAAGAAGTCTTCGCGCTGATCAAATCGCGGCTGCTCGAAGGCGGCATCTATGCATTGCAGGCGAGTACGGCGGGCGTTCACAATGCGGCGCTGCACTGCAAGATGTCGCGCACGCTGCGCCGCCACTACAAGTACGTCGCCTCGTTCTATACGCACGTGCCGGCGTTCGACACCGATTGGGCGTTCCTCGCGTGCAGCGATCGTGTGGACCTCGCCCGCCTCGAACCTCGCGCGATCGAAAGCTACTGCGCGACGCTTGCCGGCGACAGCTTCTTTTACGACGCGCAGACGCACCGGCGGCTCTTTTCGCTGCCGCTCTACCTGCGCCGGATGTTGGCATCCGGCGGGGATACCTTTTAACTGCAAGAAAGGCGACGAGATGAGCATTGATTTCTCACGCGCGCCCCATGCCTGGGAGAAGGAGAAGAGCAACTTCGTTGCACTCCTCGATCTGAAGCTCGAGCGCGTCGAGCACGGCAAGGCCGTGATGCGCATGCCGTATCGCTCCGAAGTCACCAACGGCACGGGCGCGGTGCACGGCGGTGCGATCGTGAGCCTCTGCGATACGGTCTTCTACGTTGCGCTCGCCTCAATCTACGGGCGCGAGCAAGATACGACGACGATCGCGCTGCAGTGCAACTTCCTGGCGCCGGCCGGTCCGCCGCACGATCTCGTCGCCGAGGCGCGCGTTCTGCGAGGCGGCCGCCGCATCGTCTACGGCGAGGTCTACGTCCGCAGCGGCACGGAGATCGTCGCGCACGCCACCCTCGATTTCCTCAACAGCTACCCCAAAGAGAAACCCGCCAAGTCGGGCCACTTCACGCCCCCCGAATAACGCCCGTTGTCATCCTGAGCAGCGCCGCGAGGCGGCGCGTGTCGAAGGGCTGAGCGGAAATGTCATCCTGAGCCTGTCGAAGGAAATGTCATCCTGAGCCTGTCGAAGGAAATGTCATCCTGAGCCTGTCGAAGGATGGGTACAAACGGAGCATGCCACAGAAGCATCGCTACAGCGAAAAAGAGCACCGTCAGGTCGAGCACGTCAAAGAAAGCGAAGAGGCGCGCGGCCACTCGCCGGAAGAGGCCGAGGGCATCGGCTACGCGACCGTCAACAAACAGAACCCCGAGAAGCATCGCTTCACCGCCAAGGAAGACCGCCAGGCCCAGCACATCGTGGAGTCCGAGGAAGAGCGCGGAAAGTCCGAAGCCGAGGCAAAGCGCATCGCCTACGCGACGGTCAATAAGCACCGCTCCTAGGCCTACCCGCGACGCTCCCCTCCGGCCGGCAGGCTTTTGCCGTGCGCTATCGTGAAAACGGGGTGCCGTGGCTACCGACGAGTTGAAACGCACCGCACTCTACGACGATCACGCTCGCGCGGGGGCGCGCCTCGTGCCGTTCGGCGGCTTCGAGATGCCGGTGCAGTACTCGAGCATCCTCAAAGAGCACGACGCGGTGCGGCATCGCGCCGGCCTCTTCGACCTTTCGCATATGGGGCAGTTCTGGCTCACCGGAGGCGCAGTCGCGGAGTGGGCCGATACGCTGACGATCA
>JBAQAW010000030.1:0-24820 GCA_049285915.1 Candidatus Cybelea sp. | reverse complement strand
GCCGAACCTCCGCCCCGGGCCAAGCGCCGCCTGTTCGGCAGTCAAGCGGAACTCGTCCGCGCCGTCATCGCAGCCGAGGTGCTCGGCAAGCCAAAAGCCTTTAACGACGAATATCCTCGATAGCTTGACCCAGCGATCGATCGATCTTCACGAACTCTCCGACCGCGTTCGGCTCTTTGGAGAGTACGATCGCAATCTTTCGGCAATCGAATCATCCCTCGACGTTGCGGTGCATGCCGACGGCGACAAGCTGCTGCTCGCCGGCGACGACGCGGCCGTCGCGCGCGCGGAGCGGGTCGTAAGGCGGGTGCTCGACGCGGCGGTGGGGGGTGCGCACATCACGCCCGACGACGTCAAGCTCGCACTGACCGATTCCGCCTCACCCTCCGAAAGCGGCGCGCTCACGCACACGCTTATGCGCACGCATCGCGGCCGGGAAGTGCGTCCGCGTACGCCGGGGCAGCGCGAGTTCATCCACGCCATCGAGCGATTCACGCTGACGTTCGGGATCGGGCCGGCCGGCACGGGAAAGACCTACCTCGCGATCGTGATGGCGGTGCGCGCGCTCAAGCGCCGTGAAGCCACGCGCATCGTTCTTTCGCGCCCGGCGGTCGAGGCCGGCGAGCGCCTCGGTTTTCTGCCGGGAGATCTGCGGGAAAAGGTCGACCCGTATATGCGACCGCTCTTCGATGCGCTCGGCGACCTGCTCGACGAATCGACGGTGAATAAATACATGGAGCGGGGCACGCTCGAAGTCGCGCCGCTCGCTTACATGCGCGGCCGCACGCTCTCCGATGCCTTCGTCATTCTCGACGAAGCGCAGAACGCGACCGACGATCAGTTGAAGATGTTCCTCACGCGGTTGGGAAGCGGCTCGAAGATGGTCGTCACCGGCGACGTCACGCAGATCGACCTGCCCGGAGGCCAGCGCAGCGGACTGCGCGCGGCCGCAACGCGGCTGCGCGAAATCGACGACATCGGCGTCGTCGAGATGGATGAATCCGACGTCGTGCGCCATCCGCTGGTCGCGAAGATCGTCCGGGCGTACGCATCCGCGCTGCCGCGGTGATCTATTACCGCAACGACGTTCGCCGCAGCGGCGTAGACGGTCGGGCGCTCGTCGCCACCGCGAAGCGCCTGTTGGCAGCAATCGGTGAAGCAGAGTCGGCGATCTCGCTCAGCCTGATCGGCGATGGCGCGATGCGCGAGCTCAACCGCGACTATCGAGGAAAAGACGCGCCGACCGACGTGCTCAGCTTTCCGATGGAGCAGGCGACGGCCCCCGGTGCCGAACGGCTCTTGGGCGACGTCGTCATCTCGGTCGACACCGCATTGCGACAGGCATCGGAGTACGACGCGACGCTCCAGCGCGAGCTCTACCGCTTGCTGATTCACGGCCTGCTGCACCTGCTCGGGCACGATCACGTGCGGGCCGCGGAGCGGCGCGTGATGGAGCGGGAGGAACGGAGGCTCGCGGCAGCGATTGCGCTGCCATGGCCCTACGATCCGGCTAAGCGCTGATGCACCAACCCGTTGACGACCGCGGAAAACGCGAGCCGCATTACCTGCCCGTCGATCGAAGCCGCTTCCTTCGATCGTTCCACCATGCGTTCGAAGGCATCATCTATGCGACGCGCACGCAGCCCAACATGCGCGTGCACTTCGTCATCGCGGCGCTCGTGCTGCTCGCAACGCTCATCCTGCGTCTCGATCGCTTGTACGTCATCGCGACGGTTGGACTCGTCGCGCTCGTGCTCAGCCTCGAGCTGGTCAACACCGCGATCGAATCGATCGTCGACTTGCTGGTCGCCACGCACCACCCCCTGGCGAAGAACGCGAAAGATGCCGCGGCGGGCGCCGTGCTGATCGCGGCGGTCGGCGCCGCGCTGGCGGGCTATCTCATCTTTTATCAGGGACTGATGAGCAGCGAGGCGCGAGTCTTCGCGGCGGTGCAGGCCGTGCCGGCGAACGTCGCGCTAATCGCTCTGGCGGTCGTCGCAATCGCGACGATCTTCGCCAAAGCCTGGGTCGGCCGCGGATCGGCCTTGCAAGGGGGAGCCGTCTCGGGACACGCGGCATTAGCGTTTGCAGTGGCCACGATGCTCGCGTTCTTCTACCAGAAACCGCTCGCCGCGATCCTCGGCTACTTCGTGGCGTTCTTGGTCGCCCAAAGCCGCGTCGAAGCGCGGATTCACGCCCCGTTCGAAGTCTTTTGGGGAGCCGTCCTCGGCACGCTCGCCGCCCTGGCGATCTACGTGCTGGTGCGCCCTCACGTTATGCTATAATGGCGCCAATTTGAACACCGACTCCGGTCGAAGTAGCTCCGCCTTGCTCCCGTACCAGATCGCCGTGCTCGTCGTGCTCGTGCTGCTGGCCGCCTTCTTCTCGGCCGCCGAAGCGGCGCTCGTCTCGGTCTCGCGACTGCGCGCGCGCGCGATGGCCGAGCGCAGGCTTCGCGGGTCGCGGCAGCTGCAGTTCATCGTTGACGACAAGAGCCGCTTTCTGACCTCGATGCTCGTCGGGAACACGATCGCGCTGCTGGCCGCCGATTCGCTGGCAACGTACCTGGCGCTCTCTTTGGGCATCCCCTCGGGCGCGATCGGTTCCACGATCGTGATGAGCGCGGTCTTTCTGCTCTTCGGGGAGATCCTCCCGAAGACGGCCGCGACCGGCGACAGCGAACGCTGGGCGCTGCGCCTCGCCGCGCCGATCCGCTACGTCTCCTACATCGTGACGCCCGTAGCGCGGCTTTTTGAAATTGCAACCAACCTTTTTCTGCGTCTCTTCGGCATCAAGCACACGCATGGCGCATACGTCACCGAGGAAGACATTCGCGCGCTCGTCAACGTCGGCGCCGAGCAGAACGTGATCGAGGAGCAAGAGCGCGAGCTGATCCACTCGGTAATGGAGTTCGGCGATACGATCGTCCGCGAAGTGATGAAGCCGCGCCCGGAGATGGTCGCCGTTTCGATCGAAGACTCGCCGAGGCGAATCCTCGACGTCGTCATCGCCGAGGGCTATTCGAAGCTGCCCGTCTATCAGGAGTCCAAAGACGATATCGTCGGCGTCATCCACGACCGCGAGCTGCTCGTCGCGCTGGCCAACGGAACGCTGGCGCACGCGAACGTTCGTGCGCTGATGCGTAATGCCGTACACGTGCCCGAGACCAAGAAGATCGCCGATTTGCTGCGGGAGATGCAACGCGACAAGTTTTCGCTGGCAATCGTCGTCGACGAATACGGCGGGACGGCCGGACTCGTGACGATGGAAGATCTTTTGGAGGAGATCGTCGGCGAGATCCGCGACGAGCACGATATCGACGAGCAAGAGCCGATCTCGGTGCTCTCCGATCTCGAAGCGGTCGTCGAGGCCGGTACCAATATCGAAGACGTCAATGCGAAGCTCGGTACCGAGCTTCCGACCGAAGACTTCGAGACGATCGGCGGCTACACGGTCGGCCTTTTCGGCCGGCTCCCAAACGAGGGCGAGGAGATCCAAGCGGACGATCACACGCGCTTGCGGGTCGAGCGGACGCGCGGCCGGAGAATTCTAGCGGTGCGCATCTATAGCAACGGCATCGCCGCGCGGGCTGCGAAGGCGGAGGATCCGGACGCCGCCGCGCAGCTATAAAGCCCGCGGCATCGTCCTTCGCGGACGCCAGCTCTCCGAGGCCGATCGGATCGTCACCCTCTTTACGCTCGAGCGCGGCAAGCTCGATGCCGTCGGCAAGGGCGTGCGACGGATGCGCAGCCATCTCGCCGGGCGTCTCGAGCTGGCCAACGAGTGCGACTTCGTGATGCACCGCGGCCGCTCGCTCGACGTCATCGTCTCGGCCGAGACACTGCGCGCGCCGTGGCCGTCGCTCGTCGACCCGGAGCGATTCGCCGTCGTCTCGCTGGTCATCGAAACGATCGACGGGTTCTGCGAGCCGGATCTGCCGATTCCTGAAGTGTACGAACTGCTGGCCGGAGCGATCGCTGCCGTGGCGACCGCCACCGAGCCGCGCCAGTTGCTGCCGCGCTTCGCCCTGCGCCTGCTGGAGATGCTGGGGATCGCACCGCCGCTCGACCACTGCGTGCGATGCGGCGCCGCCCTGCCTCCGGGGGCGGTTTGGCTCGACGCTGAGGCCGGCGGCTTCATCGACGAACGCTGCCGCGAGCGCTGGCGAGACCTCGCCGAACTGGAGAACGCCGATCTCGAGAACCTTCGCGCTCTCGCGCTGCCCAAGGGCAGCGGCCCGGGAGTACGGCTTCGCGCTACCCCTGCCGGCGCTCGCGCCGTAGAGGAGCTGGTTGCCCATCATCTCGGGCGCCGGCCGAAGGCGATATCGTACGTCGATAGCCTCGGCCCCTCGGGCGGACCGCCGGCGTGATCATGGCCTTGGACGTCGGCAGCAAACGCATCGGGGTGGCGATCTCGGATCCCAGCGCCGGCTTCGCGTTGCCGGTTACGACGATCGAGCGGACGAACCGCAAACGAGACCTCGAGGAGATCGCGGAGCTGATCGCTTCGTATCAGGTCGACGAGCTCGTGGTCGGCGATCCGGTGACCCTGAGCGGCGAGCGCGGGCCGGCCGCGCAGCAGATGGATGCCTTCGTCGAGATACTTCGCACGGTCTTTCCGGGTAAGATCCACCGAATGGACGAGCGCCTGACGACGGCGCAGGCTACGAAGAGCCTGATCGCCGCCGACGTTTCACGCCGCAAGCGCCGCTCGGTCGTCGACCGCATGGCCGCTGCTTTAATTCTCGACGCCTTTCTCGCCCGCCGCCGTCGCGAGGGCAACGCTTGAAACGGTTGCTCGCCGGGCTCGCCGTCTGCGCGGTCGCCGCGATCGTTGCGCTCGGCGCGGCGTGGTACTGCGTCTACGGCGACCGTACGCACCCGCAGGCAGCGGTTCAGGTGGTCGTCGAGCGCGGCGCGACGTTCGACGACATCGCGCGACAGCTCGCCGGCGAGGGCGTGATCGGCAACGTTTGGAGCTTTCGCGCCTTAGCGAAACTGCGCGGCCAAGATGTTGCCGTGCGCGCCGGAGAGTATCGCTTCGGGCCGCGCGTCACGCAGAGCGAAGTTCTGCGAGCGTTGGTGACCGGCGGAGCGCAGGTTGCGTCGTGGGTGACGATCCCCGAGGGTTTCACCGCGGCGCAGATCGCGGAGCGGCTTGCGGCGGAGGGACTTGGCTCGGAGCAGGCTCTGCAGGCGGATTTCATGTCGGAGCAGATCACGGTCGACGGAGCGCGCACGAAAAACCTCGAAGGCTTTCTTTTCCCAAGCACCTACTTGGTGCCGCTCGGAGACGAGCCGCGTCACATCGCCTCGCTCTTCACCGCGCAGTTCTATAAGGCGCTGCCGCGCGACGCGCCGACGCAAGCCAAAGCCTTGCACGTCACGGTGCCGCAGGCGGTGACGGTGGCCTCGCTCGTCGAGCGGGAGGCTAAGAACGAAACCGATCGTCCGAAGATCGCCGCGGTCATCTACAACCGTCTGCGCATGCGCATGCCGCTGCAGGTCGACGCAACGATCGAGTACGCCCTGCCGGAGCACAAGAGCGAGCTCTCCTTCGCGGACCTGCGGATCGACTCGCCGTACAATAGCTACGTGCATGCGGGCCTGCCGCCGACGCCGATCGCCAATCCCGGCCTTCCCTCGCTGCTGGCTGCGCTCCATCCGTCGAGAACCGAGGATCTCTACTACGTCTACTGCGGCAACGGACGACACGTCTTCGCAAAGACCCTGGCGGAGCACCAAGCAAACGTCGCGCGCTGCCTCCAATAAAGGGAGTAACGTTCATGTCTTCTTCAAACGGTGAAAGCTCGTCCCCGCACGCACCCCTCGAACTGCAAGACATCCTGCAGATTCAAACCAAGGAGGGCACCTCTCTGCCGTTTGAGGTCGTGGGGATTCTCGAAGATCCCGACGAGGGACACTCCTACGCCGTGCTGCTGCACGAACCGGAGAACGATCCGGAGAACGAGCAGTTCATCGTTACCGACGCCGCCGGAAATCTCTTGGAGAACGAGCAGCTCGCACAGGAGATCCTCGACGACTTCATCGCGTATGCGCAGGAAGACGAGGGCGGCGAATCAGGGGAGAGCCGCTGATTCGCGTTCTCTTCCTCTCCGCGAGCGTCGGCGTCGGACATCTCTCCGCGGCGAACGCCGTCAGCGATGCGTTACGGCGGATCGAGCCGGGGGCGAAAACCCGCGTCGTCGATTCCTACAAGTATGCGGCGCTGGTCGTCTCACGCGTCGTTTCGGACGGCTATCTGCGGATGGTCAAAACGATTCCGCAGATGTACCGGTATATCTACGATCGTGCCGAGCGCGCAACCGAGGTCGGGCGTTTTCGGCTTTGGGCGCATCAGTTTACCGCCGACAACCTGCGCGCCCTCATCTTACGTGAGCGGCCCGACGCGGTCGTCTGCACGCACGCGTTTCCCTGCGGCGCGATGGCCGAATACAAACGGCGCTTTGGAGACGCGCCGCCGGTGGTCGCGATCGTAACGGACTTCGCCGTCCACGGCTTTTGGATCCATCGAAACATTGACGGCTACGTCGTCGCGACCGAGGCGATGCGCGACGCGTTGCTGGCGCGGCGCGTCCGCGCGGACTCGATCTCGGTCAGTGGAATTCCGGTGCGGCCGGAGTTCGTTCCGACGAGCGAGCCTCTCGAGGCCTTGCGCGAACGGCTCGATCTGCCGCGCGACCGGTACGTCGCTCTGCTGATGGGAGGGGGCTTGGGAATCGCTCCGCTCGAGCGCATGCTGGAGGCACTCGATGGGGTCCGAGTACCACTGGCGGCCGTCGTCGTCGCCGGACGAAACGCTCGCATCGAGCGGCGTCTAACCCGAGCCGCGGAAAGCGTCGGCTACCCGGTGCGCGCCCTGCGTTTCGTCGAGAACATCTACGACTACATGCACGCGGCTGACGTGTTCGTGACCAAGCCGGGCGGCCTGAGCACGTCGGAAGCGCTGGTCGCACGCGTCCCGCTCGTACTCTGCAAGCCCTTGCCGGGTCAGGAGGAGCGTAACGCGCGGGTACTCGTCGGCGCCGGAGCAGCCGTGCGCACGTCGCGGCTCAGCGATCTTCCGGAAATCATCGAGCGCGTTCTTGAAGATCGCGCTGCGCGGGAAGAAATGATTGCGGCCGCACGGCGCTTGGGCCGCCCGAACGCCGCCGCCGATGCTGCGTCGCTGATCGCGCAGCTCGTGAAGATACGAAAGGACGTGGTAGCGTGAATCTCCCTTCGTCGCGAAGTTACGGCAGTTGGCTGGCCGTGGTTCGATTCCTGACGGGATGCATCTGGATCATCCACGCCGTGCCGAAGTTCATTCACGCAGCAGACTTTCTGCCACCGAACGGAGCGTTCGGTCAGTATGTGACGCAAGGAATCGCCAAAGTCGGCGCCCCGTACCACGACTTTCTCGTGGGCGTCGTGCAGCCCAACGCGCTGGTCTTCGCCGAGCTCGTCCGTTTCGGCGAACTGCTCGTCGGCATTTCGTTGGCCATCGGCCTCTTCTCGCGGCTGGGCGGCCTGTTCGGCATCGTTCTTACGGTAAATTACATGGCGGCGCGCGGCGCGCTGACGTCGTTCAGCGGCTGGGCGTCGATCGATGGATGCTTGATGCTGCTCTCGGCGATTAGCCTGGTGCTGCCGACGGGGCGCGTACTGGGCCTCGACGCGTTTGGCGCCCGTCGAGGGTCACGCCGAATCGTCGTGGTGCCGGAGGTGGTTCCGGAACGTCCGCTCGACGGGCCGCGCGCTGCGCAATAGGCGGAGCCGGCAGGCGGCAGGGCCTCGACGTACAAGTTGGGCCGGTCGAGGTCGCGCTGGGGAGAGATGGCCGAGCGGCTGAAGGCGGCGGTTTGCTAAACCGTTATACGATGTAAAGTCGTATCGAGGGTTCGAATCCCTCTCTCTCCGAATCGGACTTCGGCACGCGCGGTCGTAGCTCAATTGGATAGAGCAACAGGCTACGAACTTGTAGGTTGGGGGTTCGAGTCCCTCCGACCGCGATTTCACCGGGACGGTCGTCGAAAGGCTTATCTTGACGGCTGTTTCCATCTTTCTCGCGGCCGGGAAACGGCAGGCGACCGCCGAATCGCCTGCACGGGCAATACCGCCCCGCTTTTTGCATTTTTGCTCGACAGGGAGGGAGAAGAAGTGGCTATACTCGTTCGCGCTCTCGTGCTTGGGATCGCCGTTTCGGCCGGAAGCACCGTTGCAGGGCTACGGCCTGCCTCGGCGGCCGCGGAACTGCCGCCGGCGCTTTCGGCCCTCGTCGGGAACTGGAACTGCACCTACACCGGACCCAAAGGGACCTCGAAGTCTACCTACGCGATCTCGAAGCTCAACGACCTTTGGATCGACGGAACCGGCGATACCAGCGCATCTCTGGGGCGCCCGGCTAACAAGAGTTTCTTCTCTTTTGGCTACGATCCGAAGAAGCACGTCTTCATCACCCTGGGCGGAAGCTCCATCGCCGGCGATTACGGGGCCTCGACGGCCTACGCCGCGGAGAGTGCGATGACGATGACGTACACGGCCAGCTGGCCGGCCGATCCGAGCCACGAGCGCGACGTTTGGCACATTACGCCCAGCGCCATTACCATCGCGTCGAGCTGGACGGAGAAGGGTAAGCCAATGAGCGGAAAAGGCAGCTGCACGAAGCAATAATCCCGCCCGCACTTTGCCCCGCCGCTGTAACCGGTTGTCGCCGGCCTGCGGTCCTGGTATACTGCGGTCGCAAATGCGGCGGCGGGGCGCCTACGGCTCGGTAGCTCAGTGGTAGAGCAGGGGACTCATAAGCCCTTGGTCGTAGGTTCAAGTCCTACCCGAGCCAGAACGATAAAGAGTCCGGCCGCTCCAGCGGAGACGGCCGGTTTCATTCTGAGGTATCAAAAAGTCATGTCGACGATTCCCTGCGATTTCTGCCCCCATCCGGTCGATCGGGGACAAATGGAGGAGATCGAAATTTCGCACTACGTGCCCGATAGCTCGGGTGAAGATCTGGCCTACGCCAGAACCTACTTCTTCGGGCATCCCGATTGCGTGCGCAAGTTTTACCGTACGCTCGTCGACCACAAGCTCGACTTGTTCAAGCATATTCCGAGCGCGGGATCGCCACCCGACGCGCCGCGCTGACTTCGCCGTGCGCCCGTAGCGTAGCTGGATAACGCACAGCCCTCCGAAGGCTGGGATCGGGGGTTCGAATCCCTCCGGGCGCGCATTTTACCATGAACGACGATGAGACGTACGTGCGCCGCGCGATCGAGCTTGCCGCAGCCGCCGCGGACGACGGTGACGTACCGATCGGCGCGGTTCTCGTCAGCGGCGATCTCGTGCTCGAGGCGAAGAACGAAAAGGAGGCGCGGCGCGATCCTACCGCGCACGCCGAGATGCTGCTGCTGCAAGCGGCGGCGCGGCGCCTCGGCACGTGGCGTCTCTCCGATGCGACGCTCTACGTCACCAAAGAACCGTGCGTCATGTGCGCGGGTGCGATGATTGCGGCGCGTATCAAGCGCCTGGTCTACGGTGCGTCCGACCCGAAAGGCGGCGCGGACGGCGGCGCATTCGATCTCCTGCGCTCGGCGCGCACGAACCATCGCATAGAAGTCACCGAAGGCGTGCTGCAAAGCGAGGCAGCCGAACAGTTGCAGCGCTTTTTCCGGCAAAAACGCGGGGACGTAGAGGGGCAAGCAGGTCTGGACGCCTCCGCGTTCCAACCGTAGGCCTCGGAGAGGTGGTCGAGTGGTTGAAGGCACCCGCCTCGAAAGCGGGCGAACGTTAATAGCGTTCCGTGAGTTCGAATCTCACCCTCTCCGCCATCCTTCGACAGGCTCAGGATGACACGTCAGGCGCGGGGGAGACTCACCGTAAAGCGCGAGCCGCTCGGACTTGAATCGAGAGTGATCGTGCCGTGCGCGCGTTCGACCGCGCGTTTGACGATCGCCAAACCAAGGCCCGATCCGGCAACGTCGCGCTGCGTTCCGCGATAGAAACGATCGAATACGCGTATCGCGTCGGAAGACGGAATCCCCGGACCCTGATCTTGAACTTCGACGAGGGCTTTAGAGTCGCGCGCGCAGACGCGCACGTCGATATCGCCTACGCCGTATTTGAGTGCATTGTCGGTGAGATTCGTCACGACGTATCCCAACTCGGTCGGGTCGATCGCGGCAAGAACGCCGGGCTCGGCCGCGATCGCGAAGCTGCGATCGGGGTTGGCGTCGGCGATCGGTAAGACCAGGTCCGCGACGAGACGGCCGATGTCGATCGGCAAGAGTCTTTCCGGGACTTCGACGTTCTCCCAGCGCTCCAGCAGAATCAGTTTGTCGATCAACGACCCCATGATCCGGCTTTGGTCGTTCATCGTATCCAAGATGCGGTCGCGGTCCGGCGCGCTCTCCATCCCGCCGCGCCGCAGGATAGCGATGAAGCCCTGCACCACGGTCAGCGGCGTCCGCAACTGATGCCCCGCATCGGCGATGAACTGCCGCATCGATGCGTTTGCCCGGTCGCGCGCCGCAAAGGCCCGCTCCATCTGTTCGATCGCCCCATTATACGCCACCGCGAGGCCGCCAAGTTGCTGGCGTTCGTCGGCGGCGATCAGCTGCGGCGTGAGATCGCCCGATGCGAAACGCTGGAGCGCGGCGGTGACGTCGTCGAGCGGCCGAAGGGCTTGACGGGTCAACGTTCGGGCGACAAGCGCCGAACAGACGATGGCTAACCCAAGCGCGATCAACAGCGGAAGCGCAAACGAGCGTACGGTGTTGACCAGCGTCGCATCGTTGCTCTTGACGATGATGAAGAGATTGCCGGCCTGCGCGTGCAGAGCTTGCAGGCCAAATGCCGTCGCCAAACCCAGAATGACTCGCGCGAGCGGTCCCGAGGCCTGTGGATCTCCCGATAGGTCGCCCCGCGGCCGGAACGTCACGATGACGCGCGGGTCGGCCCGGTGCGCGCGAAATACGGTGACGCGCGTCGTCGCGTCGTTGAAGACGATCTCGCTGCCGCTCCCCAAAAGCAATGAAGCGGCGAAGACGCCACCGGCGCGCGCATCGGGAAGCGGCGCGCGCGCCAAGACCGTCTGCATCTGCGCGAGCGTGCCGCTCAGCTCGTTGGAGAGCGCGCGGATATAGACGCCCAAGGCGAAGAGCGCGCCGGCAAGGATGACCGCCGCGAGGACGAGCGCGATCTCGATTGCCGCGAGGGTTTCGATTCGCCGGGCAAGCCGGGTCTTCACGGCGCTGCCGCCCGTAGGGAATAGCCCTGCCCGCGCAGAGTCTGGATCAGCTTGACCGCTTCGCCGCTGTCGACTTTCGCGCGCAAGAACGAAACGTACGTCTCGACGGTGTTGGGGATCACGTCGCGATCGATGCCCCAGACCATGTCGAGCAGCTCGGAGCGAGTCAGCACCTCTTCGGCGTGCTCGGCAAAGACGCGCAGCAAGTCGAACTCGCGGGCGGAGAGTTCGATGCGCCGGTTTCCGCGATAGACCGTCCGGCTCGGCGTGTCGATGCTCAGATCCGCGTAGGTCAAGGTGTCGCGCCGTTCGATCGCCGGACGGCGCATCAGCGTGTGAAGGCGAGCGATGAGTTCCTCCAAGTCGAACGGCTTGCCGACGTAGTCGTCCGCACCTGCCGAAAGGCCTGCGACCCGCTCCGAAACCTCGGTGCGGGCCGTCAGCATGACGACCGGCGCGGTCGTGAGGCGCCGGATCTCCGGCAACAACGTAAACCCGTCGGCGTCGGGCAGCATCACGTCGAGGACGATGACGTCGGGCGGCCAGGCGCTCAAGAGAGGCAGCGCAGCCGACCCTTCGGTCACGCAGCGCACCTCGAAGCCGGCCTGACCCAGGCCGTACTCGAGCAGTTCGCGCAGCCCGCGCTCGTCATCTATCACTAAAACCCGCGGCCGTTCGGTCGCTTCACCCATTCTCAGACTCACTCCAGGATTGGGAACCGGCGCTTTCGGTACAATCGCCAAGTAGCATGACACGTCGCGACGGCCTTGGCGGACTCTTCGGTGCCGCGTTGATCTTCCTAGCCGCCACCGGGTGCGCGCGGCACGCGCCGCCGCGTGCCGAGGTGCCGGTGGTCCAGAGTTCGGTCGTCGGGTTCGGAACGATTCAGCCCGCGCGCCAGCTCGCCGGCGTCGTCGCACCCTATCAGAACGTGGCGATCCAGAGCTCGCTCTCGGAACCCGCCGATGCCGTGTACGTTCGCGAGGGCGACTCGGTGCACGCGGGGCAACTGCTCGCGACCCTCGATACCGCCGATCTCCAAGCCCAGCTTCAGGCCGACCTTGCGACCGCCAACAGCAATCACGCGAATACCGAGCATACCGCCTATCAAGGCTCCCTTTCGATCGCGCAGGGCGTCGACAGCCTGCGCACCAACGAGGCCGCGGTTCACCAGGCGCAGCAAACGCTGAACAACGATACGCACAACCTCGATCGCGATCAGACGCTTTTGTCGCAGGGCTACATCTCGCAGCAATCGGTCGACGCTCAGGAGACGCTGGTGCGTAACGACCAGCAAGCGCTCGACACCGCCAATGCGAACCTGTCGTCGGCGCGATCGAACGTCGAGGCAAACGGCTCGATCTCCGGCAACGGATTGCAGGCCGCCGCCGTCAAGCAGTCGCAGGCCCAGGAACAGGTCGCAACCGCGCAGGCCCAGCAGGTGCGCGTCTCGATCGGCAAAGCCTCGATCGTTTCGCCGATCGACGGCGTGGTCGTGAACCGTAACATCAACCCCGGTGAGTATCCGGGAAATCGTCAGATCTTCACGCTCCAGCAGGTCAATCCGATCTACGCGGTGCTGCACGCTTCGAGCGAGCAGATCTCGAGCATCGCCAACGGCGCTCCGGCGACCGTCGTTGCAGAAGATCTCAACGGCAGCGCGCGCTTCTCGGGACACGTCGCCGGCGTCCTCAACGAGATCAATCCCGGTTCGACCGATTTTCAGATCAAAATCTTGCTTTCGAACCCCGGCCAGCGATTGCGTCCCGGGATGGTCGTCCAAGGAACGGTCGACGCCGCGCAGGTACGCGGCGTTCGCGTTCCGGCGACCGCCTTTACCGACGATAACCACGACGCGATCATGACGATTGCCGATGGCGGAAGCGTCAAGACCGTAAAAGTTGCCGAGCTCGGCAGCGACGGCACGACCTCCGTCGTCAGCGGGCTGATCCCCGGGACCCGGATCGTCAACGACGGTCAGGCGAGCCTCGGCGACGGCGAGAAAGTCTCCTACCAGCAGTGAAGTTTAGCCTTACCAGGCTCTTCATCAAACGGCCTACGCTCGTTTTCGTCATCATCGCATTGATGGCGTTCGCGGGCATCCTCTCGACCGTGACGATCGTCAAGGAGCTCTACCCCGACGTCAGCCAGCCGACGGTAACGATCTCCGTGCAATACAACGGCGCCTCGGTTACGGAAATGCGCGACAACATCGTCGCCCCAATCGAGCAGAACCTCGCCGGCACCGCCGATCTGCAGACGTTCAACTCGGTCGTGCAGCAGGGTCAGGCGCGGATCACCGCGATCTTCAACATCGACTCCGCGTCGGCCACCGACCTCGCGCTGACGAACAAGGCAATCCAAGCCGCAGAGAAATATCTGCCGACGAATCTGACGCCGCCGACGGTCAATCTGTACGATCCGACGCAGTCCACGGTCGTCACCCTCGCGCTCTATTCGAAGAAGCTTTCGCTCTCGCGCCTCGCGCTCTACGCGACCAACGTCATCGCACCGCAGCTCGAGCAAGTCCCCGGCATATCGTTTGCCAACGTCGGCGGCGTGGTCACCCCGGCGTACGAGGTCGTCGTCGATCCGGCGCGTTTAACCGCCGCAAACCTGACGCTCAACGACGTCATCAACGCGCTGCAGAGTAACAATCAGCGCGTGCCGGGTGGCTTCGCCTACGAACCCAACCGGCAGACGACGATCGATATTCGCGGCGACATCCAGAATCTCGATACGGTCCGCAATCTGCCGATCGTTCCTACGAGCGCTACCGGCTCGACCGTCGCGAACTCCACCGGTTCCCAAGTCGAGAGCTACTCGGGCGGCCTCTCGGCCCTACCCGGGGCCGTCAACTCCTGGAGCGCAACCAACTCCGTCGTGCGCATCGGAGACGTCGCCAGCGTGAACGAAGGTTTCGAACCGCAGCTGCAGTTCGCCCACATCAGCGGCCAGACGGGGCTCTTCCTTCAGGTCCAAAAGGCTTCGACCGGCAGCGAAGTCGACGCCTCGAACAACGTCCTCGCAGCGCTTCCGCAGATCGAACGGCGCTTCCCCGAGATCAGCTTCCGCGTCATCCACGTCCAGTCGAAGTTTACCGAGCAGCAGATCGTCATCGTCAGCCGCACGCTGATGCTCGCGATCCTGCTAACCGGCATCGCGATGATCTTTTTCCTGCGCTCCTGGCGCAGCGCCATCGTGGTCTGCGTCTCGATTCCAACCTCGCTCGCGATCGCAATCACGGTGATGCGCCTGATGCACCTAACGATCGACACGATCTCGCTTTTGGGCATGTCGCTGGTGATCGGCATCTTGGTCGACGACTCGACGGTCGTTCTGGAGAATATCGAGCGGCACTTTACCGAGCTCAAGCAGCCGCCTGAAGAGGCGGCGGTCAAGGGTCGTGAAGAGATTGGCGCGGCCGCGGTCGTCATTACGCTGGTCGACGTCGTGGTATTCTTGCCGATCGCGTTCATCCAAGGCCAGGTCGGGAGGCAGATCGCCGAGTTCGGCATCGTCGTCGTGATCTCGACGCTTACGTCGCTCTTCGTCTCCTTTACGATCACGCCGACGCTGGCCGGTCTGTGGGCGCTGCGTTCGCACTGGAAACCGTGGGGCGTGGTCGAGCGGTTCGGCGAAAGGTTCGACGATCTGCGAAGCTGGTACACGGATCGAGCGCTGCCGTGGAGCCTCGGTCACGGCCGCCTGGTCGCGGTGTTCTGCGGGGCGACCTTCTTGCTGGCGCTGGCGATGGTGGGCGTCGGCGCGGTCGGCGAAGAGTTCATTCCGCCGATCGATCGCGGCGAACTTTACATCCAGCTCGTCTATCCGATCGGCACGCCGATCGAAACGGTGAAAAAGGGCACCTTCGGCCTGGAGAAAAAGATCCTCCACACCGCGGATACCTTTGCGAATACCGCCGTCGCCGGCGCCTACGCGGCGTCGTTCGGCGGCTTCGTCTCGCAGAGCAACGTCGGCCAGGTGCATATCTGGCTGAAAGACGCGCGCAAGCACTCCACGAATTACTGGCTCGCGCAGTTCCGTTCCATCGCGCGCAAGTATCTGCCGCAGAACGTCGACGCCGTCGTCGTGCCGTCGACGTCGACCTCGGGCGGCAACGCGCAGCCGATCGACTTTTTGGTGACCGACGTGACCGGCGGCGACCCGACACCCTACGCCCAGAAGGTCGTCTCGCTGCTGCAAAAAGTCCCGGGCGCGGTGAGCGTAAACAGCACCGGCACGCAGCTCGCCCCCGAGATATCGATCCAGTTCGATCGCAACAAGGCGCAGGCACTCGGCGTCAACCTGCAAGATGCGGCCAACGCCGCCGGCGCCGCGTTCGGCGGAAACGTCGCGACGCAGTTCGAGACGACGGCGGGCTTGGAGCAGGTCCAGGTGATCTATCCAACCTCCTCTCAGACGAGCCTCGAGGCGCTCAAGTCGGTCGCAATCCGCTCCTCGAGCGGCGGGATCGTCTACCTTAGCGACATCGCGCGCTTCGAATCCACGCCGACTTCGCCGTTAATCACGCGAACCGACCGTAACAACGTCATCCACGTCAACGCGAACTACGCGCCGAACTCTTCCCTATCCGCCGTGGAAGAGGGCCTGGTCAAGCGGCTGCCGTCGCTCCACCTGCCGCCGAATATCGAAGTGCGGCCGGCCCCGCTCGGTCAGCAAGACTTCATGCACCAGACGCTCGTCGGCATGGGGCTCTCGATGATCGTTTCGGTAATCCTGGTCTACCTCTTGATGGTGGCGCTGTACAACAGCTACGTTTCGCCCTTCATCATCATCTTCTCGGTTCCGGTCGCGGCGATCGGCGCCGTCGGCGGCCTATTCCTAACCCATCGCACGCTCAACCTATTCTCGCTGATCGGAACGATTCTGCTCATCGGCATCGCGACGAAGAACGGGATTCTGCTCGTCGACTATGCCAACACGCTGCGGGAACGCGGGCGTGACAAACTTTCGGCAATCAGGGAGAGCGCACACACGCGCTTCCGGCCGATCATCATGACCAGCTTCTCGGTCGTTGCCGGCAACCTTCCACTCGCGCTCGCGCTCGATCCCGGCGCGTCGTCGCGTTCGAGCCTCGGCATCGTCGTAATCGGCGGCGTGCTCAGCTCGCTCGTACTGACTCTGCTGCTGATTCCCAACGTCTACATGTGGGTCGCGCCAAAGGATCACCCCTCACGTAACGGAGCCGCGCACCCAGCCCCCGACGAACTGCAGCTCGCGCCGCGTCAAGAGCCTGCGCCCGCGGCGCCGTGAGCGAGCGCCTCGCGTATTGGGCCTACGGAGTCGCGGAAGCGGCGGGTGCCGGCGACGGCGCTCCGGCTAGACGCGGATCGGGCGCCTCGGTCGGGAATGCAATATCGCTGAACGTGACGTCCGCGAGGACCTTGACGGTCATAAAGACGACGTGCTGCGTCGCGCTGAAGGTGCCGTGCACGACGACCCAGTGTCCGTCCACGACTTTGTAGTCGAGCGCGAAAGACTCGTCGCCCTCGACCGCGCGCATCTCGATGTGCGACGGAAGGTGGGTGACCGGATCTTCGACGACCGCAGCCGGATAGAGACCGTGCTTGATGCGCGGCGTCGGCTCGATCAATACGTGGAGCGCCGCGTCGGTTGAGTCGGGCGCATAGCTCGACGCCCAATAGCTATTGTAGGGAACGACGACGTTGACGCTGGGATCCGGCTGAGGTATTGGAAACTGGTAGGTCTTTCCGCGCTCCAACGTGATGTCGACGCGTTTGAGATTCGCGAAGTAGCCGAAGCTGAAGTTGGAAAAAGGGTCGAAGTAGGCGACGATCGGGAATGCTTCGCCGGTGCGCTGCATCCCGTCGGGGAGGTCTTTCATTACGGCGTAGTTGTCGGCTACGCGCACCGCGATCGAACGGTTGAGATCTTGGGTGCGCCCCATGCCGGCCGCGCTGACGTGGGTACGTTCGGTGTAGGTCATGTAGACGGGCGGATTCGCCAGATAGTACGTGCTCGTGCGGTTGATCAAGAGTGCGAGCGCGAGATCTGCGGTCATCATTCCGGTACAGGGGATTACTCAGAGCGCCCTTAACTCCGCTTGGAATGTCGATCGAAGTAGACGAAGCGCTAGCCGGTCACGTCGTCGAGCTGCGGCGGGCAATCCATCGGCACCCGGAGCTGGGTTTTGAAGAGCACGAAACCGCGGCGTTGGTCGAGCGGGAACTCGACACGCTGGGAATCGCGCACCGCCGGCTCGCCGGTACGGGCGTCGCCGCGCGAATCGACGGCCGCGCAAAGGGGCGGGTCGTCGCGCTGCGCGCCGATATGGATGCGCTGCCGATCGGGGAGAAGACGGGCTTGCCGTATGCGTCGCAAGTCGGCGGAAAGATGCACGCCTGCGGCCACGACGCGCATACCGCGATGCTGCTCGGCGCCGCCGCGGTGCTGCAGAACGCGCGCGATGGGCTGCGCGGCAGCGTCGTGCTGATCTTTCAGCCGGCAGAAGAAGGGCCGGGCGGCGCGTTGCCGATGATCGAAGAAGGCGTGCTCGACGAGCCGCCGGTCGACCTCGTCGCGATGCTGCACGTCGACTCGCGGCTCGACGTGGGCACGATCGGGGTAACGCCCGGACCCGTCAATGCCTCGGCCGACGAACTCTACATCGACGTCAAAGGCGTCGGCGGCCACGGCGCCTATCCGCACGAATCCGTAGACGCGCTGGTCGCCGCCGCCGCGATCGTTTTGGCGCTGCAGAACGTCGTCGCGCGCGAGGTCGATCCGTTCGGCAGTGCGGTCGTAACGATCGGGACGATCGAAGGCGGCTACCGCAACAACGTGATCGCCGACGAAATCAAGATGAGCGGGACGTTGCGGGCGCACGACCCGGCGATACGGGACGCGCTCGAGGAACGCGTGCGGAGGATCGTCGCCGGCGTCGCAGCTGCCTATCGCGTGCACGCGAACGTACGCGTCGTGCGGGGCTACCCTCCCGTCGTCAACGACGCCGCGCTCGCGGAGCGGTTTACCGCCTACGTTCGCGAGCAAAGCACGATCCGCGTCGAGCGGCCGCAGCCGACGATGGGTGCGGAAGACTTCGCGTACTTTGCAAACCGCCTGCCCGGGCTGCTCGTTCGCCTCGGCGTTCGCAGCGAAGCGGCGGGCGCGGTGCATCCCGCGCACAGCTCACTCTTTCGAATAGACGAGCGAGCGTTGCCGATCGGCATCGAATCGCTCGTGTTATTCGCGCGCTGTGGATTGAGTTCATAACGATCCACATACGAATGTGTATAGATTCGTAAAGGACGGTTAAGGGCGCCATCCCGAATACCACAGCCCATCATGCTCATCGCGGATACTTCGTTAGTCGCTGGGCTGCAGTCGCATAGTGCCGGTCTCGAGCTCGACTGCACTGCCGAAGATGCGTTTGCGCTGTTGTGCGCCGTCGAGAAGTGGCCGGTGTGGTTGTCGTTTTTGCGAAGCGCTCGCCGGCAAAGCGCGGACGGCGAACTGGAAGTCGGCAGCGAGGTCGTCATTCGTTCTTTGCTTCCGGGCGAAGAAGAACAGCTCTTCGAAGTCGACGACTACATTACGAACTACCGGCTCTCGCTCGTGGGGGCGTTCTCGGTGCGCCGCCGGCTCGACTTCCGAATCGAGCGGCGTACGTCGCGTTCGAAGCTGCACGTGCGTCTTTCGTATCCCGCGTATCACGGGCGTCTGGGCGGTCTGCTCGATCGCTGGCAGCGCGGGCGGCGCCTCTCGAATGCGTTGGGCGATTCGCTCGTCCATTTCAAGGGTCTGGTCGAGTACCAGCGCGACGCCGCCGTTCTGGCCGACTTCTAGCGCGCCGGCATCTTCATCGCACGGCGATCCTATGAATCTCGAGCAGTTGGGTCTTTGCCCCGCTGATCCGACGGATTGGCTTGGCGTCGCCGCGGGCGCCGGGCGGATAGACGGTAAGACTCTGCGTGGTCTTGAACGAGTCGTCGGACGTATAGATCGAGCCTCGCTCGTCGACGGCGACGGAGTCCGGTACGGTCAGTCGTGTCTGCCTTCCGCGAAGGCGCCATAAGGGCCGCACGTCGCCGTTTGCTCCCGCGGCGAAGACGAGGATCTCGCCGGACTTGTCGTAGCTGGTGACGTAGGCGCGACCTTGCGAGTCAATCGCGATACTCCCTGGGTCGTTCAGCCCGGTCTTCCGGCCTGAAATAACCCGGATCGGCTTGGTATTGCCGTTCGCACCCGCGGGAAAGACGGCGATCAGTCCACCGTAGCTGCCCGAACCGCTCGAGCGTAATCGCATTCCTCCGCTGTAGCCCCCTACCAGCGCGTACACGTCGCCGGCCGGGTCGATGGCAAGATCGGTGCAGTACGTCCCGTAATCGCTGTAAAACGTGCGGAGCGGCTGGTAGGTCTTCGCTGCGAAAACGTTGATCTTGCCTTGCTCGAAGTTGCAGGCATATACGTTTTGCTGCGAATCGAGCGCAACGCCGCTCGTAAGGTACGTGCCGGCCGTGATCGTGGCGATCGGAGTTGCGTTGCCGTCGGCACTCGGGCCAAAGACGAGCACTGCGCCGGACGTAGCGGCAAACAGGTCGGCGACGTAGATTCGTCCGGCGTCGTCGACGGCGATGCCGTCGGGATTGATCATCCCGGTATTCGAACCGGCGATGGTACGCGCGGGCGCGACATCCCCGTCCGCGCGCCGAGCGAAGACGAGCACGCTGGCAGTCCCGCCGGAGTCCTCGCCGCTGTTTGCGACATAGATTTTACCTAAGCCCGGCGATCGCTGCGGTGCGAGCGCAGCGGGTTGCGAAGGCGGCAGATTGCCGAGCGTCGCACCCGGCGCATTGCAGCCGGAAAGCAGTAAAGCGGCGACGGTGACGCGTTGCCATTGCAGCCGGTCGAAGCTCTTCATCGTGGCACACCCTCCTGCGATCCAGGTTGAGCAACGTCATTTTATAGCCTGCCGGCCGGGGCGGGGCAAGGGCTAGCAGTCATTGACCGGGAGTGCTAGGCCCGGTATACTCTGGCCATGCCGCTCTATGATTACGCCTGTACGAAATGCGGCCACACGATCGAGGTGCGGCACGGTTTCGACCAGACCCATGAGGAGCCGTGCGCGGTCTGCGGAGCCCCGGTCCGCCGAGTATTCAATGCCGCACCGGTGCTCTTTAAGGGATCGGGTTTTTACGTCACCGATTCCCGGCGCTCACCCGCTGCGACCAAGCCGGAGAAGGCCGCGACGTCCAAGAGCGAGACCTCTTCTGAGTCGTCGAGCCCATCTGCATCGGCGGGCACCTCGACGTCGTCGGGCGCTTCGACGGCAAAGAGCGAGGCCAAACCCTCAGAACCGGCCGCTTAGGCGCGTTGCAGGCCCTCCAGGGCCTGCGCGAAGCCGGGGAAACTGACATCAGCACCGGCGGCGCTATCGACCGCTAACGGCCCCGCGGCACACGCCAGGACCGCCGCGGCCATCACGATTCGATGGTCGCCCTCCGTATCGATCGGGGTGCCCTGCGTAACCGGTGCACTGCCTTCGACCACGATCGCGCGCCGCTCGGTACGAACTGCAATTCCGACTGCGCCGAGCAGCCGTTCGATGGCCCGGACCCGGTCGGACTCTTTCGTGCGCAACGCCTCGACGCCCGATATCGTCGTTTCGCCGCGAGCGAAGGCGGCCGCTATGGCCAGCAGCGGGATCTCGTCGATCGCGCGCAGCGTCAGGTCGCCGTCTACGGTAATGCCCGTCAGCGCGTGGTGTTCGACGGCAATGTCGGCGACCGGCTCCCCGGCCACCGTTCGCTCGTTGCGAAGCTCGATGGCCGCGCCCATGCGCCCCAACGCGTCGAGCAGGCCGGTTCGCGTCGGATTGACGCCCACGTTTTCGACGACGACGCTGCTTCCGGGCGTCACCGCGGCGGCGGCCAGGAAGAACGCCGCCGAAGAGAAGTCGCCCGCTACGGCTACGTCACGCGCGCGAAGCCGGTCCGCACCCAGCGCGATCGCGCGCCCATCCCATTCGATTGCCGCGCCGAGATATTGAAGCAGCCGCTCCGTGTGGTCGCGCGAGAAGCGATCCCCCTCGATCCGCACGGCAACGCCCGCGAAAAGGCCCGCGAAAAGCAGCGCCGACTTCACTTGAGCCGAGGGTCCGAGCAGGATGAAGCGGCGAGTCTCCACGCGGGTCCGGGCCTCCAGCAGCAGGGGGAGACGCCCGGCCGCCGTCTCGATCTTCGCGCCGAACGCACGCAGCTGCGCCGCAACCGGCTCCATCGGACGGCGGCGCAACGAGTCGTCCCCGTCGAAACGCGCGGCCACACGGGCGCCGGCGCACGCGCCCAGCAGCATCCGGGCGGTCGAACCCGAATTCATGCACTCGAGGGTCGCGGCCGGGTTGGAAAGCGTGCCGGGATACACGACCGTTTCGTCAGCGAACCGTTCGATCCGCAGGCCCAGCGCGACCAGCGCCTCACGCGTGGCCGCGACGTCCAGCCCCGGATTGAGATTTGAGATGCGCACGGGTTCGTTGCAGCGAGCCGCGCAAATGAGCGCCCGATGGGAGATGGACTTGTCCCCGGGAACGCCTGCGCTGCCGCGTAAACGCCCATTTTTAAAGGTCACCACAAGGAGTCCCTCAACGTTGCGTAGCAAGCAGCGCGAAACGATTTTGCTCGGTTGGCGACTGCTTTTCCACACGAAAGGAAACGATGAACAAACAAGATCTGGTGCGCTCGACGGTCGAACGTCTCGAAATCTCGCGCAAGGATGCCGTCGACCTTGTCGACGGTCTCTTCGAAGACATTCTGGCGGCGGTCGTTTCGGGTGAGGCCGTCAAGATTCCCGGTTTTGGTCAGTTCAAAGTGCGCGATCGCGCCGCTCGCATGGCGCGCAATCCCGCAACGGGAGAACAAGTAAAAGTCCCCGCGAAGCGAGTCTTCAAATTCTTGCCCGCCAAGGCGCTCAAAGAAGCGGTGATGGCCAAGCGCGGATCGCGCTCGACGGGCGTGCGCAAGGCGGCCAAAAAGGCCGTCGGCAGAGCGGTCGCCGTTAAAGCCGTAGCGAGTAAAGCGGCGGCCAGAAAGACGACGGCGCGGAAGAAGCGCTAAACCGGTCCCCACTACTACCGTAGCTCGCTTTTAGGAGTCGAACATCCAATGCAATACTTACGCCTCGCGTTGGCGAGCGCGGTAGCGGCTTCGTTACTCGCCGCTTGCAGCGGCACCAATCCAAGTTCTCCGGTCTCCGGGATGCCGCAAATGCCTTCGGTGCTGCATAATAAGCTGCCGAAGCTTTTGCGCATCGGGCACACGCCGGCGCGGCCTCCGCGACACACGCACGCGATCACTTCGGCGATTCGGCAACGCGCGAAAGCGGGCGGCTGGACTCCGCTCGCGGCGGCAGCGCCGTTTGCCAACGGCGCGGGCACCGAGATTCAGATGACCGACGGCACGATTCTCGTGCAAGACTACTGCTCGCCGGATTGGTATCCGCTGATTCCGGATAAGACGGGAAGCTACGTCAACGGGACGTGGGGTCCGAAGACCTCGATGCCGTCGGGGTACGGGCCGCTCTACTTCGCCTCGGCGATTCTTCCCGACGGAAAACTGATCGTCCAGGGTGGCGAGTACAATTTCTGCGGCGGCGCTGAAACGAATCTCGGCGCGATCTACGATCCCGTCGCCAACGCGTGGACCCCGGTGACGGGGCCGACGGGCTGGAGCGAGATCGGTGACGGCCAAAGCGCGGTGCTCGCGAACGGAACCTACATGCTCGGCAACTGCTGTTATACGACTCAGGCGCTGCTCGACGAAGCCTCGATGTCGTGGACGATCCTGAGCAATAACGGCAAGTCGGGCGCGAACAGTGAAGAAGGCTGGACGCTGCTGCGCAACGGCCAACTGCTCGACGCCAACGTGCTCGACGAGCCGGGCTCCGAACTCTTCAATCCCAAGACGAATGCCTGGACGTCGGCGGGCAGCCTGCCGCAAAACCTCACCCAGGCTGAAGAGATTGGACCGCAGACGATGATGGCCAACAACACCGTCTACGTCATCGGGGCCGATCAATACACGGCGATCTACAACGCGAATACGGGGAAGTGGAGCCAAGGGCCGAACAATCCGGTCATCGGCGGCACGCAGTACGACGCGGCCGACGCGCCGACGTCGCTGCTGCCCAACGGCGAGGGAATGATTCCTGAAAGCCCGGGCGTGTACGCGACGCCCGCGCAGTTCTTCCTCTTTAACGGAAAGAAGTTCAAGCAGATAGCGAATCCGCCCGACGCAGGCAACGATTCGAGCTACAACGTTCGGCTGCTCGTGCTCCCGACGGGCCAGATTCTCGAGGATGACGGCTCGAACGACGTCGAGGTATACAGCGCAAAGCGCGCAAACGTTCCGGTCGCCGGCGGCAAGCCGCAGATCACTTCCGTGGCAGCGACGCTCACCCACGGGAGCACCTATAAGATCTCCGGGAAGCGCTTCAACGGCCTCACGCAAGCGAACTTCTACGGCGATGACGATCAACAGGCCTCGAACTATCCGCTCGTCCGGATTACCAACACCGGATCCGGCGCCGTCACCTTCGCTCGCTCGCACGCCTTCAGTTCGATGGGCATCGGCTCGAACAAAAAGGTCTCTGCAATGTTCGACGTGCCCGCGACCATCCAGACCGGCGCGAGCACGATACAAGTCGTAACCAACGGAATTGCTTCGAGCCCCGTCAGCGTCACGATCCAGTAGTCGAACCCCGAAGATAACGAAGGCGCCTCGTCGTGCTTAGCGCGATGGGCGCCTTCGACTACCTCACGATCCTCACGTCGATCGTGCTGGGCCTTGCGGTGACCAACGTGCTGACGCGCCTAGCCGGCGTCATTACCGCTCGCGAGCGTGTCGATTTTTACTGGCCGCCCATCGCCTGGGGAATCTGGCTGTTCTTCATTTCGGTCCAGCACTGGTGGGCGGAGTGGAGCGTACGCCATACCGCGCACTGGAGCTTCGGCGCCTTCTGGCTCGTGCTGCTTACCCCGGTCGTTCTCTTCATTCTGACCTCGCTGGTCTTGCCCGAGCGAGAGGGCGACGGCGGAGTCCTGGACCTCGGCGAGTGGTACTTTCGCAATCGCCGGTGGTTCTTTGGGTTTCTGGCTCTCTTGCCGGCGCTCAGCGTCGCCGAAGAGCTGGCGCGTACCGCGCGCATCTCTTCCCCGCTCAACTTCGCGTTTCTCGTCGCTTTCGAAGTCGCGATCGCGCTGGGATACTTCTTGAAGTCGCGGCGCGCCCAAGAGTGGCTTACGGCTCAGGCGATGGTCCTGACCGTCGTGTACGTCGTGGTGCTCTTCCTCGCGCTACCGAGTTGAAAGGTCTTTACGCAGGTAGATCACCCGCTCGGTCTCGTGAAAGCCACACGAGGTATGCGTTTGCAGCGAGGCATCGTTCCAGAGCTGCGTATCGGAGCCCAGCTCGCAATAGCCGCGGTTGCGGCACCACTCTTCGGCGGCATGCAGCAGCAGACGCCCGACGCCGCGCCGCCTCGCCTCGGGTTCGACATACCATCCTTCTACGAACGGCACCGGCATCGACGCGCAGCC
>JBAQAW010000029.1:0-73530 GCA_049285915.1 Candidatus Cybelea sp. | reverse complement strand
CCGCGAGAGATCGCGGAGCCCCATGCGAAGACACGTGCGAGAGCATAGAAAGACTAGTCATCGATCTCATCGTCAGACTCCAAGTCTTCGTCTGCAGCTAATTCGTCGCCACTGCCGTCAACGTCGCGCCGAGCTAGATCCAGCAGCTTTCGCCGCCCTTCACGTGAGTCAGTTTCATTGGCGTCGTCCCATCTCGCTTTCGACCGCGCGATGGCTTCCGCGAGATCACTGGCCGCGCCGCAGCCCATGGTCCGCCCGAACGTGGTGTCCAGTAGCTCGCAAAGCTCTCGGTATATGGACATCGCTCGGAAATTCCGAAACTCATCGTCGCCCATCGCCTGACCTTCAATACGTCGGATGATCGCGGCCCTCAACGCCCGCTCTCGATCGCTCAACGGTTCGCGCGTCCAGTCGATCTCATCGACCTCCTCATCAGTCGCGCCCGCAATGATGCGTTTAGCCTCTGCGATCGCCGCCTCTGGCGAGAATTCTTTCGTCGCGGGGTGAGCAGGCGATACGATCGCGCCGCCGGACTGCGATTGATTCTGTCGCTTATCATTTCCGCGAAGCCGATTAGTTAAGGCCCAATAGCGGTCAGGAGCGTCCATCTCCTCGGTGAAGGTTATCCCAAGCAGCCGCGCCATTTGAAATTCAATCCGCGGGCATCCCAAATTTGCTGCGGCGCGTAAAGCTGCCTGGATCGGCCTGCGGTTTTCTGCGATGGTCGCTGCGTCCGTAGCGGCAAGCACGGCGGCAAGCTTTGCCGCTTTTTCGGCCGTGTATTGGCTGTCGCTTTCGAGGCGCTGCACCTCGCGTACGAGCCGCTTACGCTCCGCTTCTTGATTTCTGGGCTTGCCGGCTAGGGTCAGTGGATTCCGCGGCTTCTGGCGCTGTCGTGGTACGTTAGAGTTTGTCATCTGGAACCTCTTCTTCCGGGTGATCCGGTTGGGCGATCGCGTCAACGATTCGCCCAACCTTCATTGCGATTAAGCTCGTCCTTCACGTTGCATTCACGTTGCATCCGGTCAGGACTTACGTCGCCTGTTGGCGACTCATCGCAACCCAAAAGTCCTTTGGTTATTGAGGTTTTTGACCATTAGCGCCCAGGAGCAACCGCTAGTTTTGGCTTTAGGAGTCCCCTGCTCTATCCAGTTTGAGCTACGGGCGCACACGGGATTTCTCTTATTTTACTTACTCTTTTGCATCCAGCGCTTTCGACTACCAAGCGTAGCGATTCGCGAGCGGTTGCCGTGCCCTGTTGCGAAAGGTTACTTCTCAGCAGATTGACGGCGAGCCTGGGCCGTCGCGATGGCTTCGCCAATGCTGGCGACTACCCGTCCCTGCGCCCCAGCAATGACGTGACTATAGACACGCAGCGTGACCGAGGGATCCGCGTGGCCGAGCAACGTCGCAACGGCCCGCAGGTCGGCCCCGTTCGCTATCGCTTGAGTCGAACTAGGGGGGTGCCGAGCCGAACGCTGGCAGGACGAACGGCACTACTGTGGCTCGACGCCTTGGGGTGCCGAGTCAGTCGCTTCGACTGTGTGTTTACCCACGGTCCGTTTAGGAATCCGAAGGGACAAGATGAGGATGTGTTAGCTTACGTGCTACGCAGCTGCGTTGCTGCTACAATGTTGGCGGGCGCGGAAGACCGCCGCCGCCTAAGCTGCACGCCGGGCGCAATGCCGCAAACCTCGGTTCTTCGCCACGCCCGCCGATCGAGGCCCGCTTGTTATTCGGTCACCCAGTAAGGAGGAGTTTTTGCGTTACATCACCGCGCTACTTGTTCTCGTGCTTCTCGCCGCGTCTGCGCCGTCGCCCGATATCAGCGGCACGTGGCAAGGAACGATAAGCGTGCCCCGCCTCGGCAAGCTACCTCGGGTCATGCGCATCACCAAGGCCGGCAGCGGCTACGACGTAAAGATTTACAGCACTCAGGAGAGCGAAGTTCCCATAGCAACGCGCAACGTCCAGGTCGACGGATCGACAATCACGATGGCGTTCGATATGAACAGTGATCCTTGGCTCGACTACCACCGCACTTATCAGGCTACGCTTTCCAGCGATGGGAAATCACTTGGTGGTACTTGGGGAACACCCGGCGGGCTCAACCTACCGATGGTGTATTATCGAACACCACCGGTCACGCTGCACATGCTCCAGCCAACGCGCGACCTCTACATCGACGTGGCGGACGGCGTCAAAGATGAAGTCCTTGACTGGGGCGGCAGCGGCCGGCCCATGGTGTTACTCGCCGGACAAGGAGTCACGGCCCGCGGTTGGCGGTCGATCATTCCCGACCTCGTGACGAAATATCACGTGTACTCGATCACACGTCGCGGCTACGGCAACTCAAGTAAACCGCCTGCGACCGCGCAGAACTACAGCGCTACGCGGCTCGGACAAGATGTCCTCGTGATCCTCGACAAGCTGCAGATTACTAAGCCGATTCTCGTCGGCCACTCAATCGCGGGCGAAGAGCTCAGTTACATTGGAACGCAGGCACCGCAAAAAGCAGCCGCACTTATCTATTTGGATGCGGCATACTACTACGCATATGACGGCGGCATTCCCACGCCGCCGCCCGCCAGTCCGCTACCCACTCCACCCCCCGGTTTTCCGAAAGAGTCGCCGATTGATGATGCGATTGATAACAACATAGTCCATTTCACGACGCCGATCGACCTGCCGATCCTTGCGATCTTCGCCAATCCCGATAACCAGCAGCCCGGTCCTGGATTATCGGCGGCGTTCATAGCAGAAATGAGTGCGTTCACGACAAAGCAGATCGCGGCGTTCAAGAAAGGACAGCCGAAGGCTCAAGTCATCGTCATACCCAATGCCAACCACTTCGTCTACAGATCGAATAAAGACGAAGTTCTTCGCGATATCGATACCTTTGTCGCGAACCTGCCGGCATAGGGCGCTTAGCAGTCTTCCTCTGCGAACGGGCCGTTGCTGAACGCCCCGGGTCCGCGTCGTCGATCAGCACGCATCCCGAGACTCGGACAGCGGCGTGCTGGCGCATTCGTGTTGGAGCGCGAGCTCCGCATCCACGCCATTGGGAGGCCCTGCGTGCGCTCGTCAAAGCGAGCCGCCCGCCTCGCATGGAAGCGAACATCGCGGCGCCGAACAGTCTGGGGTGCCGAGACGTTCTCGGATCGGGAGTTACGGCACGACGTATTACGGTGGCGCGTACGCTCCCGGATGCATCTTCAGCATACGCATAACCAGGGGAGGTCACGTAACGGAGGAGCTGCTACACAGCTTCAGCGGTCCGGACGGTGACTATCCGATTGCAGGCTTGATTGATGTAAAGGGTGTGCTCTACGGCACGACCGTATCCGGCGGCGAGGGGCCCAATGGCAGAGGGACTGTCTTTAGCATCACCACGAGCGGCACGGAGAACTTGCTGCACACTTTCGCGGGCGGCCCTTACGATGGGTCGGATCCCTATGGAAACGTGACCTACAACAACGGCACGTTCTACGGCACGACCTACACCGGTGGGGCTTACCGGGGTTTTCGCAGGTTAGGTGGCGGAACCGTGTTCAGCGTGACTGCCAGCGGCACCGAAAAGGTGCTGCATAGCTTCGGCAAAGTCATGAACAATGGAGCATCTCCAATGGCCGGAGTAATTTACGTGCGCGGCACGCTTTACGGCACTACGCAAGAAGGTGGTCATCGAGGATGCGGCGGCTCCACTCGCGATTGCGGAACCGTCTTTGCCTTGACGCCATGACGTTCAGGGAGTACGAGGCAAGAAAAGTAAGGATTTTCACTCTTAGCCAATACGTGCTATGTAGTTGCGTGTTGGCGGTTTTCCTGGCCGGGTGCGGCGGATCGCAGCGTCGGCCCGTAGCACGGCACATCGCTTATCGGCATCCTATCAACTGCTGTAGTCAATGGCGCGCTGTACGGCACGACCAACTCCGGCGGTGCGTACTGTTACCATAGCTGCGGTACGGTCTACAGCATCACTACGTCAGGCGCAGAGCAGGTGTTGCACAGTTTCGGTGCTAGCGGCGATGGTGCTTTTCCGACTGCGGGCTTGATTGAAGTCAACGGCACGCTCTACGGCACCACCTTTGGCTCCGAGCAATACGTCGTGCGTATTCACCAAAGACCGAAAATACGGTCGAAAACAATTAATCGAGCCGCTTCCCCGAGAAATGAATCGCGCGAGGCATCGATTCCGCAGCGAGGGGTGGCGGATTGGTCTGCTTCGCGAGGGGATCGCGGCCCGTCGCCGGAGGCGTGCGCTGCCACGCAGAACGTGCTACCGAGCCGTTCATCGAGAGGAGCAATGCAAGTGAGGGTTTGGGACTTCAGCCGCTGTCTGTTTAGCATTAGCACAGCTACGGCATTACTCGCGGCCTGCGGGTGGGGATCGCAGCCACCGACCGCGATGTCGCAAACGCCCGGCATTGCGCCGGCTCGCACCACCGCGCATCACGTGGAAACGACGTCGTCGTCCTGTCACAACCTTTACTCCTTCACCGGGTCGCCCGATGGCTCGAAGCCCTACGCCAGCTTGCTCGACGTGAAGGGCACGCTCTACGGGACCACGGCCGGCGGCGGCACGAACGGGAAGGGAACGGTCTTTAGTATCGGCACCGCCGGCACGGAGCACGTGCTCTACAGCTTCGCCGGTAGCCCCGATGGTGGAGGCCCAGAAGCGGGCCTGATCGACGTCAGCGGCACCCTCTACGGCACAACGATAGGCGGCGGCACATCCAGTGATGGAACGGTCTTCGCCGTCAGCAAGAGCGGCAAGGAGCGCGTGCTATACAGCTTCGGTGGAGACCCCGACGGCGCTCAGCCCCAGGCGAACCTGCTTGACGTGAAGGGCACGCTCTACGGCACCACAAGTTCCGGCGGTACGAACAACGCCGGCACGGTTTTTAGCATCAGTACGACCGGCGAGGAGCACTTGTTGCACAACTTCAGCGCAGCAACCGATGGGTTTTCGCCCGAGGCCGGCCTGATCGAGGTGAACGGCACTCTCTACGGCACCGCCGTCCAAGGCGGAGCGTACGATAAGGGAACCGTCTTCAGCATCGGCACGGACGGCACGTTCCATGTGCTGCACAGTTTCGGCGCAGGAAACGACGGCGCAAACCCCATCGCGAGCTTGATTGACGTGAAGGGCACGCTATACAGCACCACCAAGCGCGGCGGCAAGCGCGGCACGGGAACGGTCTTCAGAGTTAGCACTACCGGTATGGAGCACGTGGTGTACTTCTTCCGCCATAACATACCGCACCCGGTGACACCGGAGACGGGATTGACGGCCGTAGGGAAGATGCTGTACGGGACTTCATCTCTCGGCAGCCCTTATTACGGCGGAACGGTCTTCAGCATGACTAGGTCCGGCACGGTGCAGGTGGTGTGCGACTTCCGCCGCTACGGTTATTATGACGCAGCACCCTCTGCGAGCTTAGTCGACGCGAACGGGAAGCTCTACGGCACCACTGCTGTGGGCGGCACGTACGGGGACGGGTCGGTCTTCACGTTGACCCCATAAACCTGGGGCCGCCAAAGCTGCAACACGACGCCGAATGTGCGTAGCGTCCGCGACCTCGCAGCAATCCCTTGCCTCGCGCAACTCGCTGAAAGCGACTGTTCTGAAAAATTTCCGGTCGTGTGCCCGAGAAATCAGGCGCGCGAGGGATCGATGCCGACGCGAGGGGTGGCATCGCTCGCAGCGCCGGATTGCTCCAGCCTCGTTCGCATTGGTTCATAGCTAACCACCATTACTGGCCGCCGTTTGGTCGCGGCCCCCCTTTCTCGTTACGGCGCCAAACTGACGGCCACGCCGAAGGCATTGTATAAGCTCCTCGTATGAAGCGCAACGCCGCCGGTGGGATAGCGATACAATGCGATGCACCCTGCCTCGCCACGGCACATGATCGTTTGAGATCAGGGGCGACCAGGCGATCACCTTGCATCCAAAACTGCTCGACAGTCTGTGAGCCGTCGAGCGTTGTCGAGCCTACCACGGTGGCTTCGCTGACGTCGACTTGATAAACGACCGACGGCGTGGCGTCTGTGTCGCCGATCGCGAGGTGCGTTCCACTGGACCTGTCCCGGCGCGCCGATCGATCCCTGAACAGCGATAGCAATAAAGGTCTTTCCCCGATTTGGAAGCTCCGCAAGTGCAAATTTCTGGTTGCTATCGAGGCCGTCGACGAAAAGGTTGCCACCGTTGTCATACCCGCAAAAGTAGCTCGTCGCCAGGGATGGGATGGAGTAACCCTTGGCAAATGCCCATCCAAATTTCCGGCTGTGATGATAAACTGCCACCGCCGCACTGCCGTGATGCGGCCCGGCGACGACGGCAAGCGCTCCCGCTTTTGAGCTCACAGAGCAGCCGTTTGGCCAATCGTACTCGAGGCCCAAGTCGGCGATCGGGGAGCCACGCCCGTGCGCGTACTCGTAAATGCCACCCGGAATGTAGATGAAAGGTACAAAAATGTCACCAGCGCTGTCGGCGCAAATGCCGCGCGGCCCGCTGGCGCCGTTAAGCGTTCCAAGCCACTTTCCTCGGGGAAATCGATAGACGTCGAGTGCTCCCTGGTTAGAGACGTAGAGAAGATCGTGGCCGGTTTTTGCGCTATCAGTTGACGCTGGCGCATTCGCGATCGTCCCTGGCGTCGGTACCGTGGCACCGCACCCTGAAAGTATCGCGCCAGCCATCGCGCATAGCGACTTGAAACGCGTGAGGTGCGATAACTCATCACATGCCTCCTTTTAGCGCGCACGTTCTTCGACGTTGTGCCGCGGACTCCGTCGCGGTTCCGCGCCTTAGCACCCTCGCACCGCGCCTTAAGGCTCTTGCGGTTTGCGCGTGTTACGATGTGGCCCTCTTAGCAAGATGAACGTCTAGCCAAAGGGGTCGCTTGAGGCGATCCCTTTGAGTTTCTGCCCTGTCTCCTCTTAGCGTCTGAGTATTCGGCCGACGCCGCGCATGATGACGCGGTTATGAGTGCCCTGGGTAACAGCCTAGCCCCCGTCGAACCACGTCACGCTAAAATGAGGGGGACGTAACATGACGAGCTTTGGTCTTGGTCGCTGCGCGTTGGGCGCTGCCGCGATCGTCGCCCTCCTGACAGGCTGCGGTCAGTCATTGCCGGGGCAGACGCGATCCGCCGCGGGGCAGGCGCGGATGGCCACGGGGGGTAGCGGCGAAGACTTGCTCTATGTCTCCGACCCAGGCAGCAACGGCGTCTTCGTTTACTGGCTTCAGCCTCGGCCGGCGAAACTCAAGCTCATTGGCTTTCTAAATGCCGCGTTATATCCCAGGGGCGAGTGCGTCGATAAAGCCCAGAACATCTACATCACGGATGGAAATGGGCCCGTTACCGGTTTGCATGAAATCTTTGAGTACGCTCATGGCGGTACCATCCCGATCGCCGCTTTGCGCGATCCAGTCGGCGAACCGAGCAGTTGTGCCATCGATCCAAACACGGGAAACCTCGCGGTCACGACTTCCGCATTCCAACATTCCGATCAAATACTAGTCTTTAGGCAGGGTCGCGGAAAACCAAAGCTTTACGCCGACAGCCAATTCTCGGGATTCGGCTTCTGCGCCTACGATGATAAAAGCAACCTCTTCGTAGATGGTTCGAGCAATTCGTCTACTGAACTGGCCGAGCTTCCCGCGGGGGGCCACAAGCTGCGGGAGATCACGCTCAACGAATCCTTCAGGGTCCCCGGAGGCATCCAATGGGACGGAAAGCACGTCGCCATCGGCGACAGCGGCGCCGGTGTAGTATATAGGTTTGACATCAGCGGCAGCGTCGGGACCGAGGTTGGTTCAACTCAGCTCGGCCGCACCACGACGATAAATCAGTTCTATATCGAGCCAAGCAACTTTGGCCAGGGAACTCGCAAACTGATTGACCCTGTCATGCTCGATCAGTCCGGCCCCGGTTCAGTGCACTTTTTCGATTACCCGTCCGGTGGGAGCTCGACGAGGAAACTGCCCAGGTTCTCAACCCCGTACGCGGTGGTTGTCAGCGCAAGTCCGTAGGAACAACACGCGCCCGAAGGCAGGCATGATAGCGCGATTACGCGCACGCTTCCCGACCGCACGGGGGACGCGAGAGAAGCGGAGCTCCATGCGTACATACGAGCGAGAGCGTTTAGGCGCCCGTCCGGTTTGCATTTAAATTGGTACACTAGATGCTCGGCCTCGTTCGTTTTCATGCCATAAACGGTTCCACAAGAGTTGTCATAGTAGTTTCGAACTTGCTGGGTGAAACGTTACCGATTTGACGAGTGCGGCTGGTGGGTTGGCGGCTACAAGGCGTCCGCGGCGAAATCGACGATGACGGCGGGGAAGCCAGGGGCGTTGTGCGGCCACCCGTCGGGAGTTTCTGGGGGAACGCGGAGGGTGTGATCCGCTCCCGGAAACACGCGGACGACGACTCGCGACGGATCGTGCGCTTCCAGAATGCGCGACGTTGTTGCAATGCTTTCGCCCGGCGGAACGAGGCGATCGCTGGCGCCGAAGAGGAGCAACACGGGAACGCGAACTGCAGACCAAGCGGTCGTGTTATCGTAGTTGCCCACCAATCGATACCACGCCCATATCCAACTATCGTCGCCCGGAATCGCGAGATCGTCGAGCCACGCCGCGGCGCCGGCCGTGGCGATGTCGGCGCGGAGTTGCACGTGTGGTCCACCGTTGCGCGCGACGTCGACGAACTCGGCGTAGAGCCGCTCGGCGTCGCGAAGTTGTTGGCCGGAGTAATGCCCGGCGAGCGCCGTGTCGACCCGATAGAGATCCTGGCGGTACTGAGTCCCGACCGGGCCGTCGGCTGCGACGATCCAGCGTACCTGCGGATTACCCTGCGCGATCGCGGGCGCAATCTCGGCCCCCTGGCTGTGACCATACACACCGACTTTTTCCGGATCGACGTCGGACCGCGCGGCGAGAAGATGAATCCCGGCGCGCGCATCGGCAGCAAGGTCCTGCAAGGTCGCCTTGCGCCAATCGCCTGACGATGCACCGACTCCGCGCTTGTCGTACACGAGCGCCACGATCCCGTGACGGGCGACGTAGTCCGCGATGGGCTTCGCACCCCATCGCCCCTCGGGGCCTGAACCATGCACGAAGAGCAGCGCCGCGTGTTTCCCCGGCGAGCGCGGAGCAAGCACCGTTCCGGAGAGCCGAACGCCTCCGTTAACGAACGTGACCTCTTCTTCCGAATACCGCTTCTGTGTCGAAGCCGACGTCCGCACGAGCGTGAAGGTTCCCGCGCGCTCACCTTCGCGAAACGCGCCGGAGAGCGAATCGCCAACGAATGTTCCGTCGAACGTCGTCGTCGCCGTATCGCCGATGAGTTCCCATCGCACGGTATCGCCGAGTGTCAGGTGTGAGACCGGAACGTCGATGGCTCCGAGATCGGGAGCGGTAAAACGCCCGGTTCCGGGCCGTTCGACGGGGAAATCAACGCTGACCGCTAGGCGCGCCCTTCCGCGTTGCATGAAACCTTCCCAGTGCCCCGCAATGGCCGTGCTATTCGCCAGGAGGCCGGCTGCCAGTAGTAAGGACGCTATCATCGCTCAGGAGAGTCCCTTCATCTCTCCCCGAGCGGAGTAGCGCGCACGATATTCGCTCGGAACAACGATCCCGATGCGCCGTTACGTCGCGTTAGTTTCATATGTGCCAAATATAGCGCCCGGACGGCCGTGGCACAATGACGCGAATCCGACACTTTCGGCCATATGCTCCTCGTGCATGTCGTCGACGTTTTTGCCCGATAGCTGCGATCGCTCGACCTGGCAATCACGACGGATCCAGCCAGTGCACGCCGGTCCATCGTCACCAAGCGACGAAACGTCGTTGCGCAGGGCTGTTCCGCCATCGTGCGGAAGGCGGCGCGACCCCTGCTAGGTACCGCCTTCGAAAGGTTGATTGCGTTTATGTATTGGCACTCGCGTGTTAGCGCCGTTTTGGGATTCGTAATTGCCTTCGCTATGGCTGGCTGCGCCGACAACGGCAACATCGGTCCGACCGCCGGCTCTGCCGGCTTGGCAGAAGTATCCGGCGCTCCCGCCGGCCCCGGCTGGATCCACGCCGGTAAAATGCTGTATCACGTTCCCCACTATATGGGGACGCGCTCCATGGCGCCGAACGCCGTATCGGGAGTTCTCTTCAGCTATTATTTCGGCCCGATCCTCACGGCGCCCAAGGTGTACCTGATCCTCTGGGGTTACAAGAAGTACGGCGATCCGGATAAAGTCGCTCCGCTGCTGAAAGAATATCTCAAGGTCATGGGCGGCAGCAGGCACGACAACATTTACACTCAGTACTACCAAGAAATCAACGGCATCGGCACGACGACCTACGTCACGAACGCAAAGAACCAGCTGGCTGGCGTCTGGGATGACGAAACCGACGCGGTCCCCGAGAGCCCAACGGATATCCAGGTTGCCGCCGAGTCGTTTGCCGGCGTGCAGCACTTCGGCTACGACGCCAACGGCTCGTACGTCGTGGCGACCCCGATCGGGCACCACACGTATGGTTTCGGCACCAAGTGGTGCTCCTATCACAGCGATGCGTTTGACAACGGACAAGTAGTCTCGTACACGAACCTTCCCTATATGCCTGAGGCCGGCGTAATTTGCGGCTCGAACGAGATCAAGGCGCCCAAAGACGAAAGCTCAGTGGACGAAGGCGTAACGATCGTTGAGGGCCACGAGTACGGAGAGTCCATTACCGACCCGATCGTGTTCAAGGGCTGGTATAACTACGACATCCACGGCGGCCTGCAAGGCGAGATAGGCGACGCTTGCGCCTGGACCGATATCGCGAACGATACGTTCGGCAACAAGTCCTACACGATGCAGCCGATGTACAGCAACGCCTCGGAATCTTGCGTTCACACCTCCAAGTAGGGCGTTTCATCGCTTAGCCCGGCGTCTGTTCGTCCTCAGCTACATCCTTGATCTCGGCCTTTGCCGATTCATCTACGACCTCGATCGATTCGATCTCGTCGGTGTTCGGAATCGCGACCAGACGCTCTTCATTGGTGCCCAACGACGAGTTGACGTCATGCCACTGAATCGCAAACGGTGCTTGCACTCGAACCTGCGCCTCGAACCCCACAATCAGCTGGCCCGTTAAAGTCCGGCCGCCGGTGACGAGCCGCACGTGTTGGTTGGCGTAACTCTCGAGCTCTTCGTTTGTCATCTCTTCTTCTTCCTCAGGTCGGCAGGGCGACCCCGTCTCGACGGTGCAGGCAAGAGGCAGCATAGTGGCGTAAAACGCGGAGAGCGACTTCTCTGCCGGACCCTCCGAATTGGTCCGACGGCTTCCCACGCACATCTCTACAAAGGATCGAGTTATTACATGCAAATTTGCAGCGCCCTAAAGCGCGCAGTGCTAAGTTGCGCCGTTGTTGCCATGCTCGCGGGTTGCGGCGGGTCGGCCGGAAACACGGTGACGCCGTTTTCGCAGGCTGCCGGCGCCGCGCACGGGGTCGTTCCCCTCGCTGCCGGTTGCGAGAACGGCCGGTCCGGAAAAGGCACCGAGACGCCGAGTACGCAGTTCACCGCCAACGGACGCTTTATCGAGCTGCGCGTCGGGGAAAAAGCCGCTCATAAATTCTTCGTTAAGGGAATGGCCTATTCGCCAACGCCGATCGGCAACGGCGTCTCCGATCCGCCGGCGTGCGACGATCCGCTTCGTAACAACAACAAAGCCATCTGGTCGCGAGATCTGCCGCTAATGCGGGCGATGGGCGTCAACGTGATCCGGGTATTCAACGTCGTGCCGCCGCCCTGGGACGACAAGGTCGGGACGATCAACGAATTCCTCGATGCCGCCTGGAATAATGGCGACAAACCCATCTACGTACTCATGACCATCTCTTTTGCTGGTTCTGCCCTGGAAAATGCCGACGCGGCACGAGACATCGCCGGTCAATATAAGCGCCTCGCCACGAAGTACGCGCTTTATCCGGCGGTCATGGGCGTATCGATCAGCAACGAGATCACCGGGGGTAAAGGTTGGACGGGAAAGCCGTGGTGGGACAACTTTAACCTAGTTGCGCAGGGAGCAAGGGACGGCTTCGCTTCGAAAAACGTCAAGAAGATCATAACCACCGCCGATTTCGACGGGGTCACGCCCTTTGAGGTCAATGGCCGCAAACAGATCGCGCAAATCTACTGGGGCGAGAAGAACGGCGCGAAGGTCGACGCATGGGGCGATAACCTCTATCGCGGCCGTACGTTCACCGATCTGCTCGCACAGATCCAAGACACGACGACCAAGCCGGTTCTCCTGACCGAGTTCGGTGCGACGGCCGCCTATCACCCCGCGTGGTCGAACACCTATGAGTATGCGAAGAACCCTCAAAAAGAGGGGACGTGCGTCCCGACCGAGGCGACGGGGCCGCTTAATCGCGACGTCGCAGAGTTGCCGGTGGGTAACAGCCACAGCCCCAATATGTCGGGCATGGTCGACCTTGCCACGAACATGGCGGGTCTGCTGTATGACGCGTACAAAGCCAACGGAATGGTCGCAGGCGGCGTCTACTTCGAATGGACTGACGAGTGGTGGAAAGCCGACGCCAACCAACCGGCATACCGCAGCCAGCACGTCGGAAACCCGGATTTCGTCTCGTACTTTCCCGGATGCGGTAACGATGCTGCCTGGTTCGGGCTCAACGGCATCAAGAAAGGCGGCGACCTCGACGAGCTGCGCCCCCGCCCGACGCTGGACGGGCTGAAGACGACCTGGGAGCAAGAGCAGCCCTAAAGTTAGCTCGCGGCCGGTATACCGCTTGGTCCCGGGTGCCGGCCGCATCACCCCCGCTCTTTTTCGGGACGCCGGCGGGTTCGCAACCGCTCCGGTCGAAGCCAGCCTCCATGGCTGATCGTTATTCCGAATCCCCGCGCGCAACCCGGGGCGAGATCGCCTCCGACGCCAGAAAGAAAATCGATGAGCAACTGCAACGAGCGAATGACTTGCACGCCAATCCGTTGCTCTTAGTCGAGACCGAAGAGGCTTTGCAAAGCATCGACACCACCCGCAACTAGGAATCTAAAACAAAAAGGAGAGCCGGCCGTGCGCGGCTTTTTTGCTATCGGTTTCGCGCTGTTCCTTGCGAGCTGCGCATCAACTCCGAGCCTAACGCCGCAACGTGGCGTGACGCTCTCCCCTCTGCTGGAGATGCAACTAGAAGGAACGCGCGAGGCGCCGGTCCCTCCGGCCGTACTGCGATTCCAGCTGCAGCATCCGGGGCGCCCGCCGGCGCGCTCGTTATCGCACGCCGGAGCGAAGATCGGCCTCTGGGCCTCGGACACGAACTTCAACTATCTGCTCGGTCAGGATTCGACCGGCCGCAAGACCGTGACGGCGATCGATCTCTCGCAGAATAGCTGCTACGATCCCCTTGCACTCAAGGTGGATCGCGCGCGCAACGTCTGGGTCGCCTGCGAGTTGACGTCTCTCAGCGGCACCAACGGGGCCTTGCAAGAATATACCAGCGCGGGCGCACTTCAAAATCAGTACCTCCCCGCGTGCCCGGCTCACGTCTCGGGTTGCCAGTCGTTCAGCGGTTACGGATTCGATAGCGGCCTCGACACTCACGGCAACGTCGTCGCATCGCTCAATCTGTACTCCATGGAGACGTGTAATCCGACGTGCAGCAGCAACCTCGGCGCCGGCTTCGAATGGTGGCCGAAAGGAAATCCATCCGCCGTCCCGCGCCTGATTTCGACCGGCACGAATTGCAGTCCGATCTGCGGCGTGGGCTACATGGACGTCGACGCCTCAGGTAATTTGTGGTTTACGTTCAGCGGCTATGCGGGCACCGTGTACGGTTTCGGCTTGGGCGAGGTTACGAATCCCACGACAAAGGCAAAGCTGTCGATCGTGGAGCCGATTGGCACGTACGGATTCTTCGGCGGCGTCTATGCGAGCGGCGGCGGGACGACGCTCAACGTGATCGACCAAAAGACCCTCACGATCGCTCAATATCACTTGCCGCTCTCGCCGAGCGGAAAGCCGTTCAACGTGCTCGGGCCCACACGCCAAAATGCGTTTGGAATCGGCGACCCGGTGTCGGGTGGATTCAACAAAAACGATTCGAGAATCGCGATCGGCGACACCGGCGGCTGGTTCGACATCGGAAAGGTTTCGGCCAACGCGTGGTCCGACGTCTCCAATCCCAACTTCTACAGCGGGATCGACGGCGCGGCCTACACCCCATCCGATAAATAGCGACCGGTTACGGGTTATACTCGAATATCGTCCCGACGCCGCCTTTGAGGCCTTTCAAGTTGCCGCCCCAGATCGTCACGCCATAGAGCGCTCCGTTCATCGCGGTGAGGGTCGCATAGGGAACTCGCCCGCCGGGACCGCCGGTGAAACTGTGGAGCACTTGCTCGGAGCCCGACGGGGTTATCGTGTAAATCGTCCCCTCGCTGTTCAGCTTTCTCTTGCCGTTGGGGCCGGCTTCCTTTCCGGAGGTGCCGCCGTAGGCCGTCGTGCCGTAGAGGGTATTGTTTAGGACGGTCAGGCCGGCAAACGGTTCGGCGCCGTCGGCGCCCTCGCCGAAGCTGTGGAGCACGCTCTCCGAACCCGAGGTCGTGATCGCGAAGACGGTTCCCTTATTATGCGCACCGCCTTGCTCCGTGGTTCCGTAGAGGGTCCCGTTTAATTCCGTCAGACCGGCAAAAGGAAAGGCGCCGTCGGTTTTTCCAGCCTTGAAATTATAGAGCACGCCGTAGCCCGTACCGTCGGTATTGATCTGAAAGACGGTTCCAGCGCGCGACGCGCCGCCGGAGGACGTCGTCCCATAGAGTACGTTGTTGTAATAAAGTAGACTGCCGAGCGGCAGCGAGCCGTCGCCCGATCCGCTTTGAAAACTATGAAGCACTTTTTCAGTGCCGGATGTCGAAACCGTGAAAACGGTGCCGGTTCCCGCCGAGCCACCGTAATACGTGGTGCCGAAGAGCGCATCCTTAACGCTCGTCAATCCTGCACGCGGATCGTTCCCGTCTTTGCCTTTGAACGCATGAATGAGATGCTCCGTACCCTCGGGCGTCAGTGAGAAGACACCGCCTTCGTTCTTCTTGCCGCCGGTCTGAATGGTTCCATAAAACGTGCCGTTGAGATCGATCAATCCAGCGTACGGCCGCGTACCCGTCGAAAGACCCTTAAACTTGTAGATGACCGCTTCACCGCTGGCGCTGGTGAATGAGAAAACCGTGCCGCATCCATTTCCCGGATAGCAGCTCTTGTCGGGACTGCCACCGAAGTTCGTCGTGCCGTAAAGCGTGCCGCTGTCCGCCAGCAATGTGCCGACTGGAACCATGCCGTTCTTCGGAGGACCAAACGCGTGCAGAACTTGGAACTTCCCGCTGCTCGTTCTCCCGGTAGCCGCCTGACTCGCGGTAGGAAGCGACGAGGTCGCCGGCGGGCTCGAGCAGCCGGCTAAAATGATGATGCACAAAGCAGAACCAAGTCTTCGCATAGCGTTGCACTCCGATCGTCGTTGACGTAAGTAGCTCGAACCTTTCCGATAGGCACGTGGGGCTTCGCCGGGTAGGTCGGGGCCCCTCCCCGACGGTGCAATGCGTCGTTGCTACCGAGTTTTCCGCAAGGTTTCAGAACCGCACCGCAGAAGGCCGAGGCGCAACATCAGTCAACACGCTCGGGGATCCTTCCATACGGAGGTTAATGACAATGGAGCTTCGCTTTGGTGGAGCATTGATACCGGCCGCAATGTTAACGTTGGCATTGTCGGCCTGCGGGGCACAAGTTCCGTCGACCGGCGAGGCAGTGAGCCCAGCGCTGCCGCAAGCGACCGCCCGCGAGCGGCACGTCCGGCCGCTAGACTCAACGTCTATTCTGAAGAAGCTTACGAAAGACATCACCATCGGATCGACCGTCGATGCGCAAAACGGCGATCAGGCCCCACGCTCACTCTATATAGCGCACGGTAGCCCGAATGGCGTTCTAACCAAGGGCCAGCTCGTCGTCTGCAACTTCGAGGACTCGGGGGGCAACGCCGGAGCCGGCACGACGATCGAAGCCTTGAATCCTAAGGCCGGCGCCAAGCCGGAGCGCTTCATCCAAAACGCTGAGCTTAAAGGCTGCGACGGTAACGCCATCAACCCCCACGACGGCTCCGTGTACGGCACGGGCCTTACGAGCGGCAAGCTCGCCGTGATCGGGAAAAAAGGCGCGATACAGAAAAGCTACGGCGGCAAACTCTTCGCCGATCCGTTCGCCGACCTCATCACCGACCCGAAGCAGAACTTCTCCCCGCTCTACGTCTACGTCGGCACGACGGCAGGGACGATCGTGAGCGTCAGCGTCGGGTTCTATGGTAACGGCGTGGCAACGGAGGTCGCCAAGGGCTTCGCGACGAGCAAGGGTTCGCAAGGGTGGCTGGCGCCGTCGGGATTTCAGTACGACGCAGACGACGATACCCTCTACATTGCCGACGGCGTAACCAATACGGTCGTGGCCTTCTTCAATTCGAGTGACCTTTTGGATAAGGACGAGATCATCGTCCAGCCCGGCGGAAAGACGTTCAAGTGCCGGTATCCAAAGACGACCTGCGGCACCGTCGTTTACAGCGGATCGCCGCTCAATGCACCGGTGGCGTCGGCACTGCTTCCCAACGGTAATCTCATCGTGGCCAATACCCAAGGGACGGCAAACACGCTGGTCGAGCTGACGCCCGCGGGGAAGATTCTCGACACGAAAGTGATCGACACGAGCTCGACCCAAGGCGTCTTCGGGCTCGCCGCCAAGGGAACGAACGACGCCAACACCGTTCTCTACTACACCGATACGAACGACAACAGCGTTCACGAACTCACTCAGTGAGGCGAGGCTGACGACGCGGCCAACGGCGTAAAGAAAAAAAGCGTCCGGCAAAGCCGGACGCTTTTTCCTTTTTAAAGGCCTTCTCTGCGAGAAGCCTTACTTGTCCGAAGGCGTGTAGGCCGCGCCGTGGCAACCGCCGCCGGCGCATTCGGCCGTTGCGTGGATCTTGGCCGTATTCGTTTTTACCGTGATTGCATCGAGCCAGCCGTAGGCGTCGCCGATGATCATCTTGGAATCGTCGCGATTGAAGCCGCCCGCGACCGGATCTGCCACGCCGAACGACGGGGTCCGCGTCGGACCGAGCGTCCGCAACGGCACGCCCGTCCACGGCAGCGCGTACTGCGTAACCGTGCGCGAACTCTGGTCGAGGACATTAAGGACCTTGCCGTGGTGCGAAATGTTCACGCCGCCAAAGGTTCCGATCGAACCCGGAGGAAGCAGCACGGTCTGCGTACCAGACGGGCTGGTCGCGTTGGCGTACTCCGCGAGGCCGTAACCGCACGTATAGGGGTACGCGTTCTCGCATCCGGCGTACGTGTAATACACGTTGTCCGAAGCATCTGCGTCAAGATAGCCTGAGCCGCTAAGCGTGATGCCGGAGAGGTTAAACGGGTTGACCGTCGGCTGCGCCGACGCCTGGCCCGCGTTCCAGTACTCGACGCCGCCGCCGTTGACGCCGTTGCAGTTGTAGTAGGCATCGCACGTAAAATAGTACGTCAGGCCGACGAACACGTGCGTTGCGCTCTCGGCTTGGTCCACCGTGCCGCTAAAGAATAGGGCGCAGCTGCTGACCGGGATGTTGCTCGGGCAACCGGCAATATACGAGCTGAGGAGCGTCCCGCTGCTGCTGTATTCCTGAGCGGCGCCCGCATTGAATGACGAATTGAGCCCGCACGCCAGCCAGACATTTCGCTGGTGGTCGACCTTAACGGTTTCTCCGGTGTAGCAGCCGTTTTTTGATGTGTCGATCGCCACGACCGCCTTGCGACGGTTATTCAACCCGATGAGATAGCTGAAACCCGAGCTCGACACCCACATCGTCGGAGTGGTGCCGCTGTGGATGGGATGGAACGGCGACCGCGCCGCGCCCGCAACGCTGTTGTATTCCCACTTCGCCGCAGCTTGAGTAACCGGCGAGAGGATCTTGCCCTCTGCTCGAAGTTTCAACAGCTCCTTCGCGCTGCCAAACCCCTTTGGATACATCCAGTGCGGAGCACCGGTGTGCTGGGTCATCGGTTGCTCTGCCGTTGCAGAGCCGGGAAGTGAACCCATTCCCGGAGACGAGGAACAACCGGCAGACAGCGTGCCCACTAGGGCAAGACCAATCACCGGCGCAATTCCTATGCGCATTCTTCTCAAAGTACTCCTATGAAGTAGCCGGCGTCTCGGTGGCACGGCATATGTGCTCGGCGTGATGCTTCTTCCGTTGTGCGCGCGTCTCACCTTTCTTTAAGAAAGAAAAATGTCTCGCGTGTTGCTTGCAACGCTATGCGTCTCTAGTGAACGTTTATAAGCAATCGCCGTTGCATCGGCGGCGACTATTGTCGGTAGTTTGCCGGTTGCAAAACCAAACAATCTTAGCGCGATGTTTTCCGACGATTACGTAATCGCTCCTCGCGTTGCATTGCAAATCTTCGTCGTGCGCAGCCGGCGTCATCGTATCGTTTCCGGCGCCGTGGTGCCGAAAGAACGCAAGCGGATTGGGATCGCCGGCGAACGAGCCCATGCCCCGGGTTGACCGGCGTCCGAGCGACCAGGCTCGGGCCGAAAATATCGACGTTTCTGGCAGCCATCTCCGGCGAAATCAGTGACAGCGGTCCTTTTGTACCATAAATTCATGTTGAATTGGCCCGCGTATAGCAAATAATGGGGATTCGCATAACGCCCGCGATGCTCTATTATTTAATAGCTAGGGGTCCTAGCAGAGAGAGCGGACACAGGGGACCGAAAAACGCACGGTCCCCCTCTCGCTAAGCTACCGTTGTTGCTGAATAAGGACAGAGGGCCCGCGGAAAAAGCAGTACCGCGAGCCCATGAGGGGTCCAATGGGGGTTAATCGGGTGGCCGCTCTCTCGAATCCTGCCCGGGCCGCCCTTTCGATTGTCGCTCGGCCCGGTGCGGGGTTTTTGTGCCCCGCATCGCGCGTTGACTATGGGCCTAAGGCAAGCGAGATCGGATCGCCGTAGCTGCCGCTCGCCACGGTGCGCGTCGGATGCCTCGCGCCACGCGCATACACGCTGATCTCGGCACCGTCGCGTCCGTAGTCGTTGCTTGCGACATACAGATTGCCTCCCGAGTCGACCGCGGCGGCGACCGGATCGCTCAGCCCATCGGTGATCTTGTAGGCTGGTTTGGTCGCGCCGGGTCGGATCACCGAGATCCAACCGGGGCTTGACGCTGGTCCGGCGTTCGCTACGTAAAGCGTCCCCGATGAGTCAAAGGCGATCGCTTCTGGAGATACGACGCCGCGATTGAGAGTACGGATCGGCTGGCCGGAGCCCGGCGCGTACTCGACGACGTCTCCCCCCGCTAGATTCACAACATAGAGGTCGTCCGCTGCGTCGAAGGCGAGCGCGATCGGATAGTGCACGCCGCGCGTTATCGTCCGCATGACCTTGTTGGAGCCGGGTGCGTAGATCGTCACCGAAGGGTGTTCCGTCTGATTGGCGACGTAGAGATTGCCCTTGCTATCCAATGCGATCGCGCGCGGCATCGAGACGCCTTGCGTGATGTGCATCAAAGGTTTCGTCGTGCCTGCCTTATAGAGTTCGATCCGATCGTAGTGCTTTTGGTATGGGCGATTACGCGTCGGAACGCAGCTAAGGCACGAGTCGACGTACGCGTTGTTCGAGGCGTCCGTCGCAACACCGACGGCGTAGACGCCCGAGATGATCCGCGACGGCAGCTTCTGCCCCGCATCGAACTCAGAGACGCGCCCGTACAGACTGACGACGTACAATCGTCCGGTTCGATCGAAGGTGAGGAAACCAGGATAATGCGCACCGCGGGTAAAGCGCCGTTCAACGCCGGCTAAGCCGGGCTGGTACACGACGACGCCGCCCTCTTTCAAGAGTTGACAGCAAGCGCCGGAGTAAACGTGCTGACCGCTTGAGCCGGCTCGTGTGCCGTTCGCCGGGTCAAGGTTCCTCGCAGGAGCCGCGGCGGGAACCGCCGGCCCGGAGACCTGCGGCAAGCTGCACCCCGCGAGAAACGCAGCCGCCAGGACGATCGCCAATCCGTGGAACGCCGGAGCTTTCATAGGCCACACCTCCGCCACTAAAGCCCCTCGATGGTAACCCACGTCAACCTTTACGGTCAAGCGGCCTCGTGCGCACGGAGAATGGGGCGAGGCCCGCAGTTGCGTACCAACTACGGGCCTCAATGAGAGGTCTGCTCGCTATTCAAAAGAGAGTCGTAGTTTTGCGTCAGTTCCACGACCCCGCGACGTTTTTTTTGCCGCACTTGCATTGTACGCCGCATCCGGTCGCTTCGACCAGGTACGCGATACCATACGCTCTCACACACTTCCTAACACAGCGCGGAAAAGCGCTTGAGGCCCGCAGTGCTGTCAAACTGCGAGCCTCATTTGCGGGACTAGGGAGTTGCATCAACAGCGTACCCCAGGGCGCGATCGTAAACAATCGACAGACCCTCCCACGCCTGCGCACAGTTACCCCTACACTTAAAAGCCGCGGGCTTACGAGGCAGTACGGCCGGCCAAATCGAAGGCGCTAGCCATAGACAACCAGGAGTAACCATGCGCCTGTCCCAGATCTCTTCGCTTTTGGCCTTCCCCGCCGCGCTGCTGGCCGGGTGTGGGGGATCGACTCTCTCGGCTGCACCGCAACGCGGCGCGCTCCAGCCCCTGCAAGCGCAGACGAGCAATCCCGTAAAGCCGAAACTGCACCTCTACGTGGCCAGCGCCGAGGCGCGCAGGGTGAGCGTCTTTTCGCCCGGAGCGTTCGCGCCCGTCCGCACGATTTCAAAAGGTCTCGATGCGCCGATGGCGCTCGCGTTCGACGACGCCGGTAATCTCTACGCCGGCAACACGAACTCGGTTACCGTCTATCGCCGAGGCAGCGCGCACTTGATGCGAACGATCGACCTCAGCGACCACGGCGGCTGCGTCGTCTATGCCGTGGCCTTCGATCACGACGGCTATCTTTACATCGCCTGCATCTCCGCCGGAAGCGGGCCCGGCTACGTCGCCATCTACCGCCCGCACACCTCGCAGCGCCTCGCGACGATCACGAGCCACGTGAACGAGCCGGTCGACGTCGCCGTCGATCGCGATGGAATGGTCTTTATCGCCAACGCCTCGCACCTTGCCACACGTACCGGGTGGGTCGGCGTCTATGCGCCGCGCACGACGCACCCGCAGCGCCTGATCGAAGACGGCTTCAGCCCCAACGAAGTTCCGTGGCGCCTCGCCTTCGACGAGTCTAATAATCTCTACGCCGGCAACACGCACGACGTCACCGTATACGCGCCAGGAAGCGGCACCGTCGCGCGCACGATCGAGCACGGGATTGACTTTCCGCATAGTATGGCGTTCGACGCCACGGGCAACCTGTACGTCGGCAACTGCACGAGCGCGTGCAGCCGCCGCGGCAGCGTGACGATCTTCGCTCCGGGCAAATCGCGCCCGATGCAAACGATCACGCACGGCATCCATACGCCGCTCGATCTTATAGTCGATCCGTCAGGAAATCTTTACGTGGCCAATCGCAACAGTTTCAGCGTCAGCGTCTACCTGCCGGGGCGTACCGCTCCCATCGAGATGCTCTCGGCCGGTCTCGGCTCCCCGTCGGCCGTGGCGATCGGCCCGTAACTTTAGGGCTCCGTGCCGCTGCCTCCGCAACGCGGGCACGAGGCTTCGCCCGTCCCGTTGCACATGAAGCAGGTCGCTCCACCGCCGCTCCCGTCGTCGATCTGTCCCGTGCCGTTGCACTTCGGACAAATGACTTTACCCGAACCATTACACATCGTGCAGGCTGCCATCGCTTAACAGTCCTCCTAAGCTTCCGTCGCGAAGGTAGGTGTATGCGTTTTGTAGTGAAGGTGCTCCTGGGGGCCGGCCTCTTCGCAGTGGGGCTTTGGCTGCTCTTAGCCCACGCGGGCCTCGCGATACCGCGCCTGACGTATCAGGGCTTCGAAGCCTACGAACTGCCGGCCGGCTTCGGTTTCGTCATTGCCGGCATACTCGTGCTTTGGCTCTGGAAGATCCAAGAGTCCACCGTAACGACCACCCAAACGACGACCACCGGCGAGGACGGTCAGAAGACGACCGTCACTACCACGACGACGAAACAGACGGCTGAAGAGTACGCGAAGAATCGCGAGCCCGGAGCCTAACGCGGCGGCGGCGGCCGGTCTTCGTTACCGCGGTGACGGTAGACGATTCGCCCCTTGGTGAGATCGTAGGCGGAGATTTCGACGTCGACTCGGTCGCCCGGTAGAATTCTGATGCGATGACGGCGCAAACGGCCGGCAATGTGGGCGAGGATCGTGTGACCGTTGTCGAGTTCGACGGAGAAGGTCGCGCTCGGGAAGACTTGCTTAATGCTCCCCGCGACCTCGAGAGGCGCTTCCTTAAGATTCTCCGGCTTCGGGCCGCGCTGCTGCTTCGGGCCGGTTCGTGGTCTTGGTCTACGAGCTGCTATGAGATGCTCCTAACTTGTAAAGACGTGCTTGGTTTTGCAACCCCCGTTCCTTCCGGAGGGGTTCACCCAGCCCCTACGGATGCGGGTGCTGTTGGAGCAGTTGCCCCAGGGTCTGCGTTAGCAGGCTGCGGTTACGGAGCTGAGCCGACGGCGGCGTGATCGTCGGAGCCTCGCTCTGATGCTCCCCCGGCATCGCCGTGCCGAGCGGCCCGTAGGGCATCAGCGAGTAACCGGCCACCGTGCGAAAGAGCAGCTCCGCCCAAAAGGCGTTCGCCCAGCCGAACTCCGGACGCGTGTAGTGGTCGGGGTCGTCGGGGTCGACCGACTCATGCATCAAACCGTTGAGGGTGTCGCTCTGGTCGAGCATCTTGATTGCGGTCACGATGTCGTCGCGCGAGGTGGTCGTCAGCGCCGCGCCGATGATCCCGAGCGGCCAGACCCATCCCTTGGGGGTGTGCGGGCTGCCCAGGCCGGTCGCGTACGTGCCCGTGTAATAGTACGGATCGTCGAAGCTCAGCGTGAAGCGCCGCGTATTTAGGTAGACCGGATCGTCGTTGGAGCACCAGCCGGTGAACGGCAGCGCCGTGAGATTGGGAATGTTCGCGTCGTCCATTAGGTTGTTGTGGCCGTAGCCGTCGGTCTCGTAGACGTACATCCACCCGCCATAGCCCAGATTGAAGGTTCGTCCGTAACGCTCTACGCCGGCCTGCACTTGCGTGGCGATCGCCGTCGCGTCGCTTGCGAGCTGATCGTCCTTGAAGGCCTCGCGCGCGAACGCCGCGACCAGCTTCATCGCCACCACGGCAAACGCGTTCTGCGGAATGTTGAAGCGATAGGTCACCGGATCGTCCGAGGGGCGGAAAGCGCTCCAGATGAGGCCGGTGCTGGGATTGTACTGATCGCGCGTCGGCACCGGGTGCGGCCACGACTAGTGGCTGCACGTCGCGTGCTGCTGCTCGCATTTGAGCACCTGCACGATCTTCTGCAGCGCGCTATGCACGGTCGGCGTGAAAATTCCGCGGTCGTGGGTGTTGGCGTAGTAGACGAATATCAGCACGACCGGCCATGAAAGCGAGTCGATCTCCCATTTATCCTCCCACACGTGGTAGTCGGCGCTGAAGGCCTCAGCGTATGGGTTGTTCGTAATGTTCTTCGCGTCGCGCTCGACGACGCCATAGAAGGTCTTACTCAGCTCGGGGTAGTTGTGGACGAAGCGGATGTAAGGCATCGTTTGCGCCGCCGAGTCGCGCAGCCACATCGCGGGAATGTCGCCGGTCTGGACGTACGTCGTGCCGTCGCTCTCGCTAAAGAAGTTGGCGAAGAGTTGCGCGAAGAGCGTCTTGCCGACGACGGGGCGGATCTGGGTCTCGATCGGAATCGTCAGAGTCTGCGCTCCGGCCGGCGGCCGCAAGGCCAACATCCACGCCACGACGAGCAAAAATGCGCGCCTCATCGGCGAGGCGCTTGCCCGCCGCCTGGGCCGCTTCCTGCCGTCGCGAGAGGCGCCGGGCGCGAAGCGCGGAAGCTCTGCTCGTGGCGACGGCGTTCTCCATCGGGCTCTTCTTCTGGATGATCGTGATGGCGATCGGGACGATGATCTACTTCCTGCCGTCAATTCTCGCCGTCGTCGGACGCCGCCGGAACTCCGCGACGATCGTCGTGCTCAACATTTTACTCGGCTGGTCGTTTATCGGCTGGGTCGTCGCGCTCGTAATGGCGCTGATGAAGGACCCCGAACCGGTGCAAGTCGTTCATCTGCACCAGCACGTCTACGCCGGTGCGAAACCGCCGGGAACGTCGATCGAGCCGATCGTTGCCGACCGCCCCGAACCCGGCCGCGACCAAACGAAACTTCCGGGTTAAGCAGCCGCGGCGCGCAGCGTACGCCCCAACGCCGCATCGAGCGCCGTAGCGACAGCCGTAACAGCTTCATCGCCGAACTGCGCGAAGGTCGAGAGCGGCCGGTCGTACTCGAACCGCGCGCGCCCATCCTCCGCCTCATAAAGAATCACGCGGATCGGCGCGTAGAGGCCGGCCGCGAGCACGTGCCGCGTCATCTTCGTTGCCGTGAGCGGATTGCCGATATCGTACTGCATCGCTCGCCGCGGCGGACCAGCTCGGGGCCGGCATCGAGAAGCTCCGTTAGCCGATATGATTGATTTTGCTTGTTGCAATAACCGACATGCCGCCCTCCCATATACCGGATTCAGCCCGGCGTGCGGAGAGCCCGCTTTTAGCCCGGTCGCGGTGCAGCTGTAAAGTCGTAAAGACGCCCGTCGTCATCCGCGGTTCCAACGATCGTGCCGTCGGCCGACATCGTTCCGCGTAGCGCAAGCTCCGTCCCGATGTAGAGCTGAACGTACCCGCCGTCTTGGCTCACCGTGCCGATAACCGGCACGGTATGATTGTCGAGCGGATCGGGACCGGCCGACGTACCCGTGTAATTTCCGCTGATCGAACCGTCGTTCACGACGAGCGTCATCGTCCCAGAACGCGGAATCCCCGACGTACCAAAGATTGGATCGAGCGCGGCGATGTACGGCATAGTGCGCTCGCCGCCGCTCACCGTCGCCGCCGGCGATGCAAGTGGACTGGCCAGCAACGAGAACGCTCCCGCCAGGACGGCGAGGGAGCTGATGATCGACTTCATACAATTCAATAAAACCACTCGCGCCTGCGACGCGGCTGGCTTTCAGATGAGCCTGTGGTTAAAAATTAGGCCTAGAAGTGCTGGCCAATCGGCGAAACCGATTTACGCAGGATCTTGCCGGTCTCGACGACCTCGAAGGCGCTGCCGGGAACGTTCTTGAGCTGATCGAGATCGTTATCGTTCCAACAGGACGATTGCTTGCCACCTTGACCCTGAAAGTACCAGTTCGAGCCGTTGTCAGCCACGAACATCCCGTACTTCTTCATCGCCGTTGCGATAATGAGTGACTGCCCCGTTAAGCCAGAAATATCGTACGACGCTTTCATCCGCAAGCGCAGGCCCATCGGCGGCAGGGTCGGCTTGCGGCTGTCGCTGGCGTAGTGCGTCGCGGGATGGACGTACCCCATCTGCGTTTGGCCGAAGGTCACGCGCAGCGCGTGGTCGATCTCGCCCGCCTGAACTTCTTCGCACTTTACCAGCGCCGGCAAAATCGGTAGGCCCGCGGCGTCGGCCGAGGTCCAGCCATTCGGCCGCAGCTTGTTGCTATTGAGCTGGAAGAGCGCTCCCGATCCCGCCTTCCACTTCTTGCCGCCGTCGAGCGGATAGGCATCCCACATTTCGTAGAGCCTGCAGACCCCTTGCTGCAGCACGAGTACGTGGCGATCGCCGCTCGAATGCCGCCCGCCCTCGATCTGCGCGCCGGCGGGAATCGGATAGGGCCCGGGATCGCTCTGCGAAGCATAGCCGAAGGTCACCGGCACCTTCTTCTGATTCTGCGGAACGATATTGAAAGGAATGCCATAGTGCGGATTCTGCCCGAAGTCGGGATGCAGATTGCCCGGCAGCGCGGCGATGTACGCATCGGAGCTCTTGTCGAGCGGATACTGCGATATGTCGGTATTCCACCAGTTGTTGGCGGGGAAGATCTGACAGCCGCCGACGACCGGCACGCCAGCCGTTCTCACGCGCACCGCAGGATGCGCGGCCAGCCCGTTCACGGCCGGCGCTACGTTGCCGTCTCCGCACCCCGAGAGCATCGTCGCCGCCAGCGCCAAGGGAAGCAGCCGTCGCATGTACCCGAGGATTGTAGCACGAATGACGCCGCGATATGCTGATCGCTGCTGCTGCTCTTTGTACGATTACCGCGTTTCCGCGCTACGGAACGTATACGTTTACGCCTCAGCTGCACGGACCGGGCCTCGTCCTCGACGGCGCCGGTGCGGCGTACTCTCCCGACTCGACGCTTCGCTGGATTCACGACCGTTTGGTCGGCCATTCGAGCGCCCGCGGCGGCAACGTCGTCGTGCTGCGTGCGTACTCGAAGAACGTCGACGATCGCCATTTCTATCAAGCGGGCAACTTCGCATCGGTGCAGACGATTCTGATTCCGCCCTGCGCAACGGCGCAGCAAGTGGATAGCTTCGTGCCCATCATCGATAAAGCCGATGCCGTCTATTTTGCAGGCGGCGATCAAGCCGATTACGTAGGCTGGAAAGGGACGAAGCTGATCGACGCGATCAAACGCGTCTACGCGCGCGGCGGCGTCGTCGGCGGCGGAAGCGCCGGCCTCGCAGTTCAAGGCGCGGTGATCTACGATTCGGTGGCGGCCGATAAAGAGAACACCGAGACGCACACGAGCGACGCCGCCAAAGATCCGCTCGAACCGCGCATCAGCTTCACGACCGGCTTCTTCGATTGGCCGGCGTTGCGCGATACGATTACCGATACGCATCTGGTCGTGCGCGATCGCCTGGGCCGCACGCTCGTCTTTCTCGCGCGCATCTTCCACGACAACGTGCTGCCGGGGGTGCAGCAGATCTACGCGCTCGGCATCGATGAAGGCAGCGCGGTGGTCGTCGACCCCGACGGCATGGCGACCCTCCTAAACGACCACGGCGCGCGCGGCGCCTATCTGGTGCGCACCGATACGCCGCCGCGGCTGGAACCGGGCAAGCCGATTCACTACACGGTCGAAATCTCGCACATTGCGAAAAACGGCGAACGCTTCGACCTGCTCCACAAGACGCCGCCCGATCCGTGGTACACGATCACGATCGACGGCGCGAGCAAACCGGTCTACAATGTGGATCCCTACAACCAGTGAGCGATGAAGCGTTTTACGACCGGCTCGAACGCCAACTGCGCGCGTTGCTCGAAGAGGAGCGCGACTTCGTCGCCAACGCCGGCAACTTCGCCGCGCTGATCCGCCACGAGCTTCCCGACGTCAACTGGGCGGGATTCTATATCGCCAATCCGGCCGAGGAGTTGGTGCTCGGCCCGTTCTGCGGGCGTCCGGCGTGCACGCGCATCGCGCCCGGCCGCGGAGTCTGCGGCGCCGCCGCAAAACGGCGCGCAACGCTCGTCGTCGACGACGTCGACGTGTTCTCCGATCACATCGCGTGCGACGCCGCGTCGCGCTCGGAGATCGTCGTCCCGATCGTTCGCGACGACGGGCTGTTCGGCGTCTTCGACGTCGACAGCCCGCTAACGGCTCGCTTCACCGAGGCCGACCGCGCCGGCCTCGAACGTCTGGTCGGAGTCTTTAGCGAATCGCTGGGCTAGTGGTCCGGCATCCCCATGTCGTGATGCGGCGGCAGGCTGTGGAGCACGATCCAGCCGGCATCGCGCATCATCATCTGATTCTGCGTCTTTCCGTGGTCTTGGTCGTCATGGTGGCGATCCGCCATGTTGGGGTACTGGCTCTTGAACTGGCTCATCGCCTGCTGGTGGAGCTGTTCGGCTTGATTGCGGTACTGCTCGTGTGCGCTAATAATGCGCGAACGTTCGCCCGGCGAGAGAATCATGTCGATTCGCTTGGCCGTCGCTTGCGGGTCGGGGTTGGGGGAGACGGCGAGCTCGCCGATCTCAGCTCCGATCGCCCGGCGGTGCACCGGCGTCATGTCCGAAAGGACCTGCGAGCGTAGCTGCTGGTGAAGCTGCTCTTCCTGCTGTTTGAACTGTTCGAAGAACTGCTTCATCTGCTGGCGCTGATCTTGGGTCGGCGCCCCGGCGGGAGCGTTGTTGGCGGTCTGCGCGACCGCCGAAATAGGAAGGACGCTGAGCGCAAGGGCCAGCGCGAAAAAGTGCTTATTCATGTTGTTAGTATTGGCCTCGGACCTGTAAATCTTTCTGAGAAGCCCTCCGCCCCGCGGGTCCGTACAGCACCACGCGAACTCCGTACATCTACGGATGGCGGACCTCATGCCGGGGCGATAGCCTAGCCTTGGAAAGGAACCTCGCGTGATGATCTCGTTCATTCGGCACTTTTGGCGTGGATCGGCCGTCGCGGCCACCGTCGCGCTGCTCGCCGGCTGCGGCGCAGCGGTGCCGCTCGCGCAGGCGCCTGCAGGGCAAGCCGTCTCCAACGGTCTCGGCTCGTGGCGGGCTGCCGGCCTCGAGCACACCGACTTGCTCTACGTCGACGACTCCGGAGACGATCGGATCACTATCTTCACCTTTCCACAGGGAAAGGCGGTGGGTGAGATCGACAGCGCACCGAGATCCGACGGCCTGTGCTCCGACAAGCACGGCCATGTCTTCGTCCCGGGCTACGATCAGACGGAGATTTTCGAGTTTGCGCACGGCAAAACACAGCCGATCGCAATGCTGAAGCTCATGAACTACGTGTATCCGGGGAGTTGCGCGGTCGATCCGCTGACGGGCAACCTCGCGGTCACGACGGACACCGGCAGGGTCGCCATTTTTCCCGATGCAAAGAATCCGCCGCAATACTACGACCCCGGCGGCGCGTACAATGTGTGGCACTGCACCTACGACGATTCCGGAAATCTGTTCGCCGGCGGCGATGAGGCCGACGGCGAGTTCGTGCTCTCGGAACTGCCACGCGGCTCGTATACGATGAACGCGATCGACGTCCCAGCCGAAATCAGCCCGGAACTCCCTCTGCTCTGGGACGGGAAGCATCTCGCGATCGAAGCCGAGCAAGACTTTCACGCCACGATCCTGCTGCGCGTGAGCGTGAGCGGATCGCGGGCCACCGTCGTCGGCAAAACCAAACTCGCCGGCTCGCCGAACGGCATCGGAACCGAGTTTTGGTTCGCCGGCGGCTATGCCGTGCAGCCGGAGAACGGGAACACCGGTGTCGGGTTCTGGAAGTACCCGGCGGGCGGCAAGGCGGTAACGAATTTGCAAAATCTCGGTACGAACGTGTTCGGCGTCACCGTCAGCTACGGAAGGAAGAAGCAATGAAGTACGTCGCGCTCGCCATTGCACTCGCCGCAACGGGGTGTCAAGGGGCTGCACCACTACCGAGCGGCGGCATCGCACTCCGGAGCGCCGGCGGTGGGCTCCCGAACGGCGTCGTTCCCGCGCAACGGCGCGCCTTGCTCTACGTCTCGGCATTCAATGGCCCGCTCTATGCGTTCACCTATCCGCAAGGCAAGCCCGTCGGCCAAGTTACGACCTACTTTGGGGGCGCCGGAATCTGCTCCGATAGGGAAGGGAACGTCTACGTTGATACCCCTACTGACTATACCGTCTTCGTCTTTCCGCACGGCGGCCTGTTCCCGCTCTATGAACTTAGCGAAGCGAGTGAAGGAGCTCTTCCGTACGGTTGCGCCGTCAATCCGCGAACGGGCGATCTCGCGGTGACCAATCTCGAAGGTTTCGTAAGCGTTTATAAAAGGGCGCGTGGAACTCCGCAAGCGTATTCGCTGCCGGGGCTTTACGAAGCGTTCTTCTGCGCCTACGATGATAAAGGCAACCTGTTCGCCACCGGCGACGACAACAGCGGAAGATTCGCGCTCGCTGAGCTTCCCGCCGCCAGCGGATCGGCGAAAGCGATCGCGGTGAATGCTTCGATCGCGACAGGCTTTGGCATCGCGTGGGACGGAAAGGATCTCGTGCTGCAAAGCGGAGCCGTTTCCGGCAGCGCACCTCTTCTAAGGATCAAAGTAAAGGGCTCGAGCGGAACCGTCGTCGGCACAACCACGCTCGCGGCTCCCGTCAACTCGTCTCCTGCGCAGTTCGTGCTCGCCGGTCACACGGTCGTGGAGCCCGATTCAGGCAACTCCGACGTCGGCTTCTGGCCGTATCCCGCCGGTGGATCGCCGATGAAGACGCTGCAAAGCGTTGGTTCCGAACTGATCGGCGTCACGATCAGCCGCTAAACTACCAACTGATAACCACAAGCCCGTTTCCGGTCGCATCTTTCCAACCGCGCAGTATGTGGGCAACTTTCGCGGCTGGCTCGACGTAAGACGATCCGCCGCCACCTCCGCCGCCCGGATTGCCACCGTAGTAGGAACCGCCGCTACCGCCGCCACCTCCGCCGCCGCCGTAATAGCCGCCGCCACCGCCCCCACCCGATCCGCCGATAGAGCTGCTCGTATACCCGTAGCCCGACTTGCCACCGTCTCCGCCGATGCCGGCCTCTCCGTTGCCGCCGCTGGTGGAACCGCCATAACCCGCTCCTGCTGCGCCGCCCGCACCTCCGTGGGTCTGCGTACCACCGCCTCCGCCACCGCCCGAACCATAAGAGTAGCCGCCATTTTTACCCGAGCCCCCGGCGCGACCGCCGCCGTTACCGCCGCGGCCACCTTCGTTGTTCCCGCCCCATCCGCCGCCTCCGCCGGATACGAGGATGCGGAACCGAAGGGTCCCACCGCCTTCACGCACATCCGAGGCGCCACCGCCACCTAGTCCGCCGAATCGATCGCCGGGATCGCCACCGCCGTTAAAGCCGCCGAAATAGCTCCCACTTCCATCGCTCGTGCCGGCGCCCCCGACATAGATGCGTAAGCGTTCTCCGGGACGGACCGGGAGCAAGGCGGAGACACGGCCGCCGCGAGGGGGGCCGAGCCGGTAGTACTTTGGTAGCCCTGCAGCTGCACCGAGCGCAACAACCTTAATTAGCATGGTGTTCGCCGGAACGACGAACGACTGGGCTGCGCCGGTATAGTGAAAGGTGTGATGATTTTGAAACGTCCCGCCGGCGCTGCTCCGTGTTCCAGGCGCGGCGATAGGCGACTGCATTCCGCCGCATTCAACAAGAAGCGCGGCGCTCGCGATGCTCAACCCGTAGAACAAACACCGAATCATCGTAAGAGGCTCCTTCGGCACTCCGCAAAAGTTTCCGGTGAGCCGTACCCGGTGCGCCGATCGGCGGCTGCGCGCCAACGCAAACGGCAAGCGACGCTATGGTCGAGGTCCAAGGTCTGCGCATTGTAAGCGAGACTCGCCGGTGCTACACTACTGAATCCAACCACGCCAGGAGGTTTTCACATGGCTAACCGTTTTAACAACGTCGTACTCGTCCACGGAGGTTTTGTGGACGGCTCCGGATGGATGGGCGTCTATAACCTTCTCGAAAGTGACGGATTCAACGTAAGCGTCGTCCAGAATCCCACCATATCGCTCGAAGGTGACGTCGCAGCTACGAAAATGATCCTTGACCAGCAACCGGAAGGCGCAATTTTGGCCGGCCACTCGTACGGCGGCGCGGTGATCACTGAAGCGGGCACGCATGAAAAAGTAGCCGGTCTCGTCTACGTCACCGCCTTCGCGCCGGACGCCGGTGAGTCGGTGAACACGCTCATTGCGAATCCGCCGCCCGGCGCGCCGGTCCCGCCGATCCTCCCGCCGATTGATGGTTACCTCTTCTTGGACAAACAGAAATTCGCGGCTTCGTTTGCAGGTGACGTGGATGCCGCCACGGCCAAGTTCATGGCGAGCTCGCAGGTTCCGTGGGGACTGAGCGCGCTGGGCGGCACGATTACGACGCCGGCATGGAAGAGCAAGCCGAGTTGGTATCTGCTCGTCACCGACGATAAAATGATCCCTCTACCCGCGCAGCAGCGGGCAGTCATGCGATCTACGTGTCGAATCCGAGCGCGGTCGCCGCGCTCATCAAAACAGCCGCGACCTCTCCGAGACTCACCTAGCCCAGCCACGCAGCATCGGCTTGCTATCCCGATTTTACGGATAGGTCCCGGAAAGCGAATCGGAGGTTGTGACATCGGCTTGTCCGTCAGGCGCCGTGATCGGCGGCGACTGCGATAAGTTCCCCGGATACGAGGCTTCGTAGGCCGGGTAATCCGTACCGGCCGCATATATCTGATAGCCTTGCCGAGGGCAGATCGTCGACGTCTTCTGCCCCGATTCGGTGAGCGGTCCCAGATCGTCGGCTAGACGAACGTGTTGCGGCCCTGAGTTATGCGCGACGACCGTATAGAATGCATCGGCCTCGTGCGACACAACGCAAAGGCCCGAACCCGTTCCGCCTCGTGCGCGGATTACGACCATCGCCTCTCGCGCACCGCTGGGAACCGTCGGCGATATCGTTCCGGCTCCCTTACGATCGGCCGTGAAGACCGGCGTCGAAAAGACCGGCAGCGGCTTGAGCGCCGTCAACTGCGAGTTCGCCGTAAGAATACCGGGCGCCGGCGTGGGTGAGCCATTCGGATTTGGACTCGGTGTCGGATTCTGCGGCGTATCGTAAGCCGGAGGTACCGCCGCATAGAGGTGATAGTTGCCGATAGCCGGCGACCGCAAAATCGGTGAAGCCTAACGAGTAGCCTTCCCAGCCGAGCGCGATGAGCGTTGGGCCGGCCTGCGGAAGCGCGGGTGGGCCGCCGTACCAGAGCTGCAGGTTGTTGCCCTAGATCGGCAGGTTGTAGGCCTGATAGAGCGGTGAGGTTCCGTTGGCCGGTCCCGAATCCGAGTTGCAAGTGCAGAGCCCCATGCTTAAAAGTAACCAGGCTTATTTTTCTTGGGAGGCACCAGCTCCACAAGGAGTCCCGAATGGTCCGAGAGCTGGTCGAGCCGGAACGCGTGATCGTACTCCGCCGCACGCAGGCTCGGCAGAAGTCTCGGTGAGACGAAGGCTTTGTCAATTCGCCAGCCGCCGCCGCGCGCTGCCCCCTCGCGGCCGTACGGATACCAGCTGAAGTCGTATTCGCCCGCATGCAGGTGCGCCCAAGCCTCGGTCCACTCGCGTTCGAGCTCGGCATACAAGTCTGCCGTGCTGAACCAGTCGAGCAATCTTCCCGATTGCAGGTTGATCTCGATGTCGGTCTCATTCCTACCGGAGTTGAGATCGCCGATGCACATTGCCATGTCGCCGGCGTCGTTATGGCGCTTGGCCGCGGCGGTCAGGCATCGCAAGTGCACGCGCTTGCGATCTTGCCCCGGGAGATATGCGCCGTACATTTGCAGATGCTCGAACCGCGCGAAGAGCACGGCGTGCGGATACTCACCCTCCGGTAGACCGAACGGATTCGCCAGTACATCAAACGGCTCGGCCGACGCGATCAACACGCCGTTTCCCCGACTGGCGGTAAACGCCTGATTCGTAAGGCCGATCTTCTCTAGTTCCGCGCGCAATAAGGCACCGGCGCGATTCTCGCGGTATTCGGAAAAGACCGCGGTCTCGATATCGAGATAGGCGGCCCTCCGCACCACCTGCGGAACGGTTACGGCATTGCCGCCCGCCCGCAGGTTGAGGGCCAGGATCCGCATCGCCCGCTATTTCCGCGCTTTTCCGAACTTCTTGTGCCCCTGCTCGATCAACTTGTACGCGTCCTTGCGCGAGCAGTGTCCTTCGAAGGTAATCTTATTTCCCTCTTCTTCAGAGTACTCGACTAAAAAGCGCTCGATGCCGTCGAGCATCGCCTTCGGCACGTCCTTGATCTCATCGAAGGCATCGGTCTTGAGCGCAACCCCTTTGCGGCGCCGCGGACAGGCCACGAGCCTATTGTTCTTCACGCCGTTTTTCTCGAGCAGAACCCCGCCGATCACGCGAACGTCGAGCAGACAGCCGGAAAATGTGGGCGCGTCGTTGAGCACGAGCACGTCGAGCCCATCGCCGTCATCTCCGAGCGTTTGCGGAATGAATCCGTAGTCGTACGGCCACATCAGGCCTTCGGCAAGCGTCATCTTCAATCGCATGATTCCGTACTTGGCCTCGAACGCGAACTTGTGGCGGATGCCGGCCGGAGTCTCGATCACGGCGAACACCAGGTCGTCTTCTTTGGGTACGAAAGTCGGAATCATGTCATAGTTGGTCGCATTGACGCTCTTGCTCATGCTTGCCATCTACCCAAAGCGACGACCGCTCATCGGACCCGGCCGGATCCGCCATTTGCCTTGGCCGCCTGCCTATCGGCGCGAGGGCGGACCGACGGCCATGCCGCCGCCTCCGAACTGCCCCATCTGGTTCGTTACACTGTACTTGAACGTTCCCGCAGGGTAAGAGTAGGCGCTGAGACCCTTCGTACTCGTGACGTCGAGGGTGCTGTTGCTCCTATTCAGCTTTGAGTGGATCGGGTTCTCCCCGCCACTAGTGTACCCCGTGACGTTCACCGCCTCGCCGGTGCCTTTCTCCTTTGCGAACTCAAGCAGCTCGGTATGAAAGCTCGCGTTGTCGTACGTGATGAAGACATTATCCGACGCGTCGATCGCGATAGCCACTACGTAACCGCCGATCAACGAGCTCGTAAGCATTTTCGTGGGGCGCTCACCTCATGGGCAACGTACGCAGTCCCCCTACTATCTGAATCGCTCGGTGTGGATTCGGCTCTTTACGTCCCGTGCCAGCCGATGCTTGTCCGTCGTACGCGAAGCCGACGGCGGCTTAACATTCCTTAAACGAGAATCCCGCGGAGGAATCGCTCGATCCCTCACCGCACCGCTTGTCCCTCAACTCGTAGAATAAGGAGCTCACTTTCATGTGCACTTCGATGATCTTTTTGGCTCAGGACGGGACCAATATCTACGCGAGGACGATGGAGTGGGGCGCCTCGGACCTCCATTCCGAGTTGGTGCTCGTGCCGCGCGGGATGTCGTTCAAGGCAGCACTCGACGGGAGCGCCACCGGGATCGAATGGAAGAACCGTTACGGATTTGTCGGCGTCAACGCCGCCGATCTTCCGTACGCTACCGATGGGATGAACGAAGCCGGCCTGACTGTGGGCGTACTGTTCTACCCAGGATTTGCCGACTTTCAGGAACCGGCCTTGGAGCAGCGGGCCCTAACGATCACGAATGTCGACGTCGCTAATTATTTGCTTAGCAATTTCTCGACGGTCGAAGAAGTGCGGGAAGCGATGCCCCAAGTGCGCGTTGTGCGCAATGCCCAAATTGAGAAAGAATTCGGCACTCCGTTGCCCATCCACTACGTCGTAACCGACGCCGCCGGAGGTGCTATCGTCATCGAATACACGCACGGCGCGCTCGGAATCTTCGAGAATAAGGTCGGCGTTATGACGAACTCGCCGAGTTACGACTGGCATCTGCTTAATCTGCGTAATTACAGCAACCTAACCCCGACCGGCGCCATCCCGACCCGCAACATCAACGGTGTTTCGCTTGCGCCCTTCGGAGCGGGAAGCGGGATGCTTGGGTTGCCGGGTGATTTTACCCCTCCTTCCCGCTTCATCCGTGCCGTTGCGTTCGTTCAGTCGATGGAGCCGGCGAAAGACGCGGCCGAGGGCGTCAACGCGGCATCCGCGATGCTCAATAGCTTCGACATTCCGAAGGGGCTGGTGCGAGAACCAACCTCCGGCGATTCCTATATGATCGGCTACACGCAGTGGTCCGTAATCGCCGACACCCGTAATAGAGTCTACTACTACTGGACGATGTACGATCGGCGCATGCGCGGCGTTGATTTTAGCAAGCTCGATTTCGACGCGCCGAAGCCGTCTTCGTTCCCCCTCGACCGCGTTCGGACCGAAGACGTCGAAGATCGGTCCGGCGATTTTTCGCGCTAAGCGCCTGCGGTGGCGCTACTCTGATATCCGAAGTGCCGCCCAGAACGTGGGTGACTTCGTCACCAACTGAGGGACGTGCAATCGCCGTATCGCATACTCCTCGGTTGCATCTCTGCCGACCATCTCCGCGCCGATACCCACCAGCGGGTTTTCCTTCGCTACGGAGATTTGCCGGCCCATGGCAACGCCCCAGATCGCCGTTAGCACCAGGTACGCCAACACCGTGATCGCGATCAGTTTAAGCCCTGTATTCATTCTTCGAAAAACCGGTTGTAGCTGAAAAACCGCGTATCTCGCACGTAGCCTTCCGACACATAAAGCGCCTGGGCATGGAAATTATCGATGGCGGTGCTCAGGGTGAGGCCGGCCGAACCCGTTTCGGAAGCGTGCTGCGCGGCGCGTCGCATCAGCGCCCGCGCCGTACCCTTTCGCCGAGCCGGCGGCGTCACATACAAGTCGTTGAGCACCCAGAAGCGCCGCATCGAAAGAAAAAACGGATAGAGGTGGACGAAGCCGATTGGCTCGCCACCCTCGTCGAGCGCCAGAAAGAGCACTGACTCGCGCGCGATCCATCGCTCGCGCAAAAAACGGTGCGACGCTTCGATATCCGGTGTTTGCTTGTAGAAAACGCGATACCGGTCGAACAGCGGCGCGACGAGCCGGATCTGCGCTTCGCTCGTCGCCTGAACGATGTTTGCGGCTGAATCGTCGCTCAACTAGGGAACTCCTCGCGGGATGACGCGACCAAAACTCAAGCCTCTCATGATGCTTCCCGCTTCTTCGACCTCGCCGTCTCATTCCATCGCGGCTGGGTGGCGCCGATGACCTCCCGAAACGACGGAGACCGGCGACGTCGGAACGAATACGCTTGCGATATGGGGAATCCCGAATCCCGCCCAGCCCTTAAAGCCGGCGCCATGCGAACCGCTCGTTGCTCCTGCGGAAGCGTAGAAATCGAGGCTTTTGGTCCTCCCATGACGAGCGTCGTCTGCTATTGCGACTCTTGCCAAAAGGGCTCTCGCCAGATCGAGGCATTGACGAAGGCCGTTCCAATTTTAGATCCCGATGGCGGAACCGCCTATATTCTCTATCGTAAGGATCGCATAACTTACTCAAAGGGCGCCAAGCTTCTCAAAGGTTATAAGGTCGAGGAGGAATCGGCTACGAACCGGGTGGTCGCTACATGCTGCAATTCGGCCATGGTGATGCGATTTGATGATGCAAAGCACTGGGTGCCCATGTATCGAGCGCGATTTCAAGGCAACCTGCCTCCTTTACAATGGCGTATTTGTACGAAATTTAAGCCTGCGAATGCCAGCATCCCGACGGATATTCCAAGTTCGGCGATGTACCCCGCCGGGTTTATGTGGAAGCTGCTGGCCTCAAGACTCTCAATGCTGTTTAACAGATAACTGCAGCTTGCCAGCCGCGCCGGGGCTGATCGCCAGCCCATAGAATGAGTTGCCGGCGCGCTGCACCAGCTGCGTTACCTTGCCGCCGCGCGGGTAGCTCCAGATGCCCACCTGCTTACGGTAAGCACCCTTGACCGCGTATGGCGCAATCACTTTCGAATCGAAAATCACGGATTGCGCGACCGTTTTCTCGCCGCCCAGCGGCGTCGTCCCGACGACGGTCGCGTAGGCTCCATGGATTCTCAAGCGATAGAGCGTGCTGCTCGCCGCGTTGATCCCCGCGACCGTTACGTAGCTGCCGTCCCACGCAACGGCGCCCGGACTCTCGATCCGTTTGTCGAGCACGATCTTTTTGAGCGCTTTGCCTCCGGTCCGTAGCTCCGCGAGAACGAACCCCTTTCCCGCCGGCGTGTGCGGACCATCGATGAACAGATTGCCTTTGTCATCGTAACCGCAGAAGCGGGCGACGCTCATGCCGGAGATCGTATAGTAGGTTCCCTCGTCGCTGGGATCGCTAAAAATTCCAACCAGATTCCCGACTCCGTTGGCGACCGCGAGATTTCCGGTCGTCGGGTCGACGCTGCATCCGTCAGGCTGGCTTCCCTTTTCGGGATCCTCATAGAAAATTGCCGACGGGCTCGACGCTCCATGCGCGTACTCGACGACGGCGGGGGTCAACGTGCTCGTGATGTAGACGTTGCCGCCTGAGTCGGTGCACATGCCGACGGCTCCCGAGATGCCGCTTGTGATCTTTGTTACGAACCGTCCTTTCGGATAGGTGTAGACGTACGCGAAATCCTGATCGGCCTCTGCAACATACAGTAGGTCGCCGCTCGAGTGAGAAGCGACTGGAGCGGCGCCTTCGCGCGCGTAAGACGCTGCTATCGGTGGAACTGATACAGGATGCCCACTGCATCCGCCGAGCAATGCCGCGAGCGCTCCAGCGCGCAGAGCCTTCACCGCCGTCCAGGACTGAGCGTCACACCGTAAATGTCGACGTTTCCTGTTAGAAATGGCCCAAGCGCTCCGTCCGAACGACCGCCGCCGGGGTATCGCCACAAGCCCAACTCGGCGACGTCGCTCGATTGCGCGATGAACGTGCCCTTCGCCCGCCACGTTTGAATGTAGGGCCAATGCCCCGAGTAGCTGTTTACCCAGCCCTTGATTCGCGTCGCGCCGGTGACTCGAAGCGAGGACCGCCCGAACCGTAAGCGATAGATCGTATCCGATAATGGGTCCGAGAACGCTATGTGAGCGCCATCCCACTGGATGCCACCGAACGCGGCGAACTTCGTTGCCAGAGGATAATTCCTAAACTCGCTGCTCCCTTTGGGAAGCTCGGCGAGGTAGTTCCCCGAACCGGTGCCGTCGACGAAGAGATTACCGCGATCGTCGTACCCGCACAGGCCGAACGTCGCGATCTCGGGATCTCGATAGACCCGGGCCGGCTCCTTCGCCTGCGGAAAAACCGCGACGTCTCCGGCGCCCGACGCCTCCTGCGTCACCGCCAGATCTCCGCTGATTGGATCGACCGCGCACCCGAGGGGAATGTCTCCGCCGTGCAGCGTCTGCAGCGGATAGATCCCACCATGTGCGTACTCCAACACGACGTACCCGCTGCTCGGAACGAAGATGTTGCCTTTCGTGTCGGCGCAGAGATCGTTGCCGGCGACTCCTAAGCTGCCGACGAGTTCTCCGCGCGGATACGAGAGCACGTACACGTTGTCGCCGGTGGTCACGTAGAGCAAATCGCGGCGTTCCGAACCGCCGCCGTAAACGGAATCGAATGCGTGGCGGTCTCGGTCGACCCGCCGCATCCCGCAAGCGCCGTCAACGCTGCAAATCCCAAAAGAGCTCGAAGCTCAGGCGGCACCATCGTGATGCTCCGCACCGGTTCCACCGTTTCGGCCGTCGAGCGCCGTGAGCTTCGCCAGAATCAAGTTGAGCTTCGCTTCCGTCTCGCGATCGACGGCTGGACGAGCGCTCGAGAGCGTATCGAACGTTGTGCCGACGCCGTGAACGAGCTCGACGAGCGCATCGTATTCGTCGGGTGCGTAGGCCTCGCCGTCGCGTTTGGGCCCGCAGACGAGCGTTCCGACTAGCCGGCCGCGCGAGATCATCGGAAACGCAAGCTCGCCGTGCAGCTCGGAGGCGGAAAGATCGTGCAGGTGGATGGGTTTCCCCCACGCGCGCAGCGCGACGATGCCCGGATCGTTCTCGCCGACGACCCGCCGCGAACCGTTCGACGCCGTATAATTCGGAGCACCGTTACTGACGTAGATCGCCACGCTGTCGGCGGAAGTGTGCTCCGTCACCTCGCCCGCGGCCCGGTCCAGCAGAACCTGCGGATCGGTAATGAACGACGCCTCGTGCGCGAAGCCGCGTAGCGCCTTTTCATCTTCGTGGCGCTTGCGAAAGAAGACCCGATCGACGAGATGGTCGGCGGCGCCGTGGATGTAGCGCATCGAGAGTCCCAGTCCCAGCGCGATGACCATCCCGACGATGGCGCTGGTCGTATGGCTTTCGTGCGTCAGCCAATCGTTGGCCGCCCACTCGATCAAGATGAACACGCCGATGACGAACCCCGAGACGATCGCGAAGACCGTCGCTTTATTGAGCACGAAGCCGATGTCGATCATCCGCCGGCTCAGCGCGACGTACGTCAGCACGATCGGCACGACGACGTAGGCGAGATTCAGCCCGATCGCGAGCTCGGTCGCCACGCCGTAATCCGTCTGCAAGACCACCAGCGCGCCGTACGTACCATAGAGCGCGAAGAGTACCGCGATCGGCAGGAGCGACCACGCCGCCCGCTGGCGCTCCGTCGTGCTGGTTGCGGCAATCGCAAGCACGCTGCACGCAATCGCGATCGCGACCGCGAGGTCGAAGGGAATCCCCCAGGCCGGCGAGAGCACGAGCGGCGCGGGATCGAGCCACAAGGTCGTCATGCCCACGACGAATGCCAGGTCGATCGCAACGGCAACCGCGCAGCATGCATAACAGGCCCAAAGCGCGAGCCGTCGCGCGCCTCGCAGCTCTCCGGCGGCAAACCCGTTTGCAAACTTCGCCCATAGCGCGACCGATATCGCACCGGCCGGCGCGCAGATTCCCGCAAGCACGTACGGCCACAACCACGGCGCGCCGAATCCGACCGTCGGCGCGCCGACGGCGGTACCGATCGCCAAGCACAACAGTGTCGCCGAGAGCAATAAATTTCCGGGAACGAAGGCGCGACGCATCAGGATGAGCCCGGCAAAGAGCACGAGCAGTAACGTGCCGGCGGTGCTGATCGGGATATCGGCACGCTGCGCCGTCAGCGCGCTCGGGACGATCGTAAGCCGCACCGTACCGGGCCCGCGCTTAACCGTCACTGCAATCGGCTGCCCTGAAACCGGCTGCGAGAGAACTGCGAACCGTTCGAGCAGCGTCGAGCCGCGCAGATCGATCACGTCGTCGCGGCGCAAGCCGCCCTCCGCGGACGCGCCGTGCGGATCGATTGCCTCGGCGGTTACCGCATACGGCGTGCCGGAGGCGGCAAACTGCGCTCCCCACAAGCCAAACCACGGCGGCGCCCCGAGGCCGGCCTCGTTGACGAGCAGCACGGCCAGCGCAACGCCGGTAAGCACGCAGAGCGTTAGAAGAACCGCGCGCCACCGGTGACGGCGAGCGGGCTCGCTTCCAAAGCTCGCCGGCTTACGGACGGGGTCCATCGAGGTTCTTGCTTCGGCTCGCCCCGCTTAGTTTCATGGGAGCCGGCGCGTCGCCCAAAAGACTTGCTAAGTCTAACCTTAGTAGTATAAGCTTAGTATATGGCTCGCATTCGCCCGGAAGCGCTCGCCGAATCGCTCCACGTCGCGCTCGCCGTCTTGGTTCGCCGCCTGCGGCAGACGCGCGACGACACGCTCTCAGTACCCGAAATCTCCGCACTGCTTCGCCTGGAGAGCGGCGGCCCCAACACGCTGACGGCGCTTGCCAAAGAGGAACGGATCAGCGCGCAGTCGCTGGGCGCGACGCTCTCGGCGCTCGAGTCGCGTTCGCTCGTCGCCCGCCGCGCCGATCCGCAAGACGGCCGGCGGAGCGTCGTCTCGATCACCGAAGCCGGCCGTTCGACGCTGCGCGGCCGCCGCAGCGGGCGTGCAGCGCAACTCGCCAAAGCGCTTGCCGAAGACTTCGACGCGCTGGAACTGCAGACGCTCCGCGACGCCGCACCCTTGCTCGAGCGCCTCGCGAGCGCGCTCTAGAGTGACGCATCGCTACCGCTGGATCGCGCTCTCGAACACGACGCTCGCGATCTTCATGTCGGCGCTCGACGGCTCGATCGTCATCATCGCGCTGCCCGCGATCTTTCGCGGCATCCATATGGATCCGCTCGCGTCGGGGACGTTCGGCTATCTCTTGTGGATGATCATGGGCTATCTGCTCGTGCAGGCCGTCTTCGTCATCACCCTCGGGCGCCTTGGCGACATGATGGGGCGCGTCAAAATCTACAACCTTGGCTTCGTGGTCTTTACGCTCGCCTCGGTGCTGCTCTCGTTCGATCCCTTCTCCGGCGAGCGCGGCGCGCTTTGGCTGATCGGTTGGCGCCTGCTGCAAGCGTTGGGCGGTTCGATGCTCACGGCTAACTCCGCGGCAATTCTCACCGATGCGTTTCCTTCAAATCAACGCGGCTTCGCGCTCGGGATAAACCAGATCGCCGGGCTTGCGGGACAGTTTCTCGGGCTGGTCGCCGGCGGCATCTTGGCGATCCTCGATTGGCGCGCCGTCTTCTGGGTGAACGTGCCGGTCGGCATCTTCGGTACGCTCTGGGCCTTTCGCAGCCTGCGCGAAATCGGCCACCACCGCTCCGGCCGCATCGATTGGTGGGGGAACGTCACCTTCGCGCTCGGCCTGGGCGCACTGCTCGTCGCCGTGACCTTCGGCATTCACCCGTACGGTGGCCGCGCGATGGGCTGGACGAATCCCGCGACGCTGCTGACGCTGTTTGGTGGTATCGCGCTGCTCGTCGCCTTCGTGCCGATCGAGCGCCGCACCGCCGAGCCGATGCTCGATCTGCAGCTGCTGCGCATCCGCGGCTTCGCCGCCGGCATCTTCGCCGTGTTGGCGTCATCGATCGCGCGCGGCGGATTACAGTTTATGCTCGTGATCTGGCTGCAGGGCATCTGGCTGCCGCTGCACGGTTTTCCCTACGCGCAGACGCCGCTGTGGGCCGGCATATTCTTGTTGCCGTTCTCGGCCGGCTTCATGGTCGCGGGGCCGCTTTCGGGCCATCTCTCCGATCGCTTCGGCGCGCGTCGTTTCTCGACGGCCGGTCTGCTCGTCTTCGCCGCAAGCCTCGTCGGTCTCGCTCTGCTACCCGTCGACTTTGTTTATTGGGCCTTTGCACTCTGCATCGCCGGCACCGGCGTCGGCACCGGCATGTTCGCTGCGCCCAACACCGCGGCGATCATGAGCAGCGTGCCTGCGCCGCAGCGCGGCGTCGCGTCGGGCATGCGGTCGACGCTGCAGAACGCCGGCAATCTTCTATCGATCGGACTCTCGTTCTCGCTGATGATCGTCGTACTCTCACACGCGCTGCCGCCGGCGATGATCGCCGGCCTCGTGCACGAAGACGTACCTCAAGCGATTGCACGCCAGGTCGCGGCGCTGCCGCCGGTCTCTTCGCTCTTCGCGGCCTTTCTCGGCATGAACCCGCTGGAGCAGATCCTTCGCCCCACGGGCGTGCTCGATTCGGTTTCGGGCGTGCAGCGCGCCGCATTGACGGGCACGAGCTTCTTTCCCAATCTGATCGCCGCGCCATTCCATCGCGGGTTGATCGCGGTCTTCGCGGCCGGCACGGCGCTCTCGCTGCTCGCCGCGGCCGCCTCGTTCATGCGCGGTCCGCGCGCCAATCTTACACAACAGCAAGCTCTAAGGAGAACCGACGTTGCCTGAAACTATACAGAATATCGACCCGCGCCGCACCGCGCTGCTCGTCATGGATTACCAGCGCGGGATTCTCGGCATGATCGAGGATTCCGACGCGCTGGTCGAGCGCGTACGGCAAACCATTGAAACCGTCCGCAAACGCGGCGGCCACGTCGGCTACGTGCGCGTCGCTCTCACGCCCGACGAGCTCGCAGCCGTACCCGAGACCAACAAAGGCTTCGCCGCCGCCAAAGCCTCCGGCCGAGCGCCCGCGCACGACGGGCCCGAGTCGCAGATCGACGAGCGGGTCGCGCCTCGAGACGGCGACATCGTCGTACGCAAGCGCCGAGTCGGGGCGTTCTCGACGACCGATCTCTCCGAGCAGCTGCGCAGGCGCGATGTTGAGACGCTGATTTTGGCGGGCATCAGCACGAGCGGCGTGGTTCTCTCGACGCTGCGCGACGCCGCCGATCGCGACTACCGGCTCTTCGCCGTCGCCGATGCCTGCGCCGATCCGAACGCTACGGTGCACGAAGTGCTGATGCAGCAGGTCTTCCCGCGTCAAGCCGATGTCATCTCCGCCGCTGAGGTCGCTAGCCTCTTCGCCGGCTGAGCGCATCCAACGCGAGCCTTCGTTTGTTAAACGGTGCGGGACGGGACCCAATGGGGCGTGGCGCGTTGAGCGCGACGCCCTTGCGGCATCCGAGCGACCGATGAAGTCCTCTAGCCTGGACAGAACCGCCTCGCAGCGTGATATGCTCGCCGTATCTCGAATACCACGCCGGGCGCCCGGTCCGCAAGGTCAGAAGCACGCGCTCGTGCAGGGTGCCCTGCGGGTGATACTGCGGCGCTATGCCGACGCACAACGCGACTGCCCGCCATTTGCACCCGATCTCGTTGTGGAAGTCCGCTCGCCGAACGATCGACCGAGCGATATCGCGAGTGGAAGCTGCACGCCTATCTCGACGCGGAGGCAGCCCTCGTGCTCGACGTGCTGCCAAGCGAACGCGAGATCTTCGCCCACACGAAGGACGGCAGCCGAACGTTCCACGCCGAGGGTGCATTCGCGCACGAGGCTGCGCCGTGGCTGCACTTCGATCTCGCGGAAGCCTTCGCCGACTTTCTCTAAAGCAACAACGTCCACGCGGAGAACCCGCGCATCGCGCCGAAGCGGCCCGCCAGAAAGGGAGGCGAGGTTAATCATGCGTTTGAATTCGAAACATCACACTTTTTTCGCGGCGGCCATGGCCGCATTGCTCGCGGGATGCGGCGGCGGAATGTCGCCCGAGCAGCCCAGTGCGCTGGGGCAGAACAGCCCCGCGCAGCTGCGTGCTCTCGGCGCGACCGGCGCCGTGCACCCACTGCAAGCGCGCGCTTCGAACGAGCATTCGTGGATGGCGCCCGATGCGAAACGATCGAAGAGCTTGCTCTATGTTGCCGACGAGGCAACGAACGACGTCTACGTCTATTCGTATCCCGGCGGTAAGTTGAAGGGTACGCTGACCGGGTTTGACATCCCGTCGGGGATCTGCTCGAACAAGGGCGGCGACGTCTTCATTCTCAACGGCGGCGGCATGAGCGTCGACGTCTACGCGCACGGCGGCACCTCGCCGCTTCGGGTACTGAATCTTCCAGGCTATCCCGAGTTGAACTGCAGCGTCGATCCGACAAGCGGCAATCTCGCGCTCGGCGCGCTCGCCGGCAGCTGCGGAGATTGTATTGCGGTCTTCGCCAACGGGCAGGGAACCGCTACGACGTACACGCCGTCGGGCCAGAACGGAATTCCCGGCTGCGGCTACGACGACCATGGCAACTTGTACTGCGATGCCTACGGTAGCTCCGCAACGTTCGAACTTTATGAGCTTGCCCACGGGAGCTCCACCGTAACGAACATCTCAGTGAGCGGAACGAACGGTCTGACGGCCGGTTCGCTCCAATGGGATGGCACCGACGTTACCTTCGGAGCCGGCGCCGGGCCGACGCTCTACCAAGTCCAGCTCTCCGGATCGACCGGAAGCGTCGTGGGCTCGACTTCGCTGAGCGGCGCGGGTGCGGTTTGGCAGTTCTGGATTACGAAAAATCTCGGTGGCAAAAAGCACAAAGGGCTGCGCGTGATTGCGCCGACCTTTCTCGATAGCAGTCCCGTCGCCGGTTATTGGAACTATCCGGCCGGCGGCACTGCCACAAAAACGATCACTGGATTCCAGCAACCCGACGGCGCGGCGCTGAGCACGGTCAAAAAGAAGTAAGTTCGCCCCTCCGATTCAAGAGCAGCCTGCGGGGGAAGAATCCCCCGCGGGCTGGATGGCTCTTTTGAATGGAGACTTGATGGAATTGCGGCGGCGGCTCACCGGCTTCTTTCGCGTGTTGGGGCCCGGGCTGATCACTGGTGCCGCCGACGACGACCCGTCGGGGATATCAACGTACTCGGTCGCGGGCGCCGCGACCGGTTTTTCGATGCTCTGGCTCACGCTCATCTCGACGCCGATGATGTCCGTGATTCAGGGGATGTGCGCTCGCATCGCCATGGTGAGCGGCGAGGGGCTTGCCGCCGTGATGCGCAAGCGCCTGCCAAAGACGCTTTCGTATTCACTCGCCGCACTCGTAATTGTCGCAAACACGTTTAACCTCGGAGCCGATCTCGGCGGCATGGCCGACGCCGCCCATCTCGTGGCGCCGTTGCCGGTCGACGCCTGGGTCTTCTTCTTCGGCGTCGGCCTCCTCGCGGCGCAGACGTGGTTATCGTATGCGGTGATCGCTCGCATCTTCAAATGGCTCACGCTCTCGCTCTTTGCCTACGTCGTCACGGCCTTCGTCGTCCATCCCTCGTGGGGCGACGTTTTTCGACATTTCGTCGTGCCGCACGTCGAGTGGAACGCGCGCTATATGTCGACGATCGTCGGCGTGCTGGGCACGACGATCACGCCCTACCTCTTCTTCTGGCAAGCCTCGCTGATGGTCGAAGAAGAGAAGGAATCTGGCAATACGACGCTGGCTTCCCGGCGTGGCACCGATGAAACCTCCGTTCGCAACATGCATACCGACGTCAACAGCGGCATGATCTTTTCCAATCTGGTCGCATTCTTCATCATCGTTACGACGGCGGCCACTCTGAACGCCCACGGAAAGCACGACATCGCCACCGCCCAACAGGCCGCGGAAGCATTGACTCCGCTCGCGGGACGCTTCGCCGCGCTCTTGTTTACGCTGGGGATGGTCGGTACCGGCATTCTTGCCGTTCCCGTGCTGGCCGGATCCTCCGCGTACGTTGCCGCACAGACGTTCGGCTTTCGCGAAGGGCTCAACGAGACGCCCCACCGCGCCCCTCGTTTCTATGCCATTCTCACCGCCGGGGTCATCATCGGCATCGCGATGAACCTGCTGCACGTCGATGCGATCAGAGCGCTGTTTTGGTCGGCCGTGCTCAACGGCGTTGCCGCCGTGCCGCTGATCGCGATGATCGTCTGGTTTGCCTCGAGTTCGTCGCTCATGGGAAAATGGCGCAGTTCGATCGTGGCGCAGGCGTGGGGATGGGCAACCGTCGCGCTGATGGGCGCGACCACGGTCGGCATGTTTTACTTCATGGCTAAAGGGACGTAACCGGCACGCCGATGGCCGCGAGATGGATATTCATCGTTGCGGTCGTCGCGGCGGTCCTCGCCGCCGGCGGAAGCCTGCGATGCGAGGCGCAGTCGATTTCGCAGCCGTCCCCCAGTGCGAGTCCGCCCGCAGCGGATCCATGCGACGGACCCAGCCGGCTTCTCGCGACGGCGAACCGGCCGACGGTTGGATACAGCGCGTGTGCGGTGAAGCGCGATACCGCCGTCTTCGAGTTGGGCTATCAAAACGAGGTACGTGGAACCGCGCAGGCCGGCGCCGTTATCAGCGACGTGCCCCAGAGCTTTCTACGTCTCGGGCTGGCGACCCGGGTCGAGTTCGACGTCATCGGCCCAAACTACGAGGCAACGCGCAGCTACGGTCCCGGCAGCGATGGAATGACGACGCACGGCGTTACCGACTCGGGCCTCGGCCTAAAATACGAACTCCCTCAGGCGGGGCGATGGACGCTGGCCTTCGACGGGCTCTATAGCGGGCCTAACGGCTCGCCGTTTCTCACGGCCGGAAACGCAACCCTCACCGGAAACTTCGATGCATCCTACGCGCTCAGCCCGGCGACCGGTATCGGCACGACGATCGCGGTCTCCTCAACCGGAGCCAACGGCCCGCGCGGACATCTGCAGTACGGCGTGACGATGCCCTCCTTTGTCGTAACGACACAGATCCCGCACTTCTATCAGTTTTATGCCGAGTACGTCCTCGTCTCGAAGGTCGGCCCCGATCCGGGAGCGCGCGCGTTCACCGATTTCGGCGTGCAAAAGCTGCTCGGCAGCCGAACCGAGATCGACCTCGAGTACGGCCACGCCTTTACCGGCATTCCCTCGCTGCGCTTCAACTACGTCGGCGCGGGGACGGTCGTGCAGCTCTGGTGAATCGACTCGGGCGCCTTTTTACCTTGCCTCTTAGCCGACGAGATCGTGCCAGCTTCCCGCGCGAAGGTTAACCCCGTAGTACTCGGCAGCCGCCTTGATGTTTTCAAATGCCTGCGCGCGCTCCGCATTGCTGACGCCGTCGACCGAGACGAACCGCGCGATCGCGCTGCGAACGTGTCCGGCATCGGTCAGCGGCTCTTTGCGTTCGTGCGGAAAGGCAAATACACTGTCGGGGAGCTTCGATCGCGTCGCGTCGCTCCCGTCGCGCAGCGGGCGCCAAGTAACGTCCATGAGCCGAATCTAACGCGCCGGCCTTGCCGCGCGATTGCCGCGAAATGGCTACCTTTTCTTGCTTTTCGCGCCCGCAGTGCCGCTCGCGCGTTTTGCGAGCGCATCAACGATATCGGCCGTCTGCCGGATCACCTCGCCGGCCGTCGCGACCGCTTGGCCGACGTCGTGAGCGCGCGTCGCCACCGTATGCACGCGTCCGGCGACCTTTCGGACCGTTTGCTTTGGATTGGCCACGGCCTTTTGCACGCTCTTCTTCGCGGCCCCAACCGCCTTGGCAGGCGAATTCCGTGCGGCACTCTTCTTGCGCGCCGCACTCTTATGCGGCGCGGATTTCTTTGTAGGCATGATCTTCCTCCCAGTTCCGCATCTTACCGTCGAGGGCGCGAAGTCAAACGAGGCTCGCGAAGCCTTTACCGGGTATAGACCCGGTGATGTCGCACGCCAGACGAGCCCGGGCCGTTAATGCTGCGTTGGCCCTGGGCGCGCTCGGCATCGTCTTCGGCGATATCGGCACGAGCCCGCTCTATGCGTTCCGCCAATGCTTCCTCAGCCAGCTGAAGATCGCGCCGACCCACGAAAACGTGCTGGGCGTCTTGAGCCTGATTCTCTGGTCGCTGATTCTGATCGTCTTCATCCGCTACATCGGGATGATCATGCGCGTCGCGCACGACGGCGAGGGGGGCATCCTCGCGCTGCTCGCCTTCGTGCTGCCGCCCTCGAAGCGCGGAGTGCTGCCCGCCGCGACCTGGCTGACGTTCCTGGTGATTCTCGGTGCCGGGATGCTGCTGGGCGACGGCATCATCACACCGGCCGTCTCCGTGCTCTCGGCGGTCGAAGGCGTCTCGGTGGCCACGCCCGAGGCGCAGCACCTGGTCGTACCGATCGCGGTCGCGATCCTGATTGCGCTCTTCATCGTGCAGTATCGCGGCACCGGACGCATCGGCAACGTCTTCGGGCCGATCATGTTCCTCTGGTTCGCAACGATTGCGCTGCTCGGCATCTCCGGCATCGTGCAGTACCCCGCCGCGCTCTGGGCGCTCAATCCGTACTACATCGTCGCCTTCTTCTTCCATCACGGCCCGGGGGCAATCGTGATCTTCGGCGCGGTCGTGCTCTGCGTCTCGGGCGTCGAGGCGCTCTACGCCGACATGTCGCACTTCGGCCGGAAGCCGATCGCCACGGCCTGGACCACGGTGGTCTTCCCGGCTCTCGCCCTTAACTACGTCGGCCAGGGTGCGCTCGTGCTCGCCAATCCACAGAGCCTCGATAATCCCTTCTATCGCCTCGCGCCGCCGGCCATGCTGTACGTGGTCGTCGCGATCGCGACGCTAGCGACGATCATTGCGAGCCAGGCGCTGATCTCCGGGGTCTTCACGCTCACCAAACAGGCGATCAGCCTCGATTTCATTCCACGCGTGCGCGTCATCTATACCTCGATCTTCCATCGCGGCCAGATCTTCGTGCCATCGGTCAACCGCCTATTGGCGATCGCGTGCATTTCGCTCGTCGTCACCTTCCGCAGCTCGACGGCGCTCGCCAACGCCTACGGTCTGGCCGTTGCGGTAACGATGGTCGTTACGTCGGTCGCCTATTTCGAGGTGGTGCGCGCGAAGTTCGGCTGGAGCCTCTCGACGGCGTTGCTGGCGACGGTCCCGTTTTTAGGCCTCGAGCTGCTCTTCGTCGCCGGCAGTCTGCCCAAGGTGCTCGAGGGCGGCTGGATCCCGCTGACGATCAGCGCGATCGTCTTCGTCATCGCGACGACCTGGCGCGCCGGGCGCCGGCGCATCGCCCAAGTGCAGCTCGAGCAGTCGCAATCCGTCGAGGATTTCTTACGCGACGCCAAGGCGCATCTCGAGGGGCCTTATCAGGGTACGGCCGTCTTTCTCACCGGCGACCCCGAAGGCGTGCCCTTCGTGCTGCGCCACCACCTCGCGCGCACCCACAGCGTCGACGAAAAGATCGTGCTGCTGACGATCATTCCCGTCACAGATCCCTACGTGCACCAAGAGAAACGCGTGCGCGCCGAACGGCTCTCCGAGGGACTGGTGCGCATCACCGCGCGCTTCGGTTTCATGGAGAAGCTCGACATCTCGCCGGTCGTCGCCGGCTGCTCGTCGCACGGGCTCGCGCTCGCGGGCGAGAACACCACCTACTTCGCGGCGGAGCCCGTCATCGTCGACCGCAACCGCGGCCTGCTCAACGCCTTTCGACGCGGGCTTTTCGTCATAATGAAACGCAACGCGCGCTCGATCACCGCCTCGCTCGGCATACCCGCCGACGCGCTCGCCAAGCTCTGCATTGAGGTCCCGTGGTAGCGAAAATCGGCAACTTCAAGGAAGCACGGGGCAACGGTCGTATGCTGAAGCAGCCTCATGAGCGATCGCGAACACGCCGAGCTGCTCTCCGCACTCGTAGATCTACGCAGCGCGACCGAACTCGGGTTCGAGCGAATCGATCGCCGCTTCGACGAGGTCGATCGTCGATTCGAACACGCCGACCGCCGCACCGCGACGCTCGAAGGGCGAATTGAGCGGATCGAGTCTCGGTTCGACGACCTTGAGTCTCGGTTCGCCGGCGTCGACTCTAGGTTAGACCGACTAGAATCTCGGTTCGACCGACTCGACTCTCGGTTCGATAGTGTCGAGTCGAGGTTAGACCGACTCGATTCTCGGTTCGATGGCGTAGAGTCGAGGTTAGACCGACTCGATTCTCGGTTCGATTCGCGCTTCGATACGCAGGGACGACAGATGGAGGCGATACTCGCTTCGTTGGGCGAGATCCGCGTCACCCTAAGTCACGCAGGATTGCCGTAGCCGCACGCTTGCCCGGAAAACCGCTCACGCACCCGCCGGGGTGCGCGCCCGAACCACAAAGATAGAGGTTCGGCACCGGCGTGCGCGTTGCAAACCGCTGTTCGTAGATTTGTCCCGGTAAGAGTTCGCCGTGAAAGATATGGCCGCCGCGTAAGCCGAAGCACGCCTCGAGATCGGGGGCGGCCAGCACCTGCCGGTGCTCGACGGCACCCGGAAGATTCGGCGCAACCTCGCCCAGCATCGCGACGATCTTGTCGCCCGCGGCTTCGCGTTTGGCATCGCTCCAGCCATCGGCGCGATCGTACGGATAGTACTGCGCGAAGACGGAGAGAATGTGCTTGCCGGGCGGCGCGAGGGACGGCTCCGTCGGCGTCTGCAGAAAACATTCGACCAGCGGCGCTTCACTCTCGCCGCGCTCACGCGCGTCGGTGTAAGCCTTCTGCAGATAGTCGACGCTCGGCGCCAAATGAATCGTCGCGCGGTGATGCGGCTGCGCCTCGGTTCCCGGACGGCTCGTGAAGTTCGGCAGTTCGCCTAGCGCGAGATTGACCTTCAGCGAACACCCGACGCTCTGCCACTGCTCCACGCGAGCAACGAAAGTCGAATCGAGCGCACCCTCTTCGAGCAGATCCAGAAACGTCGTGCGCGGATGTGCGTTCGAGGCAACCACCCGCGCCCGCACCGTCGCGCCGCCGGCAACGATGCCGTAGGCCGCGCCGTCCTCGTCGAGCAGCACACGTTCGACGCCGTCGCCCACGAACAGATGCACGCCGTGCGCCAGCGCCGCCGATGCCAGCGCCCGCGAGACCGAGCCCATCCCGCCGCGCACGAATGCCCACGCACCCTGCACGCCCAGCACGCGGCCGGCGAGATGATGGGCGAGCACGTAGCCCGTTCCCGGATCGCGCGGCCCACGATAGGTGCCGATCAATCCGTCGTTGACGAGCTCGGCCGCCAGCACCGGCGTCGCAATGTATTGCTCGACGAGCTCGGCCGCCGAGCCGCGCAGATCGGCCTGCGTCTGCGCGTCGAAGCGCGCGAAGTCGGGCTCGTCGTCGGAGAACGTATCGAAGAGCGCGCGCCCCAACCGATCGGTGCGCTCGATGAAGTTCGCCAAACCGTCGACGTCGCGCGGCTCGAACGCGGAGATCTCGCGCGCGTTGGCCTCTTTATCGGAGCCGAGCAGCAGGGAACGCCCGTCGGGCAGTGGCGTGAACGCGTAGGGATCCTTGCGGTAATACGAGAGGCCGTGCGAGCGGAGGTCGAGGTACTCGACGAGCCACGGGTCGAGCAGGCTCAACACGTACGAAGCGGTGGAGAGGGTGTAGCCGGGCCAGAGATTCCGGTCGCTTACGGCAGCGCCGCCTAAAACGGCGGCGCTTTCGAAAACGGCGACCGATCGCCCAGCCTTCGCCAGCAGCGCAGCGCAGGCCAAGCCGTTGTGCCCGGCGCCGATGATGACGGCGTCGTACGAACGATGCGGGAAACTGGCCGTACTAGCGGTCAGCGATACGAGGGACGCGAGGCGAAGCAGTCGCGACAGTAGACCGGCTTATCGCCACGCGGATTGAACGGCACCTCTGCTACTCCGCCGCACTGGCTGCACGTCGCGGTGAACATCTCGCGCGGACGTCCGCCGCCGCGCTCCCCGCCGCCCCCGCCACCGCCGCCGGCGGTGCGCATCTGCTTGCGCGCCTGACGGCAATCGGGGCAGCGATTCGGCTTGTTTTGAAAGCCTTTTTGTTCGTAAAAGCGTTGTTCGCCCGAACTGAAGACGAACTGGCGTCCACAGTCCACACAGTTGAGCATTTCATCTACGTACACGAAACCAGATAACTCCTTAGGTAACTCTTCCGACGGGTGCGGAACGAGAGTAGCAATGGTCCCCGCTTTTGCGACCTTCCCGTTCCTGGTCCCTGCTTGGGTTGCCACCGCATTGCGGTGTCACCACCGTGTCATCCTGAGCTTGTCGAAGGGCTGTCGAAGGGGTGTCGAACGAGAAGGGCTGAGCAGAGCGGCGCCCGTCGAAGCTGACGTTTGTGACCGACACGATTCCCGACGTCATCGCGCCCGCCTCGCTGGCCGACTACTTCGAGGTGATGACGCGCGCGGTATTCCAAGCGGGCGTGCGGTGGAAGCAAATTGCCGAACACTGGGACGCGTACCGGGAGGCCTTCGCAGACTTCGATCCGAGCCGCGTCGCGCTCTTCGGCGAGCTCGACGTCGAGCGCATCCTGCAGACCCCCGGCATCCTGCGGACCTCGCGCAAGGTCCACGCCACGATCTCCAACGCCGTCGCGCTTCTGCAGACCGATCACGACTACGGCTTCAAGAACTACCTGCGCTCCTTCACGACGTACTCCGAACTCGTCAAGGACTTTAAGAAACGCTTTAAGTTCATGGGCGAGATGAACGTCTGGTACGTGCTTTTTCGAACCGGCGAGCCTGTCCCGCGCTTCGAAGAGTGGATCGGGACGATCCCCGGTGAGCATCCGCGGATGCGCGAGATGGTCGAGCGCGCGCGTGAAGCAGGGCGCTCGCCCGAACGCTTAGGGTGAAGCCGACGGCGCCGGCGACGACGCGGGCGCCGCGCCGCCGTTGTTGCGCCGCGCCGGCGGCAACAGATAGATGCCCAGCGCCGGGGCGTAGTTGAGCTCCGGCACGAGCTTCCCGTCGTAGCCCAGCGTGCTCAACTCCTCGGCGGTTGCGGTCGCAACGTGTCCGCAGTAGAGCAGCGCCGGCACCACCGTCGGGTCGCCCGGGTCGAGCTCGTACCAGGTGCCGCTCTTAGCGGTATGCGGGGTGATCGTCCAGCTCGGCGTCGGCGAGCCGTCGGCGAAATGTTTGCGCAGCTCCTCGAGCGCCTGCGTCGCGAGGTTCTTCACTTGGCCCGTGCACGCGGTCGCGGTGCGCACTTCGAACGGCACCTTCGGCGGCGACGCCGGGAGCTTGTAGACTCGGAAGGCTTCCTGCCCCGGCGTCTGCTGACGGGCAACGATGTAGAGCCCGACCGCCGGCATGAAGGTGAGCTGCGGCACGAAGAAGAGCGGGCTCGAGGCGGCATAGAGCTTGCGCTGCGTCACGTCGTCGGCCCGCGCGATGTGCAGCGTGATGCAGCCCGCGAGCGCGCGCAGCGTTCCCGAACCTTTGGGCGTGATTGCCAGTGCGTAAGTCGTGCCGAGGCCGTGATAGATTACGGTCGCATCGGAGAGCGCGGGTGACGCCATCGTCGCCGGATAGCCCGCGGCGGTGCGCGCCGCTTCGATCGTCGCAACGTAGGCTTTGAGTTCGCCCGAAAGCTGCTGCGCTTTCGGGGCGTTCTCGGCGCTGCAGGTCGCCGGATTCGTGCCGGCCGCGAACGGATCGGCCGGCGGCGTCTGCGGCAGGGGCGAAAAGAACTGACGGAAACCGCCGCCGTTTTGACCGCCTCCGCCGCTGCCGGAACCGCCCGGTCCGCCCGCGCCGGCGGGTCCGGTTGGGCCGCCCTCCGGGCCACCGAAGAATCCGCCGCGGGCGCCGCCGCTTCCGCGCGCGCGAAATGCCGTCCCGGTCTGCGTCGACGTGGTGCCCGGTCCGAACTTCACCGACCACGTTGCCGAGAGCGTGCGCGGCTGCAGCGGGCGCGCGATGTTCGGAAGCACGTAGCCGCCCGCGGTCGTAAATGCCAGCGCGTTGGCGGGGCTTGCGAAGATGCCGGAATACGTATTCGTGATGTTCGTCGCCGCCAGCGTCAGCGTGCCAACGTGGAGGTTCGCCGTTACGCCCGCATCGTAGGTCGTGTAGGCCGGAAGATTGTTAGGATTGTTCGCGCCGACGTGCTGGGCGTCGGCGAGCCACTCCAAGATCGAATGCGGCGCTTTATAATCGAGCACGAGTCCCGCCTTTTGCAGCGGCACATTGGGCAGCTGTTGGCCCGGTATGGTGATCGAGAACGGATTGTCGAAGATGTAGGAAGACGAGTTCGCCTGCGCGCCGGTGAGGTTGTAGTACGGCTCGATCACCAGATCGCCGATGGTGAGAAAGCCGGTGAGCTCCGCTCCCTGGTAGAGCCGCTGTATGCCCGCGATCGGCGTCGTGAAGTAGAGATTCTGCGCGGTGAAGGGCTGGTACGAGAGCGTGCTGCAACCCGCCGGCGAGTTGTAGAGCTGCGCGGCCTGCGCCACGTAGCCGAGCGGCAGCTGCCCGATCTGGGCGAGCACATCGCCGTTGACGTAGACCGGCAGCAGCACGCCGTTTTGCACCTGGCGATAGAGCGTCAGCGAGAGGTTGCCGCCGTGCAGTTGGTGCGTGTAACTCACGCGCACGGAGTTTGAAGAACTGTTCTGCGGATTCTCTCCCGGCGCGCTGCCGTACGCAACTTTGCCGTTGCAATCGAAGCGCAGCGCTGCGGGATCGGAGAGAATCTGGGAGCGCCCCTGCGTCGCCGCCGCGCCGCCGAGCGCGAAGCTCACGCTATAGCTATCGCGCGTCGTCGGCTTCCAGGTCGCCGCCACGCTGGCGAGCTCGGAGAGGCCGCTGTTGCCGGTCGCGGTGCTGACGCCCGCCGAGCCCGCCAGCGTCAGCCTGTCGCTGGAGTGAATGGTGTCGGTCGCCTGCAGCACGTTGTACTGCGTCGTGGTGTAGCCGTTGTAATACGGAACGGATTGCTCTACGATCGGCGTGGTCGCAAACTGCGACGCGGCGCCGTAGGCTTGAAACGAGATCGTGTGTCGCTGCTGTGCGGGCAGCGTCGCATTGAGCGAGTAGCCGGTGCTCTTCGTATCGCTCGAAAAGCCGCTCGGCGCGGGCAGCCCGTTGACGTAGCGCGCGAGCTGGTCGTTGAGGCTGCTCGAATCGAGGGAGAAGATCGAACCCTGCAGCTGCGTCGCGCCGAGCAAGGCGTTGTCGGTGAGCGAGTACATCTGTACGTTACTGTCGTCGGTGTTGTTAGGTCCGTAACCGCAGGGCAGCGTCGTCGCCGGATCGCCGTTGAAGCGAAGGCAGACGACGTTGGTGTTGCGGGTCGAGTTCATGAAGAGCCCGGTCAGCGAGTTGGTGTCCCCGAACTCGTAGCGCGCGGTGATCAGGTTGCCGGAGATCGTGCTGTCGCCGTCGTGCACGTAATCGAGGCCGCTTGCGTCGAGATAGAGATCGCCGTCGACCAGGCTCGGGTTGAGACGATTGACCGTCTGCACCGCGACGCCGAGCTTGCCGAGCGAACCTGTCTCGCCCACGGAATAGTTGTAGCGCCCGTACGTCCCGGTAGAAAGCTGCAGCGAGGTCACCCAGCTGAGCGTCGGCTGCAGCGTGCTGAAGTTCACCGAACCGGCCAGTCCGCCCAGCGACGCGCCCTGATGCACCGAGGCACCGCCGAAGAGATCGGTCGCAAAGCCGCCGAGATTGCCTGCCGAGCCGGGCGCGTTGAGCGGGATGCCGTCGAGGGTGAGCTGCGTTTGGCTGGCGTCGTGGCCTTCCAGTGAGATCGTCTGGGTCGCGTCGGAATCGTCGCTCGAGGTCGAGACGCTCACGCCCGAGAGCTTGTTGAGCGCGTCGGCGAGATCGTTGGAGAGCCGGCGCTGCGGCGAGTTCGCATCGATGCTCGTGCTCGAGATCGTGGCGTTCGATTTGGCAGTGACCGTGCCGATCACTTTGAGGTTGCCAGTGTCGAGCGCGAGCGCGAAGCTGACGGTCACCTGGCGCCCGTCGAGCACTTCGAAGGCGTTGGAGGTGAGGCTCTGATAGCCGCGCTTGACGATGCGCGCGCGATAGATGCCGTCGGGCACGTCGGTGAAATCGACCTTACCGCTTTTCGTGGTAATCTCCGACGTGATCACCGGCCCGTCGAGCAGGACGCGCGCCAGATCGATCGGCTGCTTGGTCTGCGCGTCGGCGACGACGATGACGATCTCGCCGGTATCGGACTGCGCGAGCGCCGGAGCAGCCGTCCCGGTAACGAAAGCGATGAGGAAAGCGCAAGCGGCGGCGAGCAAACGTCGGAGCATCTACAAGCGCAGATTATAGGGGAGCGGTCGTCGCCCGAGCCTGAAACCGGGCTGAGGACGGGTTAAATGGTGATTGTAACCGCGGTGCCCTGCCCGGGCGCGCTGTCGATCGAGATATCGCCGCCGGAACGCTCGACGGCGCGCTTTGCGATCGCGAGGCCCAAGCCGCTGCCGGTGATCTCGCCGCGCTGATCGCCGCGATAGAATCGTTCGAAGGCGTGCACGCGCTCGGCCTCCGACATCCCGGGCCCTTCGTCGCGCACGGTGATCGTCGCGTGGCCGTTCGTGCGCGAAGCGCGCAGATGGATCGGCGCGTCGGGCGCGTATTTGAGCGCGTTTTCGATCACGTTCCACACGGCCTCGGCCAGCTCGCCGCGATCGGCTTGCACGCTCTCGACGCCGTCGACGCTGTAGTCGATCATCCGCCGGTCGTCCAGGCGCCGTGCGGCGTCGACCTGGCTGCGCAGCAAGTCGGCGAGGTTCACCGCTTCGATATTCGGCGGGGCTTCGGAATCGAGCCGCGCGAGGCGCATCAGCCGATCGATCAGGCTGCGCATATGCTCTTTCTCGAGCGCCATCGTGGCCAGGATCGTGCGGGCGATGCGCGGTTCTTCGATCGCGCCGCGGCGGAGCACGTCGATGTAGCCGGCGATTACGGTCAGCGGCGTGCGCAGCTCGTGGCCCGCATCGGCGGCGAACTGGCGCATCCGCTGTTCGGCCTTTCGCCGATGGTCGATCGCGGTCGCGACGCTCGCGGCGGCTTCGTTGAAGGCGGCGGTCAGCGAGGCGATCTCGTCGCCGCCGGCCATCACAAAACGCCGTTGCGTGTAGTCGCCGCCGGCGAGCGCTTTGAGCGAATCGCTGACCTCATTGATCGGCCGCAGCGACTGCTGCGCGAAGACGCGCCCGATGAACCACGAGATCACGATGGCGATCGCGGCGATCGTCAGCACGATCCGCCAATAGGGAACCAGCGAGATGAACAGCAGCGGCAGCGAGGGCGCGAAGCCGACGTAGCCGCCTTCGACGTAGGTGAGCGAGAGCGGTTCGAGGCGCGTGGGATCGGGGGGCACCGGCGGATAGCCGACGCGAAACTCGCGCACGCCGCGCGGCGGATGGGCGGCGATCTCTTGCGGATTGCGCAGCGAGGGCGGAATGAAGTGCGACATGCCGCCGGCCGCGAGTACTTGGGCCAGCGCCTTCGGGCGCAGCGTCTTATCGCCGGCAAGGTAGTTACCCTTGAGATCGTAGACGGTGATGCTCATACCGATGCCGCCGAGCGCGTTGACGATCTCCGGTGCGGCTTGTTTGAGCGTCATGCCTTCACGACGATATTGATCGACGAGGATACGCGCCTCTTCGTGCTTGGCGATCATCACGTCGGTAGAGAAGCGCCACAGCTCGAAGACGAGCGAAATCGAGGATGCGAGGATAACGACAAGTACGGTGACGCCTAAGAGCGCCGCGTACAGAGACGCAAGCCTCGCCGCCAGCTTCATTCTACCACTCTGTCATGCTGAGCTTGTCGAAGCATGAGCTTGTCGAAGCATAAGCACCTACTCCAAGCGTTCACAATCAAGGGTTACTGCGATAAGCCGTACCCTACCCCTCGGACGGTTCGAATGAACGAGTGCGGCTCGCCCGGGCGATCGATCTTCGCGCGGAGATACGAGATGTACGTCTCGACGATGTTCGGGCCGCCTTCGAAGTCGTGGCCCCAGACGATCTCGAGCAGATGATCCTTACTGAAGACGCGCCGCGGCTCGCGCAAGAAGACCTCGAGCAGGTCGAACTCGCGCTGGGTGAACTCGAGCGCTTCCTTGCCGCGCCAGGCCTCGCGGGTTCCGGGGTTGATCGAGATGTCGTGCCAGCGCAACACGTTCTCCTCGATGAGCTGCGGCCGGCGCAGCTTGGCCTGCAGCCGCGCGATCAGCTCCTCGAAGACAAACGGTTTGACGAGGTAGTCGTCGGCGCCGGAACTGAGTGAGCGGACCTTATCCTCGGTGCCCCCTTTGGCGGTGAGCATCACGATCGGCGCTTGCGTTATCTCGCGCAAGCGCGGCAGCAGCGTGACGCCGTCGATCTTCGGCATCATGATGTCGAGGACGATCAGTTCGGGATCGAAGACCTTGACGAGTTCCAGCGCGGAGAGGCCGTCCGTGGCCGTCCGCACCTCGTAGCCTTCGCGGGAGAGGCCAAGTTCCAACATCTCCCGGACCATACGGTCGTCGTCGATGACCGCAACGCGGGCATTCGGCATAATCAACATTTCTACGCTGCATCGTGCGTTCTCACCCTTGGAAGGGGCTGAACGCGCCTGGTTTAGGCGGCCCGGCCCGGGCGCCAGCGCTCGATCCGCTGGCCCGAAACCAGCGAGGCCTGCCCGAGCGCTTCGAGCGAATGGGGCACCACCCGGACGCCCTTGCTCGCCAGGGCCTCGCTCATCGCCGCATCCGGCTGCCAACGCGCGAAGAGGTGGATCTCGTCGGTTTGAACGGCCGTAGCCAGGGTCTCGATGACGTCGTTGAGCCCGCACTCCCGCTGCGCGAGGAGTTCGCTGGCGACCTCACGATGGAAGCGCGGCCCGCTCCAGCCCGCGGCGACGATGAGCAGCCGAGAAAGCTCCGCCGGGCCTGCCGAGTCGAGATCGACGACCGCCGCCGAAACTTGGTGGGCCAACCCGAAGCCGGGCTGGGCGTGAAGGGTCGCGCCGCGAATCGTCGCGCTCGGTCCGGCCGTCAACAGGGCCCCCGCCCCGATTAGATACTCATCCATGGTGGCATCTTCGCGCCCCAGAGTGCCACATGGCTGGCAGCCTACCAGCGGCGGGCGGACAAAGTGACGTCCGAGTCGGCGCCGCGGGGCACGAAGAAGTACACGACCACGGCGAGGTAGAGCGCGAAGCTCACCACCGGGAGCACGAGCCCCACGAGGGTCGCGGCCACATAGACAACCCACCCGGTTTTATAGCCGCGGATCGTCGAGTCGATCGTCGGCTGCTGCACTTCCGGCATGAAGGCGTTGCTGCGGGCGAGATGCCACAGCATCAAATTATAGAACGTGGCGCACGCGGAGAGCACGAGGCCGTAGAGAACGGTCGCTGCGGAATAGGTAGGATACGAGCCGAGCGTCGTCGTGGCGAACGGAATCAGCACGGTTCCGGCGAGCAGCAGCAGGTTCCAAAAGACGGTTTTTCGATTGACGTGCTGCACGAGCCGGAAGAGCGCGTGATGGTTCTGCCACATGATCCCAATCACCGAAAAGCTCAATGCATAGGCGATCAGGTTCGGCCAGAGATGCAGCAGACTTAGCGTGAGTTCGCGATTCGTCGGCTTCTGGAGCTCCGGCAGTACGAAGCCAAGCGCGAGTAGTGTTATTGCGAAGGCGAAAACGCCATCGGAGAATGCTTCGAACCGTGCCTTGTTCATGGCTAAGCCGCTAACCCGCCACTCGCCGTCACCCGAGCAACCTTAAGCGGCGGGCGGTTCGTATAGCCTCTGCATGGCCATGGCAACCCAGCTTTGCGATGGTATTGGCAACGTGGACGCGCACCGTCCTCACGCTGCGTGACGTCTTCTCCGCGATCTGCTTGGGCGTCAACCCTTCCTCCAGCATTTTGAGCACCTCCATCTCGGAGCGGGTCAGGCCGTTCGCCGGGAGTCGCTCCATCGCGGCTCGTCCGGCTGTCAGGTCCACGGCCGCGAGCAGCTGCGCGACGTCCGCGTAATCCAGCGCTCGAAGACGCTCGAGAGAGTCGCGAACTCGTTCCGAGCCCGTCGAACCTCCGCCTCGAATTCTCGAGACAATGCTTCCTGCGGCCTCTGCAACCGCGCGAATAACCTCATCCTTGCTGGGATGAAGCTGACGCAGGATGCGGTCGGCGAACGAGGCTCTACCGTTAATGGTCTCCGTGAGAGCACAAAACGCCCTCGCAATGGCGATCGCGCGAACGCGAAAGAGTCCGGTTGCATCGTCCGATAACTTGAGGCCTTCGATAATCTCCCGGGCTAGGCTAGCCGCCTCATCGTGCTTACCGTCTACCGCCAGAAATAGAGCGTATTCAGCGCCACAATATAAGCGATCGAAGCTATGGTTCATCTGCTTCCAACATGTAGACAGGAGCTTATGGGCTTCTCTGAATCGGCCTTCCCATGCTAGTCGTGACGAGCGGAAAATCGGCAGGTACTTACCAGCTAATTCGGTCGTTCTAGCCGACCCGAGCCGCTGCTCGATCGCGATGCTCTTTTCAACATGCCCCCTTCGCATTTGCGCGCTCAACATCTGAATAAGGGCCGTTTGCAGAGCGAACGTGTCACCCGCCTTTGTTGCGGCTGTAGCAGCAGACTCAGCATAAGCGAGTTGCTGCTCCACGTCGTCCCTCTCGTGCAACAGTAAATTTGAAAGAACTGCCTTCACTCGACTCGAGAGACCGAACAAATGCAAACTATCCGCTAACTCGGCCGACTGCATCAACGCTTCGAAAGCCTTGGGCGCTATCCTCAGATGATGATACGCGATGCCTATACGATGGAGCACCTTGGCCCGAACGACTTCAGAGTCAACATCGGCCAGCGAAGCCTCAGCGAGCGATGCGGCACGGGACGCAGTCGCCAGGTCGCCGCTCGCTGCGCGTTGCCCCGCGACGAGAGAGAAAGCCTCTGCCCTGTAGTCCGAGGTTTGCTCGGTATCGTTTGCTAGATCGCCGAGCACTTCGCTCACGTCGCGGCCTTGGTTTGCCATCAATGCGGCGAGCCGTAAGCTCGCGTTTGCAATAATATCCCGATTATCATCTGCCTGGCTCAGGGCGCGCCGCAGTAGCGACTCTGCACGGGTGAACTTTCCCGAGACCGATTCGAGCGCACCCTGTAGAGCAAGAGCCGACGAGTTGCTCCGCCTCGTGACATCGTCGAGTGCCTCGACACCGCGCGTAACGACGTCGCTCCTCGCCCGCTCTAAGAGACTGAATCCGTGGCCTTCGAGCAAGCGCAGCACATCGGAACTTGAGGCTGCGGCCGCGTAAGCGGCTATCGCATGCTCAACGTCACCGGTCGCCTCTAGCGCCCGTGCCGCACGCTCGTGGACCTGTTGTTGGGCGCGCTTGCCGCCGAGAGCGCTCTGATGCCTCAGGAATTCGCGAAAGAGGTCGTGGCATTGGTAGACGCCGCGCGATTCTTCATAGATGAATGCCGTCCGCTCTCGAAGGCGCTCGACGATCGGGAGCGCCCGGTCGAACCCGGCGCGCTCCAACACATCCACTTCTATGGACGGCAGCGCCACCGCCACCTCTAGTAGGGCCCGCTCTTCCTCGTCGAGAGATACGTAGACTTGCTCGGCTAAGAAGCGATATATCATCTCTCGAGTGACGGCCGATACATTCCGTAGGTCCGCCGACCGGGTCGACGTGCGCAGAGCAAACGCCAGCGCTGCCGGCCACCCTTCGGTTAAGTCGAGCAGATCTTTTAGCTCGTCGTCGCCAATCGTCAGGCCAAGGTCCCGAGCCGCCTGAGCGGCTTCTTCCAGGTTGAAGCGCAACTCGCGTTCGTCGACCGGAAGCTCCGCGTCGCGGTAGGCGAGCCAACTTCCAACGGGCAGACCCGCCGTTGAGCGCGACGCGATGATCCATCGGACTCGCTCGTTGCTATACTCAATTAGCGCAGTAAGCAGGCTCGCAACCTCTGGATCGCCGTCAGCCACATGAAGGTCGTCGATCGCAATGACGCCGGTAAACAATTCTAAGTGGGCATTTAGCCACCGCGCTAAATCTAGATCTCGCTTATCCGACGACTGATTCCGTTCGTAGGCGTCTGCAAGGGAATCAATCGCGTGAGGCGCATTCTCTCCGAGCGCTTCGGCGAAGCCGCGCAAGAAACTCAGCAGCGTCGTATGCTCCGGCCGTAGCGCAAAGCGCACGCATCGCTCGCGCAGCGTGCGAATATATTGTCGAAGGGCCACGCTTTTCCCATAACCGGCCGGTGCTATTATTAGCGTGATGGGAAGGCTGGCCGACGCGTCGAGACGCTCGATCAGTTGCCGCCGCTCGACTTGAAGCGTCCGGACCATCGCGTGACGTTCTAAAAGGGTTTCTTCGTTGCCTGGTCTCCAAACGGCCGCGGACTGGGAACGCTACCTTCACCGACTTGCCGGCTTAAAAAGCGAGCCAAGAGCGCGCCCTCCCATTGCAACCTAGGCTGAAGCCAGCCATGCTGTACTGGGCAAGTAATCTCGCCTAGCTCAACGACCAACACCCCGTCGCGCGCCTGCACTTGCCGATAACCGTAATACTCGCGCAAGCTTTCGGTAAAGTCGTCGGGTTGAAAGCCGAACGGCCAATACTTCCCATAAAGCGCTCGCCACGCTTTCGCCTCGGAATCGCCCTGTGCGGGTGGATAGCCGACCGACGCGCGGCTCCCACACGGCGGATTCGATCCATCGAAATGAATGAAGATCGCGACCTTCACTTTATAGGTTCCTTCGAAGTCCGCGGGTAGGCGTACGACGCTCACGCCGTGCTCTCGCAGAATCTTCGTCGCCTCGTCTGCGACGGTCGGCGTCCACTCGCGCTCGCCCGCCGCACCGAGATTGCATTTATGCTGCGGAAAGTGCGCGCAGTTCGCCGGCCGCCCTTCGTGTCCGGCTGAAATCAGTACGTCGTATTTCGCGATCACCGCCGCCAGCAGCAGCGGGAGCATCACCATCCGCCCGAAGCGCCTCCGCCGCCGAAACCGCCGCCGCCCGCGGAAAAGCCGCCTCCGCCACCTCCGAATCCACCGCCACCGCCGCCGAAGCCACCGACGAATGCGCCGCCGAAGAATCGCGAGCGGCGCATCTGCGCCTGCGCAGCCGGGCGCCCTTCATGCAGCACCAGATATCCATAGTATATGGTTCGAATGATGTGCACGATGATCGCGAACAGTAGAAACGCGAAGAAGAACCAGAGATCCGGATTGAACGCGATGCCGTTGCTCTCGTGCGAGACCGCCGGCGGCGGCGTCATGTTCGCCGCGTTCGGCGTGATCGTGTTGAGCATCGCCGCGACCCCGGCCTGCACGGCGGCATCGGTGTCTCCCGAGCGCATGCGCGGCCGGATATCCTCCTGGATGATTCGATACGAATCGGCATCGGTGAGCTTGCTCTCGAGCCCGTAGCCGACTTCAATGCGCACCTTGTGGTCGCGCATGAAGATGAACAGCACCGCGCCGTCGTCGTACTTCTTGCGTCCGATCTTCCAGCGGTCGGCGGTCTCGCTCGTCCACGTTTCGAGCGGTACGTCGCCGGTCGTGTCGCCGATCCACACGATCACCTGGTGGCCGGTCGTCTTCTCATACGCGCGCAGCTGGCTCTCGAGCAGCGAGCTCGCCTCGCCTGAGAGTACGCCCGCGGTATCGGTGACGTAGTGATCCGGCACCGGCGGAATGGTAAACCCGGCCGATGCCGCGATCAGCGGTAAGGCAAAGAGCAGCGCGAGAAGCGCCCTACCAGCTGCCCGACGCACCGCCGCCACCGAAATCGCCTCCCCCTGCGTCAAAATCGCTACCTCCTCCGCTGAAGTCGTCGCTGCCGCCGCCGCTCGACGATCCGCCACCGGCGCCGCTGGTCCACGTCGGCCAGGTCTTCATCTGCTTCTTCGCCGCAGGCGCTCCTTCGCGCAGCACGAGATAGCCGTACCGGATGCTGCCAAAAATTTGCATTACGATGACGTAAGCGAACCAGAGGATGATGAGCGCAAAGCACGCCGCAAAACCGAAGAGTAGCGCCTTCATCAACGGCGGCACCGTGCCCTCGTCGCCCGACGGCGGGGCCGTCACCGCCGCGTATGCGGGCGTGATCGTCTTGAGCATCGCCGCCACGCCGGCGCTCACCGCGCCGCCGGTGTCGCCCGCGCGCATCTTCGGCCTGATGATGTCGTTGATGATCCGCGACGAATCGGCATCGGTCAGCGAGCTCTCGAGGCCGTACCCCACCTCGATGCGGATGTGATGATCCTTCATGAAGAGAAAGAGAATCGCGCCGTCGTCTTTACCGCGCCGGCCGATGCGCCACTGATGCGCCGAGTCGGTGGTCCACGTTTCGAGCGGCACGTCGCCCGTCGTGTCGCCGATCCAAACGATAACCTGATGTCCCGTCGCGTGCTCGTAGGCTTTCAACTCGTTTTCGATCGAGTTGCTCGCATCGCTCGAGAGCGCCTTGGCATTGTCGGTAACGTAGCGATCGGGCGTTGGCGGAACTTTGAAATCCGCCGCCATGGCCGGCAACGCCAGCCAGAACGCGATCGCTACCGCAAACAAGGGGAGGGCTCGCCCGGCCGATCGCATTCTTGCGGGGTTGGGCTTTTCGATAGGCTCGCTCCTCTTGCCAAGGCTTTGCGTTTCGGGTCCCCGCACGGCCGCCGGGATAATCATCCGGCAGGCCACCATTAAATATCCACATATGCTATAATAAATGAAGTTATGGATGTTACGTCGCCATATATGGCGCTTTATTCACGCGCCGAGATGACACTCGCGATCGCCGCGCAGGCGAGGGCACGGCGGCTGGCTTTAGGGATGCGCCAAGCCGATTTGGCGGCGTCCGCCGGCGTACCGATCACGACGGTTCGGCGCTTCGAAGCCGGCCGCAACGTCGGCTTGGACGTTCTCGTAAACATCGCGCTCGGATTGCACGCCGAGCGCGAACTGCTCGCCGTCTTTACGGTGCCGCGCGCCGGCTCGATCGACGACCTATTACGCCGTACGCGTCAACGCCGGCGGGCGCGTGTGTGAAGATCAAGCCGGCAATGCCGCTGCGAGTGTATTTAAACTATGCGCCGCAGCACCGCGTCGCCGTCGGACGCCTTGCGCTCGAACGCGGCATCGCGCTGCTCGAGTACGACCCGGGCTTCATCGTATCCGGCATAACGCTCAATCCCTATCTGCCGCCGCCGGCAAAAGGCTTGGTCGAACCGAGATCGCCGCGCGACTTTGACGGACTTCCGGGATTCATCGCCGACAGTCTGCCGGATGCGTGGGGAGAACTCCTCATGCGAAGGCGGGCCGAGGCCGCCGGTATTAGTTATTCGTCCTTGACCCCGCTCGACAAGCTCGCCGCCGTCGGTGCGCGCGCGATGGGCGCGCTCGGCTACGAACCGGAGATCGCGAGCGACCGCGCCGGCGCGATCGATGTGGATCGAGTCGCGGCGGAGTCGCTCAAGTTATTAGAAGGCGGCGATATCACGATGCTGCCGGCACTCGAACGTTTGGGCGGATCGTCGGGTGGCGCGCGCCCAAAAGCGCTGATCGCCTTCGACCCAAACACCAACGCCGTTGCCGACGGTGCCGGTTCCATTCCTGATGGATTCGAGGCATGGCTAGTGAAGTTTCGCAGCTCGCGCAACGACTTCGACGATATCGGAGCACTTGAAGCGACGTACGCCGACATGGCGCGCGCCGCCGGACTCAGCGTTGCGCCGACGCGCCTGTTTCCGGGCTCGAAGCACGGATACTTCGGTACGCAGCGATTCGATCGTCTTGGCGGCAACGAACGCCTGCACGTACTCTCGGCGGCAGCAATGCTCGACATCGACTGGAACGGCGCCGGACTCGACTACGACCACTTGATGCGATTGGCACGGTACGTCACCGGGCGCCACGATGGCGCCGAACGGATCTTTGCTCGCATGGTCTTCAACGTCGTAGCGAACAACCGCGACGATCACGCCAAGCAACACGCGTTTCTGATGAACGAGCGGGGCATCTGGGATCTCGCGCCGAGCTTCGACCTAACGTTCTCGCGCGGTCCCGGCAACGAGCACTACTTGGCCGTCAAAGGGAGAGCGGGCGTCGATATCGCCACGGAGCCGATGATCGAACTCGGTCGAGAACACGGCATCGCTGCCGCCGCCTCACGTCAAATCATCGACCGCGCAATCGACGCCGTTAATCGCTTCGAGGAGTTCGCCCAACCGTACGCGATGAGCGGGTCGACGTTTCGCGAGGTCAACCGCGCGCTGCAATCCCATATCGTTGGGCTCGCCAGGGCACGCCGCTAATGCGTTGGCCCTGAATAACGTCTAACTCAGGCACGTCTTCCGATAGCCTGCAACCAGATCGCGAAGTTGCTCGATCGTGAGTCCGCGTGCCGGCGGTACCGCAATCGCACCATACTTCGCAAGGTCTTTCGAAATCAGGAACCATCCGCTCGGACTTGGCAGCCGGCTTTTCGTTACGGGCCGGACGCGAAGCGTCAAGAGAATGTAGCTCGGCGATGTCCTTCCAAAGAATGTGCACCCGTCTAAATACGAGGGATTCAGCGTCCAAAACAGCATCGGCAGTCGCTGAAGTCCGAGCAGAACAGTCACGTTCCCGGCCAGAAGCGGGACGAGGAGCACTAGCATTGCCATCCCTCCCCAGAACGCTAGCGGAACAAAACGGCCTACGAGCAGCATCACGAAGCTGTAGGCGATGGCGGCAAAGTTCAAGAAAAATGCACGCTTGACTCGAGCAACAGGAAGCTCCTGATAGAATACAACTCGGTTCATTTTTTCGTCTGCCGTTAGCATTCTAAATTCTTACCGGCTTCTCGGACGTAGCACCCCGGCCATCGGTCCGTCATATCAGACGGCGCCAGGCGCCTACGGACGTGATCCCGCGACGCTAACGATCGTGTTGAGGTCATGATCCATCCGACGAATGACCAAAATCGTTGCGTCGTCCCGCATCTGCCCATTCGAAAAAGCTTTGACCGCGTCGAAGAGCTCGTCGGCAAGCTCTTGCGCGCTCAGCTCGCGATGCGCGAGGATGTTCTCGCGCAGGCACTCCAGCGTGTACAGCTCCCCGCGCGTGTTGGTCGCCTCGGTTAAGCCGTCGGTATAGACGATTGCGCGGTCACCGATATCGAGGGTGCACTCCTCCACGGAGTACGGCGTCTTCCAATCGATCCCCAAAACCAGGCCGTGCATCGTGAGCGCTTCAACGTCTTTGCCTTCCGCGCGCAGAATCAACGCCGGTTCGTGCCCGGCATTGACGATGCGCAGCCGTCCGGATGTCGCGCTGATCGTTCCCAGCAGCAGCGTAATGAAGTAATCCGTTTCGTCGAGATCCTCGGCCACTACGTGATTGGTGTGGCCGATGATCGCCTCGAGGCTTTCGTGTCCCAGCGCCTGCGTCAGCCCGCGAACCAGATACCGCAGCATCAGCGCGTTGATCGCCGCACCCAGCGACTTGCCCGAAGCGTCGCCCAGGCCGAACAGCAGGTGATCGCCGCTGCGAAAGACGTCGATATAGTCGCCGCCGACCAGCCGAGCCGGCTCCGCGCGTGCGCCCAGTTCCAGCCCCTCGACCTCGGGTATCTGGATCTTCAGCAGCGCGTTTTGGATCCGCTCCGCGGCGATGTCGTAATACGGCTCGGCCTGTTCGCCGGCCGTTAGCGCGCTAATCGCCTTGGAGATCGAAGACCACACGCCTGCCTCTTTTTACGATCTCCACCTGAGGCCTGTGGCCGAGGGCGCTGGAGCTTGAGAATGTAGCGACCGCGTGCCGGAGAAGACGTCTCGAATGACCGCCGCCCGGGCAGACGAAATCACTCCCATCGCAGTCGAAAGCCGCGAGACGGCACTCGGCTCCTGGACTGTGGCGCGCTGGTCGCCGCCGCCGGGCTCGCCGTTGCACGGCACCCTCGAACAAATCTGGTATTTCGACGGCGCGCTCGCGCTCGCGCGGGAACGCGTCTTTCCCGACGGATTCGCGGAGCTGATCGTTCAGTTGGACCGGCCGCACCGCGATGGCGACACCACGTCGCTCGACCCGTTTCCGGCGGTCTGTATCAACGGCCTTCGCACCCGGCCGTCGGTCGTGGTGGCACCGAGTGGCCGATGCCGCGTGCTCGGCATTCGCTTCGATCCGGCCGGCGTTTATTCGCTCTTGCACGCCTCGCCGAAAGAACTCGTCGACGTGACGATTGATCTGCATGATGGGCTCGGCCGCAGCGCGGCCGAACTCGGCGAGCGCTGCGCCGACGCAGCCCAAACCTCGACGTGGAATCCGGCACGAGGTGCAACGGCGACCGTCCTCGCCGCGCAACGATGGCTACTAGAGCGCACCGGCCGCGAGTCGGCCACCGACCCCGCTGTCGCCTGGACGGCGGCAGCAATTCGCAATGCAAATGGCATTGTCTCGGTCGACGCTATCGGCCGGCGCTTGGCGCTCTCGCGAACCCGCCTCGCGCAGCGATTTCTCGAGCGCACCGGCGTGACACCCAAACGCTTCGCGCGCATCGTGCGCTTTCACCGCGCGCTCTCACGGCTGGGCCGCAGCGAGAACATCGCTGAGACGGCCGGTGAAACCGGATACTACGATCAGGCGCACATGTACCGCGATTTCGCCGAGTTCGCGCGGATGACGCCGGGCGAGTTCCTGGCGGCTGCCCGCTACCCGAACTCAGCCAGCCTGGCCGAGCCCTGATCATTTTTCCAAGACGAATCGGCGAATCTCGGTTAGGATGACATCCATGAATACGACGCAGACGAAAACGCAAAACGCGCAGCGCATCTACCCCGCCGTCCGCTACCAGGATGCGAAAGCGGCGATCGCGTGGCTCACGCGCGTCCTCGGCTTCGAAGCGCACGAGGTCTGCCCGGGCGAGGGCGAAAGCATCGCCCACGCTGAGTTGAAGCTCGGTGGAAACCTGATTATGCTCGGGAGCGTAAAGCCCGACGCCTACGGGAAGAGCCCGAAGGATCTCGGCGGCGCGACCGGCTCGATCTATATCGCCCTCGATACCCCGGGCGAGATCGACGCGCAGTACGCGCGTGCGAAGGCGGCCGGCGCAGAGATCGTTCGCGAACTCGAAGATACCGACTACGAATCGCACGAGTTCGGAGTGCGCGATCCCGAAGGGCACGCCTGGAGTTTCGGAACGTACCGCCCGCAGCCGTAGTTAGGGCACTCGAAAACTTACGACCCTCACGAAATCCGCATCGCCTCAGAATGGGGCGCGACCCCGCTACGCTGACCCAACGTTCACTTTGCACGCTTTGCTTCGGCGCCGATCCGAGGCCTGGTAGCTAAGGGAGCAGGCGGCCGGGAACGGAACGTACGAGTGCACCGTACGCACGTAAAGCGCCTTCTTCGGCGGCTCTCCCTCGCAACATGTCCGCAATGCGAACACGTCCGCGAGGAAAAACAAGGATACACCTCGACCACCGTGCGCGCCGCCTCTTCTCGGTCCGCAGACCTTGGATCGTCGGGCTTTGCGACGGCGTCATTCACATCCTGTTCACTACCGTGGAGCAGGTAGGAGCGGCACGGGCCTTTCACACGTTCGGGATCGAACCGCTCGATCGGGTCCCGAACAGCACGATGACCTTCAGCTGCGTAACGATCGTCTCTCTGCCTCGATCGTAATCGCTCCTACCTACAGCGTTCTAAAGCCTACGACCCGTAGGGAGCCGCCGGTGCCGGCGCGACGCCGGTGACGAGGCCGCTCGCCGAGAGGCCCGACGTGTAGCTGAACTTGTATGCATTTCCGGGATATGCGTAGACGTCGATCGCCCCGAAATCCGCATCGCCGCAGTAGAGATCCTTTTCCTTTCGATTCAGCTTACACCATATCGAGGATCCCATCAGCGGCGAGGTCGTCGCCGATGCGTTGTAAGGAGGCGCAAAGACGTCAATCGTTTCGCGCAGCCAATCGGTGACGATCAGGTTGTTGTGGCGATCGAACGTGGGGGCGCCGGGAAGGCCGAGGCTCACCCCGGAGAGCTGCATGCCGGGCATCTTACCGTTTGGGAACTCGATGACGTTGCCGACATTGCTCTGCTCGAGGTTTGAGACGAAGACGTTCCCCTGACGGTCGGTCCCAATGCCGAACAGAACGGCAAACGAAGGATCGCTCAGCGTTCCCAACTGCGTGCCGGTGTTCTTGTTGTAGACCTCGACCGTCGGCGCCCCGCTGATGTTGTTGAGGTTCAAAATATAAACGCGATTCTTGCCGGAGAATCCAACGTCGGCCGGCTCCCCGGTCGAATCCGGGATCGTCAGCTTTGCCGCGCCACAGTTCGGCCCGTACTCGGTCGTCGTATTCGCGCGGCCGTCGGGCACCCACAGATTTCCGCCGCGGTCCATCGCGATGCCGTTGGTCGACGAGGCCGCCTGGCAGTTCGTGGGCGGCTTATTTGCTTTATCGTTTAAAGGAAACCACAGCACGCTCGAGCCGCCAAACTGAGCGACGGCAATGTGCTTGCCTTTACCCGCAGCGTCCTCCGCCGGCGGCGCTTTCATCCAGCTCGGCCGCGTGTTATTCGGTTTGAAGCCTGCGGGAAGCACGGAACGCGCGCCGTCGCTGCCGATCATCGGCTGGTACTGCCCGAGTGACGGGCCGGTTGTTGGCTGATAGCCGGAGCAAGCTGCGAGCGCAGCGATCGTTACTGCCGCGCCCAGCGCGGTTACGGTGACTGAGGAACGCATTGCTGGTTTTTCTCTCCTAAAAAGGCATAGACGAATCGGTTTGATTCGCCCTTGGCCGTGCGACGCGTCCGTTCCAGCCGGAGAAGTCTCACGTTAGTCCCAAACTGCGGCGGGTCGGGGCCAAATCCGCCCAGAACAAGCGCCAAGCGATGCGAAAAGACGAGACGCGGCTCTGGGCGGCAATAACGCTCCTGCGCAGTATTCGCAACCGCCGCGCTCTGGCGCGGCACCCGCTCGTCGCGGAGGTCTCGCGGCGCCATACCGAGCTTGCCGACCGCCTGCCGAATATCGTCGCGTCGCTCTTAGACGAGCTAAGCCTAGGGTCGGAGCAGCATCGTCGCCGATTTTCCGTGCTGCGCAGAAGCGACATCGAGCGCGAAAGCCACGCCGTCATCGCTCGCGACATGAGTCTGTCGCGCAGCCAGTTCTATCGCGACCTGCGCGAGGCGCGCGAGCGCTTCTCCGAAGGGTTGGACGATTATCTCTCGCTGCGAACCAGCGACGATCTCGGATTCGGAGGACGCCTTCCGCAAGGCGCGCGTTTCGTTGCGATCGATGCGTTGCGCGACGGCGGGCAGTTCGAGCGCGCGCGCGACGTCGCTGCCGTGCTCGCGCGCGATAGCGACGATACCGCGCAGGCGAGCCGAGCCCTCTGCATCCGTGCCGAGCTGGAGATCGAGCTGGGCGGGTTCGCGCAAGCGCAAGCGACGACGGCCCAGGCACGCGCGTTGCTCGTCGGCGTTCACGACACTGGGCTGCGCCAGGTTCTCGACGCCAACTGCGATCTGCTCGACTTCGAAGCGGCGCACTGCCAGGGAGCGCCCGGGGCCGCATCGGCTCGCGCCCAACTGATCGAACGCCTGCGCGCCGACTACGCGCGCGATCGGCGCTACGCCGAAACGCTGGTCAAGGCGCTGGTCGCCGAGGCGTCGATTCAGTTCGAGCGCGACGAAGGTGCGCGAGCCCTGACGACGATCGAGGAAGCGGCGGCGATTATCGCTCGCGCACGCTCTGCCGGTTCGCGTTTAGCCGCTGATGTCGCGATCCGCGCCTCGGGCATCCGCGCGGTTCGAGCCGATCAGGTCTCAATCGCGCTCAACGAGATGAGCGAGCTCGTCGAGACGGGCAGCCGCAGCGGCAACGTGCGCAGCCTGCGGCTCGGAATGCAGATGATGGCGGCCCATCTCTTGACCTTGGGCCGCTTAGAAGAAGCAAAGCAGTTCGCGATGGAGGCCTGGGCGCTGATTGACCTATTCGGAAGCGCGCTCGATCGGGTAATCGTGCTTTCGAATCTTGCGCGGATTGATATCCATCGGCGAGACGGCAACGAGGCCTTGCGCTGGATCGGCCTCGCGCGCGGCGTATCCTGCGATGCCTTTTCGATCACGCAGGCGCTCGCGATCACGGAAGCCGAGGCACTGGTCCTCGTTGGTCAGCCGGAACGTGCCGCGGGGATGGCGCACGTGCTCGGCGCTCGCGTCGGCGACTGGCCGCGCCTTCTCGGGCGGGCAAAGCTTGCCGAGGCGACCGCGCTTTCCACGCTCAAGCGCGAACGCGAAGCGCGCGAATGCAGCGAAGCCGCAGTCGCGTTCTCCCGCGGAACGGCCGGCCCGCTCTTGCATCTGCGAGCGCTCGACCTAAACGTAAGGCTTTGCGGAAGCTCCGCGTCGCGCGCCGAGCTGCGCGACCTCAAAGCCGCGCTGAACGCGTAGCCGAGACGTACCGCGTTAGAGACGCTCATTTTATGGGGTCAACGCGAACACTGTCCCCTTGCCATGCGTACCGCCCACGAATGTAGTCCCATAGAGCGTGCCGTTCACGTCGATCAGGCCCGCGGTCGGGGGCTTACCATCGGAGCCACTGCCGAAGCTGTGCAATACCTTCTCCGTGCCGGACCTGCTGATGCTGAAAACCGTTCCATCCCCGTACATGCCGCCGTTCCGGGTCGTTCCGCACAGCAAACCGTTCAGTTGGGTCAGGCCAGGAACCGGGCCTTCCCCATCGGAGCCGCTGCCGAAGCTGTGCAATACTTTCTCAGCACCCGTAGCGCTGACACGAAAAAACGGTTCCGCAATTGCCAAGTAGTCTGGCCGCCGCTATATGTTGTTCCGTATAGCATGCCCTTCGCATAGATCAAACTCGACGTCGGTTGGGCCCCAGCCGAGTGGGATGGGTCGCCGCGATCTGCTCGCTGCTGACGGTCTTCCCCACCGGCGATCGCCAAGGTGCAGACGTGACGATTTATCAACCGGAGAAACTTGCAGCGATGGAGGGTCTATTCCCGACCGAGCGCGACGCGC
>JBAQAW010000028.1:0-39978 GCA_049285915.1 Candidatus Cybelea sp. | reverse complement strand
CCGCTCGGAAGCGCGGCGCTCGCGGGGTCGAGCCTGCCCCTCGACCGGAGACGCGCGGCCGACGCCCTTGGCTTTGCCGCGCCTTCGCGCAATGCGCTCGACGCGATCGGCAACCGCGATGCGGCGCTCGATCTGGCGCATGCGTTCGTGCGGGCGACGATCGATGCGTCGCGCATCTCCGAGGAACTCATTGCGTGGGTGGCGCCCGCATACGGTTACGTGCGCTTGGGGGATGCGGCGTCGACCGGATCGAGCTTGATGCCGCAGAAGCGCAATCCCGATCCGTTCGAACTCGTGCGCGCCCGGACGGCGGCGGCAATCGGGAGATATGCCGGCGCGCTGGGAACGCTCTGCGGACTCGCGCCCTCCTACCAGCGCGATCTGCAGGTCACCAAGAGCCAGATCATCGAGATCGTTGAGGATTCGCTACGTACGCTCGAGTCATTCGCGCGCGCCTTCGATGCAGTGACGTTCGTGCGGGAGAAGATGGCGGCCGGTGCGCTCGAGGGGTATACGGTTGCGACCGATCTCGCCGACGCGCTGATCGCGCAGGGCTCGACGGCGCGCTCCGCGCATGCGCTCGTCGGTGCGGTGGTGGCGCGCGCGGAGTCGGAGCAGCGCGCGCTTAACGCGGACGATCTTTCGTGGCTCGCGGAACGGAGTGGGGTTGCGTCTCTGGAGGCACCGCTCGACGCGCAAGCCTCGATCGAAGGGAAGAAGACGCGCGGCTCGACAGCGCCCGACGAGGTGCGGCGGCAGCTCGCCTCGCTGGAATCGGAACTCGTCGAGCTGCAGACGCAGCTGTGACGCGCGTGCACGTGACCGGCGCCGCCGGGTATGCGGCGGCCGAAGCGCTTCGATGGCTGCACGCGCATCCGTTCGTGGAAGTCGGCGTCGTCGAGAGCCGTAGCCACGCCGGCGAGCGGTTGGGCGACCACTTTCCGCTGCTTCGCGACGCACCGTACCGCTGCGCGGAGCCGGGCAGCGTTCTGCAGAGCGTCTGCGCGAACGACGTCGCGATCGTCGGCGGGACCGACGACGAATCGCGCGAGATCGTGCCGCAACTGCTCGAAGCCGGAGTGCGGGCGATCGACCTTTCAGCGCAGTATCGCGCCGATGCCTCGGCAGCCTACGGATTGTGTGAATGGGAGCGTGCGGCGATCGCGCAGGCGCGTCTGATTGCCAACCCCGGCTGCTATCCGACCGCGACGCTCCTTTCGCTGCTGCCGCTGGGCACGATCGGGACGCCGCGTCAGGTGATCGTCGATGCGAAGAGCGGGATCACCGGAGCCGGCCGCCGTCCGCGCGTGGAGTCGCTCTTTGCCGAAGTGAGCGGCGAGATTCGCGCCTACGGTTTGGAGGGGCACCGCCATCAGCCCGAGATCGAGCGGGCACTGCGTGCGGGCGGAATTCCGGCGAGCATCACCTTCACGCCGCACGTCGTGCCGATCGCGCGCGGAATGCTCGTCGATGCGTATGCGATCTTCGACGAAGCCCTCGACGCCGATGCGGTGGATGCGGCCTATGAGTTCGCCTACGCGGGGAGCCCGTTTGTGCGCGTGCTCGCAAATGGCCACGCGCCGAGCGTTGCGGCGGTGGTGGGAACCAACGACGCCGAGCTGCGCGTCGACGTGCAAGGCTGCGTCGTGCGCGCGATCTGCGCGATCGACAACCTCGGCAAGGGCGCCGCCGGCCAGGCCGTACAGAATCTCAACATCATGCTCGGACTCCCGGAGGAGAGCGGGCTTGGTAATCGCGTCGTCGTCGCCTGATCTGATAGGCCTTCGGGGCGGGCTAGGCTGCGTTCCCGGCGTGCGCCTCGCGGGCGTGCACGCCGGCATCAAGCCGCGCAAGCGCGACTTGGCGCTGGTGCTCTTCGATACGCCGCAGAGCTGCGCGTCGGTGGTGACGACCAACGAGATCAAGGCGGCGCCGCTGCTGGTGAGCGCGGAGCACCTCGCGCTCTCGCCGGCGATGCGCGCGGTTGTCTGCAATTCGGGCTGCGCGAACGCGTGCACCGGCGAACGCGGCGAGCGCGATGCGCGGGCAACCGCGCGGCAAGCCGCGGCGCTGCTCGATCTGCTGCCCTCGCAGGTCGTCGTTGCCTCGACGGGCGTGATCGGCGTGCCGCTGGCGATCGATCGCGTGCAGCGCGGCTTGGAGCGCGCGGTTGCGCAGCTCGACTTCGGCGGGAAGGCGGCCTCCGACGCTGCCGAAGCGATCATGACGACCGATCGCGTGCCGAAGCTCTCGGCGTACGCGTTCTATCACGACGACCGCAAATACGTGGTCGGCGGGATCGCCAAAGGCTCGGGGATGATCGCTCCCAACATGGCGACGATGCTCGCCTTTATCGCGACCGACTTTCCGCTCTCGCGCGCGGCCCTCGCGCGGGTGCTGGAGAGTGGCAACGACGCGAGCTTCAACATGATTTCGGTCGACGGCGACATGTCGACCAACGATGCGGTCTACGCGTTTGCACCGGCGCTGCCCGACGGCGCGGAGGCCCCGCCCGCCTGCGCCCGGGCGCTGCACGCCGTCTGCCTCGATCTCGCGCAGGCAATGGTCGCCGACGGTGAAGGGGCGACAAAATCGCTCGAAGTGCGAGTGACCCAAGCGCGCGACCTAACCCAAGCGCGGAAGATCGCGCGAGCGATCATCAACAGCAATCTCGTCAAGACGGCGATCTACGGCGAGGACCCGAACTGGGGCCGGATCGTCGCCGCCGCGGGTGCGGCGCGCGCACAGCTCGATCCGGCGCGCTGGTCGCTCTATCTCAATGGCAAAGCCTGGGTCGGCGAGGGCGCGATCGAGTTGCTCTCGGAGGCGGAGGCGCATCGCGAGCTGGAGCCGTCGGCGATCGGCGTCGAGCTGCGCCTCGGAATTGGCGAGGCCGAGGCGACCGGATGGGGATGCGACCTCTCGCGCGACTACGTGCGCATCAACGCGAGCTACCGTACGTGATGCTCGCCGGCGGATTTCTCGATACGTACCGGCGCGCGCCGATCACGATCGTCGCGGGCGAGGGCTGCGAGCTCACCGACGACAACGGAAACCGGTACCTCGACTGCATCGCCGGCATCGCGGTCTGCGCGCTCGGGCACGCCCACCCGGCGATCGCCGATGCGGTCGCGGCGCAGGCGCGCAGGCTCGTGCATGCGAGCAACCTTTACCACCACGAGCCGGCAACCTCGCTCGTGCGCGAGCTGCTCTCGCGCTCCGGGATGGATGCGGTATTCCTCTGCAACTCCGGAACGGAGGCGAACGAAGCGGCGATCAAACTTGCGCGCAAGTGGGCGTACCGTCGCGGCGAGCGCGAGCGCCGGACGATCGTTGCGTGCAGCGGCTCGTTCCACGGGCGCACCCTGGGCGCGCTCGCGGCGACCGCCAATGCCGCGTATCACGAAGGGTTCGAGCCGCTGCCCGCGGGCTTCGCCTTCACTCCATTCAACGACGCCGCAGCGCTGGAGGGAGCGATCGACGAAGGCGTTGCGGCGTTGATCGTCGAGCCCGTGCAGGGCGAGAGCGGCGTGCATCCGGCGAGCGTCGAGTTTCTTTCGCGCGCGAGGCAGCTCTGCAGCGAGCGCGGTGCGCTGCTCATCTACGACGAGATTCAGTGCGGCGTTGGGCGGACCGGGAGTTTCTTTGCGTTCGAACAGTTCGGCGTGCGGCCGGATATCGTCACGCTGGCGAAGGCGCTCGCAAACGGCCTGCCGATCGGCGCGACGATTGCGAACGAACGCGCCGCGATCGGCTTTGCTCCGGGAGATCACGGCTCGACATTCGGCGGCTCGCCGATTCCCTGTGCGGCCGCGATGGCGCATCTGCGCGTTCGCGACCAACTCGATCTCGACGCGCGCGTGGGCGAACGTTCCGCGCAACTCTTCGAAGAATTGCGCGCGCTGACGCGGCTGCGTCCCGACGTCCTCGGCGCACCGCGCGGCATGGGGCTGCTCATCGGGCTTCCCGTCGTCGCGCCGCATGAAGCGAGTGCCGTAGCGAGCGCTGCTCGGGCAAATGGGTTGCTCGTCGGAACTGCGGGCGGCAATACGCTGCGCTTTGCGCCGCCGTTGATTATTTCGGAAGCGGACGTAACGCGCGCGGTCTCGCTGCTGCGCGATGCGCTTCCCCGCCCGTCGACAAGCTCAGGATGACATCCCCTTCGACAGCCCTTCGACAGCCCTTCGACAGCCCTTCGACAGGCTCAGGGTGACGTGGGGATGATGTGATGCATTGGGTGTTTTATTTTTATAAAAGCGTGGAATAATCTTTGCGTAAGGCTCCTGGAGAGGCAAAATCCAATGCAGTAGCTTACATCGCAAGAAACACGAGGCCCGTTTTAAACGCGGGCCTCGCTCCTCTACGTCGAAGTGCGCGCCCTGTAAGCCGCCAAGCAGCGCCAGCAGGAGCGGCACCGCGATCGCCCTGCCGCATTGGTTTGCCTAGCGCATCGTTTGCCCGTTTGCTGGGTAAGAAGTAACCGTTAAGATGATCGCCCCGATGCGGGATTCGGTCGGTGTAGATGTTGCTGGGCGCGATCCCCGGACGCGTGCGGCCCTTGAGGTGCTGCGCCTCTTCTTCGGCCGCGCCTTCGCGACCGATTTCGGCGTCGAGCTCTGGGATGGAACGCGCGTCCGCGGCGCCAGTGGCGAACGCTTCGTTCTCTTCGTCAGCGCGCCGGGCGCGCTTCGGCTGGCCTTTACTCCGCCCGTCGATCTTTCGACCGGGCGCGCCTTCGCCGCAGGGTTGCTCGATGCGCAAGGAGACCTCGAATGCGCGGTCGATGCCTTCTATCGCGTGGGCCGAACGCGCAGCCCGTTGCGGATCGTGCGGATGCTGGCGGCGCTCCGCCGCCTGCCGGCGATGCCGCAGCCGGAACTGCCGGAGGCGAGGCTGCGCGGCGGGCGCCACTCGCAGGCGCGCGATCGCGCCGCGATCGGCTTTCACTACGATCAGCCCGTCGAGTTCTACCGCAGCTTTCTCGATCGCGAGATGAACTATTCGAGCGCCTATTTCGACAACGGCTGCGAGACGCTCGACGCTGCGCAAGCCGCGAAGATGGATTATGTTTTGCATAAGCTGCGGCTTCGCCCGGGCGAACGGCTGCTTGACGTAGGCTGCGGCTGGGGCGGCCTCGTGCTTCGTGCGGCGCAACGCTTCGGCGCGCACGCGCTCGGGATCACGCTCAGCACGCGTCAGCTCGAAGAGGCGCAGCGGCGCATTGTCGATGCCGGCGCCTCCGATCGCGCGCGGGTCGAGCTGCGTGACTACCGCAACCTACGCGGTGAGCGCTTCGACAAGATCGTCAGCATCGGGATGTTCGAACACGTGGGGCGCGCGAAGCTGCCGGAGTATTTTCGCGCGGTCTATCGGGCGCTGCGTCCCGGCGGACTCTTCCTCAACACCGGCATCTCGCACCAAGATCCCCGCAGCAGCGGCAAAACGACCGGCTTCATGGACCGCTTCATCTTTCCCGACGGCGAGCTGGTGCCCGTCTCCGAGGCGTTAACCGTCTGCGAACGCGTGGGCTTCGAAGTGCGTGACGTCGAGAGCCTGCGCGAGCACTACATGCGCACGACGCGCGAGTGGGTTGCGAATCTCGAGCGCAACCGAGCGGAGGCCGTCGCGGCGGCGGGTGAGGTAACCTATCGGCTTTGGCGCCTCTACTTGGCCGGCAGCGCGCAGGGTTTTCGCGTCGGGCGAATCGGAATTTATCAATCATTATTGGCGCGTCCGAGAGTGGGCGGCCTGGTCGAGCTGCCGCCGACGCGGCGCGACCTCTATGCGGGAGAGGTCGCCGGCGGCTAGAGAGACAAGCTACCCCGCGTGCACGATGTAAATGAATCGCTCCGTTTACCCTCCCCGGCGCCGCGTCCGCAATCGATTGCATTTGACGGCGAGAAGCTGTGGATGGGCTCGATCGAAACCTGCCGTCTCTACGCGCTCGATCCGCGCCAATGGACGCTCATCGAAGAGGATACCGCGCCCGGTAAGCCCTGGGGGATGACCGTCGTCGGCGACGAGCTGCGCGTGATCTGCGGCGAGGGCGACGAGGACGACCGGATCATTCGCCGCTTCGTTCCCGGCCATGGCTTCAAGAGCCACGACGCGGTGCCATGTCCCGACGATACCGGCTCGCAACTGAGCTATGACGGATCCTGGCTCTACGTGAGCCAGTGGTACAACAAACGCATTCTCGGTTTGGACGATGCGGGCAAGATCATGCGCGAGATCGGCGTACCGCGCGGAATCTGCGGCCAGTGTTACGTCGACGGCACTTTCTACGTGCTGACGACCGACGACGAAGCGAGCAACGACTATTTCATCGGCAAGGTCACGCAGAACGGCCACGGTGCGTACGAAGAGCTCGCCCGCCTACCATTTGCCGCGCGTGCGCTTGCGTACGACGGTTCGCGATTCTGGACCAACCACCGGGAGGCCAACCAGATCGTCGCCTTCGAGGCGTAGTCAGTCCGCAAGGGCGCTACCGCGCAAGGAATAACGCATCGTCGCTTCCCACTCGCGCTCCCAGGTGCGGTACGCGCGGTTCGACGACTAGAGAGGGGCAGCTCCTTACGTTTGCAGCGGCTGCGCGCGCGGATAGCGCAGCAGAAGATAGAGCAAGAAGAGCGCGATCATCGGCAGCATGAAATAACTGGCCTCCGTTCCGAGCGCGCCGCCGTTCACCCAGGCGGGTCCGGGAAAGGCGACGTCGAGCAGATGGCCGACCGGCTCGGCTCCGCCATTGCGCGTGCCGATCACGAAGAACTGCATGAAGTCGAAAGTGAAATGGAAACCGACGGCGAGCCAGAGCGACCCGGTACGCTGCAGCGAGAGGCAGAGCAGCGCTCCGAGCAGGATGATGTTCGTGATGTCGATCGCGTTCTCGCCGGGTTTGGTGAGATGCGCGGCGCCGAAAAGCAGCGAGAGCACGATCGCGGCCGGCCAGAAACCCATGCCGCGCGTCAGCGCCTGCAGCGGGTAGCCGCGGAACATGTACTCCTCGTTGACGCCGACGAGCACCATGCCGACCAGCCAGAGCAGCGCGGTGAGTAGGAGCACGCCGCCGTGCAGCGTGAGGCCGTGCACGACCATGCCGCCGGCTGCGATCATTGCGAGCGCGACGCCGCCCGCAGCGATGACGCCGATCGCCGCGCCTTCCCAGAAGAGGCGGCCGAAGGCCAGACGCACGGGCAAGCCATAGGCGTCGATACGGTGCCGCTCGCAGAGCGCGAGGATGCCGGTTGCGATGAAGACGCAGAGGCCTTCGGCGATCTCCTGGTAGATCAGGCTCGTCGCCGTGAGGCCCGTCTCGTTGTAGTGCAGCACGGCGAGCACGCGCGGCAGCAGCAGAGACTCGATGACGATCACGAGCCCGACGAGCAGCACGACGTACGCGAGGAATCGCCATCCCGCGCGTACGCCGTACGGACCGATGAAGATACTTTTTACCAACTGGTCACGAAGGCCGGATCGATCGCTCCCTGCACGATACTGCTAAACGTCGAAAACGGGCAGCTGTAGCCGGGGCATCCCGGCACGTAGACCGGAACGCGGATCGGCTTTTCGCCGTGACCGCTGCGCATCGCAACGAGCGACTGCGCGGAGAAGTAGGTTCGCACGTAGGGCGCTCCTCCCCCGTGGGGCACGTGGAGCTCGAAGATCAGTGCGCTGCCCGGCGGCGTGTCGTTGACTTGATCCCCTTCGACGAGCCACGAAAGGCCCAGCAAGCCGGAGAACTCGGCGAGCTGCGTGTCGTGCCCCGAGAGGAAGACGAAGCGCGCCTGCGGCGGGACGCGCGTTCCGCTGACGGCTTGTCCGGTCGCGCCTGCTTGGAGCGTCTGCAGGATGTGCGACATGATGTTCGAGGAGTGCGCGCGCGCCGTGTAGCGGTTGCCGTGCTCGAGCTCTTTGCCCAGAACGTGCAGTTGCAGGATCTGGAGGAGCTTGGCGTGATCGACATGGCCCCAGCCGACCTGCGCGTTGCCGTTGGTGTACTCGAGCAGCAGGTTTTCGGCGACGTCGCCGGCCATGTCGAGGCCGCCGTTGAGGCTCGCCAAACCGCCGTCGCCGTCATTGGAAAGCGTCGTCGGGATGCGCGAGATCTGCTTGCACGACGACGGCGTCGCGCAGCCGAGAGCCCGTTCCATCGTCGCGAAGGCGGCGCCGTAGGCGGCCGGGATGCCGGCGAAGCCGCCGCCGATCGCGCCGAGCACCGAAGCCGTTGATTCCGCTTTGTCGACGGTGCCGGTGCCGGGAAGCGGATCGAAGAGCTTGTCGGGATCGCCCGCGGCGTGCTGTACCGCGATGCCGCAGCCCGGCGCGAGGCCTTGCAGCAGGGCGTTCCCCGAGGCGACGGTGCGCTCGTCGACGTCGGCCCAGACGAAGACCGAGCCGCCGGCGGGGCAGCGGCGTCCGGTCCCCTCAAGCAGTCCGTCGTACTCGTTGCGATAGTACGCGCCGAGCTGCTTCATCAGCGCGGCGCCGTGCGGCGTCAGATTTCCGGGCTTTCCGCTCCACGCAGGCCACGGCTCGCGCGCGTAGCCGTTGAGCTCGGCGGGATGGGACGGCGAGCGAACGCCGTGGCGGCTCATCACGATCACCATGCGCAGATCGGATGCATTTGCGGCCTGCGCTACCGCTTCGAGCGAGAGGCTTAAGATAAAGATAACAATTGCGATTCGGATTGCACTCAATGGAGACCTCAGTTCTAGGCAGAGATGCTTCGGACGATTATAGTGCGCGTGAATGAATCGAGAATGAAAGATTCGGATCGGCGGTCAGTGCGAGCGGATCGACGCGCGCGGAGGCTTGCTGGTGGAACGCGGCGGCGGCGATCATGGCGGCGTTGTCGGTGCAGTATTTCGGCGGTGGAATAAACGCGGGTACGCCGTTGCGCGCGCTCCAGGCGTGGATCGCAGCTTGCAATGCCGAGTTGGCGGCGACCCCGCCGGAGACGACGACGGCGTTGTAGCGCTCGCGTTCGAACGCGGATTGCAAGCGCGTCATCAGTTGATCGATCACCGCGGCTTGAAACGAGGCGGCGACGTCGGCGCGATTTGCGTCGCGGCCGGCCTCCGATTCGAGATAGTAGCGCACCGAGGTCTTCAAGCCGGAGAAGGAGAGATCGAGCGAACCATCCGCGGGACGGTGGCGAGGAAACGCGTGCGCCCTAGGATTGCCCGTTTGCGCGAGACGATCCAGCTCGGGGCCGCCGGGATAGGGCAGGCCGAGGAGTCGCGCGGTCTTGTCGTACGCTTCGCCGGCTGCGTCGTCGTGCGTTCGGCCGAGAATGCGGAGCTGAACGGCTGAGTCGACCGCGACGAGCTGCGAGTGTCCGCCGGAGACGAGCAAGGCGAGAAAGGGATATGGCGGCGCTTGTGCGCGATCGAGAAAGGGCGCGAAGATGTGTCCGTGCAGATGGTTCACCGCATAAAGAGGCTTATCGAGCGCGAAGGCAAGCGCTTTGGCCGAGGCGACGCCGACGACGAGGCTGCCGATCAATCCCGGCCCCGCGGTTACCGCGATTCCATCGATCGATTCAAACGTCGCGCCGGCCCGGTCGAGCGAATCTTCCACCGCGGCCGAGAGCAGCGCGACGTGTCGCCGGCTCGCGATCTCCGGCACGATTCCACCGTATTTTCGATGGAACTCGTCCTGGTTCGTCGACACGCTCGACAAAACGTCGCGCCCGCCGCGCACGACGGCCGTCGCGGTATCGTCGCAGGACGTCTCGATCCCTAAAAGCAGCACTACGACGATACGGAGAGGGCGATGACGTGGTTGAGGCGGGCGGAGAAGCCGCCCTTGGCACGTCCTCTGGGCGGATAGGCGAAGATTAGGAGCTTATTGTTGAGCGGGAAGAGCAGCTTCTTGCCCCAGAGCGCGAACTGGACCGCGAAGCGATCGTGCCAGCCTCGGATGCGCGCTGCGTGCGCGACGGTTCCGCTCCTGCCCTGCAGCGCGATGCGGTAGAGTTCGTAGGTTATCGGATCGGCGACGACGAGGTACTCTCCGTCCCAGGCGAGGCCGCCGGCGCCATGCTTGCGATTGTTCAGCGAGGCGACGCGCGTGCTCGCAAGCGAGCTGCCTCCCGCGCGCAGCGTCGCAAGCTGGAAGCTTTTATCGGCCCCGTAGCCGTCGACGTAGAGGTTGCCGGACGCGTCGTAGCCGACGCACGCGTACGACGCGATCTCAGGTGTCGTGAACGCGACCGGCATCGCGCTCTGGCTCGCCGGATAGACGACGACGTTTGAGCCGTTGGCGACGGCGAGGTTTCCGCTTAGCGGACTCACCGCGCAGCTCGCCGGCTCCTGCCCGGCATCGTCGAAGACGTTAATCGGCAGCGAGCCCCCGGGCGCGTATTCGAAGATCACTTGCCGGCTGTCGTCGGCGATGTAGAGATCGCCGACGCTGTCGGTGCAGACTGCGACCGCATCGAAGAAGCCCTTGAGTTGCGTCACGGCCACGCCCTCGAGCGTGTACGCATTGACTTGATAGACGTCGGCCGCCCAGATCAGCGTCTGTGACTTCGCCGCGGGTGAAAGCCGGCCGGCCTGCGGAGCGCTCTGCGGCAACGCGCTGCAGGCGGCCAGCGCGAGGGTCAGCGCGGCAAAGAGCAGGTCTCTCATCGGCTGAGCGCGATCGAGAAGAACGTGTCGCCCGGGTAGCGGCGCGTCTTGTGCGGCGAGCCGCCTTTGGAGTAGCTCCAAAAGCCGATTCGCGAATCAACGTCGCGTTTCGCGTACGGCATCACGAGCCTGCCGCCGACGATGGCGAAGTCGTTGCCCACCTGATGGAACTTTCCGGTGAAATCGAGCGTCGACGTAACGGTAGCGGTCCCGTGAGCGATTTTAAGGCGGTAGATTCGCCTGGCGAGCGGATTGACGACCGCGAAGTGTTTGCCGTCCCAGTGGATCCCTTCGCCGGAGACCGTAGCCGTGATGGAGACGAAGCTTTGACTTCCCGCCGGAAGCTCGGCAAAGCCGTGATAGGCAGCGCCAACGAGCAGATTCCCTTGAGAATCGTAGCTGCAGAAGTCCAAGCCGAGAAACCCGGTCGCGGGATAGTAGACCGGTTTGCCCTGCGCGCCGGCATAGATCGCCACGCTGCCGCCGCCGCCGCTCATATTGCCGTAGTTGGCGACCGCGAGATTTCCGGTGAGCGGATCGATCGCGCAGCCAATGGGATAGTAACCGAAATCCTCGAGCTTGCGGATCGGCGTGGTGCCGGCGTGCGCGAACTCGAAGACGCTTTCGCTGTTGAATGCGGTCACGAAGACATGGCCGCTCCCGTCGCTGCAAACCCCCTGCGCGCCATTGACGCCGGAGAGCGTCCCGACCATCTCTCCTTCGGGATAGGAAAGGATGTAAACGGCTTGGTCCTGATCGGTGACGTAGAGGAGCGGTTCGCGCGCGGCTTCGCGCAGGATCCGGCCGGCGGCTTCTGCCGTCGGCGGTGGGATCTGCGGCTGCGAGAGGGCGCAAGCTGATAAGAAGAGGGAAGACGCGAACGAGCACAGCGCAAACCGGAGCCGGCCGGAGAGACGCATCGACCGAAAATTTCGGCGCGCTACGCTAGACGGCCTCGCGCTTGGCCCAGGTTCCCAACGTCGCGAGCAGCGCGATCAAGACGACGAGACCGCCGGCGATCCACATCAGGGCGGCAGCTGCGGCCCCGATCGGAGAGTGCGCTCCGTTCTCCCGCGAGCGTAGCTGAGCGGACGCAGCGGCGGCGAGGCAAGCACCGGTACCCAGAAGAGCGTTCCCGCAGCAATGTAGAGCAGCGCATCACGGCAGACGTTCCTCGTCGAATCCGCCGCGCGCGTGCTGGCCATCGCCGGATTTTTGGGCGGCGACACCGCGCTTCGCCGCGCGGGATTAAACCGCCAGACGCTGGCGTCTGTGGTTTAGGGTTCGTTCCACTCGGGCATGACGGGGCCCAAGGAGGAACTGCAATGGACGTACTTACGCTGCTAAAACAGGATCACAAGGCCGTCGGCGATCTGCTGGATCGAGCGGTGAAGTGCGATCCGGAGGACGATCGCCTCAAGAGCTTAGCGCAAGAGATCGAACAGGCGCTGACGATACACGCTGCAATCGAGGAAAAGTTCTTCTACCCGGTTCTGCGCGAGCGTTCCGAAGAGTCCGAAGACACGGTCGACGTTTTCGAGGCCTATACAGAGCACGAGATTATCAAAGAGCTGATCGCGCTGCTGAAATCTGGGCGCCGGCCCGACGAGCAATTTAAGGCAGAAGTGCAAGTGCTCTGTGAGAGCGTCACGCATCACGTCAAAGAGGAAGAGAGCACGATCTTCAGCCTCGCGAGAGAACTGTTGAAAGCCGAGGAGCTCGATGAGATTGGCGAGGAGATGGGAGCCGCGAAGGCACGAATGCTGGCGGCGGCAAAGCGCGCGCCCGCACGCAAGCGCGTAGCGGCTCGTAAGAAAACCGCCCGAAGCTCGCGGACGAAGGCTCGGAAGCGGTAGTCAGTACGCCTTGGGCGTGTAAACGTTAAACGTCACGGCACGCTCGCTCGAACGATTCGTGAAGCGGTGCGGCGCGTCGCGGGGCACGATGGCGCTATCGCCGCTCTTCATCGTGAACCGATTATCGCCGATCTCCGCTTCGACGGCACCTTGGGCAACGAAGAGCACCTGCTCGCTTTGCGGGTGCTCGTTGGCGAGCGGACCGCTCGCCTCGCCCGGCTCGAGCAGCATCACCGCGGTCTGCAACTGGGAGCCGTTTTCGAGCACGGCAAAGCCGCTTCCGACTTCTGCGAGGTTGCGCATGCAGCGCGTGTACCCGCCGCGTCGCCCAGGTAACCGGTGCGAGCGAGAGCAAAAGACGCCCGTGGTCCATAAAGCACTTTGCAGCCTTGCTGCTTGCTGTATCGTCCTCGCCGCCGGATGCTCGGCGGGCAAGCTAGTCGCGTCGAACGGCGGCGGCTTTGCGGGCGCAAATGCGGCGTTGCCGATGGTGCGGCCGGCGAGCGGCCCGGCGAGCCAATACATTTCCCACGTCGTCATCATCGTGCAAGAGAATCGCAGCTTCGAGAATTTCTTCGCCGGCTATCCGAACGCAAACGCACCGATGACGGGCTGCGCGATCCCGGTCGGAGGCCGCCAAACGCGGCGCTTCGCGCGTGCCTTCCGGCGGCGAACAGGATCGGGTTCGGGCTGTCCGCCCGGTGACGTTTCGATTCCGCTGCAAAAGATCACGTTCGACGGACCCGATCTCGCGCACAACTATCGAGCCGCGACCGTCGACTACGATAAGGGGAAGATGGACGGCTTCTCCAAGTTCGGCAACCAGGCGCCGTATGAAGCCTACTCCTACGTCGATCCGTCGCTGCTAGGACCCTATTGGACGATGGCGCAGCAGTACGTGCTCGCCGACGCGATGTTCCCCACCGAGTTCGGCGGGAGCTTCACGGGGCATCTTACGCTGGTCGCGGGGAACGACGCGATCAAAGAGTCACCGAGCCGTTCGGAAGTCGATTTTCCCAACGGCACCTACGATGACTGCGACTCCCCGCCCGGTACGCGCAGCTCGTTTCTGACTGCCAACGGCAAGGAGCACTATTACGCGGGCCCCTATCCGTGCTTCGATCAGTTCGACACGATTGCGAACGTGCTCGATGGCGGTGGCGTCTCGTGGAAGTACTATGCGAGCAAACAGCTCGACGACGGGATGTGGGAGCCGTTCGAGGCGATCAAGTACACCCGTTACGGGCGCGACTGGAGCAACATCGTCGCGCCGCAGTCGAGGGTTTTGAGCGATCCGGGGAACGGCGCGCTCGCCTCGGTCGACTGGGTGACGCCGAGTAAGGACGATTCCGACCATCCGCATTATCGCAGCGATCAGGGGCCGTCGTGGGTAGCCTCGGTCGTCAATGCCGTCGGGGAGAGCTCCTACTGGCCGACGACGGCGATCGTCGTTCTGTGGGACGATTGGGGCGGCTGGTACGATAACGCGGTGCCGCCGCAGCTCGATTATCGCGGCCTAGGCGTCCGCGTCCCGTGCTTGATCATCTCGCCGTACGCAAAAACGAACTACGTCTCGCACGTGCAGTACGAGTACGGCAGCATTCTGCACTTTATCGAAGAGGTCTACGGCCTAGGGCCGATCGGTCCGGCCTCGCAGGGCTACACCGATACGCGCGCAACGAGTCTCGACGATGCCTTCGACTTCACGCAAAATCCGCGTCCGTTCTTGGCCGTTCCCACGAAGTACCCGGTCCAACACTTCCTCCACGAACCGCCGTCGAACGATCCGATCGATACGCAGTAGCGTGGGAGTCCGCTGCGGATCCGTTTGCTCCGAAGGTCGAAGCGTCGTGGATTTTCACCGAGTCGCCGTCCACGGCGATCTCGGGCATCACGCCCGTGAAATGGAAGAACTGCCGCATGTCTACGATTTCGAAGAGCCGCAGGATGTTGCCGTTGCTCGTAACGATCGTGGCGGCGTCGAGGCCGGCGGCGCTGCGGGATTTGTGCAGCAGCGTCAGCTCGCTGAGCGCAGTGGAATCGAGATAGGTGACCTCGTTGAAATCGAGGACCGCCCGCTCGGCATCGGCGAGGAAGCCGAACGCCTCGCGCAGTTGATGCTTTGAGGTAAGGTCGTACTCTCCGTTAAAGACCATCACGACCGTTCCGGGCTTCGTCATTGTTCTTAATACTGAGGCTTTCTCTCGGTTAAAGCAAGCGTGATTGGGGCCTACTCCCTTTGCGCGACGGTGACCTTATGAACAGCGGTGAACTGAGGTGTGAGTAACCGCCCGGTGCCCGGGAAATTGGGTGGGATTGCCTGCGCGATTTGTGCTCGAACCTCCGGGTTAAGAGCCATTGCGATCCGAGAAAGTCCGCAGCGCCCGGACCAGCGGGCCTTGCACTTCCTCGAGCGGATCGTCACGGAGCACCACCAGCGGCGAGCGATCCTCGAGCTGCGGATTAGAACCATAGAACCAGGCCCGCGCGCGTTCGCGGGTCGCATGGTTGGAGATCATCAGCGCGAGCTGCAAACCAAAGCGCAAGACATGGGGACGCTGGGGCTCTCGCTCGCCGCTCAACCACTGGTTGACGGCCCGGGTCTCTTTCACGTTCCCGATGGCGGCTACGGTCGTCGCACCAAGCAAGTCGACCAACTGCTGAATTACGTCCTCCATGGGGAGGCTCATGGCGTCGTTGTGAGCTTCGGTAGCGCTGTGAAGGTCGGTCGTCGAGTCGATCAAGGGCAATCATCTCCTCCTGGTGGGAGATATTATACCAAGTGGAATCACATAGTCAATACCCTAGGCGGTCACCCTTTACTTCACATCCTGGATTGCCTTTCGGAGGTCGCTCACGAGGGACGCCAACATCTCGTTCCGGCGCTCCCGATCGGGCGCCCGGAGGATGGCCGAGGGGTGGATTGTCGCCAAGGTCCGGGGTGGGCCGGGGAGGATACGGCCGCGGTTGGCCGTCAGCCGAAAGGTCGAGCCGAGAAGCGACTGCGCCGCCGTCGCACCCAAAGCGACGATCAACCGCGGCTTTACGACCGCGATCTCGCTCTGGAGCCACGGCTGACAGGCGCGAATCTCGACGACCTTCGGCTTTTGATGGATGCGCCGCTTGCCGCGTTCGACGAACTTGAAGTGCTTGACGGCGTTGGTTACATAGACGTCGCGCGCTGCGATGCCGGCGGTTTCCATCGCGCGATGCAGCAGCTTCCCGGCGGGGCCGACGAAGGGATGGCCTTCGAGATCCTCGCTGTCGCCGGGCTCTTCGCCGACCAGCATTAGGCGCGCGCGCGCCGGCCCTTCGCCAAAGACGGTCTGCGTGGCGTACTTGTAGAGATCGCAGCCGCGGCACACTGCGGCTGCCCGGCGTAGACTCTTGAGCGAGAGGCGGCTCGGCAGAAAATCGGCGGCTGAGCGGGTCTCGCCCCTCAAGGATTGAGCAGCGATCGGACCGCTTCGTTGAAGGCGGGAATGTCCTTGGGCCCGCGGCTCGTGATCAAGTTGCCGTCGACGACGACTTCGCGATCGACCCATTGCGCGCCGGCGTTGCGCAGATCGTCGGCGATCGTCGGCCAGCTCGTCAGCGTTCGGCCACGCGCAAGCCCGGCGGAGGCGAGCAGCCACGGCGCGTGACAGATGACGGCGACCGGTTTTTCGGCTTCGTCCATCCGTTGCACGAAGCGTTGCGCTCGCTCGTCGGTGCGCATGCCGTCGGCATTGAGCGCGCCGCCCGGAAGCAGCACCGCGTCATAATCTTCGGGCGAGACCTCGTCGAGCGTCTTATCAACGCTGACTTTAATTGTCGGTTGGTGGTGTTTGAAGCCTTGGATGGGCTCGCTTTTTTGCGAGATGATCTCGACCGTTGCGCCCGAATCCCGCAGCGATTTCGCAGGCTCGGTCAGCTCCGACTCTTCAAAGCCATCGGTGACGAGGACGGCGACTCGTTTTTGTTTCTCGGTCATCTCGGCGATATGCCCGGGCACCGCGTTCTGGTAACGCGCGCGGCGCATGGTCGCTGCGCGCCCTTCGACAAGCTCAGGATGACATGCCCTTCGACAAGCTCAGGATGACACGGACATGGCGGCCGTGATGTGGGCGCCGAAGCCGGGGAGGACTTCCACGTCTATGCGTGCGCCGAGGCGGCCGGCGAGCCAAAGGTCGTGGTCGTATTCGCGGCGCGCGTAATCGTCACCGCGGGCGATGACGTGCAGTACCGGTGCCCCGGCGCGCCACTCGAGCGCGATCTCGACCAGCCCCTCGGAGTGTTCCGCGATGCTCGCGCTTAGCTCGCCGAAAATCAGCTCGCCGTTTTTGACGTTGCGCTCGGGCATGCCGGCGGCATCCAGCGCCGCGGCGAATTCCCGGCGCGCGAGTTTGGCGGCGTTCCAGTCGCGCGATTCAAACTTCCAGCGCCGGCACTTCAGAAAGTTGACCGCAAGGATCGCGACGTCGTCGGGCGACTGATCGCGCAGGCAGTACTCTTCGATGAAACGTGCGGGGTTCTCGACGTAGAGGATGGCTTGGCTACCGACGGCTTCGTGCAGCAGGCGTTCGCCGAGCAGCGTGTCGTGCGTCGCTTCCGTCAATCCGTCGGAGTAGAACGTCAGCAGCACCGGTTCGGTGAGGCGTTCGAGGACCGGCGTCGCCGGTTCGCCGACCGAACGCAGCCCGAGCGGCAGGCCGTCTGCTACGAGTTCCTGGATCGTTCCGTCGCGGTTACGTACGAGCGGGTACGGGTGCCCCGCGTTGGCGTACGCGAGCGTCAGCGTTCGCGTGTCGAAGATCGCGACGAACGCCGTCGCGACGGCGGCAGGAAAGCGCCGTAAGAGAATGCGCTCGGCGGCGTCGAGGATCCTCGCCGGGTTGGGTTCGTACATCGCAACGACGTTGATCGAGTGGCGCAGCTTGCCCATCACCGCCGAGGCCTCGAGGCCGTGACCGGTGACGTCGCCCACGCTGAAGAGCACGCGATGCTCGTCGAGATCGTATGCGTCGTACCAGTCGCCGCCGACTTGCACGTCCGAGGATGCCGGACGGTAGATCGCACTTAGCGTCGCGCCCTCGACTTTCGCGAGCAACGGGGGAAGCGTCGCGTGCTGCAGCGTTTGAATGAGGCGGCGTTCGCGAGCAAAACTTTCCGCGTGATCGAGCGCCAGCGAAGCGCGGCGACCGACCTCCTCGAGCAACTCGAGATCTTCGGCATCGTAGTGACGGCTGTTCGAACAGGCGATGATTGCGCCGTAAACGGCGTCGCCAGTGTAGAGGGGCACCATCATCCATGAAAGCGGACGGACCGCTTCCCGCAGCGGCCCCGATTTCAGAAGCGTTCCATTGAGCACCGAACGGCGCGCGGTCAGGTGCTCGACCAGATCGCGTTCGGTCTCTTCGTGCAAGCTCGCGTCGGTTCCGGAACGCGCGAGCACGTTTAAGCCGTCGCCGTTCAGCTTTGCGGCGGTCGCATAATCCGCGAAGCGTTCGACGATCTCGTCGAGCAGCAACGAGAGGGTTTCCGCGGGATCGAGAGTGGCGAAGAGCCGGTCGGTGACGCGCGCAAGGAAGCGCAGGCGCTCGGTGACGTGCAACTCGCGTTCGAAGGTCTTGATGTTTTCGAGCGCCATTGCGAGCTGGCGCGCCACGACAACCGCGACGTCATGCTCGCGGGCGGCAAAACTGGCGCGGCGCTCCGACTCGAAGAAGAGGGCCGCGCCGACGCAGCTCGTTCCCGAGAGCAGCGGTACGGCGAGCAGCGAGCGTACGCCGTCGGGGGGTGCCGGCGTCGTGCCGGCGAGCATCAGCAGCGGCTGCTTCGAGTGCGACGCCTCTTCGACGGGCTTTGCAAGCGAGTCGGCGCGCAGCGTTGCGGAGGAGCGGCGATCGGTGAAGCCTTCGAGTTGGAGCGCCGCGGTGGCGTCGTACGTGTAAATCGCGCAGCCGTCGCTGAAGTCGGCGGTGGCGGCCTCGATAAAGCGGTTGACGATCGTCGCGCGATTGAGCGACGACGAGAGCGCCGCGGTGGCGTCGGCGATAAAGCGCGTGCCGGCATCGGCGAAACGTTCGACTTCGGTCGCGTGCCCCGACCAGTAGAGCACCTCGTCGCGATTATCGAAGATCGGCACCGCTTGCACGAGGAAGTTGCGCAACGCCGTGCTTCCCGGCGCGCGCATGTGGTAGACGGCGCTGAAACGCTCGGCGCAGCGCAGGGCTTTGCGCCAGAGTTGGTCGACCTGCGAAACCTCGGTTTCATCGAGACGTGCTTGGCTTTCGGGGCGCGCCGGACGGCAGACCACGACGTTGGTAACGGCCCCCGAAGGGTCGGATTGCCAGAGCACATCGCACGCCCGGGCGATGACCGTGCGAATGGAGCAAAGGCTCTTTTCGCCGGGCGAAAACGGCGGCTCAGGTTCCGGAAGTGGTTTCACTTATGCAGATCCAGCCAAGCGGTTTCTTTTCGGCTTTTGATGGCCCGGAAACTGCCGGCGCCCTCCGTTCTTTTATGAAGAGGGGCATTGGCTGCTCGCAATCGGGGTAAAGAGGCAGGCAATGATTACGTTCGACGCCGCTGCGCACAAGGAGAGTACATGGTAGGACTACTTTGGACGATTATCACGATTCTGTTCGTCTTCTGGCTGCTGGGGTTTCTGCTCCACTTCGGAGGCGGCCTGATCCATTTGATTCTGTTAGTCGTCGTGATTCTGATCGTCGTCAACCTGATCACGGGCCGAGGCGCTCGGGTCTGACGGACGATGGCATCGCGTAAGAAGACGACGCGCAAGAAGAGCACGGCCGGCCGCAAGAAGAGCACGGCCGGCCGCAAGAAGAGCACGCCCGGGCGCAAGTATGGCCGTAAATCGGGCAAGAAGGTCGAGCGGGCGATGCGCGAGATGAAGGCCGGCAAGCTCAAATCCGGCCGGTCCGGGCGCAAGGTCACAAGCCGCAAGCAGGCGATTGCTATTGGTTTGAGCGAGGCGCGGGCTGAGGGCGACAAGGTTCCGGCCCGCAAGCGCTCCACCAGAAAGAAAACCTAGACGACGCCCCGATCGAAGCGCTTAACCCGCGCTTCCTTCATAAGGCGCAACAGCTCGGCGGTGAGGTATTCGATCGCCTCGTCGGGCGGGTAGCTCGAGAGCTCCTCCCGGCAGATCCGTACGACAACCATCACCGCCTCGCTTAGTCCAAGTTGCGGTGCGCGCGCGGCCTGTTGAACCGCATGGGCCTTTATGCGGGCCCAAACCTTGTCCATCTCGGTCATAACGGAGGCCCTTTGGGCAATTTGTTATGAATTGGAAAACAAGCGTACCACCGATAGGCTGGGTCGTCTATAGCCCGCCCTTCGGCAGCCCTTCGACAAGCTCAGGGTGACAGGGCGGCCGACAAGCTCAGGGTGACAGGGCGGCCGACAAGCTCAGGGTGACAAGGGTGAGGCACCGTGATATAATCGCCGTCTGTGCCCCGCGCCAGGAGCGACGGTGGGAGCCCCTACGTGACGACGTGGGATTGGCCATCCCTGCGTAAGCGCCGGCGCCGCGGGTCCGACGGAGTTCCATCCTTTGAACCTAATTGACGTCAACAACTTCGACGCAATGCGCATCGGCCTGGCGTCGCCGGAGCAAATTCGCGCGTGGTCGTTCGGAGAAGTCAAAAAGCCGGAGACGATCAACTACCGCACGCTCAAGCCCGAGCGCGACGGCCTCTTCTGCGAGAAGATCTTCGGCCCCACCAAAGACTGGGAGTGCCACTGCGGCAAGTACAAGCGCATCCGCTTTAAAGGGATGATCTGCGATCGCTGCGGCGTCGAGATCACCCGCGCCAAGGTGCGCCGGGAGCGGATGGGGCACATCGAGCTCGCGACGCCCGTCAGCCACATCTGGTATCTCAAGGGCGTGCCCAGCCGCATCGGCATACTGCTCGACATGTCGCCGCGCCAACTCGAGAAGGTCATCTACTTTGCGGCCTACGTCGTGATCGATCCGGGCGACACCGCGCTGACCAAGCGCGAGGTGCTCTCGGAGCAGAAGTATCGCGAAGCGCGTGACAAGTACGGCAACCGCTTCAAGGCCGGCATGGGCGCGGAGGCGATCCGCGAGCTGCTACGCGACCTCAACCTGCGGAAGATCCAAGAAGATCTGCGCAAAGAGTTCAAGGAGACCAGCGGCCAGAAGCGGCTCAAAGCCATCAAGCGGCTCGAAGTCGTCGAAGCTTTTCTGAATAGCGGCAACCGTCCCGAGTGGATGGTGCTCGCCGCGGTTCCGGTCATCGCGCCGGAGCTGCGCCCGATGGTGCAGCTCGACGGCGGCCGTTTCGCAACGTCGGATCTCAACGACCTCTACCGGCGCGTCATCAATCGCAACAATCGCTTGAAGCGATTGCTCGAGCTCAACGCGCCCGAGATCATCATCAAGAACGAGAAGCGCATGCTGCAGGAAGCGGTCGATGCGCTGATCGACAACGGGCGGCGCGGGCGTCCGGTCACCGGGCCCAACAACCGTCCGCTCAAATCGCTCTCGGACATTCTCAAGGGCAAGCAGGGCCGCTTCCGGCAGAACCTGCTCGGCAAGCGCGTCGACTACTCGGGCCGTTCGGTCATCGTCGTCGGTCCGTCGCTCAAGCTGCACCAGTGCGGCCTGCCGAAAGAGATGGCGCTCGAGCTCTTCAAGCCGTTCGTGATGAAGAAGCTCGTCGACCGCGGGCTCGCGCACAACATCAAGAGCGCGAAGCGCATGGTCGAGCGAGTGCGTCCGGAGGTGTGGGACGTTCTCGAAGAGGTCATCAAGGAGCATCCGGTGCTGCTCAACCGCGCACCAACGCTTCATCGTTTGGGCATTCAGGCGTTCGAGCCGGTGCTGGTCGAGGGTAAGGCGATTCACCTGCATCCGCTGGTCTGCACGCCGTACAACGCCGACTTCGACGGCGACCAGATGGCCGTGCACTTGCCGCTCTCGGCGGGGGCGCAGGCCGAGGCGCGCATCCTGATGCTCTCCTCGAACAACATCCTGTTGCCCGCCTACGGCAACCCGGTCTCGATTCCGACCCAAGACATGGTGCTCGGACTCTACTATCTCACGTTCCAACGCGATCAGTACGCCGGCCCGGCAAAGGCGGCGATGACCGACGAAACCGAACAGATCACCCGCCCGAAGAACAAGAACGCTCCGGCAGGCGATGGCCCCGGCACGATTCCGACGTTCTTCGACGCCAAGGAAGCCATCACGGCGTACGAGACCAAGCAGCTCGGCCTCCAAGAGTGGATCTACGTGCGTTGGAAGGGCGAGCTGATCAAGACGACCGTCGGGCGCGCGATCTTCAACATGGCCTTCCCGGAGCCGTGGAACCACGAGTTCGTCAACCGCATCATCGATAAGGGCAGCCTGAAGAAGACGATTACTGACTGCTACCGTCGCTACGGCAATGCCGAAACGGCGCGCTTCCTCGACGCCATCAAGGATCTGGGCTTCCACTACGCCACGCTCTCGGGAACGACGGTATCGATCAGCGACGTCGTCGTACCGGAGAGCAAGTACGAGATCGTCGGCAAGGCGCAGGGCGAAGTCGACGAGCTGCATCGTCTGTACGAGCAGGGCTTCATCTCCGATGACGAGCGGTACAACAAGACGATCGACCTCTGGTCGAAGGCGTCCGACGAAGTCACGACCGCCATGCAGGCCTCGCAGAATCCGCTGAACCCGGTCTTCATGATGGCGACTTCGGGCGCGCGCGGTTCGATCGCGCAGGTCAAACAGCTCGGCGGTATGCGCGGCTTGATGTCCGACCCCTCGGGCCGGATTCTCGAGATCCCCGTCAAGGCATCGCTCAAAGAAGGCCTGACGGTCCTCGAGTACTTCATCTCGACGCACGGCGCGCGTAAGGGTCTGGCCGACACCGCGCTGCGCACGGCGGACTCGGGTTATCTCACGCGGCGTCTCGTCGACGTCGCGCAAGACGTGATCATCCGCGAGGAAGATTGCGGTACGGCCAATGGCATCGTCGTCCGCGACATCCGCGTGGGCAAGGAGATCATCGAGCCGCTGATCGACCGGATCATCGGCCGGCGGGCGGCCGAAGAGGTGCGCATCGATCCCAAGCGTCCGACGACGGCGATCGTCACGCGCGACGCCGAGATCGACGAAGAGAAGGCTAAGGCGCTCATCGACAATGCCATCACCGAGGTAAAGATTCGCTCGGTGCTGACCTGCCAGTCGAAGTATGGGGTCTGCTCGATGTGCTACGGCCGCGATCTCGCGGCGGGCAAGCGCGCCGATATCGGCACGGCCGTCGGCATCATCGCGGCGCAGTCGATCGGTGAACCGGGTACGCAGCTCACGCTGCGAACCTTCCACACCGGCGGCGTTGCGACCGAAGACATCATCACGGGTCTCCCGCGCGTCGAGGAAATCTTCGAAGCGCGCAAACCCAAGGGTCAGGCGACGATCGTCGAGGTCGGCGGCACGATCCGGTTCGGTGACGAGAAGAACAAGAGGATCGTCTACATTACCGATTCGCACGGCGAGGAGCACGAATACGAGATCCCGCCGGGCACGCACCTGTTGGTGCAGGAGGGGCAGGCGATCGAGCCGGGCGACCAGCTCAACGAAGGCTCGCTCAACCCGCACGACATCCTGCGCATCAAGGGCGAGACCGCGCTGCAGAACTACTTGGTTCAAGAAGTGCAGAAGGTCTATCGTTCGCAAGGCGTCGACATCAACGACAAGCACATCGAAGTGATCGTGCGCTCGATGCTGCGCAAGGTCAAGATCGTCGAAGGCGGCGACACGACGCTGCTGCCGGGCCAGTTGGTCGAAGCGGCGGCGTTCCACGAGGCTAACGAGCGGATGAAGGCCGCCGGCAAAGAGCTGGCGACCGCGAATCCGGTGCTGCTCGGAGTCACCAAGGCATCGCTGGCGACGGAGTCGTTCCTCTCGGCGGCGAGCTTCCAGGAGACGACGCGCGTGCTCACCGACGCGGCGATCAAAGGAAAGTACGATCCGCTGCTAGGCCTGAAGGAGAACGTCATTATCGGCAAACTGATCCCCGCCGGTACGGGAATGTCGCGGTATCGCAACGTGGACATCGTGCCGGAGGGCCAGGACGTCGACGAGGACGGGCGTCCGCGCCACGAGTTCGAGATGCCCTATGCGACGATGACGGCCGATGATGCGGCCCTCGCCGAAGTGATGGGCACCAACGGCGACGGCATGAGCCGGCTCGTCAGCGCGTACGAGCGCAACCGCGAGCCGCTCACCGTGCAGTACGAAGGCGAGTACCCCGACCACGCCAATCCGCATGCGTCACCGACGAAGACGCAGTACGATCGGCTCAAGGGCATCAACCCCGAAGACCTGTAACGTCTATGGTGTCACCCTGAGCAGCGCCGCAAAGCGGCGCGTGTCGAAGGGCGACTAGAAAACGAAGGCCTCGCGTTAATCCGCGGGGCCTTTTTCTAAGTATTCAACGTCCGCGAGATCTTGCAGACGTGCGACCGCTTTTTTGTTGACGATGAGATCCGGTCTCGCAATGCAGACCGCGACGTCTCCGCAGGCAGCTGCTATGCGGGCCTCCCATGCTTCTGCAAACGAGACTCCGTCTATCGACGTTAGGATGTCGATCCCATTCGGAGGAAGTCCCATGCTAAAAACGACGTCGGGCGTTGAGAGATCTCGCTGCGCTAATTCGGAGAGCGGCGCACCGAACGCGACGAGGGCGTGCAAGACTCTCTTTGCATTCTCGGGGTCCGAGCCGATAAAGAGGTCTTATCCTTCGTAGCTCTCGGCCGGCCGTGAAAGGCGAACGCGTAGCCGCCTACGATGAGATATCTAGCGCCTTCCTCGTTTAACGCGGCCAACAGTTCGGTCAAGTCGGTATTCGGCTGCATCGGTCCCCCCAGGCATCGAGAGAACTAGCTTCCATGTCATTTCAATGCGCTTGTGCGGTGGAATCGCGTCGTCCTCGATACGCTGGCGAGCCGCGGCTTCCGCGTGGGATCTCGCAACGAAAGACTTCCGATGGGTTCGGTCCGAGCGGTTCGTCGTATCGTCAGAGGCCATCTCAGAACTAGGTTCTGCCGGGGGCTTCGAACATCATGCCTGAACGATCCGGAACCGGCAGTTGACAGGCGCTTCCCGCGCTAGGCTATACTCCGTACGAGAAGGAGTCTGAAATCGTGCAAGAAGCGTTGCCCCCGAACTTTCGCAATAACGAAGACGTCAAATACGGGATGCTGCGGACCGTTGATATCCCTTCGGAGGTTGCAGCCAACGAACCTTGGTTCAATCAAACGCTGACGACGGTGAACGACGCGGTCGTGCGTTTGGGGATCTTCGAGGGCGACTTTCCGTGGCACCAGCATATCGAGCAGGACGAGTTCTTTCTCGTGCTCGATGGTGAGTTTACGCTCGACCTCGAGGGCCGCGATTCCGTCGTGCTGCAGCGACACCAAGGGTTCACCGTACCGAAGGGCACGATGCACCGCCCGCGCTCGCCGGAGAAGTCGGTCGTGCTGATGGTGGAATCGCTCGGCATCGTCGCAACCGGAGATGCGGCGTGAAGCACATCGGAATTGTCGGCTGTTCGCACGAGGGTGCAGCGCTCTGCTATCGCACGATTTGCGCGATGGGCGCGCAGCAGCTCGGCGGGCACGCGCATCCGGAGATCTCGCTGCACTCGCCCTCGTTCGGCGACTACTTCGAATGTTTGGAGGCCGGCGACTGGGAGGGTGTGGCGGACCTCATGGTTGGCTCGGCGGAGAAGCTGGCCGGCGCGGGTGCCGATTTCTTGATTTGTCCGGACAACACGATTCATCAGGTACTGCCCGAGGTCACGCGTCGCACCGAGCTGCCGTGGCTGAACATCGCCGAGGTCGTGCGCGACGAGGCGGTGCAACGTGGCTTCTGGCAGATCGGCCTCATGGGGACGCGCTGGCTGGTCGACGGACCCGTCTATCCCGAGGCGTTCGCCGCAGCGGGGCTGGAGTATATGCGGCCCAACGCGGCGGACCGCGCGACCGTCAACCGGATTATTTTGGACGAGCTCGTGCGCGGAGAGTTCAACCTTAAATCGATCGGCGAGCTGATCGAGGTGACCGAGCACTTCGACGCGGCCGGTTGCGACGCAGTCGTGCTGGGATGCACCGAACTGCCGTTGGTGCTCGACGATTCGAATTCCGCCGTTCCGGTGCTCGACTCGACGAGACTTCTTGCGCAGGCCGCCGTGCGCCACGCCACCGACGAAACGGTTGGCGCGCTGAACTAGCGAAGAGCGCGCTTCGCCTTAGTTGTGGACGAGCGTGAGAAAATCGATTCCGGCGATCTTGCCGGAGCCGTCAAAGGCGATCATCTCGATAATCCGAACCGATTTAAACTGTAACTGAAAATCGTAGCCGAGAAGGCCGCTGATCGGATACGAGCGGATGAAGGTGACCGACGACGGATTGCCGAGCGGCTTGAGTTGCTCGGCCTCGCGGCGGATCATCGCGAGCGTGAGTTGCTTGTTGACGCTGTCGCTCAACTGCGTCCGATCGATGTCGCCGATCTGGAAGCGGCGAAACCATTCCTTCGCGAGGGCGAGGATCTGCGGGTCGACCGACGAGCTCTCTGGCGGCCTCGCCTCCGAGGTTTGCTGAGGTCTCGGACTGGCCGCCGCTGCAGGCGAGGGCGAGGCGTGCGGTACCATTCGGGGCGGCGGCGAATGCGGCGCGGCCCCAGCCGGCGGGGAGATCGCAAGCGGCAACACGACCGCGAGCAAAGCTGCGGCGCGAGCGAGGTCCCGAATCATAAGAAATCAATTATGCGACGCGTTCCTGGGGAGAGCCTAGGCGACCGAGGTTAGAGGCCGATGAAGGCGCCGGATCAACGCCGGGCGCCTGCCCGCCCACGCTGGTGCGTGAACGGAATTTCGGGGCGAGCATAGGTAATCAAGACGCACGTGACCAGGGCGAAGGCGACGAGAGGAAACCGGAGCGAGAGGAACATCGCGGCGACGAACAATCCGAGCGTAAGCGCGGACCTCGTCAGCGCCCGCCGGCGGCTTCGGCCCATTCCACTAGGATCTTCGCGCGGCACTACTTCGCGGGCGAAGCCGTGATACGAAAGGTTAACGAGCACGATCACGGCCGCGTATACGAAGACCGGAACCGCCGCGATGCGCGTCTGCGCCACCCAAGCAGTGGCGAACGGCACCAGCGAGGCACAGATCATATGCACGAAGTTCCAGAAAACAAGCTTCGGGGTCGATTCTTTGGCGAAGCTCCAGAGGAAATGGTGATTGATCCACATGATGACGATCAGAAAGTAGCTCACCACGTAGCTCAGCGCCGTCGGCCACTGTTGCACGAGTGCTTCGAACGACGGCTGCGGCGGCAGCCTGAATTGAAGAACCATGATGGTAATAATTACGGCGAAGACACCGTCTGAAAAGGTTCCTAAGCGCTCTTTCGTGATGGCCTGGATCATATAAGGTTCCTTCCTTTGGTCTCCTAGTCTTAGCCGCCGCCCAAACGGTTCAGCATGGCGATGAGAACGGCAGGCATCGAACCGCCGCCGTGACCCGCGTCCTCTACGACGTGCAGCTCGCTGCCGCGCCAGTTTTTGTGAAGGCTCCATGCAGTCTCGAGCGGGCCGCTGACATCGAAGCGTCCGTGGATCAATACGCCTGGAATGCTTGCGAGTGTAGATGCGTTGCGGATGAGCCGATCCTCCTCGAGAAACGCCGCGTGCCTCCAGTAGTGCGTGACGAGGCGCGCGAAGAGCAGCCGGAACGCGGGATCTTCAAAGCGCGGATTCGGAGCGTATCCTGGCGCCAGCGAAACATGGGCGTCTTCCCAATCGCACCACTCACGCGCCGCACGCTCGCGCACCGCAGCATCCTCGCTGAAGAGCCGTTCGTTGTAGAGGGCAGGTAACTGGAGCTCGCGATCCCGGTCGCCTTCGGCGATGGCGGCGAAGCGTTCCCATTGCTGCGGAAAGATGCGGCCGACGCCGTGCGTGATCCATTCCACTTCGCGGCGCGAGGTCGTCGTGACGGAGGCCAGGACGATCGCGGTTACGCGGCTCCGATGCGCTTGTGCGTAGGCGAGCGCCAGCGTCGAACCCCAAGATGCGCCGACGACCGCCCAGCGGTCCACGTTGAGATGCCGGCGTAACAGCTCGAGGTCGGCGATGAGATGCTGCGTGCTGTTCACCGCGAGGTCCGCGGTGCCCTCGACCAGCGGACGGCTGCGTCCGCAACCGCGCTGATCCATGATGACGATTCGGTAGATATTCGGATCGAAGAGGCAACGATTCCGCGGGCTGCAGCCGGAACCGGGCCCACCGTGCAAATAGACGATCGGGCGGCCATTTGGATTTCCCGAGCATTCCCAGTAGATTTCTTGGGAGTCGCCAACTGCGAGCAGGCCTCGCTCGTACGGCTCGATGTTCGGGAACATTCCGTTACAATAAAACGAGGTCGCCGACGCCGGTTCCTGCGGTATGGACTGATTACACGGCCTGGGTCAACGCAATACCCTAAGGCGCGTAGGAAGAGAACTAGACTCTTACTAAAGCCCCGTCAGCATCGAGATGGAGGAGGACTGACTCGTGCCGACTGATGATTATCCGCAAGATGTTCCAGGAAGTGCCGGCTTCAGGCTAGGTGATCGGGAAACCGTTTTATTTCTCGGCGAACAAGATGGAATACCAGAAAGAAAGCTAAAGGCACGCCTACTTTCCGTTCTCGACAGTGACCCCGAAATACTATTCGCTTACTTAGCTCAAGTCGAATACGTAGCTCGCGAAGAGCGCTCCGTCGCCCTCTGTATCCGTACTTCGGAAGGATTGCATGATTCGACGATTTCCACGATCTCGAGAGTTTTTGCCGAACAGTTTAATAAACGCGCGCATCTGGACGTTCTCGACTTGAACGATAAACAGTGGGGGCAGCTTCGGGTAGTCTGCGCACCGTTCTACACCCGCGAGGCCTAGAAATGCATGGCAACGGCTGCGTAGCGATGGAAAGTGGACTGGCGCCGGCACGCCGAACGAGTACCCAATGACGGGTCAACCGTCCGTCCTGACGCTGTATCAACGCGTGCCCGCGAGATTGATGTTCGCACTTGTCGTCGGACCGGCTGCGCTCGTCTATTACGTTTGGGTGGCGCAATCGTTCGGGCCAATTCCGGGCTTCCGGCCGCTGCTCGCGCTCATGTTTGCGGCGACGATCTTTCTGATCGTCTACGGGATCACCAGCACGTTTAAGATATGGCGCCGGCCGGCGTTAGTGCTCGATCGTTCCGGCCTCACGGTGCACGGGGTTCCGATTGCGTGGCCGCAGGTCTCAGAGATTAAGCCTTTTCGAACTCGCGACGGAGCCGGGCTTGGCCTGGTGATCGATCAGTCGGTATTCTCGGAGAACGCGCAAACGCCGGGCCGTCGCGGGTTAACTCAAACGCTCCTGAAGGCGAGAGCCAACTCTTACGGCGTTTTTCCGGTGCCGCCGATGCGAGGAATCAGTACCGACGATCTGCGGGCGACGATGGAACGGTTTCGCGGCCTCTCGCCCGCGTAGCGGAAAGCGTGCTAGGATAGCCTGGATGATCGGCGTTCGAAGCTGGGTGACGGCGGCCGCGGTTTTTGCCGCTGCAGTTCTCATCTGGAGCCTGGTCGCAGGCGCGATGTCGGCACTGCTGCTGCTCTTTACCGCGATTTTGCTCTCGGCCGGCCTTCAGCCGTTCGTCGATCGCATGGCGAAGCGGATGCCGTTCGGCGCCGCCGTTGGAATCTCGTTCGGCACGCTGATTGTGGTCGTCGTCGTGCTGGGCTTTCTGCTCGTGCAGCCGGTCGGCGTCGAACTGGCCAAACTGATCGCCGCGATTCCCGGTTACGCCAACTCGCTGCAGGATCAGCTGACCGTGTTGCAGCGTTACATCGAAAACGATAAAGTCGCGCACCAGATCGCGGGGCTGCTCGCGAACAGCGCGGGCGCGGCCGTCAGCACGATCGGGCCCCAGCTGCTCGGCGGCTCGCGGCTGATCCTCGGCTCGATCGGCGACGGCGCGCTGATCCTGTTGCTCGCGATCGGCTGGATGCTCTCCGCCGGTGAGCTCGAGCGCTTCGTGCTCAGCCTGGTTCCGGCGGCCACGCGTGACAACTGGCGAGACACGCTGACCGATATCGGCGGGCGGCTGAGCGCCTACGTGCGCGGCGTCGTGCTCAACGGCGCGATCGTCGGCATCGTGCTCGGCATCGCGTTGGCGGTACTCGGCGTGCCGTACGCGCTGCTGCTGGCCTTCATTGGTGCTATCTTTCAGGCGATACCGATGGTCGGTGCGGTGATCTCCGGGCCTATTATTCTGCTCGTGGTGCTGGCAACGAGCGGCTGGGAGAAGATGCTGATCGTGCTGGCGGTCTTTACCGTAATCCAAGTGCTCGATCAGAACATCATCTCGCCGATCATCTTCGGCTCGCGCGTGCAGATGAGCTTTCTGCTCGTGATTTTGGCGACGATCGTCGGCGGCACGCTGCTGGGCATTCCCGGGGCATTTCTCGCGGTTCCCGCGGCGGCGGTGCTACAGGTGATCGTCGTGCGCATCATCGCTCCGGCCATCCGGCGCGCCAATCCGTAGACCGCTGCGCGTGCATCCAAACGACGCAGCAGCCGCGTTAGCGGCACGATGCAGCCCGCTAATCTGGGACGACTGAGAGCGCTGCCACGACGCAGCCGCGTCTGCTCGAGTTCTTATCCAGGCTGTGCAGTTCCACGACGCTCTGCGGCTTTTCGGCCGTGAAGTACCAGGTGGCTTCGAGGTAGTGACCGTGCTGAACGTCGTACGTGCCGGTCGTCTCCCAGACGAAGACCTGGCGTTGTTTGCCGACCTGGACGGCCATGTGCTTGACGTCGGAGCAGCGGAAGCCGCCGCCCTCGCAGCCGTACCCCGAGATGAGAAAGGTCACGGTGTATTGCGCGCCCTTCGTCGTCGGGAACGGCTTGGTCGCGATCGTGCCGGCGGGGTGGCCGTCGAGATTGACGCTGCAGAGGCCGCCGATGTTCCAGTACTTCGAGCCGGCGAAATCGATAGCGCCGCGCTGCACGACCCAGTCGGGTGCAAACGCCGCGCCTTGGGTTTGCGGAACGAGCGTGTCGCCGGGATCGGTCGCCTGGCGGAAATCGCCGTCGATAACCAGCCCGTGCTCGGCAAAGTAGGCGGGGCAGGTCGAGGAAGTGTTCGCGACGGTGCGATGCGTCTGTGGGAGCGCCGTTGCGCTCACACCGCCGTTCGGCGATGCGCTGCAGGCAGGCAGGAGCACAACGGCCGCCAAGGCCGCCGCGAGGCTACGAAAACGTGTGCCGCTCATGCGGTGATCCTACACGGAAGCGGTCGCGGCGGGTATCCGGGATTGTACGGAGTCGGGCACCGATGCGGTACGTAGAGCGTTAACGGGTGAGGAAGAAGACGTAGAGCAGCGCCATGATCGTATCGGCGCCGACGACCACGACCGTCGGCGGCCGTTTGCGCAAAGGACTCGCAACGACGAGGCCGCCGAGGGCGAGCTTTTCGATGGCGGCGACGAGCATCACCGGGCCGCGGATCTCAGGGTGGTAATCCGCGTAGATCAGCAACCCGCCGACCAGGCCGATCAAGAGGCTCCAGTGGCGTCCGAGCAGGAGCGTTGCGGCGTCGCTCGTGTCAATGCCGAAGAACATAGCGAGTGCTTTACGCGGCATAAAGAGGCCGACGGCGGCAGAGAGCGTGAGGATGCCGCTGACCAGCAGGACGGGTGCGAGAAACGTTTCCATCAACTGCGGTCCGGTATTGCGTCGTCGGGAGGAAGCGACCTCTCGGCGGATTCCCCGACCCCCAGTGAGAAAGCCCCGACGATGACGACGCAGCCGAACGGACAGCCCGACGCATTACCTTCGTGGAACGAGGGCGACGCCAAGAAGTCGATCGTTGATTTCGTGGGGCGCACGACGACCGAAGGCAGCTCCGAGTTCGTGCCGGTGCACGAGCGCATCGCGCTCTTCGATAACGACGGCACGCTCTGGGTCGAGCAGCCGATGTACACCCAGCTGGCGTTCGTGATCGCCGACGTCAAACGCCTCGCCTCTGCGCATCCGGAATGGCAGACCAACGAGCCGTTCAGATCGGTGCTGGAAGACGACATGGCCGGCGTCGCGGCGTCGGGCATCATCGGGATCATGAAGCTGCTCGGCGCGACGCAGACCGGCATGTCCACGACCGAGTTCGCCAAAGCAGTGAACGACTGGATCGAGTCGGCGCGCCACCCGCGCTTCAAGCGCCCGTACACCGAGTGCGTCTACCAGCCGATGCTCGAACTCATGCGCTACCTGCGCGCCAACGGCTTTAAGACGTACATCGTCACCGGCGGGGGCACCGAGTTCGTGCGGCCGTGGGCGCCGCAAACCTACGGCGTGCCGATGGAACAGATCGTCGGCAGTTCGCTTAAGACGACCTTCGAGATGCGCGACGGCCAACCCGTGCTGATTCGCACGCCGGAGATTTACTTGATGGACGACGGCCTCGGCAAACCCGTTGGGATCCATCAGTTCATCGGCGCCCAGCCGATAGCGGCCTTCGGTAACTCCGACGGCGATCTGCAGATGCTCGAATGGACGGCCGCGGGCGGCGGCGCACGGCTGATGCTCATCGTCCATCACACCGATGCCGAGCGCGAGTACGCGTACGATACGCAAACACCGTTCGGGCGGCTCGATAAGGCGCTTCAGACGGCGAAGGCGCGCGGCTGGACCGTCGTCGATATGAAGCGCGACTGGAAGAGGATCTTCGCCGAGTAGGCCTCCTTCGTTACGGAGCTAGTTTGAAGACCGTGCCGGCGTTATCGGCGCCGCCCTGGTACGTCGTGCCGAAGAGCGTGCCGCTCGAGTTGAGCAGACCGTCGTATGGATAGGCGCCGTCCGTGCCCCCTTTGAAGGAGTAGACGATGCGCTCGGTGCCGCCGGGCGTGACGCTGTAAACGGTACCGTCGCCGGACGTTCCGCCTTGGTACGTCGTGCCGTAGAGGAGACCGCCGAGATTGATGAGTCCGGCATATTGCGGATGCGCCCCGTCGGCGTTCGCTTTGAATTTGTGCAGGATCGTTTCGGTGCCGCCGGGCGTGACTTTGAATACGATGCCCCAGCCGGGATAGATTCCGCCTTGGTAGGTCGTACCGAAGAGCGCGCCGTTGTATACGAGCAGACGCGCGTAGGGGTACTGTCCGTCGGCACCGCCTTTAAAGCTGTAGACGACGTGCTCGCTTCCAGCGGTTGAGACCTTATAGACGGTGCCTGAGCCTTTGGCCCCGCCTTGTTCCGTGGTGCCGTAGAGCGTGCCGTTGAGCACGATAAGGCCGGCGTAGGGATGCGCGCCGTCGTGCGTGCCGCTGTCGTTGGCTTTGAACCGATAGATCACTTTTTCGGCGCCCGAGAGGCTGAGGCGAAAGACGATGCCCCAGCCGTAGCCGCCGCCGCCGGTGTACGTGGTGCCGTAGAGCTGGCCGCCGTCGGCAATGAGGCGGCCGTAGGGGTACTGACCATCGTCGCCGGCCTTGAAGCTGTAGAGGACTTTTTCGGCGCCGCTCGTGCTGATTTTGAAGACCGTCCCGTTGCCGCTGGTTCCACCTTGGTACGTGGTGCCGTAAAGCGTGCCGTTAACGCCGGTCAACCCAGCGTAGGGATGCGCGCCATCGTTGCCGGCTTTAAATTTGTAGATCACGTGTTCGGCACCGTCGGCCGTGATCTTGAATACCGTGCCCCAGCCTAACGACGCTCCACCGCCGTAGGTCGTGCCGTAGTACGCACCGTTGATTTCGGTTAGCCCGGAGATCGGGTTGGCACCGTCGGCACCCGATTTAAAACTGTAGAGCTGTTGATAAGCGGCACCGGCGAGCGGTTGCTCCCGCTGTGCGAGCTGCGCGTTCGGATAGGGCGTAAAGCTCATGCCGTGGGAGCAGCCGGCGAGGAATCCGCAAAAAATTGTAAGACGTAGAATGCGCGAAGTATGTGGCATGCTGGGCGGTTTGCGGTGTTCTGCGCGCCATCCTTCGACAAGCTCGTCCTTCGACAAGCTCAGGATGACACAGGGGGAGCTTATGAGTCTTCGCCGCGGAGGTAGCGAGCGAGGCTGACGCGATCGAGGGCGACGACGCAGTACCAAAGCTCCGAAAACGGCGGTTCGAGCCCGGTAAGGCGCTTCGTATCGCGAACGTCGCGTACCGCTAAGGCAAGCGACATCGAGACGCATTCCTCCCATGGTGCGCGCGGAAGGATTTGCGCCATTTGAAAGCCGCTCGTCCCGCAATCCTTGAGCGTGCCGTCGGGGAGCCGTTCGCAGATATCGAAGCCGAGAATGACTTGGCGGGCTCCGGTAATTTCTTTGAGCGCCGCCTCGATGTCGACGCCGCTCCAACAGGCCTTTCCGCTCTCCAGCACGAGCGCCTTTTTGCGAAGTTCCTCGGAGACGAGCCTATGTTCCCGCACGTTTCGTAACGAGACTTACCAGCACGAGAACGACGACGTTTACGAGTAAAGCAACGAAGCCGGGGTTCATGCCGAACGGAAGAATATTGAGTGCGGCCATCGGTACCGCGACCCCTACACCGGTAAGGATGCCCAGGCCGACGCCCCACGCCGTCGCACGCTTCCAGACGAACGCCGCGACGACGCCGGGAAAGAATTGCGTGATGCCGTTGTAGTAGAGTAACAGCAGCTCGACGACGGTTTTCTGCGCGACCATCCAGATGCCCAGCGCGAGCACCGCCACGACTACGACGACGATGCGCGTGAGCAGCGTGCGGGAGCGATCGCTGGTCGCGACGCCGAACGCGTCGCCGAGGACGTTCTTAACGATGACGCTCGAGGCCGCGAGCAAGAGCGCGGAGGCGGGAACCAGTGCCGCGAGCGCACCGGCGCCGGCGACGATGCCGAGGATCCACGACGGGAAGTAGCGCTGCACGACGAGCAGAAAGGATTGATCGACCGCGGGACCGGTCAGCCCGGGGGTGATCAGCATCGCGGAGAGCCCGGCGAAGATCATCAGGCTCGCCAAGATCTGATAGAAGGGTAGAAAGACCGCATTGCGGCGCAGCGCGTCGCCGCTCCGGGCGCTGTAGACGCTGTTGAAGGTCTGCGGCCCGACATAGAAGCCGAGCGCCGAGAGCAGCACCGTCGAGGCGTACCAGAGCGTTCCGTGAAAGACCCCGGCCGGCCGAAGCGTCAGCATTTGCGGATGCGCGGCTACGAAGTGGTCGAAGAGCCCGCGCGGCGAGCCGAAGAAATGCACGGGGATCGCAACGCCGGCAAAGACCACGGCGACGAGCACGAGGATATCTTTGACGACGCTCGCCCAGGCCGTGCCGCGCAGGCCCGCGGTGAAGACGAAGAGGGCCATCACCAGAAAGCCGACGATCACCGCGGCGGTCGCGTTGTAGGCGCCGTAGCCCGCGATGCGCAGCAGAATCTGCAGGCCGCTCAGCTGGATCGTTACGTAGGGCACGACCATCGCGAAGGAGAGCAGCGCAACGCCGACGCCCAAGGCGCGGCTGTTGTAGCGCTTCTCGAAGAAGTCGGCGTTGGTCAGCAGATGGTTATCCTTGCCGACCTGCCAAACGGCCGGCGCCAAGAAGTAGGCGATGATGTAGGCGATCGTGCCGTAGGCCATCACGTAGAGTGCGGGCGCGCCCAGCGAGTACGCGAAGCCGGCGATGCCTAAAAAGGTGAAGGTCGTGTAGATCTCGCCGGCCTGCAGTACCCAGAGAAAGATCGTGCCGAAGGAGCGGCCGCCGACGATATACTGCTCCGGGCTCATCTGCACGCGCCGCACGCCCAGCAGCGCGAAACCCATCGTCCCGAAGACGATGACGGCGACGATCGCAAGCGCGGTGAGCCCGTTCACCAGCGCCTCTCCACGCGGCCGATGGTCCAAAGGAAGGCGGGCGTGAGCAGCACCCACGCGGCGATCCAGCAAAAGAGGAAGGGGAAGCCGAAGAGCCGCGGCTCGATTCGATTGACGAGCAGCACGCCGAACGAAAGCGCAAAAATCGGAATCGCGGCCAATAGCGCTCGCAATAAAAGGGCGCCCGAGGGAGGGGCAGGCCGCATGGCGGCGCATTTGCCTGGCATGCAAAAACGTCCTTCGTACGCCGCTCCGCTGATCGTCGTGGCGATCGTCGTGATCGTCGGGCTGTTCATAGCGGCAACCTATAACTCGCTGGTGACGCTCAGCCAAGCGGTCGACGCTCAGTGGGGGCAGGTACAGAACGTTTACCAGCGCCGTGCCGACCTGATTCCAAATCTCGTCGCGACGGTCAAAGGCGCGGCGAACTTCGAGAAGAGCACGTACGAAGACGTCGCCAAAGCGCGCGCGAGCGTCGGACAGATTCCGCCCGATGTCGTGCAGAACGCGATCAACAATCCGCAAGATTTCCAGAAGTACGCGGCGGCGCAGGATTCGCTCGGCTCGGCGCTCTCGCGGCTGCTCGCGGTCGTCGAGAACTATCCGCAGCTCAAAGCGACGCAGAACTTCCAGACGCTGCAAGCGCAGCTCGAAGGCACGGAGAATCGCATCGCCTTCGAACGGCGCAAGTACAACGAAGCGGCGCGCGCCTTCGACACCAAGCGCGACACGTTTCCGACGGTGATGATCGTCGGCATGTTCGGCAGCCGCTTCAATGAGAAGCCGTACTTCCAAGCACAGCCGGGCGCGCAGCAGGCGCCGGCCGTCAACTTCAGCCCGTGACCAAGGCCGATCGAGCGGAGATCGCGCACGCGATCGCCCAAGCCGAGGACGGCACCAGCGGGCGCATTGCGGTACGGGTGATTCCCGACCGCAGCGTCGACGCGTTCGAGCGCGCCAAACGCGAATTCGGCGCGCTCAAGCTGCATCGCTACGAACCGCGCAACGGCGCACTGGTTTTGGTTGCGCCCAACGCGCGGCAGTTCGCCATCATCGGCGATAAGGAGCTGCACGAGCGCGTCGGTGATGCGTTTTGGAACGACGTCGTGAAGGAGAGCCAGCCCTTTTTCGCGCGGGGCGAGACGCAGGCGGGGATACTTTACGCAATCGCGCGCATCGGCGAGGCGCTGCGGCAGAACTTCGCCGAACCGGCCACGACGTAGCGAAGCGCGCGGCCGCGTGAAGCCGTTGCCCGACGATGCCTTTCCGCGACGGATCGAGACCGCGCGGCTGCGCCTGCGGCGGCCCGAAGATAGCGAAGCGTCGCTCTATGCACGACAGGCGCGGGATGCGTATGCCACGCGGCCGGAGCCACTCTCGGACGAGCGAGCGCGCGCATTCGCGGCCTTTATGCTCGGGCATTGGGAGCGTTACGGCTTCGGCTTTTTAGTGATCGCTGCACCCGATGTTGCCGGCAAATACGTGCCGATCGGGCACGCCGGCTTCAAGTACATTGACGCGTGGCCTAATCACTGGCCGGAAAATTATGACGCGATCGAACTTGGGTACTCAGTCGTCCCCGGCGGCCGAGGCCAGGGTTACGTTACCGAAGCGGCACAAGCGGTGCTGACCGCGGGGTTCACGGCGTTCGACGTGCCGCGCATTTTCGCGAAGTGCAGTCACGACAATCCGAAATCTGCCGCCGTGCTTTTACGCTGTGGTATGCGCGAGCTTGAGGCAACGGATAGAGCGCGCTGGTTCGAGATCGAGCGCCCGGGGTAGTCTGCCGATGGCCGTTCCGAACCGGCCGCGATTTTCGCTCGAGTTCGCCGCAGTTACCAGTAGAGCGTCACGAGGCTGCGTCGCGCACCTTTCCAGCCCTTCCACATGCGCACGTTTGTTGCTTTCGGCTCGACGTAGGACGATCCGCCGCCTCCGCCACCACCGCCGCCGCCGGCATGATTTCCGCGCGGGCTTCCACCCCTAGCGGAGCCGCCGACGCTGAGCAGACCTGAGGCGCCTTGTCGCCCCTGGTATTTTTCATGGCAATTCTGGCCGGCGCGACCGCCCAAACCTCCGGCCCTCTTGGTACCCGCCGGCTCCTCCGTCGCCCGACCTGCCAAAATCGCCGGGCCCATAGCCCTGATCGGCATAGAGGCCGCCACCCCCGCCGCCCGAGGACTCGCCCGGCGGCGTGTAGTTGCCGTCTGCACCAGCACCTCCACCGCCGCCTGCAACGAGGATCCGACTCACGAACCCATTGCCGTGTTCGCGCACATCGGTGGCGCCGCCGCCACCGCGACCGAACGGGTTGTCGTCGGTGCCGCCGTCTCCACCGCCGTTGTAGCCGCCGTTGATGCCGGAGCCGTTACCCCCGACGTAGATTGCGAGTCGTTCGCGTGGGACTACGGGGAGGACGGCGCTAACGCGACCTCCGCGACCGCCGTGGGAATGGGGCTCGTGACGCTTTGACGGTTCGCTTTCGCCCGCGCCGCCGATCGCAACAACGGTGATCGCCGTAACACCGCGTGGGACCACGAAAGATTGCGTGGCACCAGTGAACGCAAACGTGCGCCGTCCGTGACGACGATCGTGGATTTCGAGCGCAGAAGTTTGGGGCAGGGCGCCAAGTGCGCCGACTGGTGGTTGCATGTCATCCTGAGCCCGTCGAAGGACGCCGCACCCACCGAGCAAGAGCAGCGCCACCGTTAGGCTTACGAGGCCGGCCCCGAAATGCCGAATCACTCACCGCGGGGCGCCGGGCATGCAGCAGTGGCGCGAAGAGTAAGCGCGTTGCAAAGGTTTCTCACGGCGCGTATACCTCCCCGAGAATAAACGGAAGAAACGTCGTTGCTTTCGAGGTCAGTGCAAACAATTCCACCGCAGAGGCCAATTCTGCAGCGGAAGGAGATCCAGGCTCTGACTGAGCTGGCGCTACACTCGAATCTTCCCCGCTACGCGACGCCAGGCGATGGCCGAGAAGATGATCACGCCGATCAGACCGGCGACCGTGAAGGCGAAGGCCGTGGCGATTCCCGTCAACGATGGCGCTGCGGAGTAGATCGATATTCCGTTGGTCCCGCCCGGATATGCGGGAAGCAGGTACGGAAAGAGCGTGCCGGCGGCCGCGACGAGCAGCGTAACGAGGAACGCCGACGACGCGAGAAATGTCGCTACGGCGTGATCGCGCGCCCGTGCTCGCTGGATCGTCGCGAGCGAAGCGAGAGATAGGACGATCATTACGACGGCAAAAGGATGAATATTGCCGAATCCATTGCGTAAAAGCAACGTCCACTCCGTTACGATGACGTAGAGGACAACGACCGCGACCCAGATTCGGACGAACGCCCCGGCCGCGCGATCGGATGGCGCGCCGTTCAACCGCAACCTCAGGAATGCCGCACCGTGCATGACGAGCGCTGCCATGGCGAAGACCCCGACAAGCAGTGCGTACGGGTTGAGCAAGAGCGCGAACGTGCCTCGAAAAGAGCCGCCGTCGCTGAGCGGGAGCCCGCGTAACAGATTGCCAAACGCGACCCCGAAGACCAGCACGAGGAATGTACTCGACAGGAAGAAACACGCGTCCCAGAAGTCGTGCCAGATCCGGCTGGGGAAGTGTCCTCGCAACTCGAGCGAGATGCCGCGAAACATCAGCAGCCAGAGCGCAACCATGAACGGCAAATAAAAGCCAGAAAACGCGGACGCGTATGCCTGAGGGAAGATCGCGAAGAGTACGGCACCGGTCGCAATGAGCCACACTTCATTGCCGTTCCAGAATGGCCCGACACTGCGCATCGAAGCGAGCCGCTCCTCGTCGCTGCGCGCGACAAACGGCGTGATCATGGCGACGCCGAAGTCGTATCCGTCGAGCAGCACGTACACCGTGAGCATGAAAGCGAGCAGCCAGAATGCGGCGACATTCACGGCGCGGGCTCCGCGACCGGCACGCCATCATGGGGACCGCCCGGTCCGATCGCGATCTCACGCAACACGAGATACAAGAACAGCACGCCGAGCACGAAGTACATGCCCGCAAAGCCAAGCAACGTAAAGACCGTTTCGCCGGCCGCGACATTCGGCGACGGCGCGTCGGCAGTTCGCATCAATCCGTAGATGATCCACGGTTGACGGCCGACCTCGGTCACGACCCAGCCGGCTTCGTTTGCGATGTAGGGAAACGGCATGACCAGAAGGAGGAGCCATAGCACCCATCGCCGGCCGAAGAGCAGATTTCGCCACAGCAGCAGCGCCGCGAGCACCGCGACCGTGCAGAAGATCGAGCCGAGCCCGACCATCATGTGATATGCGTAGTAGGTCAACTCCACCGGCGGCCATGTCGGGCGTCCGTAGTCGTCGAGGCCCTTGACGCCGGCGTGAATATTGCCGTAGGCGAGGAAGCTCAAAAAATCCGGTACGTCGATCGGATCGATCAACCGCTTCGCGCGCGTGTCGGGCATGCCGATGATTGCAAGCGGCGCGTCGCGCTCGGTCGGGAATAGACCCTCCATCGCTGCAAGTTTCTCCGGTTGATAAATCGTCACGTCTGCACCTTGGCGATCGCCGGTGGGGAAGACCGTCAGCAGCGAGCAGATCGCGGCGAC
>JBAQAW010000027.1:0-2256 GCA_049285915.1 Candidatus Cybelea sp. | reverse complement strand
TGCCGAGCGCGGTGACGGTTTCGCGACTTGCTGCATCTACGTCACTCTGGCGTCCCGTGGCGACCGCCGCGGCAACTGTGGGGAACGCCACGCTCGCGTAGCCGTTAGCCGAATACGCGATGAGGTGGAGCTGCTGCGCAGCCTGCAACGTCTTGGCTTCGTCGTGCGCGGAGGTCGATTCATCGTAGGCTTGGGCGGCCGGCTCGAATCGTGCGATCGCCGCACCGAGATCCGCCGGAAGCGTCAGATGCTTCGCGAGTGCCGCCGTCGTCAGTGTCTTCAGGCCTGCGTCGAGCGATTTGCCGTAGGGCGCGAAGCGATACGGAATCGTTTCCGCGTCCGCCAAGCGCAGCGCGATGACGCCGACGGTCTGCGCGATCGTCTTATGGTGGACGAACCCCGGATCGGCGAAGAGCTCGGCGTAGCGGAAATCGTCGTAAGTGGAGTGGTAGGTGCCGAACCCGCCGCCGTATCCGAGGTTGATGATCGGGGTACCGAGCGTGTAGATGAACGACTCGTAGTCCGAACCGCCCGAAGGATCGTCGACCGGCGGCCGCGCGATCTTGAGCACGTCGGAGACCGCGGGCACCATCACCGGGACGAGTGCACCGGCGACCTCGGAGCGAAAATGCGGGCCGGCCGCGGATTCGTCGACGTTGATGTAGGCGACGCATCCGCGCTGCAGTTCGTCGCGATGGCGATGGACGTAGTCGGCGGAGCCGTATTCGCCGATCTCCTCCGCGTCCCACCCGGCAATGCGAATGCTGCGTTTGGGCTTCCAGCCGCTGCGTTCAAGCGCCCCGAGCCCGCGGGCAACTTCGACGAGCGTTGAAATCCCCGAGCCGTCGTCGGTGACGCCGTACACCCACGCGTCGCGGTGCCCCCCCAGTAGGATCGACAGCGCCGGATCCGTGCCGGTCACTTCGCCGATTGTATTCCAGAGCGTCGTGACGCGCGCGTTCATCTGCACGTTGAGATGCACGAGCGCGCGAGCGCCATGCGCACTTTCGATCAATCGCTGCGCCGTTTCGAGCGTCACGGGAAGCATCGGGATGCGCAACGGCACGTTATCGTCGCCCATCACGTCGCCGCGCTGCACGGCGCCGGGCGGACGGTTCCGTCCGTTCGGGTAGGCAAGGCCCGGCGACTCGTCCTTGGGTGAATTGTAGAAGATGACGCCGGCGGCGCCGTTGCGCTGCGCTCGAGCCGCGAGGTTGCCGCGATACTCGGCGCCATAACGAATCAAGACGATCTTGCCTCGAACCGCAACCCGCGCGCTGCGCAAACGCGCGTAATCGGCGTCGAGCCCACGCCCGGCTTCCACGAGTGGCGCACGAATGTCGCCGTTGCCGCTGCCGGCGTTGAAGGGTAGGCCGGGGGCGGAGCGCGAGCCGTCCGGATCGGCCGCGATCTTGCCGTCGTGCAAATCGAACGTGACCGGGGGCGACGTCAGCAACTGCAGCGCAAGACGGCTCGGCGTGTAGACCGTCGCGGTGAACGGCTCGATCCAGGCGCGCAATCCAAAGTGCCGCATCGTGTCGCGCATCCACACCGCCATGCGGTGATCGCCCGGCGTGCCGGGGTAGTGGTAGCTTTCGTTGAGCATCTGCGAGCTCGCGCGTGCGCCGGCGACGCTGGGGATCGGCAGGAACGCCGTTTCCGGCCGCGACGGTGCATATTGCGCTGTGGCCGTTCCCAGCATGGCGATCGCGGCGAGCAGGCCGGCGGTGCGGCGCACGAAGACTCCACGAAGCATCAAACTCTCATACCTCCATCGCGTGCATTGCGCCGGTAGGCGGACGCGCCCTGCCGCGATTTGCCGGGCCTCGCCTCGGCAGCGGTTACTTCGCCTGCGGATCGACGGCTATGCTGTCGTAGTATTCCGACTCAATGCCGGTCGACGAACGCCCGATGCTTCCCAGCGGGTAGCTGTTGGCCTGGACGCTCCCAAAGCCGTGCGACACGACCGGGAGAGAGAAGTTGGCCGCCCACAGCGTTGTTTGCGGCTTGTTCAAGGAGATGCCGGTGTAGTAGCCGTTTGGAGCAGAACCGTAGACGAAGGTCGACGAAGGCGAGCCGCTCCACGGTTTTTTGAACACGGCCAGCGTGTTACTGTCGCCGACGGTATTGAGGATGAGGTTCTCGTGGCGATCGAACGCGATGCCTTCGGGCACCGTACCGGAGGTGATTTGCTGAAGGACCGTATCGGCCCCGGTGCGAGTATTCACGGAGACCAGGAACGGTTGGCCGTAGTTG
>JBAQAW010000026.1:0-13631 GCA_049285915.1 Candidatus Cybelea sp. | reverse complement strand
GGCGGTGGCGGCGGCGCCGGATCGGAGGCAACGAGCGGACAAGGCGGGGGCGGCGGTGGCGGCGGCGGTTCCTCGTTCGCGGAGAGGAAAGCGGTGCACGTCAAGGACATGGCCGGCGGCGCCGGGGCCGGCAACGGCCTAATCGTTATCTCTTGGTAGCCTCTAGAAGCTGCGCCATTAGCGCGGCGCCTCGCTCCAACGCGCGATCTCGGCTTCGAGATCGAGCGGTCGCGTCGGTGCGGCATTTTCGTACTCACCCCAGTGCTCGCGCGGGACCATCCACATGACCTCGAACTCGTTGCCGTCGGGATCGTAGGCGTAGATCGATTTCGTCGCGCCGTGGTCGCTCGCGCCGCTGATCGCGCCGCGCTGCTGCAGCGCGTCGCGCGCTTCGCGCAGCGATTCGATCTCGTCGACTTCCCAAGCAAGGTGGTAGAGGCCGACGCCGCGCTCGTTGGGCGGCGCCGCGTTTGGCCCCACGCGCGCAAGGCCGAGATCGTGGTGGTTCTCAGAATCGGGCGCGCGCATGAATGCCATCACGTGCCCGATGCGCGCCACGGTCTCGAAGCCGAGCACGGAGGAGTAAAATTCGAGGCTGCGATCGACGTCGCGAACGCGCAGCACCGCGTGATTGAGCTTTCGAACCTTCATATCCGTCTTAAAACCTCCGGGTACTTTGCGGTTTCCGGAGGCTCCGTTACTCTTCAAAGTTGAGAAGGCGCGCTCCGGGGCCTTCTTCGGCGAGCTCGTCGTACGGGTTCTGCAGCCAGCATTTATTGAGAGAGAGGCAGCCGCAGCCGATGCATTGCCCCAGCTGATCGCGCAGGGCCGCGAGGCGTTCGATCCGCTCGTCGAGGCTCTGCTTCCAGCGTTTTGAAAGAGCGGTCCAACTGCGCACTGAGACCGCACGATCGGCGGGCAGCGTATCGAGCATCTCGCGAATCTCCGCAAGCGAGACGCCGGCGCGTTGCCCGATCTTGATCACCGCGAGGCGGCGCAGCTCGGATCGTGCGAAGCGGCGCTGGTTGCCGTCGCTGCGGCTGCTGCGAATGAGCCCTTTGCGCTCCCAAAAATGAATCGTAGAGACCGGCAGGCCGCTGCGTTGGGCGATTTCACCGACGGTAAGGTATTCCATCTCTTGACCTCAACTATACTTGAGGTTGTAGACTCTTCCTCGTTATGCAATGGTTTCAATCAGGACACGTGGCGATCGTCACCGGCGGGTCGCGCGGGCTGGGCAAGGCGCTGGCTCGCGAACTGCTCGCTAAGGGGCTGCACGTCATCATGGACGGCCGCGATCCGGTCGAGTTGGAGTGCACACGTCTGGAACTTTCGGAGGTTGGTGGGGTCGTGGCGATCGCCGGCGACGTCGCCGATTCCGATCACGCGCACGCGCTGATCTTAGCCGCTGAGCGCTACGGCAGGCTCGATCTGCTCGTGAATAACGCTTCGACGCTGGGAAGGACGCCGCTGCCGGCGATCGAGGGGCTCGACCGCCCGACCTTCGACGCGCTCTTCGCGGTCAACGTCTTCGCTCCGATTCATCTCACGCAGCACGCGCTCAAGCTGATGGCTCGCTCCGAACTCAGCACGATCGTGAACGTAACGTCGGATGCGGGCGTGGAGGCGTATCCAACCTGGGGCGGCTATGGCGCGACGAAGGCCGCGCTCGAGCACGTTTCGCGCGTGCTTGCAGCCGAACTAAAGGGACGCTCGACGCGCGTGCTCGTCTTCGATCCCGGCGATATGAATACCGATATGCATCGCGCCGCGATTCCCGAAGCCGACCCCGACGAACTGCGCGATCCCGCCGACTCGGCCCGCGCGCTGCTGCGTGCCGTCGCCGAGATGGAAAGCGGCTACGCGCGCGTTCGCGCTTCCGACCTCGTGCCGGCGTGATCGCAGCGCCGGCGCTTATCCGTGGCTTGATCGAGGCGACCGAGCCCCCGGAGTATCGCGGCGTAGCGCGCGACGCGGTAAAGATGCTCGTCAGCGATCGCCGCAGCCGTTTGCACTCGCACGCGCGGTTCTACGACCTGCCCTCGCTCTTACGAGCCGGCGATCTTCTCGTCGTCAACGATTCGGCGACGCTGCCGGCGGCGCTGCTCGCGCACCGGCCCGACGGCAGCACCGTTCCGCTGCACGTCAGCACGAAGATCGACGCGCGCCTATGGATGGTAGAACCGCGCGGCCCGGCCGCTGCCGGGGACGTGCTCGCGCTCCCGGGCGGCGCATCGGCCACGATGCTCGCAGCGGTCGAGCCGCAACGGCCGCGGTTGTGGTACGCGGCGTTCTCGCTCGAAGCGCCGATGGATGAGTATCTTTCCGAGTTTGGTTCGCCGATCACATATGGCTATCTCAATCGGCGCTTTCCGCTTGCAGATTATCAGACGCTCTTCGCGCGCATTCCCGGCTCCTCGGAGATGCCCTCGGCCGCGCGTCCCTTTACACCGCGGGTCGTCGCGCGGCTGCGCGATCGCGGCGTCGAGATTGCGAACTTGACGCTGCACTGCGGCATTGCAAGCTTCGAGGCGCCGGAGCGCCCGGGCACGGAGCGATTTGTCGTTCCCGTCGAAACGGCGACGCAGGTGAATTTTGCGAAGCACGAAGGACGACGGGTAATCGCCGTCGGGACGACGGTCGTTCGCGCGCTGGAAAGCGCGGCAACCGAAGAAGGTGTGATCGCCTCCGCGGGCTGGACGGAGCTCTTCATCGACGCGGCGTATCGGCCGCGCGCGGTCGACGCGCTGCTCTCAGGCTTTCACGATCCCAACGCCACGCATCTCGAGATGCTGCGGGCCTTCGCCGATGCGGAGTTGCTCGAATCGGCTTACGGCGAGGCCGGCAAACGCGGTTGCTTCTACCACGAGTTCGGCGACGTGCACCTAATTCTCTAGCCCAACGTGTCATGCTGAGCCTGTCGAAGCATGGCCGGTCATCACAAATCGATGAAGTAGAAGACCTCCGGATCGCCGGGGTCGAGGTCGACCTCGCCCGCACGAACGTAGCCCCGGCGTTCGAAGAATCGGTGCATTCCTTCCCTGCTGCGGTTCGCCGATGAATAAAGACGACTCCCTCTGCAAGCACGCTCGACGTGCGCGAAGAGCAGCGACCCGATTCCGCTGCGCCGATACTCCGGATCGACGACACTCAACCACACGAACGGCCGCGCGAAGAACTCGCGATTCCATGCGATGAAGCCGACGATGCGATTGCCGCTGCACGCCACGTCGACGGCGCCGGCTGCGAGCTGGCGCTTCAGATACTCGTTTTGCGTCCACGGCATCGTATGCGCGATCCGCAGAGTCTCCGGCGGTTCGCCACCGGTGGCACGGCGGATCGTAATTCCGACCCGTTTGCTCAGAATCAAACTCTCGTAATCGGCGTGAGGCCAGCGATGACGTCCGACGACGCGAAATCCGTGCCGCGAATAATACGCGACGAGATGGCGTGCAGGCTCGGCGGTGTCGCAGGCAAGCTCCCTCTTCGCATCGGCGACCGCGCGGGCTTCGACGGTCGAAAGCAGCCGCGAACCGATGCCGGAACCCTGCAGCGACGGTTCGACGCCGAACTGACCGAAGAAGCTCACTTCGCGGCGCTGGTACCAGTCGGGATCATTTGGGGAAGGCGACTCGGCGTAGTAGCAGATCGTGCCGGCCACGTCGCCCGCTTGGCGCGCCAACCAACAGGCGGTCGCGGCCGAAATGCGTTCGCGGGTCGTCTTTGCGTCCTGCGTCGCCGCAACGTAATTCAAACCCATCTCGGCCAGTCCGCGATAGGCGGCGTGAAGCAAGCGCGTAACCTCGTCATAGGAATCGCGCGCTTCATCGAACGGCAGGATCTCGACGTCCTCGGCTGTCGATGGCATGATGCTCCCTTCCGGCGAGTGAAACCAAAGCCATCCCATCGACGTTTTTGCGGCTTATGAAACGGAAGGAATTTGTCGTCGCCTCTGCGGCTCTCTCGGTTGCGCCCTTGATGGCGCGCTCCGCCCGCGCGGGGGCGCCCGAGATCGAGCCGGGCCCGTGGCGCTCGTATCAAGTGACGACCGCGGTAACGCTGCCGAAGGGCAGCAACGCGAAGGCCTGGGTGCCCATTCCTTCGTTTATGGAAGCGACCTGGATGAAGCCGGGGCCGACCACCTGGCACGGCAACGCCGAACAAGTCGCAATCGTCAGCGATCGGCGCTCGGGCACGCAGATGGTCTACGCGCAGTGGCCGAAAGGAACGCACGGCCAGGGCGATCTGACCGTCGTCTCAAACGTGACGACGCGAAACCTCGACGTCGATCTCTCCAAGCCCGATCGAGACGTCACGCTTTCGGCCGCGGAGATCGCGTTCTACACGGCACCCTCGAAGTACATTCCGACCGACGGCATCGTCAAGCGCACCGCCGATACTGCGACGGCCGGCGCGACGACCGATCTCGAGAAAGTTCGCAAGATCTACGCATGGATCGTCACGAACACGTCGCGCAATCCGAAGACGCGCGGCTGCGGCCTCGGCAACGTCTCGTTTTTGCTCGAGAGCGGCGACTTCACCGGAAAGTGCGCCGATATCAACGGCCTCGCCGTCGGCCTTGCGCGCGCGTCGGGGATTCCGGCCCGCGATCTGTACGGCATTCGCGTGGCACCGTCGGAGCTCGGATATAAGGCGCTCGGCGCGAATAGCACGACGATCACCAAATCGCAGCACTGCCGCGCCGAAGCCTTCGTAACGGGCTACGGCTGGATACCGCTCGATCCCGCCGACGTGCGCAAGGTCGTGCTCGAAGAGCCGCCGGGGAACTTGAGCATGAGCAACCCGAAGGTCGTCGAGGCGCGCCGCCTGCTCTTCGGGTCGTGGGAGGGCAACTACATGGTCTACAACGACGGCCACGATGTCGCACTTCCCGGTTCGAGCGGAGACGAAGTTGCGTTCTTGATGTATCCGCAAGCCGAAGTCGACGGGCAGCGTCTCGACAGTCTCGACGCGCCGGCCTTCGTCTACGAAATCACTGTATAACTTGCGACTGCTCGTCGTCGGTGCCGGCGCCGTCGGCGGATACTTCGGCGGCCGGCTCGCACAAGCCGGGCGCGACGTAACCTTTCTCGTGCGGCCCCAGCGCGCGGTGCAGCTATGCGAGCGCGGGCTCGAGATCGTCAGTCCCCACGGCAATGCAACGCTTACGCCGAAGGTCGTCACCCGCGACGAGCTTTCTGCCCCATACGACCTCGTGCTGCTGACGGTCAAAAACTACGGGCTGCAAGGGGCGCTCGACGATATCGCGCCGGCGATCGGCGCCGATAGCCTGATTTTGCCGACGCTCAACGGCTTGCACCACCTCGACGATCTCAAGGAGAGGTTCGGCTATTCACACGTGCTCGGCGGCGTCTGCATCGTCGCCGCTACACTCGACGCGCAAGGACGCATCGTCCAGCTGACCGGTATGGAGAGGCTCGCATACGGTGAGCTCGACGGCTCGCGCTCGGGGCGGATTGAAAAGGTGGATCGCGCGCTGCAGGGCGCCGGCTTCGACGCGCGCGTTTCGTCGAACATTATGCTCGAGATGTGGGAGAAGTGGGTCTTTATCACGGCGCTCGGCGGCATCACGTGCCTGCTGCGAGGAACGATCGGTGAAATCGTGGCGGCGCCGCGCGGCCGCGAGTTGACCCTTGCCATGCACGACGAGTGCGTCGCGGTTGCGACGGCGTGCGGCTACGCGCCGCGGCCTGAGGCGATCGAAAGCACGCGCGCGACGCTGACGGAAGCGGGCTCGCCGCTCGCGTCATCGATGTATCGCGACCTGCAGAAGGGCGGGTCTCTCGAGGCAGACGCAATTTTAGGCGATATGTGCCGGCGCGGTCATGCCGCAGGGCTGAAGCTCCCGCTACTTTCCGCCGCATACGCGCAACTCTCGATCTACGAATCCAAGCGCGCCCCTGTGTCACCCTGAGCTTGTCGAAGGGCGTGTCACCCTGAGCTTGTCGAAGGGCGTCCCCAAGGGTTAGTCAACGAACCCTCTTAGGGCGCGGGCATCGTCGCTTCTAAATGGTAGCCGTCAACCGTTCCGCTGATCTGAGCCGCGGCCGTGCTGCCGACGGTAGGCCATGCGGCATCGAGGTTACCCGCCGCCGCACCTGAAAGCGTCAGATGGGCGTGCCCGTTCGCGCTCCTTGCGTCGAAATCGGCTGTACCCGAAACCGCAAGATCCTTCGTCCAACGAACGCCGGAAAGCGTCGCGTGGTCCGTGGCATTCTTAGGAGTTGCCGAATACGATCCGCCACGCAAGCCCGAACCCGAGCTGAGCCCAAACTCGTACGACCGCGCGAGAACGTCGGCCGCGGCGAGCAACGCTGCCGCGGCTGCGCGCAACTCGCGTGCCGGCGCGTGATTTCCGTGCGACGGATTTGCCGGATCGACTTCGTCGATCGTGCGAGAGAATGCCGGCACGAGGTGAAGCGCCGGCACGCGGGGGGCGCACCCCGCGACAACCTTTCCGGTCTGCCCGAAGCGGCGAACGATGGTCGAGGCGCACCCGTAAAAGTCGTCGAGCGCCGTAACGTGCCCCGTATTGGCGACGATCACGTGCGTCGCCCTTGCGAAGAGCGCCGCCGCACGTGCACCTTCTCGCGGCGTGGTGATCGTGTCGAGATCGCCGTTGAGCACGAGCACCGGGACGTTAGGAAAGCGGGTATTGGGCGGCACAGGGTGTCCGGCGGGATGCTGCTTCGAGGCGACCGGCCACGTCGTGCAGAGCTGCAGGTATGCGTAATCGATCGGTATGCCCAGATATTCGTCCACCGAGAACGGAGCATACAGCTTCGGGTCGTTAGTGCGTTTACGCTCGAGTGCCCGGTGCCAGTCGGCGACGCGCTCGGGCGGCTGCAAGCGCATATCGTAGGCTTGCGGGTTGTCCGAGCAACTCGCCGCCGCGAAGAGTCCCTGGCTGTACCCTCGGGCTCGGCCGCCGGCGCCCTCCTCCTCGGAGTAGGCCTCGTCGACGAGACGCTCGAGCGGCCGCGTGTCGTGCGCGTGGACGTACGCTCGCGCGGCGGCATCGAGATCCCGATAGGCGAGCGGATCGAGCCCGCCGCTGTCCATGACGAACGCGACGTTCGTGGGAGTGACGCGGCCTCCATCAGTGCGGAGTTGTGCCAGCAGACGTTTGATGCGGTCGAGCGACGAGCCGTGCAAATTTGCGCAGACGGGCGAACGCGCACAAGCCGCGTTAAACGCATCCCGCAACTCGGGGGCGGTGCTGGGATACCACGGGCTGCCTCCCGTCACTTGATAGGCGCCGTCGAGCACGATCGAGTGAACGCGACCGGGATGCCGCCCCGCAAAGGCCTGCACGAAGAATGAGCCGTACGAGTCGCCGTAGAGATCGACTTTGCGAATTCGTAGCTCTGATAGGACGGTCGCTAAATCGTCTGCCGCGATCGCCGTTCCGTACAGATCCGAGGTGCGGCCCAGCTGGTCGCCGCACCGCGTAACGTTTCGCAAGTTCATGAGGTGAACGCGCTGCAGAGGCTGGCAGACGATTACATCCGATCGACCCGTTCCGCGGTTGTCGACGAGCAGCAGGTCGCGCGTCGCGAGCAACGGCTTGTACAGCTCGCGGTACAACGACCTCGAGCCGATCGAAGGATAGCCGGGGCCGCCCTCTACGGCGACGATCGTGCCGCCCGGTCGCGCCGGACTCGAATGCGGCAGCCACGCGAGGGCAATGCTGATCTTACCGGTGACCCGGCCGGCCGGGTCGAGATCGACCTGCACCCTTCCGCAGTAGTAGTCACCGCCGAGGCAGCTATGAAGCAGTACGGATCCCACTCGCAGGCCCGTGCTCGGATTGCTCGCGGAGCCGGCCCTCAGCGGCGGCGCAACGCGCAACGCCGTGCAGCCGGCTGCGACGACGAGCGCGACCGCCACGAAGGCTCTTAAGCGCCGGTGCTCCATAGTAGTGCACCGGCGATCTTCATTCGCGCGACGCGAGCATCCTATCTAAATGGCCTTTATCGTCGCCATCATGCCGCCGTCTTCGTGATCGAGCATGTGGCAGTGGAAGACGAACGTGCCGCGGATCGCGCGGCTGCGAAAGTCGACGAGAATTCGCACGACGCCCGGCATCGTTTTGCTTCCAACGTGCGTTTGGACCGGCACGAGCACCGTGTCGCGCCACAGCCGAGGAAGAACGTTCTTTCCATCGATCGATTCGACGAGAAAATGCACCTGATGGATGTGGATGTCGTGCACCTCATCGGTCCCGTTGAGCAGCGTCCACTCCTCGACCGTACCCGCGCGCACGATGACGGCAGGAGGTGCATTCATCCGGAAGGCGCGGCCGTTGATGTAAAAGCCGTTCGCATCCTCGGTCAACACGATCGTGCGGTGCACGCTGGGGGGCAACACTTCGATGGTCGTAGCTTTCGCGGGTCCCGCCTGGTCCTTTGCCGCGGTGGAACCCACCACTGCCGTGTCTGAGCCTTCGTTGGAAATCGTCGCGAGCACCGCTTGCGGGTCGCGATCCCCGCCCACGCCGCTCTGATAACAACGCGTCCGCAGCACGGTCGGCACGCGTGATCCGGTGACGACGAACTCGGCGCGTCCAGCGGGTGGTACGACGACGTGCGACATCCAGAGAATCGTTGGGTTCCCCGTGTACGATCCGACTGGATAACCATCAATCGCCACGACGCCGATCTGCTCGTCATCGACGGCGAGGTCCAAAACCCGGCTCGCCGACGCGTTGAGCACACGAAACAGCTGGCGCTCTCCGTCCGCGACCGCGATTTTCGGCTGCGAGAGATCGTTGAGCGTGAGGTGTAAGCCGGGCTCGGGAAGGCACGGCGCGTTGGCCCCAGGGTTGTCGTCGGCGTCGACGGCGTGGGCTAAGCGCGGCGTCATCTTGCGCGCGTACCAGGGAATCGCCATGATATTCGGGACTCTCTGGACGTCGCGCACGACGATCGTCCGTTCCCGCATCGTCTGCAACGACGGCACCCGCTCGCGCAGACCCTCGACGACGATCGCGCCCGCCATGCCGCTGGTTACCTGCCAATACGTCTCGCCGTGGGCGTGCGGATGATACCAGTAGAGTCCCGGCGGCTGCGTTACCGGTATGCGCACGCGATAGTGCAGCGACGCCCCCGGCGAAGCGAGCGTCGTCATTACGTCGTCCCCCGGCGGCACGGGCGCCACATTCAGTCCGTGAAAGTGTAGGTTGACGTTGTTCGCGGTGCTCGTCGAACGCGGCAGCTCGTTGCGGAGCCCGATTTCGATTAGGTCGCCAGGGCGCACTCGAATCGTCGGCGCCACGGCGGCTCCGTCGTAGACGAAGTGCGGCGCCGGATTCGCAGCATTACTCGCCACCGCTAACCGAATCCGTGCGGTTCCGTTGAACGCGCGTACTTCCGGTACATCCGGCATCGGCGCATGGGGGCTGACGAACGCATCGACGGTCGACAGCGAAACGCGACCAAAGCCGCTTCGTCCGTCGAGGCTCCAGAGCGCGATCGCAATCGTGTTCTCACCATGTGGATCGACGATCCCGGTCGGGACCGCGAACCTGTGCGAATGCGCTCCGTTGCTCGCGTAGTGCGCCATCAACCAGCCGTTGACGAAGATCGAGGCGCGATACTCGGCGCCCGGGGCGTCGTCGACGCGCAACGCTGCGAACGCATCGCTCGGCAGCCAAACGTTTAACGCTACGCGCGCGCGATACCACGTGACGCCCGCGCGGCCCGCGCCTGCCGGCGGCGTTGCCGGCGCCCAGGCGCGATCGTCGAAGGCGGGATCTTGCCAGCCAGCGATTTCGCCGGCAAGGCCGCCGGCGTCGAGCGGGCCGCGCACGGGGTCGCCGTTGAACTCGCCGTTTCCGAGAATCCGCCAAGCGATACCGGTTTTGCCGCCGGTGAGCCGCGCGCGTAGGATGCCGCGCGGCGGCACGCGCGTGCTGTCGCGGTTGAAGTCCTCGTCGTGCGGCGCGTTCTCGAAAAGCACCGCGATCGCGTTTGCTTTGCCGGGGCGCAGCATCGTGCGTTCGATCGGCAGAGAGCTGTGCATCAGGCCGTCGCTATTGGCCTCTACGCTTCCGAGATAGGAACCGTTAAGCCACGCGCCGCACGCCCCGCCGCGCCCGGCGATCGCGTCGAGCACGAGCGCGCGCTCGGCGCCGGTCGCGGTGAAGCGCCCGCGATACCAGACCGCGCCGTGATGGAAACCGTAGTCGTCCACGCCGAAGAAGTTGCCGCTCGCGGGCAAGCCATTCTGCAGATCGTCGCGGTCGAACGGGCGCGAGATCAGCAGCGGCGGCCACGCCTGATCGTTGAACGCGGGATCGATCTCCTCGTCGTCGCGATGCCAGCGCCAGCCGCCGATCGCGGGAAGCTCGACCGGCTGCGACGAGGGCCCCCACGCATCGGAGGAGATCGTGCTCGTCCATCCCCAGCGAATCCCTCGAAAGGCCTCTGGAAAGAGCGCCGTCGCGAACGGCACGGTAACTCCATCCTCGCGCGCCGCGCGCTGCAGACGTGCGGTACGGGGAGCGTCGCGCTCGCCGATCTCGTCGAGGATCACGTTGCCCGCACCGTTGGTTAGCTGATGGCGCGCAATAATCGCATCGACGCGTCGAATCCACTCGCGCGACTCGCGAAGATAGCGCGCGCGGAGCCTGGCGCGGCTTGCGGTTCGAGCCAGCATCCAATCGGGAAGTCCGCTCGCATCGGCGCCCGCATCGATGTAAGGTCCCGATTGCACGACGACGTACAAACCGGCGCGCGCCGCGTCGTCGAACAATGCGTCGAGGTCGCGAACGCCGCTGAAATCGTAGGCGCCCGGCCGCGCCGAATGGTAACCCCAGTAAAGATCGAGCGCGACCGCGTTGTATCGCGCCTCTTTGATGCGCCGAAAAGTCTCCGGCCAGAGCGCGCGTGAGGGGAGCTGCCAATAGTGGAACAGCGCCGCCGAGAGTGCGACCGGCCGCCCGTCGACCGACAGCGAGCCGCCGTCGTAGGCGAGCTCGTGACGCGAGCCCGCGCTGCTGCAGCCGGCGAGCGCCGGCGCTACGACGAGCGCGCCAAAAAGAAATACGAGCGACCGCATTCGGATCGCTCGCATTGAGATGCTAGTCGAACCGGTCTCCTATTTAACGACGCCTTTGATCGGCGTGGCCGACGTGGCGTATCCGAGCGCCTTGACTTTGAAAATATCCTCGATGGTTCGCAGCACGTTGTAGTGGTTCACGGTCTGGCTGTACTGTCCCGCGTTGACGTTTCCGATCAGGATCGTGGGGATCTGGTTGCCCGGGCTGCCGTCGTTTTCGTCGAAGGTTAGGATCAGCAGTCCGTCGTTGGCGGTATCCCAATCGATCAGCTTAGGCAGGTTCTTCGAGGCCCACTTGTCGCCGATTGCGATCGAACAGTCGTGCATGTCGTTGCACATGTTCGGCGTGATCCAGACGAACTGTGCTGGCGCCTTCGTCAGCGGCTTCTTGTAGACGTAGCTAACCGAAGGCGGGAGATTGGTGAAGTCGGGCCAGGGCACGTGCTTGCGCATGTAGAGCCATCCGCTGGGGAGGGTGTCGGGCACGGCTTCGCATCCCGTGTAGCCGTCGGATGGCATGCTCTCGGCATAGCCGCGGAACGAGGCTCCGGCCGCGATCAGTTCGCTGCCAAGGTTGTCGACGCTGAAGCTGACGGGACACTGATCGCCCGTAACGCCTTGGGTCGAACCGCTAAAGAGTGCGAGGTAGTTCGGCTCGCTCGGGTGCGCGACCGCAAAGCTCTGCGTCATGTTTGCCCAGGTCTTAGAGAGGCTCGTCATATACGGCGCCTGCTGATTGCCGATCACTTCGTCGTAGGAATGATTTTCAAAGATAACGAGCTGGACGTATTTCGTCGTAAACTTCTTTGCCGCTCCGACCGGGGCGTTTTGCGCGACGCTCGCCCCTAACTGCGTAGGGCTCGGTGCGGCGATCGCCTGACAAGCCGCGAGTGCGCCGGCCAGCATTGCGAGAATCGTCACTTGCGTGAGTTTCAAGGCCTGCTCCTTTCAGTCGAGATTCGCTGCCCGCTCCCTACGCCGCCGGAAGCACGGCTTCCGCTGCGCCTTAACGGCTTAAAGCACTGAAATGGTCAAGCCAAGTAGAAGGCGTCAGCTCAGAACGTAAGCGAGCTAGACGGCGCGCATTGCGACGGCTGAAACTGAAAGCTGAGCCCGGACGTCGGTGCCGCCGCCGAAGCATCGGCGCTCGAAGCTAAGCCCGCGCGATGCGAAGGCGTCGCTGAAAAGAGATCCTTCGACTGACCGTCGACGAGCGAGCCGATCGTCACGTTTTGCGGCGGAGCGTAGGCGTCGCGCGATGCCGGCGATGGAAAGATGTTGTTTGCGAGGCATCCCGCCTGGAGCCACGGCGGCGGCTGATATAGAACGTAACTCCGGCTGGGCTCCGATATCCCGTGCCAGCTGGGGTAGAGCGTTCCCGCATTCGGCTCGAGCGATCTTGGGTGCAGGTTGATCTCCGGAGCCCGATAAACGCCTCGCTCGGTTGCACGCCCTGCCTCGGAATGTGCCTGCGGATGGGGAACCGATCCGTGATACACCGGCACGACGGCCTGCGGAGGAGCTGCGAGCGCCACCACCGGCGGAAGGAGCGCTAAAGCGATTGCACCTGCGACAGCCAAGGAGCGCATCATCGTCTTCAATTTCGAGTGAGCCGGGCGGTATCCCCCAGGAACAAAGATTTCTTCAAACGAGACAGGTAACGATCGCGTTCCCTTTTCGCGCTGCTTCAGCGTAGAAGTCGCGGAGGCGCCGAAAGCCGTCCATCACCCAATCCGCGTCGGAGGCCTTCCAGCCCGGATAGATCCCGAGTTCTTCCATCCGTCCGGCATCGAAGCGACCCACGGCCTCCGCTTCGAGCTCGGGGGCGCTCAGCTGCGCCGCGAGCTGTGCGACTCGCTCCGCAGTGAAGTAGCGCGCTGGGCCGTACCCCGAGAAGCCTTCGTCGTCGTCACCGAGAGCGCTGCCGCCGAGTACGGCTTGGCTCAAGAGCGTCGGCCCGGGTTCCGACTCGCCGCAAAGGAGGTAGTGCACGCCGTGCCACGCTTTGTCGAGTGAGAGTACGTCGCGTTTACCTGATGGACTCGAAGGCTCGGCGCCGGCACGGCGCTTCTCGAAGAGTTTTAAAAGATCGTCACCGCCGAGAGCAGCCGTCAACTCTTCGGGGGTCTTGCCCAGGCGCGCCGCGGTGTCGGCGAGCATCTGCGGGCCGATCGTTCGAATCCGCTCCCGCATCGCTTCCGCCAAGTTGCCGAAGGCGTCGGAGACGCCGGCATCTTCTTGAAACAATGACTCGACCGACTCGGGCTCGGCGACGAATCGAGAAAGCTCGGCTGCGCCCACCTGCACGAAGGTCGCGTTCATCGACATTTTCAGCCCGCTCCTTGAGCCGCGTAACGAAACTGTCCCGGCTTCCAGGCGCAGATGCTTCCATCGTTCATGACGAACGACTCGCATCCGTCGACCTCAGAGTTGAAGTCTTCGTTGAGCCTCTTGGTTGCGGGCCAGTTGACGGCCGGCTCTTGGCGCGCGGCGCCGCGCGCCTTCGTGTTTGAGAACTGCGGCGATTTCACGAGCGCGTTGAGCGTGGC
>JBAQAW010000025.1:0-14082 GCA_049285915.1 Candidatus Cybelea sp. | reverse complement strand
TCGCGTTGGCGGTCTTTGAATGCTGCAAACGGATCGGAGATCATATGCATCCCGTTCTGAGGACCGGCGGCCACTCCTACTCTTTTTTGAGGCGCACGCTTTCGCCAGCCTTTGAATCATACACCGGCCAGTCCAAGTGCTCCCGCGCGAAGCGCGCTTCTGGCGACACGGTTTCGGAAATGGTCTTGCGGTTGAGCTCTGGGTAGTCGTCGCCGACGACAACATCGGCTTCGTGAAGACCAGCGAAAGTTTGGAGCGCGCGAAGCGGATCGTGAACGTTCGGGCGGTAAACGTTGATGCTCCAACGTCGGCCGCGTCGCGGGGTCTCCACGTTTTAACCCGCAACGCACGCCGGTCCCGCTCAAGCAAAGCTCGAAAGCATCGCCGTAGTGGCTTTTATTCGCTGACCGATTCAAGGAAAAGGCGCTGCGTAAAGACGCCCCGGTCTTCGTTTTTCTTAGCGCGAACCATCTCGAGCTCTTCGCGAGAATAGCCGTACGTCGTTAGAATAGCCTGCACGACTTCCTCGAGATCGGCGAGTTCGGACAGCAATGCGTCGTCGTCCGCATCGAAAAGCTCCTGAGCTTCCTCGCGGGCTTTGGCCTTGAGCGCGAGACGAAACTCGTCGTCGCGAAGTTGCCTCCACGTCGCGGTCTTCCCGGCCCGCTGAATCATCTCCGGAATGCGGTCCCTGACGAGCTTTCCGTATCTCTTCATGGTGACCAGGACCGAGGCCACTCAACCGAGACTGCCGCCTCGTAGAGCCGCTCGATCTCCGGCTCACCGATCGCCAGAGATATGCCGCCGCGGGATAGGTCGCGGTTGCGCGCGAGAAGCTTTTCAATAAAAACGCGATCCGGCAGCCAATCGGATTTGCCCGAATTACATCTGGTACAGGCGAGGACGAGGTCCCAAAGATCGTCCTCCAGCAAGAAGCTCCACGGGATGACGTGGTCGACGGTGGGCGCGCGCTGCTCGCCGAGTTGCGCTTCACAGTAAAAGCATTGCGCGTTCGACTCCTCGCGCAGGATCTTCAGATACTTCTGCAGCGACTTGCGGGAGGCACCATCTCTCGAAACCTTCTGCACGATGCGCGGCGCGAGCCGATTACATCCTTCGAGAAACTCGGCCCAATAGAAGTTCGCTATCAGCTCGAGCGCCGAGGCCTGGGTCTTCAGAAACGCGTGAGCTTTCGGCGCGATCCCCAGATGGCCTTGACCAGGCTCCCAGCGATAGAGCACCGGCATCCCGGGCGGCCTGCTCGCGTGAAAGGCGCTTAGGACGTTCACGGTGAGCAGCTTTGACATCCTGCGGTCGATCTTCGCACGACCCGCCACCGGCAACTCTGCTAGGTCGTGCGCCTTATACGCTTGAGCGGTTTGCCGAATCAGCTTGACCGCGGTCGATTCCTTGCTGAGTGACGCCGCTTGGCGCAGGTGATAGACGACCGTTTGATTCCAGTACAGCTTCGTAAACTCTCGCCCGATGGCGTCAAGCGGGATGCGCAAATCGTCCGATTGCCGGCAGCATCGTACCAGCGCTTTGAGCAGCGCAGGCTTATAGGTCGCCGACTTTCGGGCGTGGCGCATCAAGGCGGCGATGTCGACGACTCGCAGGTCGGCTTGATCTTTCAGAGAGTTTTCCACTCTCCGCGGACTTTGCTTCGCTCGATGCCGGCGGGCGCGACCATGCGCACCGACGGCAGGCCAGAGATCACGATGTTGCACCCCCGCCAGCCGGCGCGCCGCGCCGTCGCGGCCAGAGGCTTTCGCGGAATGATGCGATCTGCCGTGATGAGGCGGCCGGGAATGGCGTCGACGAAGACGACGGTGTTGAATCGCTTGTCGAACTCGACGAAGATGTGCTCGGGCATCTTCCCACGACGGATGTAGTCGATCGTCGGCTCGTAGGCGGCGCCTGTGATGCGCAGGCCGAAGCGCCCGTCTTTGGCCTTGAGCTGGTAGGTTCGCTCGCAGACGAAGCACTTGAAGTCTGCAACGGGAGTGTTGTTCGGCAGCGGATCGAGCGCGTCGCTGGCGCAGTCGAGGCAATATAGGTTGAACGACGCCCAGGTCTCCAATGTGATGCGCGCTATCTGTGCCGAACTGACGAGGGGCGCCGCCGCGGAGAAATCAAGCATCGGACTAAACACCGGGGTGATATCCGTTCGTTCATACTGCCCCGGTCGGACGAAACGCAAAAAGCCTTGGTCGCGAAGCACTTGCAAGCTTTGGCGTATCTTCGCATCGACGAACCGGTTGTTCGGGAAGTGCTGTTCGAAACGTGCGCGGTACTTCAGAACGTCCGCGAGCATAAAGTCTCGTGGCATCCTGGACACCACATCATGCACCAGCTCCTTCCAGGTTATTGTTTTTTGCATCTACACTCTCTGCATATTGCTCTGCCTCGACTACGCTGCGTTCGCGCAGATCACAAGGGCTTGGGCGCGTTCATTGAGTGGGACGAGACGCTGACCATCCCTTGCGATGAAAGCGATCCCGTTCTCCTGGAGGATCGTCGTCACCCAGCCCGTCGCGCGGTCGGGCCGTGCACCGAACGCTAAGACGGGCTCTGCGCCCGCCACCTCGGCTTTGTAGCGAACTCGGTAGTCGAAAAGCTGGCCCATTCCATAGCGCATCCTGTCCACCGACTGCCGCACGTCGGTTAAGCTCTTTGCTTCGACTAGCAGCGCTTGCTCGCCGCAGCGTACGAACAGGTCGATGTTATTGTTATACCAGCAGCGTCCGCCGAGGCGTTCTGCGGAGCGGCGAATCAACTCCAATGTGGCATTGTGATCCCTGCGGGCTCGTTCTTGCAGCGCTGCGGACTCGTATACGCTGGGAAGCGCCTTCCCCGAGGGCACATACCCCGTTCCCTCCGGAATCGTCAGGGCCAGACGAAACACGTCTCTCGGCGCTTCGGCGATAAGCGCAGAGTAGCCGATGGACAGCACCGATTCAGTGGTAATTGGCGCAAACTCCCGACGTGCCGAAACTCCGCCGAGCATGAGGATCCGATAGTATGCGGTTTCTCGTATTTGACGTGCGGCGCTCTGGAACTGCGGCGACGTAGAGCCCTCTGTCTCGACGAATTCACTGTTCTGGCGCAGGGGGACCGGTCGCTCAAAGGGCTCGTACCAGGCGACGTCCACGAACCAATGATTCGGTCGTGCCCAGTCCTCGAACGATGCGGCAAGTACCCCGTGGCCGATGTACGTCGACCTCTCTCCCTCCAACGCCCCCGTCGCCGGGCGGTAGTAGATGAATCGATCGAAGTCGTTGATCCGACCTCGATACTGCCGCGGATAATGGTAAATCACACCCTCGCGATCGAGGTACTTGGGGTCGGCGTCGGCACGCCAGGTGCGTTGGCTCAAGACGACGGGCATTGCGCTCAACTTAGCCTTCAACCCGGCAACTCATGTCGCCGGCAGGTCCTCAGAGCTGCGCCGTTGGACAGCGACCGGCGCCGTGGGTACGGTCGAGCACGGCGGCTGCGTGCGGCCAAGCGCGGGGTCCAGAGGACGACGACGATAATTCCACGCAACCGACGCTGCATCGGCGACGGTGCGTCGGGGGTCCGAACTGATGCTGCGCCTCCCCCCAAGGCTTGTCGCAGGGCATTGCGAAGGGAGTTACATGATTCAGCGTATCACCATTGCAGGCATTTCCGCCGCTCTGCTCGCCGGGTGCGGCGGCGGCACGGTTCCGCTCACCGCTGCGCCGCCGTCGGCGACGAGCCGGCTCGACAACCCGCGAATGCCCTTACTCTACGTCGGCGATCTCGGTAAGGGGCAAGTCGATGTTCTCACTTACCCGCAGGGGAAGCCGCGGTTTACACTGACGAGCTCTGGGTCCGTCAACGGCCTCTGCACCGACGTCAACGGCGACGTCTACGTCTCCGACGGGCACGACGGCAAGCTCGTGGAGTATCCATATAACATTAGGAAGTCGGCGCGCACGCTATCGGATCCGGGCTATTACACGCAGGGCTGTGCGATCGACCCAAAGACGGGTGATCTCGCCGTCGCCATCCAGCCGATGAGCAGCAATCCCGGCGGCGTCGCGATCTTCCGCCATGCGAAGGGTAAGCCGCACAACTACGTCGGCTACGACTTCTTCTTCCCGAGTTTTTGCAGCTACGACAACAAGGGCAATCTCTTCTTTGACGGCGGCGACATCCACGGCATGTTTTTCTTCGCCGAGCTGGCTCGCGGCAGTAAAACAATGCAGCGCGTCAGCCTGCCGCAGTCGATCCAGGTCCCCGGCGGCGTGCAATTCGACGGGCAGAACGTCGTCGTCGACGACCAGGGCGCCGGCTATAAAGGGTCGACGCTCTATGAGTTCTCGATCAGCGGTACCAGCGCCACGGAGACCGGCACGACGCCGCTCGACGGCTCGGCCGACGTCATCGGGTTTGGGCTTTACAAAAACCGCGTGATCGGTCCGAACATCGGCAGCTCGCCGAACGTCATGTACTGGCCGTACCCCAAGGGTGGAAAATCACTCAAGACGCTCACCGGCTTTACCGAACCAGTGGTGGTCGTCGTCAGCGAGCTGCCATCACCCTGAGCTAAATCGGCCGGATCGCGAGCCAGGCGTAGTCGTGAATCAACGTTTGCCGGCATGGGCCAAGATTGGGCGGCCCGAAACCCCCTAGAGCCATGCAAACACGCCGACGATTCCTCGTCGCGTTCGGCGGAGCCGGCGCGGCGCTCGCGACCGCGGGGTCGCTCCGAGCCGCAATCGGTGCCTCCCAGCGGACGACTCTGACCATTACCACCTCAACAGTCGAAGTGCTTGGGCGCACCGTGGAGCGCCTCGACATCCTCCAACCCAACGGTACGCGGGGCATTGAGACCGTTCTCGGCGCTCGTTTTCGCGTTCAACTCGTCAACCGCATCAACAAACCAACCCTTATCCACTGGCACGGCCTCACGCCCCCGCCTCACCAGGACGGCGTGCCGATCGTCTCACAGCCCGCCCTGCCGACGGGGCAGACCTACGAGTATGATTTCCCCCTAACGGAATCCGGTACGTACTGGCTGCACTCGCACGAAGGGCTTCAGGAACAGAGCCTTCTCTCGGGGCCGCTGATCATCGCCGATCCGGCAGACGAACGGCGCGACGAGCAACAGATCGTCGCCGAGATCGCCGATTTCAGCTTCACCGACCCCGACCAAATCTTCGCGGATCTGCGCAAGCCGAAGCCCGCGGAAAACGCCGCCGGGGCAGCGATGAAACCGGACGTGAACGATGTCAACTACGACGCCTTTCTCGTGAACCGCCGCCCGATCGAGAATCCGGAAGTCTTCCGCATCGAGCATCGCGCGAAGGTCCGCCTGCGGATTATTAATAGCGGCGCCTCGACGAACTTCACCATCGACCTCGGCTCGCTCCGAGGAACGCTCTTCGCTGTCGATGGGCGACCGATCACGCCAATAACCGGCAGCCGCTTCCCGATCGCGATTGCCAACCGCTGCGATATCCGTATCGAAACGCCCGGCCCCGGCGTCTACCCGATCTTCGCCGTCCGCGAGGCCGACAGCGCTCGCGCCGCCTTCGTCTTCGCAACGCGCGGCGCCGCAATTCCGAAGTATCCCGCCAAAGGCCCTTTCACCGCGCCGGTCATGACGCTCGCCCTCGAGCGAACCCTGCGCGCGACCAAGCCGCTCTCGCCGCGCCCGGTCGACCGCCACCTCTCGATCGACCTCACCGGCGACATGGCGAAGTACGCCTGGACGATCGACAACGTCGCCTGGTCCGACACCCTCGCGGAATCTGGGAAGTATCCGTATCTGCCGGTCAAGCGCGGCGAACGCGTCGAGATCACGATGCGCAACAAGACGATGATGAGCCATCCAATGCACCTGCACGGGCACACCTTCCAAATCGTCGAAATCAACGGCGCGCGCTTCTCTGGCGCGATGCGCGATACCATCATCGTCACGCCGCGCGACAGCGTCACCATCGCCTTCGACGCCAACAACCCCGGCTGGTGGTTCTACCACTGCCACAACCTCTACCATCTCGCGGCGGGCATGGCGACCTCCGTCAAGTATGTCTAGGCTCGTGCTCTTCGCCACGATCGGACTGCTCGCGGCGGCACCAGCACCGGCGCGCATGGAATCCTGCGCCGTCGTCCCCAAGACGATGGACCACCGCGTCACGCCGCACGAGATGATCCGCGTCTCCTTCATGATTACCGGCGACGTCCCGGCCGATCTCGTGCGTTTCACCGCGCTCGCGCCAGGCGGCGACTACAACGAGTTCACCGCGCACGGCCATTTTACAAAAACTGTGATGATCTCCGATCGCGAGCTCGAAGCCGACGAGCACGCCGAGGAATCGGAAGACACTCGCCCGCTGCCGCACGGCGTCGGCTGCGCGCTCACCTACATCCACTTCATCGACGGATCGTCCTGGAGGGGCGAAGCACGCTGAGTCTTTCTTGGCGTGATACCATGTCGACGTGACCGCTCAGCCGCTTGAGATTCGTATGGGCCGCCTCGAGAGCGTCCTCGATTCGCGGTTTGCGCAGGCAGAGTCACGGTTCGCGCAAGTCGATGAACGGCTTCAGAGGCTGGGCCAGAAGGTCGACGGACTCCAATGGCAGATGACGTCGCTCATCGTCGTGACTTGGGTGACCACGATCTTGGCCGTGCTACTGCACCACGCTTGATTCCACGGCGCCCAACTGTGGGCGCGAATTGCGCGATCCGGTGCCCTTGCAGGGCGCAACAGCGGCGCTGCGAACCGCTCGGCCGTGGAGACGCTGGGACGAAACAACCCATGCCCGTGCGGCAGCGGAAAAAAGTATAAGCGCTGCTGCCTAAGTGCGGCGAACGTCACGCCGCTGCGATTCCCGCAGGAGGCGCGCCGGCGCGCCTGGGATGCGGTCTGTGACTATGCACGCCGCGCTAACGAAGTGATCGCCGCGGCACAGATAACATTTTTGGGAAGCGACGTCTCCGCATTGCCCGCGGGGCGCCGCGACGTCATTCAGCGGAACGAACAGCTTGCCGAGCAGTTCGCCGCGTGGTATATCTGCGAGGCTGAAATCGGGGGCCGCAACGTCTGCGACGAGTTCCTTCAGCGCAAGTGGCAAACCCTCGCGCCCACCGAGCGCCGCTATCTCGAGGCGATGCGCAAGACGCATCTGCGCTTGTACGAAGTGGAGTCGGTCGTGCGCGATGAAGGCCTCGGCCTGATCGATTTTTTGAGCGGCGAACGCCTCGATGTTCGCGAGCGCCTCTTCACGCACCAGGCCGTTCCCCACGAGATCGTCGCGCTGCGTTTGATCTCGGAGCCCGACGGAACGCCCGTGATCGACGGCCCGGGGCTGGCGGGCTTCCAGCACGCCGATAAAGATGCGCTTGTCGCGCAGCTGCGCCGGCTTGGGAGCGTGGCCGGCGAGGAGCACACGCCGGCGATCGCCCGCTACTGGGCGCTCGAGATTCTAACGCGAGTAACGCGGTTGACCACGACGACGGGCGATCCAACGACGTTTTGCACGCTGCGCTTCGACGTGCTCGACGCCCCAGCGCTGCGCGCCGCCCTCGCCGGGATCGGCACGTTCCACGAGGAGGGCGACGGGCGGTGCGCGTGGGTTCGCGGACGGGAGCGCATCGTGCACGCTCAGCTTCGCGTCGAGGGCGATTTGCTGATCGTCGAGACCATCTCGGAGCGCCGCGCAACCGCGGTGCGGAGTCTCATCGGGCAGCGCTGCGGTGCAAGCGTCGCGTTCCGCAGCATGGAACGGCACACGCCCGAGGACGCGCTCGCCGCGTACCGCGCCGCACCCGAACCCGAGCCGCGCGGCGCGGACCCCGACGAGCTGCCGCCCGACGTCCAGGCCGCAATCCTCGCGCAGTTCGACGAGCGGCACTACCGTGAGTGGACCGATGTCCCGCTACCGGCTTTGATGGGCAAGACGCCGCGCGAAGCCGCGCGCTTGCGCCCGCTGCGCGCCGTCCTCGTCGGTCTGCTCAAAGACTTTAGTGCAGGGTCCGAACGCGAGCGCAAGGCCGGGCGCCCCCCCTACGATTTCTCGTGGATGTGGGGCGAGTTGGGGATCGATCCGGCCGACCCGCTGAATATGCGTACGCGTCCGCGCCCGGCCGCGGCGGGCAGAACGATCTATCGGCTGAAGATCACGCTGGCCGGCACGAAGCCGCCGATTTGGCGGCGCGTACTGGTCGACGGCTCCGAACGCCTCGACCGGCTGCACATGATCCTCAACATGGCGATGGGCTGGAGCGACGGACACCTGCACCTGTTCAGCGTAGGACGGCGTTCTTTCGCATCCCCCGACCGCGAACTCGGCTTCGGCAACGAACGCGAAGAGGACGAGCACAAGGTGCGGCTGCACGATCTGCGGCTTCGCGCGGGTAGCTCGTTTCGATACGAGTACGATTTCGGCGACGGCTGGTCGCACCGCGTCACCGTCGAACGCATCGACGCCTCCGAGTCGAACCAATGCTACCCCTGCCTGCATCGGGGGCCGGCGCGCGTGTCCGCCCGAGGACGTGGGCGGCCCGTGGGGCTACCAGAATTTCATCGACTCGCCGGAACGGCAGGCTCAGTTCGGATACAAAGCGGGCACTTTCGATCCGGAGGCGCTCGATATCGACGACATCAACGAAGGGCTGCGCAAACTGCCCAAAAGATGGCGACCGTTGGCCTAACGCCGACCAATCTGGCCTAAGGTTCGCCCGGCGCGCACCCGATGAACCTATTAGGCGCGGCCGCGCGTCAAGCTAAGCTCTGGCTTTCGCCCGGAAGGAATTATGTCTCACCTAGCTCGCGCGCTTAGAGGGCGGCAACTGCGTATTTGTGTAGCGGGACTCTTCGCTTTCATTCTTTCGTTCGCTTCGGCCGGCGCCCAAACGCTGCCGAGCAACTCCCCGGCTCCCGCGCGATCCCCTTTGCCAAACGGCACCGATAAGGTGCTCGTCCCGGGCGGTACGACCGTGGTCGTCTCTTTAACGGAACCAATATCTTCGGCGACGGCAACCGTCAACGACCAGATTGCGATCGTCGTCAAGAAGCCGGTCGTCGTCAATGGCTGGGTCGTCGTCCCGGCCGGCGCGAACGGCCACGCTACCGTTACCGCAGTGACGCACGCGGCGGGGAACGGCAGCGGCGGCAAAATCAGCATGAGCGTAGACTGGGTCTATAGCTCCGATGGCGGCATGCTCCAACTCTCGACGACCAATCACGCGAGCGAGAGCGGAGACTCGAAGGGCGCAGCGAGTACCGCAACCTTGCTATCGTGGGTGCTCCTGGGGCCAGTGGGATTTTTCGCACATAACTTCGTTCGCGGCCGGGACGTGACGATCGGAACCGACAAGATGTTTACCGTTTTCGTCGATCACGACGCTCACGTGCAAACGAACCAGCGCGTCGGGCAGTCGCAAGGATTCGACCAGTAGCCTCAGGCCAAAAAGGCGGCGTCCGCGTCGCCGCCGTCGAACCGGCGAGCATTGGAGGGACGTCCTATGGCGCTCATCAGCGGAAGCCAGTTCAGCAACGTTCGGGTCGAGCTCGATGGAAAACAATTCGAGCGCTGCACGTTCGATCGCTGCGCGATCGTTTACAAGGCGAGCAGCCCGTATAAGCTCAACGGCTGCACGTTTAACGACTGTTCGTTTCATTTCGAGGGCGCGGCCGCGCTGACGATTCGCTTCATGACCGACCTCTACACCATCGCACCGCAACTCATCGAAGGCACATTTGATAAGATTCGGCTGAGGGTCTAACGCTTAGATCGTGTAACGCTGCTCGACGATGAGCTGCGTGCCGGTAAAATCCGGCGAAAGCGGGATCGGCGGGTACGACGGAATGCCCGCATAGATATTCCGCCGGACGGTCGCAAGGATCGAAGCCTGCGGCGTCTCCTTGAAGATCGCGCCGGCAAAAATAAGCTGCTCGTGGAAGTCAACTGGCTCGGCGAAGGTGCCGTTCATCGCGTAGCGACCCGTCCCGACCGCAATGACGAACCGCGGCGTGAAGTGGCGGGAGTACGTCAGCACGTACTGCGGTATCTCGATGCTCACGTTATCCAGCCGTGAGACCCACGGCCGCTCGAACTGATCCTCGATGAAGTCGAAGGTGAGGTCGCCGAACGACGCGCGCCAGGTCGCCCAAAACCCGTACCGTCTCTGCGTGCCGAGTGTCGCGTGCGCCGGCAGTTCGGGCGGGAAATATCCGCCGACGAAGCCCGTTTCCATTGAGTTGAGCGTCGTCGTCGGTTCGATCTGGCGGAGATCCGCGAACTCGGCGTGCACCTCGAGCGGGCCGCCGTCGAGGAAATAGCGCAGCCGATAGCCCTGGCGATCGGTGCTGACGACGGTGTTGTCGACGAGCTGGTAGCTCGAACCGAGCCACGGCGCCGGCCACGCCCACGTCGCGCTCCACTGATTCTCGGCGATGCCGTAGGGCAGCACGATCGTCGCGTAGTTCGGCTCCATCCGGTACCCATCGACCGAGGCCGTCGCGCGGCCGAACTGCTTCTGCAGTTGGATGTGATAGTAACCGCCGCCCGACGCCGTGCCTGGCTGCGCGACGTCCTGCGCGGCGTACCACGAGCGAGCGAGTTCGAGCGTCCCGTCGAGCTTCCAGCGCGGCATCACGTGCACGCTCGCGCTCGCGCCGGCGATCGTCTGCTGCTGGCCGCTCAACGTGCTCGCCGCCACCACGCCCTGCGGCGTATAAAAGAACCAAGGATGCGCGCCGAACGCCGCCGACGTCGTAAAGTCTATGCCCGATGTCGCGGCGTGCACGACCTGCGCCGTATACGTCGTGCCTTCGCCGTGATCGAAGATCAGCGAGCCGATCGTCGCGCGCGCGCTCAATCCCGGCGGCGAAGGCAGCGCGGCCGTCGAGAGTTCGAAGCTCGCGATCCCCTTCTTCGCCACCGCGTCGAGCCCGTTAAGCGGCAGCTGTGTCGCCAGCGGTGCAAAATCGTCGCTGCCGGCCAAGCCGCTCGAGAGCGTCTCCGGCGGCGCGTAGGCGATTGCGGGATTGACGCTCGGCAGCGGCGGCTGCGCGAAGACGAACCGGTCGGTTTGCGCGAGATCGAAGTAGCCGAACTTCAACGCAAGATTGCCATCGGCTGTGGCGATGCCGCCGCCGAGAATCGAGAGGCGGAAGTTGCTGCCATCGTCCTGACCCGGCGCGGTAGGGAAGGCGATCGCATACGGCAGCGCCTGCGAGCCGATATGCGGATTGAGCGTCGGGATCATGCTCTCGCCCCAGTACGTCGCATTGGTGATGCTGCCGCTCACGTATTCGAGACCCGTGTCGAGCGAGAAATCGAACGTCTTCGTGCGCTCGGTCAGCGTCATCAGCGCTTCGGGCAGCGCCGCGATTCCCGGCGTCAGCGGCGCGGTCGAAAAGAGATCGTAGGGAGTATTCGGCGCGAGCGGCGCACCGTTGAGATAGGCCGGCGCTTCGGGGCCGATCTGCCCCGGGCCGGAGGTGTTCTGATCGAGGAACGTCGCCGCGAAGGTCGCCTTCACATTAAGACCGAGGGCGCGCGACGGTGCGACCGAAGCGGAGGGCGAGGGAGCCGGTGCTGACGGCTGGGCAGAGGGCGAGGCGTTCGGCGCCGGCGTTTGCGCCGAAGAAGGCGCCGTCGAGGCAGCGACGAGGGCCGTAAATGCGGCGAGGATTATTGCGTATCCGTTGCCGGCGCGCATTTCTGCTCCTTCGACAGGCTCAGGATGACATTTCCTTCGACCGTCCTTCGACAAGCTCAGGATGACACGAAGCGGGCTCAGGATGACACGTCCTTCGACAGGCTCAGGATGACACCGAATGGGGCACAGGATGAAAAGGCGGTCGAACGGTTCGCGGCGTCGAAGCTCCTCTCTGCCCAGTAAGATAACGCCATACGTCATCTCTCAGGCGAGGGACGCGGCGGCTACCCGTGTCTCCGGTCGTTCCGGCCATCTCATCCAAATGGGTTGCTCGGGGCGTATTAACTAGGAGACTCTCGCTGCCCACGACCTCTACTTTTATTATTATAGGAGATTTATGAAGACCATTACCACAGGGCTCGTCCTCGCAGTCGGCATCCTCTTTGCGAGCGTGCTGCCGAGCGTAGCCCAAAGCAGCGCACCTTCGATGCAGGCCATGCCGAAATGCGCCGCCGGCGATTCGGTCGTCGGCGTCAACATGACGACCAAGATGTATATGACCAAGTCTCAAATGATGGCCAAGAGCGCCGGAATGTCGCAGTCGGAAAAGCAGGCGATGATGGCCAAGAATCACGTCAAGATGATGTGCAAGTCGGAAGCGACCTCGATGGGCGCGAAGCCGATGCCTTCTTCGATGTAGGCTGGACCGCGGCAGTGGAACCGCCCTGCCTTTTCTGATTCTCGCGGCCCTTCTCGGGCTGCTCTGCGTCTGGATCGTGATTCCGCCCTTTAGCGGAATCACGATCGTTCTCGCCGTCGCATCGATCGAGCTCAGCGCGTATCTGCTGGCAATCAATGCGCTGCTTCTTCTCCTTACACTCTGGCTGGGCGGACGCATGCGCGTCCCCGCTGCAGTCGTGCTCGCGGCCAACTGTATCGTCTGCGCCGTACCGTCGCTCGCGCTGCGCGGCACAAACATTGAGAGCGCCGCTGCCTACCGCACCGTCGACGTCCCGATAACCGAACGGACAATCCCCATTACCTTGGGAGAACAACGCTCGAAGATTCGCGCCTACCTACCGATTGTAGCAGGCCGTACCCCGACCATTTTCGCCATGTATGGCGGCGGATGGAGAAACGGTGGCCCTCGAAACGACGCCGTGCTCAATCGCGGGCTCGCGCATCACGGCTATGCGGTCTTCGCTTTAGACTACCGGCACGCACCGCAATACCAATTTCCCGCAGCGCTCGACGACGTACGCTCGGAGATCGCACTCATCCTGAAAAACGCGAGCCGCTACAACATCGATCCGCAGCGCACCGCGGTACTCGGGCATTCCTCGGGCGGCCAACTTGCGGCGCTGACCGCGTTTGAACCCCGATCGCGTATCCGCGCGCTGATCATCTACTCCGGCGCGATCGATCTCGCGATGGGCTGGAAGTATCCGCCTACGCCCGACCCCATCGGCGTCCGGCGAATAATCCAGGAATACGTCGGTGAGACGCCGGCAGCCGCGCCGGCGCGGTATCGCGCAGCGACACCGCTCGAGCAGATTCGCCGGGGTTTGCCGCCGGTGCTTTTGATCTACGGCGCGCGCGACCACGTCGTCGCCGTGCACTTCGCGTGGACGTTTCGCGATGTCCTCCGTGGGGCGGGCACTCGCGTCACGTATGTGCAGCTGCCGTGGACGGAACACGCCTTCGAAGAGATACCTTTCGGCTTACACGCCCCGATCGCATATCGCGCGACGCTGAACTTCTTAGACGCCACGCTCCCGACGCGTTCGCTTCCGTAAGCTGCGGCCCCTAAAGCGGCGACCATTGTGTTATACTTAAGGAACCTCTATACGTCTTGACCGCATGGTCCCGCGGCGGCCGACCCTTATTCAGGCGAAAGGCGGCCCCGGTGATCTCTCAGTTGTCAGATAACATGCCTTTGGCGACGCTGTTGGCTTATCTCGCCGACGCGCCGGTCATAGACACCGACTCCAACGAGGACCAGACGACTTACCGCTTCCAGTGTGGATGCGTGGCGCTTCGCATACCGGACGAAGACGTGGTCCGTGTGGTTTGGTGCTCGTCGCACCGACCGGCCGGTCGCGCGGCATCATAGCCGGCGGAGGACGGAGAACAAGTCGCTTATAGGGTACGCGAACCCAGGTAACGCGTCGTGCGCGATCACATCATCCTCCCCCAGCAGCGTCGTTGCGTTGGGGTCGTGAAGCTCGCAGGTAGACGCCGATCTTATCCTCGAGGTCGGCGCGACGGTCACCGGGAGAAAGAATTTCGACGGCGACATCGGGCGCAAGTGGCGGCGTCTCAACCTCTTCATCATTCAGCGGCCGTAAGCGTTCGTTCGAAACGTAGGCGACGTCCGGTACGAGCGGCCGGCGTACCTCGCCCGGTGGTGCGATGCGAAAACGCCACTCTGGGCCAACTTC
>JBAQAW010000024.1:0-35286 GCA_049285915.1 Candidatus Cybelea sp. | reverse complement strand
GCTTCGATCCACTTCAAACCGGTCTTGGAGAGCAGATCGATATAGCGAATCTTGTCGGCGGTCGAGATGACGGCGCCCTCGTTCTGCAGGCCGTCGCGAGGCCCCATCTCAAAGATCGTAACGCGGTCAGGTAGTGTCATCGTACGTCCCCTTCAAAGTGACCCGCTCGGGTTCAGCCGAGTTCCACCAGCGGGGCGCCGGCGGTGACGATCTGGCCCTCCTTCACGAGCACCGACTTCACGGTCGCGCCGGCCGAGGCGGCGATGCGGTGTTCCATCTTCATCGCTTCGAGCACTACGAGAAGGGCATGCTCCTCGACTCGCTCCCCGTCGCTGACGGCGACCTTCACGATCTTACCCGGCATCGGCGCAACCACGCTCGCGCCGCCGGTTGCGGCGTGATGGGAGGCCGCCGCCCCAACGTCGGGCGGCGCCGCAAGGGTGAAGCCCCATGTCTGACCATCGTGGTGAACCGTGAAGCGATTCGGCTGATAGGTGAACTTGCCGGCCACCGGCACGCCGTCGAACGCGGCCTGCACGGCGTCGCCTCGGCGATGGGTGATGAGCTCTCCGGAGATATCCCCGGAGAGCCGCCAACTCCCGGCGGCTTGGGCATCGGCGGTGAGTTCGATGCGCGAGTCGTCGTGCTGCAAACGCAGCGGTACGCTGACGCCGCCGATTCGCCAAGGCGCGTGGCCGCCGGAGAGCAGGGCCGCGGCGCAGAGCAGCACCGCTTCGCGCGGCGGCGAGCGGCGTGCAAAGGTCGATTCGTTCAGGCGCGTGTCGAGAAAGCGCGTCGTCGTCTCGCCGGCTCGGAAGGCCTCGTCGCGTGCAATCCAGAGCAGCAGCGGCAGGTTCGTGCGCACGCCCTCGATCGTAAAGTCCAGGAGCGCGCGTTCGAGCCGCTCGATCGCCGCGCCGCGATCGCTGCCGAAGACGATGAGCTTCGCGAGCATCGGATCGTAGTAGTGGCTAACGACGCTTCCGCTGGTCACGCCGGCGTCGACGCGGATGCCGGGTCCTTGCGGGGGCGACCACTGCGCGAGCGTGCCGGTCGAGGGTAGCATTGCGTTGGCGGGATCCTCGGCATAGATGCGCGCCTCGATCGCCCAACCGCGCGGGCGCACATCGCTCTGCGCGAGCGTCAGCCGCTCGCCCGAGGCGATGCGAAGCTGCCAGCGGACGAGGTCGACGTCGTAGACGAGCTCGGTCACGGGGTGCTCGACTTGCAGGCGCGCGTTCATCTCGAGAAAGTAGAACTTACCGTCCTCGAGCATGAACTCGCAGGTGCCGGCGTTCACGTAGCCGACCGATTCTGCCGCGCGCACGGCAGCGGCACCCATCTCCGCGCGCAGCTCCGGGCTCAGCGCGACCGAGGGTGCCTCTTCGACGATCTTTTGATGACGGCGCTGAATCGAGCACTCCCGTTCACCCAGATGCAGCGTCGTTCCGTGCGCATCGGCCAGGATTTGAAACTCGATGTGGCGCGGATCGCGAAGGTAGCGCTCGAGCAAGACGGCGTCGTCGCCGAATGCCGCGCGCGCTTCGCGCTGCGCCGCCTCGAGCGCTTCGTCGAACTGCGCCGGCGCTTCGACGACGCGCATGCCGCGGCCGCCGCCGCCCGCGCTGGCCTTGATGAGCAGCGGAAAGCCGGCGCGCACCGCTTCCTTTTTTAGCGTGGCCGGCGATTGGTCGTCGCCGTCGTAGCCGGGGACCGTCGGCACGTCGAACGCGCGCACCCGGCGCTTGGCTTCGATCTTGCTGCCCATCGCGGCCATCGCCTCGGGCGCCGGTCCGACGAAAATCAGCCCGGCATCGCGCACCATCTTCGCGAAGGGCGCGCGTTCGGAGAGAAAACCATAGCCCGGATGCACGGCATCAGCATCCATCGCCACGGCGGCGGCAACGATCGCCTCGCCGTTGAGGTAGGAGAGCGCGGCTTCGGCGGGACCGACGCAGCGTGCGTCGTCGACGAACTGCAAGTGGTAGGCATCGGCATCCGCTTCCGAATAAATTCCGAGCGCAACGATGCCCATCTCACGCGCCGCGCGGGCAACGCGCACCGCGATCTCGCCGCGGTTAGCGATGAGAAGCCGCTTGATCAGGATTCCAGATCCTTTGCAAACGACGGCAGACGCCGCTCGAGGAAGGCGCGCAACCCCTCCTGGCCTTCCGCGCCGGCGCGCTGCTGCGCGATCGCCCGGGCAGTGATCGCGCGCGTTTCGTCGTATGAGTTGTCCATGACGCGCCGCACTAAGAGCTTCGCAGCGCCGACCGCTGCCGGCCCTGCGGTAAAGATCTCTTCGAGACAATATTCGACGGCCGCGCCCAGTTCGACCGGCGGTACGATCTTGTGCACGAGGCCGACGTGCATCGCCGCCGCAGCGTCGAACTTTTGTCCCGTCAGGAAGAGCGCGCGGGCATGCGACGCGCCGATTTTGGCGATGACGAACGGCGAGATCACCGCCGGGATGATGCCGAGCTTGACCTCGGTGAAGCCAAAAACGGCATCGTCGGCGGCGATGACGATGTCGCAGACGGCGGCGAGGCCGGCACCGCCTCCCAGCGCCGCACCGTGGATCTGTCCGATGACGGGCTTGGGGCAGTTGTCGATCGCGCGAAACATGTCGCTCATGCGCTCGGCGTCGGCGATGTTGGCATCGACGCTCAGATCGAGCGAGGCGCGCATCCACTTGATGTCGGCGCCGCCACAAAAGGCCTTGCCGTCCCCGTTTATAACAACGGCGCGAACGTCCCCGGCGGCCGCGATCCGCGTGAAGACCTCGTGCAGTTGCTCGATGACCTCGGCGTTAAAAGCGTTACGCACCTCCGGGCGGGCGAGCGTCACGCGTGCGATGCCTTGCGAAACGACCAGACGGATGCTTTCGGCCATGGCGCCCCGGGTTCGCGGCTTCATCCGGGCGGGCCTCGCACGCGTTATACTTTGAGAATGAAGGATGCCGGGCGCCGGGCCATCTACCGATACACGTTGCTGACGCGCGCGAGCCACTGGCTGTGGGTCGTGGCGTTCTTCATACTCATCGGCAGCGGTTTGCAGATATTCAACGCATCGCCCAATCTCGACGCATCGGATAAGAGCGACCCGGCGCGTCGCGTGCTCGCGATCGGTTCGCCGGCCGACGGCGTCGGAACGACGACGTTCTTCGGGCATGCCATCGTCACGACGGGGTGGCTGGGCTGGACCGACGACGGCAGCGGCTCGCGCGGTCCGCGCGCCTTTCCGGCGGCGCTGATCGTTCCCGGGTACCAGGACCTGGCCTCGGGGCGCCGCTGGCATCTCTTCTTTGCCTGGATAGCCGCGCTCTGCTGGCTTGCGTGGCTGGTCTCGAGCGCAATCAAAGGCAACCTCGCAGAGATGCTATTGCGCCCGAGCGACCTGCCGAAGCTCTGGCCGATGCAGGCGTACTATCTCAAGCTTCGTAAGGCTCCGCCGCCGCACGGCATCTACAATCCGCTGCAAAAGGCCTCGTACACGCTGATTCTCTTCGTCCTCGCACCATTGGTCGTTCTCACGGGGCTCGCGCTCTCGCCGGGGATCGACGCCATCGCCAATCCGCTGACGGTTCTGTTCGGCGGCCGTCAGTTCGCCCGGCTTTGGCACTTCGCCGGGATGCTGCTGCTGCTCGGATTCTTTGCGATCCACACGTTCCAAGTCGCAACGCAAGGCATCCTCAATCAGATGCGCTCGATGATCACCGGCTGGTATCAACCCGAATGAAACGGCGAATCTTTCTGGCCTCGGCCGCCTCGGCGCTCGCCGGCTGCGGGCCGATCGGTTCGGCGCTCAACAACAACGCAGCGGTGCGGCGCGCGCTCACCGTTGCCGAAAGCCTCAATCACGCGCTCATCGGTACGCGAGGCATGGCGCGGCTTTACCGCGAGAACGACGTCGATCGCGTCTTTCGAGTCAACGGCTTCGCGACGCCCTCGGACGCGCAGTACCAGCGGTTGGTCGCCGACGGCTTCAGCTCGTACCGTTTGATCGTCGACGGAGCGGTCGAACACCCGCAAGCTTTCACGCTCGCGCAGCTCGGGCGGATGCCGCAGCAGACGCAGATCACGCGCCACGACTGCGTGGAAGGCTGGAGCGCGATCGGCAAGTGGGAGGGCGTCCCGCTTGGGGCGCTGCTCGAAGCCGTCACGCCACGCGGCGGCGCGCGGTACGTCGTCTTCCGCTGCATGGATAACGACGGGCAAGGCAACCTGTTCTACGAAAGCCTGGATCTCCATCAGGCGCGCCATCCGCAGGCGCTGCTGGCGCTCCGGCTCAACGATGCGCCGCTGGACCCCGACCACGGTGCTCCCGTGCGCCTTCGCGTCCCGACCCAACTCGGATACAAGAGCGCGAAGTGGATTGCGCGAATCGAAGTCGTCGGAACGTTCGCGAGGATCGCGGGCGGCCAGGGTGGTTACTGGGAGGATCAAGGCTACGAGTGGTACGCGGGTATTTAGCTTAGCTGCACTGATACTGCTGCTCGGCGCAAGTGCGGGCGACGGCGATTTGAGGAACTCGCTGCAAGTTACCGCTGCCGTCTACTTTGCGCATCTCGATGCGATCGCGCCGGTCGTTGGACGCGACACGACCTTCGACTACTATCAGCGCCTGCTCGACGATGCCGACCTGCTCGCCGGCACGAGCGTGCCCGAGGGATACACGCAAAGCGAATGGGCGCGGACGGTGAGCCGGACGGCCGAACTCGATCTCAGCCTCGTAAAGCAGCTGCTCGATTCTTCGTTCCAGCCGATGGCCTCGATTCGCGGTCTGGGTGAGACGTTCGTGCGCTCTTCGAAGGACGGAACGATGCAGCCCGTCGCGGTCTATGTTCCACCGGGCTATCAACCCAATCTCCCGGCGGCGCTCGTCGTGCTGCTCCACGGCCATCCGCAATCCGAGACGCAGCTGCTCGCCCCTGCGTACATGGCACTTCTCGCGGCGAAGACCAATACGATCGTCGTCGCGCCATGGGGTCGCGGACATTACGATTTCCGCGGCTCCGTCTCCGACGTTTACGATGCATTCGATGCCGCCATCCAAGCCTTCTCGATCGACCCGCGAAAGAGGTATCTCGCGGGCTACTCGATGGGCGGCTTCTCCGTCTTCGAAGTGGCGCCGGTGCATCCCAACGACTGGTCGGCGGTGATGTGCATCGCCGGCTCGCTGCTCGGCTCCGACGCGCAGCCCGTCCTCGCGATGTTGCGAACGGTTCCGTTTTACGTGCTGACGGGAAGTGCCGACGAGAGCATACCGACGCAGTACCCGTCGTCGACGGCCGCCTACTTACATGCCGCCGGGCTCGACGTCTCGTTCTACTCGCAGCCCGGCGGGATTCACCGCTTGATCACGCTGCTGCCGATCCTTACGCTCGCGTGGAACGACATGCTGCACCAAATCGTGCGCGCACCGCCCGAGGGTCTCGGCAGCGTGAGGCTGCCCACCTCGATTCCGATGAACGCCCTCAAACCGTAGCCGGTGTGCAGCCCGCGCCGCCTGGCGGCATTCTTAGTTTCGACTGTTTTGGCGGGATGCGCTGCGGCGCTTCCGGGCGCTTCGCGGCTTTCCTCTCCGGCCGAAATGACCGGCACGCGTGCTGGAAATCAGAGTAAGGCCTACCTCTATCTAGGCAATTCGTATGGCAGCGGGTCGACCTTCGTGGTCTACCCGCTGCACGGCTCAAAGCCGCTGCGGGAAATCGCTCGGAGCTGGGGCGTGTACGCGATGGCGGTCGACCCGTGGGGCGACGTCTATACGACCGACGGTAACCCCGACAGCGGAACGATTACCGCGTATACTCCCGGCGGCAAGAGCGTTCTTTTGACGATCTACGTCGATGCGGCGCAGGCGCTGGCTTTCGATAAGTCTGGAAACGTTTTCGCGGCGTTGCCCGTCGGCATCGCCGAATTTGCAGCCCGGCGCACCAAACGACTGCGCTCCTTCGGCGGCAAGGACGCCACCGACGGCGAGGCCCTAGCCTTCGATCGATCGGGAAATCTCTATCTTGCCAGCGTCAAGAGCCACGGATCGATCGCCGTGTATGCACCCGGACAGAACGACCCGTTCCGCCGGATAACCGACGGCATTCGAACGCCCGTCGCGCTCTCGTTCGACAAATCGGGCGACCTCTTTGCGGCGAACTGCCCCGGCTGCTATGCCGAGAAAGGCAGCGGCTCGGTCTCCGAGTACGCGCCTGGAGGCGCGAAACCGCAGCGCGTTTTGAAAAAGGGCATCGAGACGCCCGATGCGCTGGCAGTGGGGCACGGCGGCTTGCTCTTCGTCGCCAACAACCCTTCGCTGCGACCGGGGGTCGTGAAACCTGGTTGGATCTCGGTCTACGCGTCGTCGGGAACGTCGCCCGTGCGGAAGATCACGAAGGGCATAAAAGGCGTACGTTCGCTGACGGTAGACGCCAAAGGCTATCTCTACGTCGAGAGCAGTTGGACGAACGAGCACGCGATCTTGGTCTTTACTCCCGACGGATCTCACTTGGTGCGCAAGATAACGGACGGCGTGAAATCTCCTAGCGCGGTCGCCGTCGGCAAATAGCAACTACATTCGGAATACGCCGAACTGCGTGCGCGGCTGCGGCGCATGTGCCGCGGCATCGAGACCGATGGCGATGACGCGCCGCGTATCGAGCGGATCGATGATCCCGTCGTCCCACAGGCGCGCGGTCGAGTAATATGGATTACCTTCGCGTTCGTACTTTTCGAGGATCGGCGCTTCGAAGGCCGTCTTTTCGTCGGGCGTCATCTCGCCCTTGACCGTCGATAAGACGCTCGCGGCCTGAGGCCCGCCCATAACGCTGATGCGCGCGTTGGGCCACATCCAGAGCTGGCGCGGCGCGTAGGCGCGCCCGCACATTCCGTAGTTTCCGGCGCCGAAGCTTCCACCGATCACGACGGTAAATTTCGGGACCTCCGCACAGGCGACCGCCATCACGAGCTTCGCTCCGTCCTTGGCGATGCCGCGGTTCTCGTACTCGCGGCCGACCATGAACCCCGTGATGTTCTGCAGGAAGAGCAGCGGCGTTCCGCGCTGCGTGCAGAGCTCGATGAAATGCGTGCCTTTCAGTGCGCTCTCGCTGAAGAGGATTCCGTTGTTCGCGAGGATGCCGATCGGATGCCCTTCCATGCGGGCAAATCCGCAGACGAGCGTCGTGCCGTAGCGCGGCTTGAACTCGTGGAACTCCGAGCCGTCGACGAGGCGCAGTATTACCTCACGGACGTCGTAACCGGTGCGGCTGTCGGCCGGAATGATGCCGTAGATCTCCCGCGGATCGAGCTTCGGGGGCGCGGGATCCGTTCGATCCCACTGTTGCGGCAGCTCCAGATGAAGGTTGCGCACGATCTGGCGGACGAGCGCGAGCGCGTGAGGATCGTCGTTGGCGAAGTGATCGGCAACACCGGAGATTCGCGTGTGGACGTCGGCGCCCCCGAGATCCTCGGCCGTGACGATCTCGCCGGTAGCGGCCTTCACCAGCGGCGGTCCACCCAAAAGATCGTGCCTTGACCCTTGACGATCACCGTTTCATCGCTCATCGCCGGGACGTACGCCCCGCCTGCCGTGCAGGAACCCATCACGGCCGCAATCTGCGCGATGCGCTTACTCGACATGCGCGCTTGATTGTAAAAGATGCGGCCGAAGTGATCGCGATCCGGGAAGACGTCGGCCTGAAGCGGTAAGAACGCGCCGCCCGAGTCGACCAGATAGATGCACGGCAAGTGATTCTGCTCGGCGATCTCTTGCGCGCGCAGGTGCTTTTTGACGGTCATCGGGTAGTAGGTGCCGCCTTTGACCGTGGCGTCGTTGGCAATGACGATGCATTGCTGGCCTTCGACGACGCCGATTCCGGTAAGAATGCCGGCGGACGGCGAGCCGTTGTCGTACATATCGGTCGCCGCGAGCGCCGAGAACTCGAGAAAATCGGAGCCGGGATCGATTAAGCGTTCGACCCGCTCCCGTGCGGTCAGCTTGTTGCGGCGCCGGTGCTTCTCGACCGCCTCCGCTCCGCCGCCGCTGCGCACGGCGACCAAACGCCCGCGCAGCTCGGCGACGAGGCGCTCCATCCGTTGCGCGTTTGCCTGAGTCTCGGTCATCGCGCCGCCATTCGGCGCCCTCCCGCTTAGAGCCCGGTTAGACGTCGCATTCGGGCGCGGGCAGCCGTCTGCGGCGCGCGGAACTATCCCGGGCAATGGCGGCGCAGACCAAGGTTGACGTCGGCGGCATCGTGCGGCCGGCCGGCCAATTCGACGGCTCCAACGCGCTCTCGCCCCACGCCGGAGGGCTGGGGGAGCGCGCGGCTGCACATTTGCTTCGCCGGGCCGGCTTTGGCGGGAGGCCCACCGACGTCGGGCGGGTCGCGGCGATGACTGCGACGCAGGCGGTTTCATCGCTGCTCGCGCTGACGCCGGCGAGTTCGGTTGCGCCCCCGCCCGAGCTCGTCAACTCGGGGCGCCTCGAGCGGCGCGCGGTCGTCTTCACGCTGCAGTCGTGGTGGCTCAATCGGATGCTGACGACGCCCTCTCCGCTGCAGGAGAAGATGACGCTCTACTTCCACGGCCATTTCACCTCGCGGGCTACGCCGCGCTTTCCGTGGATCACGTACAACCAAAATGCGCTCTTCCGCCAGTACGCACTCGGCAATCTCCGCGAGCTGACGCGAGCGGTCTCCAAGGACGCGGCGATGCTGATCTACCTCAACGGGGCCGCCAACGTCGTCGCGCATCCCAACGAGAACTACGCGCGCGAACTGATGGAACTTTTTACGCTGGGCGTCGACAATTACACCGAGGAAGACGTCCGCGAATCCGCGCGAGCCTGGACGGGATGGCAGGTAAACCGGCGCACCGACCGCGTTAGCTTCAATCCCGCGCTGCACGACGCCGGCCGCAAGCGGTTTCTCGGGCAGACCGGCAACTTCACGGGCGACGATATCGTCAACATCATTTTTTCTCAGCCGCAGTGCGCGAAGTTCTTTGCCGCAAGCCTTCTCAATTGGTTCGTCTACAACGATCCGGAGCCCGAGCTGGTCGATGCGGTCGCGGTGCTGCTGCGCAAGCACGATTTCGAGCTGGCGCCGGTCGTCGGTACGATCTTGCACAGCGAGGTTTTTTACAGCCCGCGAGCCTATCGCGCGCTGGTGAAGAGCCCGGTCGAGTTCGTGATCGGCGCCTACAAGACGCTAGGACTGACTCAGCTCGACTACAGCGCGCTCTCGGCGCTCCAGCAGATGGGCCAGCGTCTCTTCTTTCCGCCGACGGTCGCCGGCTGGCCCGGAGGCCAGAACTGGCTGACGAGCGGCACAATGATCGCGCGTCAGAACTTCCTCACCCGGCTCTTAGGCTCGCAGACGCTCGCCTCGTCGTCGTGGCTTCGCGGGTTACCGGTCGCGCCCACATCGGCCGCGGAGCAGCTTTCGCAGAACTTACTGCAGAACGATCTCGCGCCGGCGTCCTTGGTCGAGCTCGAGAATTACTTAGGGGGACGCGGAAGCGCGGCGCTCGCCTCGCTCTCGGCTGAAAACTACGATCAACGCGTGAGCGGCGCGGTCTATCTCGCGATGGCGACGCCGGGATTCCAGCTGAATTGACGATGGATCGACAGGTTCGAAATGCAACGCCGTAACTTTTTGCTCGCCGCCGTTTCAGGGCTCGCGGTCGTCGCGAATCCCGAGCACGTCTTTGCGCGCGCGCTCGCGCAGACGCCGCTTCCCGGATTGCCGGGCTCCCAGGGGCGCTGCCTGGTCTTGATCAATCTTTACGGCGGCAACGACGGCCTCAACTGCGTCGTGCCCCACGGCGACGATCGCTACTACCAGCTGCGCCAGGGGTTGGCAATCGACCGCAGCAGCGTGCTCGCGATCGACAAGAACGTGGGTCTTAACCCGGGGATGCGCTCGCTCAAGGCGCTCTACGATAAAGGCTCGGTCGCGATCGTCCAGGGCGTCGGCTATCCGAACCCGGATCACTCGCACTTCCGCTCGACCGAGATTTGGCAGACGGCTTCACCGCAGAGCTACCAGCATACCGGGTGGCTCGGCCGGTACTTCGACGAGGCCGGGCTCGCTCGCGAGAATCTCTTTAAGGGCGTCGCGGTTTCGAAGGTGCTGCCGGAGGTGCTGGTCTCCGACCGCACGGATATCCCCGCGGTTCCGGGGCTCAATCAATACTCGATGATCGCCGACGGCAACGCCGTGGCGCGCGATGCCTTCTCGCGCCAAGCGCACGACCAGCGGCTCCCGTTTGCGTCACCGTACTTGGCGCACGTGATGGAGATCGAGGCCGACGCGCAGCGCAGCTCCGAAGAACTGCCCAAGCTCATCGCCGGGTACAAAAGCAAGGCGGCCTATCCGAGCACGGGGATCGGCCGCAGTCTGGCTTTGGCCGCCCAGATCGTCGGCAGCAATCTCGGCACCAAAGTGATCTACGTCGAACACGGCTCGTTCGATACGCACGTCAACCAGCAGAAAACGCAGAACCAGCTGCTGCTGCAGTTCTCGAACGCCATCGGCGCGTTCTACGACGATTTGGCGGCGCACGATAACGAACGCCGCGTGCTCACCCTCACCTTCAGCGAGTTCGGGCGCCGGATCGAGGAGAACGGCAGCCGCGGGACCGATCACGGCGAGGCCTCGCCGCTCTTCCTCATCGGCGGCGGCGTGCGCGGCGGCTTGTACGGAGCGCTGCCGGACTTGAGTGCCACGAATATGGGCAACGTGCGATACTCGGTCGACTTCCGCAGCGTTTACGCCACGGTCCTCGAGCGCTGGCTCGGCCGGCCGTCGGCTTCGGTGCTTAACGGAACCTTCCAGCAGCTTCCCGTCCTCGCATAGCGAATAGCACCGGGTCTTGGCTTCCTCGATTCTCTTTCTCGGCACCGGCGGTGCGCGCTTCGTGGTAGCCCGCCAGCTGCGCGCCTCGGGCGGAATGTGGATGCGTTTCGGCCCGACGCAGATCCACGTCGATCCCGGCCCGGGAGCGCTCGTGCGCGCGCTTTCGCACGTGCCGCCGTGCAATCCACGCGAGCTCGATGCCATCGCGCTCTCTCACAAGCACCTCGATCACTCCGGCGACGTCAACGCGCTGATCGAGGCGATGACCTCGGGCGGATTTCGCCGGCGCGGCGCGCTGCTCGCGCCGGCCGACGCAATCGACCGCGAACCGGTCGTGCTGCCGTACGCCGCGCGCTACGTCGAGCGCATCGAGCGGCTGGAGCCCAGCAGCGGCCCGTATCGCGTCGGCGAGGTCGACGTCTTTACCTCGCTGCGCCACGTGCATGCGGTAGACACGTTTGGAATGCACTTCGTCCACGGCTCTCTGCGCGTCGCGTATCTTCCCTGCGGACGGTACTTCGAAAGCCTCGCGGCAGACTACGCAGCGCGCCGGCCCGACGTTCTCGTCGTCAACGTCTTACGCTTCGCCGATGGGATGGACGTCGACCACTTGACGTGGCACGACGCGCGCCGTCTCGTCGCCGAGATCCGGCCGCGGCTCGCCGTCCTCGGACACTTTGGAACCAAGATGCTCGAGGCGAATCCGCCAAAGCTCGCATCGCAGCTCGAAGACGAACTCGGCCTGCGAGTAATCGCCGCCTACGATGGGCTGGAGTTGGATCTCGAGACGGCGGTCTCTGCCGTCTGCGGCTAGAGCGGGGGTCTCGGCGGCGGCGGTTGCTGCTGCTGCTGCCGCACCGGCAAGCGGACGCTGCCGCTTAACTCAGCTTTGACGCGAGGCTGATCGTCCATCGAGCCGCTGTATAAATAGACCGAGCCGTTCTTCGAGCTTGCGGTTACGACGGGGCCGCCGCCGTGAACCGTGGCTTGTTTGGTCGTGGGATCGCCGCGGACGTCGGCTTGATCGTTGAAGTTGGAGACGACGTGGCCGGAGCCGCTGAAGGCGCCGATCTGCGCGCCGCCTTGAACGCCGAGCGCGACGTTGCCGTGCTCCGACTCGAAACGTGCGAGCCCCGGCTCGAAGTGTCCGTTGTCATAGACGATCGATCCGTAGGTGCTGCTCGCTTGAATCTGATGCGAGGTGCAGCCCGTAAAGAGCATGTCCCCGACCGCCGAGCGTACGCGAAGCCGGTCGAAGGTAGAGCCGAAGGCGTCGATCCGGCCGCGAAGCGATTCGACGAAACCGGTGCCGTCGACGCGGTTGAGCGAGATGCCGGCCGAGCGCACCTGCGCGACGAAGACGCCGTGGTAGTTTTCCATGGTCAGGTAGCCGGTGTGCATGTGAGCGATCACCATTGCGGTGCTGCGCGGAATCGTAATGGTGACCTTACCGTTGCCGCGGACGACCACGGCATCGTGCTGGCTCCCCGGAAGGTCCGGAAGGACGAAGGTCTCCGGGTCGAGCGTCACCGGCCCATGCTCGGTTTGGATGCGCTGCCAGGATATCTGCATCTGCTTGGGGATGCCGGGGTCGACTTCGGACGCGGCCAGGTGGCGGACGTCGACGGAACTATCGGCGGCAATGAGGACCGACTGGCGATCCCACGTCTGGATGGTGAGCTTGCCTCGGTTGACGTGGACGTTGAGCACCGGGGAGGGGCCAACGTCAAACTGCTCGTCGGCCCGCGCCGGAGCCGCGAATCCCAGGCAACACAGCGCCGCAAGAAGCGTCAAGACCGCTTCCCGCTGCCATCCTTTGCGCACGGTGCTATTGTATCGGCAGCGGCTCGGTTCCATCATGAAAGCCCGGTGAACGGAAGCCCGACGCGAGGTAAAACGATGCGAAAGAGGGCTCCTCCGCCGGGCGCTTTGCCCGCGGTTGCCTCGCCGCCGTGGACTCGGGCGATCGACCGGACGATCGCCAAACCGAGCCCGGTCCCCGGCACTTCTCGGGAACGGGCCTTGTCGGCGCGATAAAAACGCGCAAAGACATTCGCCAGGTCTTCCTCGGGAATGCCGGGGCCGGTATCGGCGACCTCGAGCCATGCCGAGGCCCCGTTGCTGCCGACTCGCACGTCGACCCGTCCCTGCTCGCTGAACTTCAACGCATTGTCGACCAGGTTCCCGATCATCTGGCGCAGCAGGTTCGGGTCGCCGTAGACCGTGGGCGTGGCGCTGTGCGCGAAGTGCAGGTCGATCTCTTTTTCGGCCGCTCGCTGCGCGGCGTTCTGCGTGACCTCGCTCGCAATCTGCGCGAGCGAGAGCGGCTCTTTGGGAATCTCGTCTCCGCGATCGGCCTTGGCCAGCGTGAGCATGCCGTTGACCATGCCGGCGAGGTCTGCGCTCTCGCGCACGATCGTCTCGAGGCTTTCGCGGCGGATCATTTGGTCCTGATCGGCCCAGCGCAAGAGCATCTGGCCATTGGCGTTGATCGACGTCAACGGCGTCTTTAGCTCGTGCGATGCGTCGGAGATGAACTGGCGCTCCCGCGCAAAGGCTTCCCCGAGACGCGAAAGCAGGTCGTTGAAACTCTGCGCGAGCCTCCCGATCTCGTCACCGCGCCGTAAATAGAGCCGGCCGCTTTCGGCAAAGGCCCCCGAACCCGCCGCAAGCGCGAGGCGATCGGAGCTGATCTCGCGCATCTCGCGCGACAACTGGTTGATCGGCGTGGTGGCTTGCGAGGCGAGCACGATCGAAAAAATGACGACCGCAAGCGCGGTCGCTCCCAAGACGATGGCGATCGCCTCGCGCGCACTCTTGAACGTGCGTTCCAGCGTATCGAGCGGCTCCGCGACGTGCACGATCGCGGCGCCGGCACCTTCGCGCAGGTAACGATCCTCGACGAGGAATGGGCGGTTCCCCAGCGCGATCTGACGGAACGCCCGGTCGTGCGTAGCGGTCAGCGCGCGATTCGCCGGGATCGTGAGCGCACCGAGGTTGCCCGTCTTCGCCAGGGGATAACCGTTGAGGGAGTCGACCTGAACGAAGCTATTCTCCGAGTTCCACGTCGCCAGATTGTTGCTGTTGAAGAGGAACTGCAGCGTCCCGTGGGACGGATCCTCAATGGAAAACGGCGTCGTCGACTGCTGCGCGAAGGCGACGATCGCGCGCATCGTCGCGTTAACCGTCGCTTCGGCTTGATCGTAGAGTATCTGCTGAAACCGCAGAATCGTGATGACGCTCATCACGCTCAGCGCGACGATGAGCAGCACCGAATATCCCAGCGCAATCCGCCACTTCAGGGACATGGAGCGCCTTCAAGTGACGCGTGCAAAGGGAATCGAAACGGTTGTGAGAGGCTTCGAGGCGGCGGATATGGGCGATGAGAAGGCTGCAACTTTTTCGAGCCAGCCACGGATGGCTGCTTCAAAACTTTGTTTTCTCGAAAAAGTGCAGCAGCAGGAGCGGAGCATGGATGCGGAGCGACGAGCGGCTTCGAATCGCCCATATCCGTCGCCTCGAAGCCTTGCAGCAACCGGAGCGACCTAATCCTTAATGGTATATCCCACACCTCGGACCGTCGTGATGAGCTTATCGTCGAATCCGTCGTCGATCTTTCCGCGCAGGTAGCGGATGTAGACGTCGATGAGGTTCGAGTCGCCGAGAAAGTCGCTCCCCCAGACGCCGTTGAAGAGCTCGTCGCGCGTGTGGACCTTGTTGCGGTGGAGAAGCAGGTACTCGAGCAGCGCGTACTCCTTGGCGGTCAGCGCGATCGGTTTTCCGCCGCGGTGGACTTCGTGGCGGTCGCGGTCCATAACGACGTCGCGGTACTCGATGACGTTGCCTTGGGGCGTCCGCTCGCGCAGCCGGGCGCGCACGCGCGCCAGCAGCTCCTCGGTCGAGAACGGTTTGATGACGTAATCGTCGGCCCCGACGTCCAGCCCGGCGACGCGGTCGGGAACGCGATCGCGAGCGGTCAGCATGATGATCGGAACCCGGCTCTTGGCGCGAATCCGTTTGCAGACCTCGATGCCGTCCATACGCGGAAGCATGAGATCGAGGATGACTAAGTCCGGTTCTTTGAGGGCTTTCTCCAGGCCGGCGAGGCCGTCGCGAGCGACGTCGACCTCGTACCGTTCGTGCTCTAATTCGAGCTGCAGGACGCGGCTGATCGCCGCGTCGTCCTCTACGACGAGGATCCTATACGGACGCCGTTCCGGCGCTACGCGATTCTCCATGGAGATACATTATCGTATGTTCTCTCGCGCGGACCTGTGAGAGGCTGCAACAACGGGTTGGGAAAAGGTGAAAAGAGAGAGCCAAACGGCCGTCGCGCTGCCGGCGACGAGCCATTCCCACGTCGCGACGTTTGAAATCGCTCCGGCGAGGCCGGCGACGATCGTATGGACGGTGTGCGTGAAGAGCGATCCGCCCCCCATGATAAGCAATGCAACCAGCCAAACCGCAACGGCGCCCAGCGCGCCGGCCACGGCGATCTCCCAAAACGAAAACGGCGACACCGGCCGGTAGGCGGTAGAAAGCAGAATCGACGAGCGCAAATCGGCCGGCGGCTCCTCCAGCGGGAGCGCGAAAAGGGCCCGATCCAGCGCATCGAGCGAGCGTTCGTCCATACTCATGATTCCGTTACCTCCATACCTTCCAAAAGCCTGCGCAGCTGCTCCTTGGCCCGAAACAGATGCGTTTTTACTGTACCCATCGGCAGACCCAACACGTTGGCGATCTCTTCGTACTGCTGGCCCTGCAGATGAAAAAGGGTGATGACCGTGCGATACTTTTCGGGCAGCGCGTCGATCGCCCGGCGCAGCCGGCCCGCATCGTCGGCGGCGATCGCCTGCTGCTCGGGACCCTGTGAGGGGTCGGCGCGGTCGGGCAGTTCGTCGCTCGAATCGTGCTTGCGCCGGCTGAGCCGGTCGCAGCACGCGTGATACGCGATCGCAAAGATCCACGTCGAGAACTTCGCACCGGGTTTGAACGTTCGCAGGCTGCGAAAAGCCTTGAAAAATGCCTCTTGCGTAACGTCGCGAGCATCCTCGACGTGGTGCAGCATGCGGTACGAAAGATGATAGACCGCACGGTCGTATCGCTCGACGAGCGTCGCAAATGCTTCGGGATTTCCCCGCAGCGTCAACTCGACCAGCTCGCCGTCTTCGGGAATCGCCTTCATTCGGATCGGCCGCACCGCGGGTGGCTCTGCCAAAAGTGCCGACACGCCAGTGGTACGCGCGTGAGGCGGCCATTGTTTCGAGACGAAGCCGCTCGCAAGGCTGCGGGGCGCGCGAAACATGGAGCGCCCTGGGACGTAACTAGGACAGCATCAGTCATGGAGGTTTCGACCCGATAATGATCACCATCTTGAACAAGACCCTTCCCGGCGGCGCCTCGGCCGAGCGCCGGGGGTCAGCCCTGGAGACCGCCGAGCGGAACTCCGCTCAGTCGCTGCGGCCCACCTTTGACGGCTGGGGCCCAAGGCTGAATGGGGGGCTCTAACGATGGATGATAACTTTGTCCCGGCGATCGCCATCGTCGTGGTCTTCGGCTTCCCCTGTGCGGTCTGGCTCGTCTCCCGAGTCCTGGCGCACCAGGAACGAATGGAGATGATGCGGCGAGGCTTCATGCCGCCCCCGGACTCACGCGAGATGCGCCGGGCGATGAAGCGAGGGTGGGTTCCCTCCGGCCCAACTGGGCCTTCGATGGAGCAATACGAGTACCAGACGAAGGTCGTCGCCCAGCAACAGATGCGTAAGGGTATCCAGGTGGCCTTCATCGGCTTCGCCCTGCTGATCGGCCTCGGCTTTATCGGGTATCACCACGGAGTCGTCGTGCCGGGTCCCTGGCTCCTCGGTGGCCTGATCCCGCTCTTCGTGGGAGTGGCGCAGATCGTCAGCGCAGTCCTGAGTGGTGCGAGCATCTCCGTCCCTCCGGGGCGCCCACAGTACCGCGCGACCTTTACGCCTACGGGTGCGCCGCCCGAGAACGGAACTGAAGGGGCGATGCCGCCCGGACCGGCCTATGGCGGCTGGCGGCCGGGTCCGATTCCCGAGATCGAGAAGCCCGCGTCGCCGCCGGACTATCGCGCCTGAGCCTCCAAGAAGCCGAGAAGAGAATTGAAAATGCCGCCGGTAGGTTACCGGCGGCATTCTTCTTGTTAAAGATGAAAACGATGTTACTTGCAGGAGACCAAGGCCATGGCCCATCCGGCCGCCGTGCGAGTCCTGACCAGATATCCATCTGCAGTCCGATCGTACACCTGATAGCCCGCTCTGAGTGCGTCGGCTAACGATTTGAAGACGATAAGACCTGCCATCTGCGGACCCTCCTTTCTACTTGCTACGCTCTCTATACAGTATAACGGCTTTTGTCGCAAGAGCGTTCACCCTTTCTCAGAGATTTTTCTAAGAATTTGCAGAAAATACGATTGGTATGACGCTGCTTGACTTGCATCCCCGCGTTCACGCGACGACGGTGCTCGAAAGATGCGAGCTTGCGCAGGGCGTGACGCTGCTAATACTCCATGCGCCCCAGCTCGCAGCGGCCGTTCGGCCCGGGCAATTCGTCATGGCGATTCCGCCGAGCGGTGAATCGGCGGCGACCGCGCTCGCCGTCTACGACGCATCGGGCAAGCACGCGAGCATCCTCTTCTTTACAACAGGCAAGCGCACGCGCGAGCTCGCGGGTTTAACGGCCGGCGCGCGCCTCGACGTCGTCGGCGCCTTGGGGAATGGCTTCGATTGCACGGGGAGCGAACGCGATGTCGCGATCGTTGCGGGTGGCGTCGGCATCGCATCGGTATGGATGTGCGCGCAGGCATTGCTCGCGCGCGGAGCGCGCGTACGCCTTTTTTACGGTGCGCGCACCGCCGAACTGCTCGTCGAGGCGGAACGTTTCGGCGCGGCGGGCTGCGAGTTGATCTTGACGACCGATGATGGAACGCGCGGCGAGCGGGGCTTCGTGACCGACGCACTGCGGCGCGCGACGCTCCCCGAAGCAATCTTTGCCTGCGGTCCGTCGCCGATGTTGCGCAGCGTTGGACGGATCGCCAACGAACTCGAGGTTCGCGCGCAGCTCTCGCTGGAAGAGACGTTCGGCTGCGGTGTCGGCGGCTGCTGGGGGTGCGTCGTTCCCCTAACGGCACACAGCGATCAAGCTCCAAAATTTCCATCGGCGCAACGAGGCGGCAGCGACGTCGTGTACGCTCGCGTCTGCAAAGAGGGTCCGGTCTTTTTGGCCGATGAGTTAAGGTGGTGAACGTGACGCCGAGCCTTGCAACGAGACTCGGAAAGTTGGAGCTGGCCTATCCGACCCTCATGGGAAGCGGCTGTTACGGCTCGGGCGAAGAGTTTGCTCCGTTTGCCGATCTCTCGAAGATCGGCGGCATCGTGCTCAAGAGCGTCACGCGGTTGCCGCGTCTGGGTAATCCCACACCGCGGCTCGTGCATACGCCGGCCGGAATGCTCAACGCGATCGGGCTGCAGAATCCGGGCCTCGATTGGTACCTCGAACGCGAACTCCACAAATACAAGGGCCGGCCATGCAAAATCATCGGAAGCGTGGCGGGATTCTCGCTCGACGACTATGCCTACGTCTGCGAGCGTCTGGCGGCGCGCGACGAGATCGATGCCGTGGAGCTGAACGTTTCGTGCCCGAACGTCGCGCGCGAAGGCGAGACGTTTGGCTGCGATCCGGATCTCACGGAGCGGGTCGTCGCCGCCGCGCGATCGACGACGGACAAGACGCTGATCGTCAAACTCTCGCCGAACGTGACCGACATCACCGCGGTCGCCCGTCAGGCCGAGCGCGCCGGCGCCGATGCGCTCGCGGTGATCAACACGGTGCGCGGCATGGCCATCGACGTCGAGAGCTGGCGGCCGCGATTGGGTAACGTCACCGGCGGCCTCTCCGGTCCGGCGATCCGGCCGATTGCGGTCCTGGCCGTCTACGAAGTCGCGCAGGCCGTCAAGATTCCGATTGTGGGGCAAGGCGGCATCGAAAGCCTCACCGACGCACTCGAGTTTTTCTTGGCGGGAGCGACGGCAATCTCGATCGGCACCGCAAACTTTACCGACCCGCGCATTCCCGAACGCATCGCCGCCGAACTGCAAGCCTACTTAGCCGGGCGCAACCTCGGCTCGATTTCCGAGATTGTCGGACAGGCGAACGTCGGAATAACGACCGCAGACCAGTACGAAGGAGATGAGGGTTGAAGCCATGGCCCCGCAACTGATCGTCGCCCTCGACGTGCCCAGTGCCGAGGACGCAGAGCGGCTCGTCGACCAACTCTACGAGCTCGACGTGATCGTCAAGGTGGGTCTCGAAGCGCTCTGCGGTTACCCGGAGCGCATCTTTTCGTACTGCGAGGCACGCGACGTTCGAACGTTCGTCGACGCCAAGCTGCACGACATCCCGCGAACGGTCGGCGCGGCGATCGCGCAACTCGTACGCCCGACGGTTCAGATCATCAACGTTCACGCGCTTGGTGGCCCGGAGATGATGCGCACGGCGGTCGACGTCGCCGCCGAACGAGCGGCAGAGCTCGGCCTTAGCGCGCCCCAGGTCTTTGCCGTTACGCTGCTGACCAGCATCGCGCCCGAGGATCTGAACGAGCTGGGCCTGCAGGGCGGTCCAGGCGAAAATGCGATTCGCCTCGCAGCGCTGGCGCGCGACGCCGGCTGCGCGGGCGTCGTCTGCAGCGCGCACGAGGTGCGCGATCTCAAACGCTTCTTCGGCGAGGACTTTCTCACACTGACTCCCGGTATACGCCCCGTGGGCAGCGCGCACGGCGACCAAAAGCGCGTCACGACGCCGGCCGAGGCTGTGGCATCGGGTACCGACTACATCGTCGTCGGCCGCCCGATCGTCGAAGCTGCGGACCCGGTGGCTGCGGCAAAAGCGATCCTGGAGGAAATGAGCGTCCGCGCGTGAGCGCGCCGCTGGATCTTCCCGCGCAGCTCGCGCGACGCGGTGCGCTGCTGGAAGGGCACTTCCGGTTGAGCTCGGGTCGTCACAGCGACCGGTTCGTGCAAAAGTTCCGCATTCTCGAGGATCCGCAACTTCTCGAAGCGGTCGCGGCGCAGATCGCTGCGCGTTTTCGCGACGCGCGGCCGACGATCGTCGTCGGAGCTGCGGTCGGCGGCATACTGCTCGCCTACGAAGTTGCGCGGCAACTCGGAACCAAAGCGATTTTCGTCGAGAAAGAGAACGGCGTGCCGCAGCTGCGCCGCGGCTTCGCGCTGGCCGCTTCGGATCGCGCGCTGGTGGTCGAAGACGTCGTGACCACCGGGCTCTCCGTTCGCGAGGTTCTCGAGGTCGTTCGTGCCTCGGGCGCGAGCGTCGCCGGCATCGGCGCGATCGTCGCGCGCACCGAAATGGAATTCGACGCGCCGGCGAGTGCATTGTTGCATCTGCCGATCGTCTCGTACGACGCCGGGGAGTGCCCGCAGTGCCGATCCGGCGAAGCGATCACCGATCCGGGATCCCGCCGTTCGTGAAGATCGAGGTTCGGCTGGGTGCGCGCTCCGGCGCTGCGGCAGCGGAGGACCGGGATTTCGTCACCGCACTCGGGCGCCGTTGCGTGATGTCCAGCGTCGGAGCCCTGCGGCCCGCGACGGAGAGTGCCGCGATCGTCGCCTTCGACCGTCTCGTCGATCTCGTCGACTCTCAGTCGCACGTTACGCTGATCGCCCAGGAGCGAGAGCGCCGCGTGGGGTTTCTGCTCCTGCTGGATCGGCTTCCCGACGAGGTCACGCTGCTCGATCAAGGATTCGTCGCATACATGGCCGTCGAGCCGAGCTTCCGCGGCAACGGCGTCGGAGCCGCGCTTCTCGCGGCCGCCGAAGAAGAGGCGAAAAAGCGCGGTTTGCCGCACGTGGCCCTGATGGTCACCGAAGAGAACGAGGCCGCTCGCGTTCTCTACGAGCGCGCCGGCTATCGCACCGAACGCCGGCTCTTGTGTAAGCCGCTGTGAGCGCCGATCTTTGGCGGCGAATCGGCTGGATCGCGGGCGCCGTAGCCGTCATCGCGGGCGGCGTTTGGCTCGCGGCCCACATACCGCGCACGATCTCGATCTTCGTCATCGGAGCGTTCATCGCGTTCGGCGTCCAGCCGCTCTCCGCGCGCCTGGAGCACCGGATGCCCAAGCCCCTCGCCGTCGGCATCGTCTTTCTCGGACTGCTCGTTCTGGTGGTGGTCTTCTTGGTGATCGTGGTGCCGCTGACGATCGCCCAGACGCAAGTGTTGGTCGCGAACATCCCGGCGTATGCGTCGACGATTCAAACGTGGCTGCTCTCGGTGCAGGATTCGCTGGACCGCTACCTTCCCGCAGTGAAGCTGCCGCCGGGCTTCAACATCGGACGGATCGGCACCGCGCAGATATCGAGCTTCGTCACCGACGCGGTCGCTTCGCTCGGTGCCATCGCGCTCAATACCGCGACGGGCTTCTTCATCGCCTTCTCCTCGATCATACTCTCCGTATTCTTTTTGCTCAACGACACGCAGATCGCCGAGGGCTTCGCCGCGCTCTTCCCGCCACGGCGGCGCGAGACCGCGCGCAAGCTCGCGGCGGAGGTTACCGAAGTCTTCGGCAGTTACATCTCGGGCCAAGTGATCGTCAGCGCGATCACCGGCGCCGTCATCACGATACTGACGGCTATCCTGGGGTTCAAGTTTTCGCTGATCATCGGTCTCATCTCGGCCGTCGCCTATGCCATTCCGATCATCGGCATGCTGATCGCCGAGTTGATCGCGGTGCCGCTCTCACTGCCGCAGGGCGTCGGGATGATAATTTGGGTGCAGATCGTGATGTTCGGGATGGCGCGAATCAGCGACAACGTGCTCGTTCCAAAAATTATGGGTCAGTCGGTCGGCGTATCGCCGATCGGTGCGATGTTCGCGGTCTTTGCCGGTGGAGAGCTTTTTGGAATTCCCGGCCTCATTCTCGGGATTCCCGCGGCCGCGCTGCTCAAGATCCTATGGCGTTACTTCATGGCGCCGTGGATCACGGCGCAGCTCGAAAAGAACTAGGGGATCTCCAGAGGAAAGCGCAGCGGCTGCTTTGGCGGCTCGGCGACGACGCCGATCGGATCGGCGTAGACGACGTGTCCGCAAACGTGCGCCGCGTCGAGCCGCTGTGAATTTGCGGCCGGGGTCAGGTCATTTTGCGCGACCGCGACGAGTAGAACGCGGGCTCGCCGCGCGCCGGAGCACGGCCGTTCGTCGGGCAGATCGCGCGTCTGCGTCGCGGGGGAGAGCACGTTGACGACGCCAAGGCGCAAGCCGGCACCGCCGATTCGGGCGGGGCGCGCCGACGCAATCCAACGATAGACACCGGGCGTCGCATCGCCGACACGCAAGGCGTCATCGTAATAGTCGATCGGATGGCGGCCCGCGTAGTGGATCGTGAAGATGACGGCCAGGCCTGCGGCCAGCAGCCGCAGCCCGCGTAAGGAGGGTGCGCGCGTAGCGGCGGCAACGGCCGCGCCTATGGCCGCTGCGAGCAGCGCAACGTGCGTCGATCCGTCGTTCCAGAAGATCGACAGAACGTACCATGCGCCGAAGATCGTCGAGCAGAGAAGCAGCACCGTCGAAGCGGTCGCCGATCGCCGAAAGCCGGGCGTCAGCAGCAAGGCACCCAGCACGATCGCGGGCGCGGCAAAACGCAACGAGGCTCCGCTCGCGAGCTGCGCGACCGCCGTCTCGTAGCCGAACGGCAGCGCGAAGAATACGGCGACCGATGCCAGTGCCGCCCAGCCGAGTCCTCGCCGCCCGCGAGCGATCAGCGGGCCGGCAGCCGCCGCACAGAGTGCGAGGAGCGCAAAAGGCGAGATGCGTGCGGCGACGCTCACGAGCAGCCACAGCCCGGGCACGCCGTGTGCGAGGATCGTAGACGCGTACGGATGTGCGAATGAAGCCGCGGCCGAGGGCGAGATCGCCGCGCCCTTGGCGAGCAGCGCATCGCGCAGCAGCCACGCGCCGAAGGCCGCTCCCGCCGCACACCATACGCGAAAGCGCGCGCGTCCGGCGAGCATCGCAATCAGCGTAAAGAGCCACCCCTGGGGTTTGATCAGCGCCGTAAGCGCGGCGGTTCGCACCGCCGCACCATCGTGCGCGCCGGCGCGCAACGCCCAGAGCGTCTCGAGCCAAAACGCCGCGAGCCAAGCATCGTTCTGCAGCGTTCCCCCCTGTATTGCGAGCGGGAAGGCGGTAACGGTCGCCGCGGCGAGCGCATCGGCGAGCAGCGGCGACGCGCCGAGCTCGCGCGCCCACGATGCGAGGCGAAAGCCGAGCAGTGCCAGCCCGCAGAGCCCACACCACGGCAGTGCGAAGGGGCCGCCCGTCGCGTAGAGCGCGGCTGCAAAGAGTTCCGACGCCGGCGGGTACCACCAGTAGCGCGTTGCCGACGTCCAGATCGAGTGGGCCTGCACCCACGAAGCCGCGTTTGGCAGATGATAGGAGAGCGAGTCGCCGTCGAGCAGCGGGCGCATCAACTGCGGCCACGCGACCAGGAGCAGGGCGGCAATGAGAATATACGGCGGACCGGCCGGCGGCGACCGCTTCGCGAAGCGTGGCTCGCGCCGGCGAATGTCCGCGATCGCGATACAGAGGAGCAACGCTCCAAAGCACGCCACAGGATAGAGCAGCCCAACTGCACCGAGCGCGAGCGGAATCGCCACGCCCAAGATCAGCGCGTCGCGCAGCCGATCGGGGAAATCGTACTGCGAGCTTTGCCGCACCGCCGGGGCTGCCGCGTAGAGCCCGAGCAACCAAAGCGCGGCGAGAACTTGCGACACGAAGGGCCGCTGCGGCTACATCGAGTCCGGCGCGCTGACGCCTGCTAATGAGAGCGCGCGCGCCAGAACGTTCTTCGATGCCAAGCAGAGCGCGAGCCGCGCGAGCCGCAGGTCGCGATCCTCGCCGAGGATCTTGCACTCCGTGTAAAAGTGGTGGAACTCCGTCGCGACGTCGCGCGCGTACCGCGCGAGCCGGTGCGGCGCGAGGCGTTCGACGACGCCGGCCACGACGCTCGGAAACTCGGCCAGCCGCGCCATGAGCGAGAGTTCGGCCGGGTGCACGAGCAGTTCGAGCGCCGCGGAGGGCGCGGCCTCGACGTCCTGCGGCAACGCCCGGCGCAGCACCGACGCGATGCGCGCATGGCCGTACTGCACGTAGTAGACCGGGTTCTCGTTATCTTTCTCGACGGCCAGCTTGAGATCGAAGGTGAGCGGCGATTCCGCGGCGGGCATGATGAAGAAGAACCGCGCCGCGTCGAGGCCGACCTCGTCGACGATCTCGTCGAGCGTTACGATCTCGCCGGCGCGTTTGCTCATCGAAACCTGCTCGCTGCCGCGCATGAGCGCGATCTGCTGCGCGATGAGCACCTCGAGACGGCCCGGAAACTCCAGCGCGGCGGCGAGCCCGCGCAGGCGCTCGATGTACCCGTGGTGATCGGGCCCGAGGATGTCGACGACGCGGTCGCTCGCCTTGAGCTTTTGGTAGTGGTAGGCGACGTCCATTGAGAAGTACGTCGGCCGGCCGTCGCTGCGCAGCAGCACCCGGTCTTTGTCGTCGGCGAACTGCGTTGCCGCAAAGAAAAGCGCGCCGTCGCGTTCGTACGTCAGTCCGAGCTCGCGCAGCCGATCGATGCCTTCGCGTACTTTGCCCGAGTCGTGCAGTTCGCGCTCGCTCTGCCAGCGGTCGTACTCCACGCCGAAGCGCCGCGCCGTCTCCTTGTGCTCGGCGACGAGCCGGTCGCGGCCGGTCGACGCAAAGTACGGGAGCCACTCCGGCTCGGGCGCCTCAACCCAACGCTCGCCGTCGCGTTGGGCGATACTCTCGGCGATCGGAAGCAGATACGAGCCGGGATAACCCTCCTCTGGAAAGGCAAAGTCCGGATCGAAGCGTTGACGGTAGCGAGCGTAAATCGAACGGCCGAGCGCGTCGAGCTGTCCGCCCGCGTCGTTGATGATCCATTCGACGAAAACGTCGTAGCCGCAATATCGCATCGCGTTGACCAGCGTCGCGCCGATCGACATCGAGCGGCCCTGAACGACCAGTAGCGGGCCGGTCGGGTTCGCGCTGCCGAATTCGATGGAGATGCGTACGCCGTTGCTCGGAGACTCTCCGAAGCGCTCTTTTTCGCGCAGCATTCGCGCCAGCTCGCCGTGCCATACGCGCGGAGCGAGTCGCAAGTTTACGAACCCGGCGACCGGTTCGATCTGCGTAAAGAGATCGCGCAGTGCGGGCGAGTTCTCGGCGACGTCGGCGACCAGCTGCGACGCGACCTCTTGCGGAGAGCGCCGCGCCGTCTTTGCCAGCGAAAAGGCGACGTTGGTTGCGAAGTCCCCGAACTCGGGACGGCGTGGGGCCTCAAACCCGACCTTGACGCCGGCGCCGGGGTAGCGTCGCTCGACGGCCGCGTCTATTGCGAGCGCGAATGCGCGCAACGCATCTTCGAGCATCGTGGCGGCGTGAGCGTCCGTCTGAGAATTCATCGTGCATGCTCTTCGCCGTTTGGTAGAACTCCAACCCGCGCGTAGGTGCCGGCGCCTCGGGATTCGATCGAGCCGTCGAGCTCGAGCATCGCAAGAACCGAGAGCGCGACGTGCACGGGGAGGTGGGCAGAGGCAACGATCGCGTCGAGACCGCCCGGCCCTTCCTCGAGCGCTTGCAGCACGGCCGTGCTTGCGGGATCGAGCGGAGTGCGGGTGCTTTTCAGCGCCGGGGCGAGATTTAGCCGGCCCAGGGCCTCGAGCACGTCCGCCGGCCCGCGCGCGAGCGTTGCGCCGTCGCGAATCAGTGCGAGGCAGCCTTGCACGTGCTTGCGGTCGACGTCGCCGGGAACGGCGAGCACCGGTATCCGGCCGGCTGCCCAGCCGGCGGTATTGAGTGCGCCGCTGCGTTCGGGCGCTTCGACGACCACGACCGCGTCGCAAAGCGCGGCGACGATGCCGTTACGCTGGAGAAACTGACCGGGGCGGGCCGGTTCATTGGGCGGGTACGGCGAGAGCACCGCGCCGTTTGCAGCCAGCATTCGCTCGGCAAGTTTCAGGTTACGGGGTGGGAAGAAGCAACGGTGTCCGCCCCCGAGGACGCCGACCGTCGGCGCCCCGGCGTCCAGGGCGCCTTCGTGGGCCGCGGCGTCGATACCGAGCGCCAAGCCCGAGATGATGCAGCAGCCTGCGCGGCCCAGGCCGGCGGCCAAACCTCGAGCCACGCCGCGCCCGTAGGCCGTTGCCCCCCGGGTGCCGACGATCGCAACGCAAGGACGCGCCAGCCCGTCGAGACTGCCGCTGCACCACAGGCCGCTTGCGACTGCTTCGAAGCCGCGGCCGGTTCGCGCGGCCTCAATTCGCTCCCTGCTTTCGAAGATCGGCTCGTGCATCGCCGGCTCCATCACGCCGGGGGCGCGCCCGTGCTAGAGACGCATGCAGGGGGAATCGGGCGCGCCCGACGGAATAGGCGGGCCCAACGGAGGTAGCACAGTTGGCAGCAGAAGCCTATTGCGTCAAGTGCAAGGCGAAGCGAGAGATCAAAGACGCAGTCCAGATCACGATGAAGAACGGTCGTCCGGCAACCGAGGGCAAGTGCCCCGTTTGCGGGACCAAGATGTTCAAAATCGGCGCGGCGAGCTAGTTTCTGGCCGCGCTGCCGTTGCCGGGCCGCTGAAATCAGCGGCCCTTTTTGCTCTCCAGCGTTCCCTAACCCACCACTAGTGACGTATAATACGCTCGCCCACAAGATATGCCGTGGGGGAGAGATTTACCACTGACTTGCCCGACCTGTCGTAAGAGCGAGACCCGCGTCGTCGACTCGCGCGACGACGAAACCGTGGTGCGCCGGCGCCGCGAGTGTCTGGATCCGCGCTGCAAGCATCGCTTTACGACCTACGAACGCATGGAAGTCCCCCGGCTCTTCGTCGTCAAAAAGGACGGGCGGCGCGAACAGTATAGCCGTGACAAGATTTTGGCCGGGCTGCGTAAGGCGTGCGAAAAGCGACCGATCTCTGAAGGTCGCATGGAGGCGGTAGCCGCCGATCTAGAGCGTGAGCTCTTCGCGCGCGGCGAGAGCGAGGTACCGTCGGCGATGGTCGGGGAGAAGCTCATGGAGGCGCTGCGAAAACTCGATCCCGTCGCGTACATTCGCTTTGCGAGCGTCTATCGATCGTTCCGCGATATCGAGAGCTTCCGAGAAGAGCTGGCCCAACTGTAGTGAAGGCGGCATAGTGGAACGCGTGCGTGTCGCGGTAGCGCGCCTGCCGCAGGGCGAGGGCCTGCCGTTACCGGCGTATATGAGCGAGCATGCCGCCGGCGCCGACCTCTGCGCGGCGATCGGCGATCAGCTCACGCTGCTGCCGGGTGCGCGCGCACTCGTTCCGACGGGTTTCTCGATTGCTCTTCCGCCCGGCTACGAGGCACAGGTTCGGCCGCGAAGCGGGCTTGCGATTCAAAGCGGCGTCACGTGCCTCAACTCACCCGGAACGATCGATGCCGACTATCGCGGCGAGGTCCGCGTCGTGCTCGCAAATCTCGGCACCAAACCGGTTCTGATCAATCGCGGCGACCGAATCGCGCAGATGATCGTCGCGCCGGTATCGCGCGCCGAGTTTGAAGTCGTCGAGGAGCTCCCGCCGAGCCCGCGCGGCGAGGGAGGCTTCGGCTCGACGGGCGCCGCTTCGTGAACGTGTACATCGCCGGCCGGGGTGCGGTCGGTACGTACCTCGGCGATCTGCTGCGTTCGGTCGGAGTCGACGTATCCTACGCGCCGCGCGACCTCTCGGCGGTTCGGCCGTACGACGCCGACGTGGCCATCGTCGCGACCAAGTCCTACGACACCGACGGCGCAATCGAAACCCTGCGCGCGGCTATTGCCTATCCGGAGAAATGCGTCTTCGTCTCGCCGCAAAACGGCGTCGGGAACGAGGAGAAGCTCGCGGCGGCGTTCGGTGCCGATAACGTCGTGGCGGCGGCGCTCACGACGCCGGTAGACCGCGATCGAGACGGAAACGCCCGCCCCGCCAAAGACGGCGGCGGCCTCGCGCTCGCCCCGATCGGCTCCAACGCCTACAACTGGCTCTCGGCGACGTTTGCGAGCACCGGACTGAACGTAAAAGTCGTCGAGGATTGGCGTGCGCTCAAATGGAGCAAGCTGGCGCTCAACGTGGTGGCAAATGCGAGCTGCGCCATTCTCAACGTTCTGCCGAACCGGTTCGTGCACTTCGATAAGATCTTCACCCTCGAGATTCGGATGATTCGCGAGGTTCGGGCGGTGATGGCGGCTCATCGGATCGAAGCGATCGATCTGCCTCGCTACCCCGTACGCGCGCTCTTCGGCGTAGCGACTCTGCCGAGTCCGGTCGCGCGAACGCTGCTGGCACACACCATCGCCGGCGCTCGCGGGACGAAGCCGCCCTCGCTGCTCATCGATCTCCGGCGCGCGAGACCGCGCACCGAGGTCGACGTGCTCAACGGAGCGGTAGCGGCGGCCGGACGCGAGGCGGGCGTACCGGTTCCGGTCAATTCGGTCTACACGCGCGTTCTCAACGATATCGCGCACACGCCGCCCCTCTGGGCAAAGTATCGAGAGCATCCCGACCGCCTCGAGGCCGAGGTCGAGGCCGAAGTAAAGCGCGTGAAAGTATTAGCGCGCCGCTAGCACGAACGAAACCGCCAGCAAATGCGCGACCCCAACGTTCCCGAATCGCTCGAAGGCTGGTGGATTCTCCATCGCATGTTTGCTTTCGACCGGCGTGCGTGGGACGCGCTGCCGGAGAAGCGCCGTAATAAATACGCCGGCCACGCGGCCGACCTCGTCGATCACCTCAAAGGCAGCGACGAAGGGGACGTCGGGCTCACCCAGATCGTCGGTCACAAGGGCGATCTGATGCTCACGCATTATGCGCGAACATTCGACGGTCTCGCCTACGCGCAGACGCTGGTAGATAAGCTGGAGCTGCGCGCATTTTTGCTGCCGCAGGGCTCGTACGTCTCGGTGCTCGAGCTCGGACTCTACGATGCGACCGGAAAGATTCACGCGGAGCTGGGCGGGCGCGGGCTCGCCCCGCATTCGCCGGAATGGATCGCGGGGTTCGACGAACTCGTGCGCAAACAAGCAGAGAATCCGCACGTCGGGCCGCGCCTATGGGCGAAGATTCCTGCGCGGCGCTATCAGTGCTTCTACCCGATGAGCAAACGGCGCGGCGAGGTGCAGAATTGGTACATTCTCGGCTTCGAAGCGCGCGCGAAGATGATGAGCGAGCACGGTGTGGTCGGCCGGTCCTATCACGGCCGGGTAACCCAAGTGATCTCCGGATCGATCGGGTTCGACGATTTCGAGTGGGGCGTCGACCTCTACGCCGACGATCCGCTCGTCTTCAAGAAGCTCATCTACGAGATGCGCTTCGACGAGGCCAGCGCGCGCTACGGTGAGTTCGGGCACTTCTGGGCCGGCCTGCAGTTCTCACCCGGAGAGCTCCCGGCTTTCCTTGACGGCGACGCGATTCCACAGTTCGAAGTTCTCGAGCCGTAGCCGCTAGGGAAACCCTTGCGAGGTGCGCTACGGTGCGGCGAGGCCGTACGGGCCGTTGCCGAGCGGAATCGTGCGCCGCACTCTTCCCGTCGCAACGTCGATCAGCGCGGCCGAATTGTCGCGCGAGGAGAGTACGGCGAGGGTGCGTCCATCGCGCGTGAAGGCGAGGCCCGCGGGGGCTCCGCCGGCCTCGAGCGCGGCGTGCGCCGTGTCGCTGCGAAGATCGATCGGAGTTACCGTCGAGTTCGCGTGGTTCGAAACGTACGCGAGCGTTCCATCGGGAGATATCGCGATCGCCACGGGACTGACGCCGACGCGAATCGGCGCCATGGCCCTGCCCGCACCGGAGATATCGACCGGCATGACGTCGTTGCCCGCGCTTTCGGCGACGTAGAGGCGCCGGTCGTCGGGGGAAACCGCCATTCCCCACGGCCGTTCGCCCACGGCGATCTCGCCCGCGATGCTGCGCGCCCGCAAATCAACGGCCGTGACGGTGTTCGAGCCGCTGTTGCTGACGTAGAGCATCGCGCCGTCGGGACGCACGGCGATTGCGCGCGGCGCGAGGCCGACGTGCAGCGTCGTCGTTACGCGCAAGCCTGCGGTATCGATCGCTTCGATCGTTCCGTCGTCGCCGTTGACGACCCAGAGCGTCTTGCCATTGGGTTCCAGTGCGATTGCAAATGGATCGTTGCCGACGCGGACGTCGGCGACGGTGCGACGGGAAGAAGTATCGATGACGCGGACGGCGTTTGCTCCGGCATCGGCGACGTACAGACGATTGCCGCCCGGCGCCAAGAGCGCCGCGCGCGGCTCTTCACCGGCGGCAATCGTGGGCCCGGCGTAGCCGGTCGCGAGATCGACGGGCGTGACGTCGTTTCCAAAACGGTTCGTCGCATAGGCGATCGAGCCTGGATCGCCACCGCGGGTAACGCGCACGAAGAGATCCAGATGCTCGAGCCGTGCCCGATTGCTCGCGCTCGCGTCGATGCGGACGACGTACAAGCCCTCGGGCAGCGAGGAATCCGCGCTCAGGCTCGCCGCTACCGGCCGCGTCTCTCCCGCGCCGACGGCGTCGCTGCCGCGCGAGAGATTCAAGTGCAGACCGGCGGGGAGCGATGCCTGCCAGGTTAGATCGACGGCCTGGTTCCCCACGCGGTTAGAGAGTTGAAAACTCAACGGCGTCTGCGCACCCGGAGCGAGCGCGAGGCTCGTCTGCGCGGCTCCGAGTTGAGCCGAGGTTGATGGCGCAAGCTCGAGACGGGATTGCACGAACGACGGCGGCGCGGCCTCCGGAGAGCCGGCCCAGCGCGGATTCGGCGAAGGCCCGAGCACGTAGTCGAGATGCACGATTCCGCGGACCGGCAGGTCGATCCAGCTCTGGTCGCGCGCGCGACCGTTCACGCGAAGCTGCTCGACGTATGGATTGGCCGTCGCGGCTTGCGGGGCGCGGATCTCGATCGTCGGGCCGTCCGGGGCCTGCAATCGAACCGATGAGAAGAGCGGTGCGCCGACGTCGAGATACCGAACCGCGGGGTTCTGCGGGTAGAGACCGATTGCGCACCAGAGATACCACGCGCTCATCGTGCCGAGGTCGTCGTTTCCGGGCAGACCGGCGGCCGTGTCCGAGTAGAGCGTCGTGAGCGCGCGCCGTACGATCTCTTGCGCCCGCCAGGGCTCGCCGAGCGAGAGATAGACCCACGGAGATCCGAGGCTCGGTTCGTTGCCTAGCCACGCATAGGGTTTCTCCTGACCGGCATCGAGCTGAGTAAAGAACTCGTCGAGCTTGGCCGTTGCCGGGCGCACGCCGCCCATCGCGGCGGCGAGGTCGCGCAGGTCCTGCGGCACCATCCAGGTGTATTGGGCCGCGTTGCCTTCCTGGAATCCGCTCTGCCCGTTTTCGGTCATGGCCGTCTGCATGAATGCGCCGTCGGCATCCCGTGGGGCGATCCATCCGGTCGCGCTATCGAAGAGCGTCATCCAGTTCGACGACCGGCGCATGAACGCGTCGTACGTCGTGCGATCGCGCAGATCGAACGCCAGGCGCGCGATCGAAAAGTCGTCGAGCGCGTACTCGAGCGTTTCGGAGGCACCGTTGGGAACCGGCGATACCGACGTCGTGTGCGTGTTGACGACGTAGCCGCGGTTCAGGTAGTCGTCGTGCACCTCCCATCGCTCGAAGTACCAGCCTTGCGCGGGGGGCGGCTGCGTGCTCGTCGCGCCTTTGACCATCGCGCTCAACGCAGCGTGCGCGTCGTAGTCTCGCGCACCGAACGCAAAGGCTCCGGAGATCACCGGATCGATCGAGTCGCCGCCCATGACGCTCGATGGACCGTTGACGAGCGGCCAGCGGGGCAGCCAGCCTTCCTGCCTAAAGGCGTCGACGAGGGACTGCATCATGTCACTCGTCTGCTGCGGCGCGATCAACGCAATGAAGGGAACTTCGGTGCGGTAAATATCCCAGTCCGAGTAGTTGGCGTATTCATCGTGCCCCGCACGGACGCGGTGGGTGCGGCCGTCGAATCCGCTGTAGAGGCCCGTGACGTCGCTGATGACGTTGGGATGGAGCAGCGTGTGGTAGAAGGCCGTGTAGAACGTGCGCTGCGCCTCGGTGGCGCCGCCCGAGATCGCAATCCGGCGCAGCATCGCTCCCCATCGATCGGTCGCGCGGTTGCGCACCGCAATGACGTTCCAGCTCCCGCCCTCGGCAGCGAGGTTTGCGCGGGCGCCTGCGAGGCTAACGAAGGAGAGTCCGACTTTGACGGTGACGCTGCGGTTGCTCGTCGCGTCGAACGTCACCCAGCCGCCGGTCTCGGGCCCGTCGGAGGCGGCCGATCCCAGGGATGTACGCGCTCCTTGCCAGGTACCATACTGGCGAAACGGCCGGTCGAAGCGCGCGACGAAGTACACGTTGTAACGATCGGGCATTCCACAGAAGAAACCGCTGGAGGCCGAGCCGGATATCTCGTCGGGAGCGTCGATGCGCAGGTGTGCGCCGGTGACGCCTACTTGATTCGACGATGCGTTGAAGAGCAGATTCGCTTGCGAGGTGGCCGGAAACGTAAAGCGCCCGATTCCCGTCCGCGTCGTTACGCTCAGCTCGGTGCGAATCGCGGGATCTCCCAAGGATACCGCATACCATCCGGGAGCGCTCTCTTCGTTTGCGTGCGAGAACGGCTGCGCCGCGCTCGCCGGATCGGCCGTAATCTCGCCGGTCGCGGGCAGGATTCCGAAATCGCCGAAGACGCTGCAGCCGGGGCCGCTGAGATGCGTGAGGCTGAAGCCGGTAATCTTGCGATCGGTGTATTCGTAGCCGCCGCCGGCATTGCGCGACGGCGTATCCGGACTCCACTGCACCATGCCGAAGGGAACGTCCGCGCCGGGAAAGGTGTCGATCGGGCCGCCCGTCTGCGTACCCGACGTGCCGACGAACGTATCGACCAGCGTCGTAACCATGGCGGCGAACACGATTGCAAAGACGTGCACTCGGCATTGTTGCGCGCCGGCGCCGAGGCGGCCTTCCGTTTAGGCCGCCGCACCTAAGCGTTCGAGGCTTCGGTAGACGATCGCTTCGGCGACGTGCTCTGCGGCAATCGCTTCACTTCCGGCAAGGTCGGCGATCGTTCGCGCGACCCGAGCGATGCGATCGAGCGCTCTCGCCGAGAACTGACGCTTGGAACTGGCGTGCGCGAGCAATCGCATTGCGGACTCGTCGAGCCGGCAGTAACGCCGCATCGCATTGCCGGGAATATCGGCATTGCAGTTTAGCGAAGCCTCGCAGAAACGCTCGCGCTGGCATTCCCGGGCGGCGATGACGCGCCGGCGGATCGTCGCGGAATGCTCGGCGCCGTCGTAACGAACCATGTCGTCGAACGGCACGCGCGCGATCTCGATCTGGAGATCGATGCGATCGAGCAGCGGACCCGAGAGCTTGCCGACGTACTTCGCAACCGTCGCGTCGTCGCAGCGGCATTCTGCGGTTCGCGTGCCGCGGTAACCGCACGGGCAGGGATTCATCGAGGCGACGAGCTGAAAGCGAGCCGGATAACTCAGCGTGCCCGCGGCTCGCGCGACGGTTACGCTGCCCTCTTCCAGCGGTTGGCGAAGTACTTCGATCGCGCTTCGCGTAAACTCCGGAAGTTCGTCGAGAAAGAGAACGCCGTGATGCGCGAGCGAGATCTCGCCCGGCTTGACGAGCGCGCCTCCGCCGACGAGCGCTGTCTGCGTAATCGTATGATGCGGAAAGCGAAAGGGGCGCGCGCGCACGATGCCGGTGCGTCCGCGCAGCAATCCCGCGACGCTGTAGATCTTCGTTACCTCGAGCGCTTCGTGCGCCGACATCGGCGGGAGAATCGAGGGCAGCCGCCGCGCGAGCATCGTCTTACCGCAGCCCGGAGGGCCGACGAAGAGCAGGTTGTGGCCGCCGGCCGCGGCGATTTCGAGCGCGCGTTTGGCGGCGAGCTGCCCGCGCACGTCGGCAAAATCGCCGTGCGCGCGTTCGTCTTCGTCGAGCTCGAAGGGAATCGTGCGCCGCCGCCATTTTGCGCCGTGCCCCAGCACGACGGCGACGGCCGAGCGTAACGAGTCGACCGCGAAGAGCTCGATTCCGGAGACGAGCGCCGCTTCGTCCGCGTTGCACTCCGGAACGATCAGCTTGGTAAAACCGGCATTACGCGCGCCCAGGACCATCGGCAGCGTTCCGTTGACGGGCTGCAGCTTTCCATCGAGGGCAAGCTCACCCAACGCAATGAACTCTCGCAGGGCGCAGCGCGGTACTTGCTCGTCGATCCCGATGAGCGCAAGCGCGATGGCTAAGTCGAACGCCGGCCCCACCTTGCGAACGTCGGCCGGCGAAAGGTTCACCAAGAGCCGGCCCGCCGGATAGGCAAAGCCCGAGTTGAAGATCGCCGCCCGGACTCGCTCGCGGGCCTCGTTGAGCGCGCGATCGGGGAGTCCGATGATCGCGAAGAGCGGCGTGCCGGGAGCGCTGTCGGCCTCGACGCGGACGACGTACCCTTCGATGCCGAGCATCGCGGCCGAGAAGGCGAGCGAGAGCATACGAAGCCTCTGCGCAGGCATGACGGGATGTCTAGGGGTCGCCACGAGCCGCCAAGAATGCGCAAGCCGTGAGCCTGGAAGCCCTCAGTGCCTGGTCGGCCGCGGTGGCCGCGGTGGCGCAGCTCGGTACGCTGGTCGTCATCGGCGGAAGCGTCATCGCCGCGCTCGTCCAGCTTCGCCACGTGCAGGGGGGTAACCAACTTCAAGCGCTGCTCGCGCTCGAGCACGACTTTCGCGCGCCGGAGCTGCAAGCGGCGATTACCTACGTGCAAGAGGACCTGCCCCGGAACCTCGAGGATCCGGCCTACCGCCGCGAACTCGAGCAGCTCGGCTTCGTCGATCCGGTCGCGCATCCGGAGATGATCGCGTGCAACTGGCTCAACGAAATGGGCACGCTGGTCAAGCGCGGCCTCGTCTCCGAAGACACCTTTATGGATCTTTTCGGCCGCTTAATCGTGCACTGCTGGCGGAAAGTGGCGCCCGCGATCGCGATCATGCGTCGCCGCCGAGGTCAGGTTCAGTATCATGACTTCGAGTATCTTGCGGTTCGGGCGATCGATTGGCTGGAGCGAAATCCCCACGGTACCTCGCCGAAAGCCTTCAACCGGGCTCCAATGGCCGATCCGTGGCTCGAGGCCGATACCGCGGCGGCTGGCGTCAGCCCCTCAAAGGAAACATCCGCGAATCCACTAAGATAGCTGCGACCGGTCGCTTGCCTTGGAGGACTTATCATGCGCCGCTATTTGACGCTCTTCGCTGCCTCTCTCGGATGGATCATTGCGCTGGCGCTGTGGCTGCACGGCGGGATAACGGTCGCAGGGGCTAAAGCTACTAACCCCGCAATA
>JBAQAW010000023.1:0-5530 GCA_049285915.1 Candidatus Cybelea sp. | reverse complement strand
GTTCGCTCGAACGCCTGACGATCAAAACGCCAAAACGTACAAGCTCTCAACTCCGCTTCAAAGAGCCACAGACCAAGAAGTCCCGCCGCTCTGTCGTGCCTCCGCCGTTTGCGCTGGAGCGCCTGCGTCGCCATCGCCTCGTGCAAGCGCAACGCTTCGTGGCCGCCGGTATGCGCCCGGACGCCTACACGCTGGTGTTCGAGCGCAACGGTGCCCGTGGAATCCCAACACCTTCCGCCATGCTGCAGGGGGCGGCGGATCTGCTCGAGCGCGTCGTTGCTTCGGAGCGAGCGGCCCAAAAAAGGGGCAGTTGGTTCGGGCTAGTCCGGGTCGAAGGTTGTTTCTGGCGGGAGCGTGTAGGAGGTTCTCCTAGCGTCCCCGCCACTACCCTCCGAGCTCCAAATATCCTTGCTGGTACTGGCTTTATTGCGCTTACGGCTACGAACATCAATGAAATCACAGTCCGGTTTTCACCGATTCTGTGTAGTAAACGGTGTGGCGGGCGGCGCTCCCGTTAAAGGCAAATCGTTTCCTGTGGCATCGAGGTCGCGGTCTCAGAGCGTGCCTTCCCAAGTCGACCGTTAGGGCTCGTTAGACGAGGATCAATCGAATCTGGAAAGGTGCAAGGAGAATAATCAGTTTTGCATTAGCGCCAACGGGATTCGAAGCGTCGTACAGCGGTCCTCGGCCGAAGCCGCCGCGAGATAGACGACGTTCCACGGTTGGATCGGGGTTTGATTTTTGTGAAACTCCCGGCTGCGATTGGCCACCCGACGCCCAATCTCGCCTGTCAAATGAACCGCCCTTAAGCGCGCTCTTCAGTCGTGCGTTACCAGCGCCAGCGCCCTATCGAGTGGTATGGCGAGATCAACGGTCGCTCGTACCCTTTAAGATTTGACGGGAGAACGTCGATCTCGCTGACCTCGCAGAGAAAATCGTACGGCACGTCGGTAAGGAGTTGCCGCTGAACGAAACCGTAGGCGCGTCGGCGAGCCGCTCGGCCAAAGACTTGAACTCCGCTTTGTAGGGCGTGCTCCACGGCCGGATTGCAATAGCGGGCAAAGTTAAAACCTTTGGGGGCCCGCTCGCCGCATGAGAGTAGCCAAGATGCGTCGGGATCATAGGTCGACAGATAGGTCACCAGAGCGACCTGGAAACGGCCTTGCGCGAGTGGGCCATTGGGCGCGCCGAACTCCTCGCGACTGTAGCGTTTCGCTATAACGTCGATCCCTACAGCGCGCTCGCCCTCGACGATTAGCGAAACGAACCCCGCTTCGACGTCCGAGCCGGCTCGAACGGCGAGTTGAAGCTCCAGACGGCGCCCATTCTTGACGCGGATGCCGTCGGCACCGATGATCCATCCATCTTTTGTGAGAAGCGTTTGGGCGCTCCGGGGATCGTACGGCAGACCTCCCACTTGTCGATCGAACGCCCACGTAAACAACCCGCGCATGGCAGTCTTAGCGTCGTAGATGCCGTGCGCCACCTTTCCGACCAAAGCGTGGCGGTCGATGGCGAGCGCAAACGCCCGACGCACCTCGAGATTCTTCGCGATCGGGTCGGTGACGTTAAATGACAACGCACAAAAGCTAGGAATCGGCGTTACCACGATTCGATGGTGTGGAATGGCGCGCAGAGCAGCAATTGTCGAAATATCGGCCGAGAAGGTTGCGTTGACTTCATTGGTTAGCAGCTGGTTGATCGTCGTTGACGGGTGGTGTATGAAGCGCAGACTAATTCGAGCGATTGCCGGTCGCCCGGCATAGTAACGCGGATTTGCGCTCAGCTCCAACCGATCGCCGCGAACCCAACGCGCGAAGCGGTAGGGACCTGAGCTAATCGGCGCCGCGTTGTATGCGACGTGGTCGAGGCTCGCATATTGCGCGAGAAGATGTGCCGGTAGGATCGGATAGTTGCTGTCGCCACCAAAAAAATTCTCAATGATTGGCGAAAATGGCCTTTTCAGCTTCAGGATCACCGTGTATGGATTGGGTGCCGCGACGGAAGCGATGCGGTCGTAGCCATAGCGAGACGGAACGGCGTTCGAGGGGCCCATGATCGCGCGATACGTGAAGACAACGTCGCGCGAGTTCAACGTAGCGCCGTCTTGCCACGACACGTCGCGCCGTAAGTGGTAGACGACGCGCTTGCCGTCAGGTGAGATGCCGCCGTTGGCGAGCGAAGGCACGGTAACCGCGACGCCCGGTACGACGTTTCCGTTAGAATCGTAATTCGTGAGATGCGTATAGCTGAGCTCGCTAATCGCGTGAGCGATTCCGCCTTGCAAGTACAGCGGGTTGAGCGAGGCGGGCTCCTGTAGGACGGCGATCACAAGCGTGCCCGGGTGCGACAGCGGCGGCTCCGCTTTCACGCAGGCGGTGAAACACACCAACACAAAAATGGCGACTCTACGTTGTATCAAGTACGGTTTGCCAGCGCTTCGTCAATCGCTTGCTCCTGGCTCATTTGCGCCCCCTCACTCATGAGGGTTGTGAGTTGTTCGCGACCTATCGCGCCGCATAGGAGCGCCAACGCCCGTTCGTATTCCTGTCGATCATGAAAATCGCGTGGCGATGCAAGGGCAGCGAGACGCTCGTCGATGAAACCGAGGAGGCGAGCGGCGCGCGCGCATGGCTCAGCTCGGCGCTCCGGATCGCGTTGTGCTCGCAGTGTCGCGACCACTGCGAGCTTCTGCAGAGCGTGCACGACGTGGGTGTCGGAATGCAGCTCGCTTGAGAAGATGACCGCATCGCGTGCGTACGACTCCGCCCCATCATAGTCAGACATGGCGATGCAACAGGCCGAAGCGATGGGGAGGGCACGAAGGAGCGCGGGGTCGTTATAGGCGCGCAGGGTTGGTAGTGTATCCAAAGCGAGTCGAAGGGCGAGGCCGGCGTTGCCTGCGTTAAGCTCGACCTCGGTGGAATCGGTTGCAACCGCCACTGCGGCAAAGCGATGTGCCCCGGTAACCTTAGAGATCGCGAGTGCCTCAGCAAGGTGACGGCGTGCGGTGGCGAAATCGCCCTTACCGAGGCTGACCTGGCTCATGACGCGAAGGGCGTAACCGAGGTGATAACAAGGGCCGAGCTCTCGAAGTTTTGCTAAACCCTCGAGTAGTATGGGCTCTGCTTCCTTACTTCGACCGAGGTTCTTGAGAGCGTTGCCCAATTTAACCTGGGACCGAGCGATCCCAAACGAATCACCGACGTCTCGGTACAGCGCGAGAGCCTTCTCGCTGCTCGTGAGCTCTATTTCGGGCTCAGCCAAAGTGCCGGCGACGGCTGCGCTTGCATAATGAATCTTCGCCAGCAGTTCGGTTACCGTATCCTTATCGGCGAGGTCAAGGGCCAGCGCGAGCCAACGGCGCCCTTCCACAGGCGCGAACCCGGCCCACACCACCCACAACTCGCCCGCTAGGCGTTGGCCCAATTCGACATCGCCGCGAGCAGCGAGCGCGCACTCCAGGACGGCTCGCCAATTGTCTAATTCCCGTCGCGCGCGCTCGCGCCAGACGAGGTCAGCCTCGGTCTGCCACGCGGCGTGGACTTGCTCGGCGATCTCGAGATAGACGCGTGCATGACGCTGCGCCACCATTCCCACCTCATCTCGTTCCGCAAGCTTCTCACGCGCGTACGCTCTGAAGGACTCCAAGAGGCGATAGCGCGGCTCCATACCTTCGAAGTCGACTATAAGCAGTGACTTGTTGACCAGCGATGACAGCACGTCGAATAGTTCCGCTTCTGTGGTTTCCTTATCTCCGCAGACCGCCACAGCGGCTCCAAGCTCGCAGCCGCCTACGAAGCCCGAGAGACGCTCGAACACCCGCTGCTCCTGCGGAGATAGCAAGTCGTAGCTCCAGTCGATCGTCGCGCGCAGGGTCTGCTGCCGGGGAAGCACCGTGCGTTCGCCGCCGGTGAGAATCCGGAAGCGATCGTCGAGCTTCTCCGCGAGTGCTTTTAGCGGTAACTGGTTCACGCGTGCGGCGGCCAGTTCGATCGCGAGCGGAATGCCGTCCAATCGTCGGCAAATCTCGGCAACGATCGGCACGTTCTTGTCGCTGAGTGCGAAGCGATGATCGACGGCGCGAGCGCGATCGGTAAAGAGCACCATGGCTCCATATTCAGCAGCGCCCGCTGCTGCCACCCGACGACTCGCTTCGCAAGCCGGAACGCTCAATGAGGGGAGCCGGTACAAATGTTCACCCCCGGCCCGCAACGGTTCGCGGCTGGTGGCGAGAATACGTACATTTGGACAAGCGCCCAACATGGCACCGGCAACCGTTGCAGCCTCGGTAATAACGTGCTCGCAGTTGTCAAGAATCAGCAGAAGCGATTTGTTCTTCAAATATGCAAGCAGGGTGCCGAGCAGTGGGCGATTCGGCACTTCCTGCAGGCCGAGCGCCGACCCGATCGCCGCAACGACGAGCGAAGGATTAACTAGTGACGCGAGCCCGACGAAGCAGACCGCACGGTCAGTGGCGTCCCTTAGCGCAGCGCGCAACGCGGTCTGGGTCTTGCCGACGCCGCCGGCCCCCGTCAGCGTAACCATCCGATGGTCGCCCAGGAGCGCGTCGATCTCGCCGAGCTCGGCCTCTCGCCCGACGAAACTGGTCAGCGCGAGAGGCAGGGTTACGGTTCCGCCGTCGGCCCAAGGCCCCACGGTCACGGGGGAACGACCTAGTAACGCTGAACGCGCGGCGGTTGCCTCAAACTTTCCGCGTTGCTCGTCGTTGAGTACCAGCGCGCCGACCAGGAGCGCGAGCGTTTCGCGCTGGGGCGTGCGCCGATAGCCGCGCTCGAGCGCGCTGATTCCTTGGGTGCTCATCCGCGCACGCTCAGCGAGCGCCTCTTGCGAGAGTCCCGCGGCTAGCCGGTAGTGCCGAAGGAGTGCCCCAAAGTCCGGCGAGTCAGGTACTCGTCCCCGGTCCTCCATCTCGGTGATGTCATTCGGGCCACTCTCGGCAGCATCCTCACTTTTATCCGAACGCCAAGTTGTATGGGTGGTTGTAGGTTTCTGCCGTCGCCGTGAGGCGTCATAGTTTGCCTTGACCGGAGTCACAGTGCTCTAACGCGGTCTCACGCGCCAAAACCAGTAAAGGAATCTATCATGAACCAATCATTTAACCTGGGTCGAGAGTTCGGCGCTCATCACTTTTTTCTGCCAGTACTCGCATCGGCGGCTTTACTTAGCGGTTGCGGCGGGGGGAGCGGTACCGCACCGCTCTCGAGCGTGCCGGAAACTGGGGCTGGCGCGCTCCCGGCCCAGCGCGTTGAGCAATCGGAGTCGAGCGCAGGATCACGCGCAAACGCCACCACCTATTCTATGCTATCGCTCGCCACGCTCGGCGGTAAGGCAAACTTCGCCTCCGCGATCAACAGCCGTAGCCAGATCACTGGTACCTCCCTCCTAAAAGGAGATAAAGTCGAGCACGCCGCGCTCTGGAAAGCCTACCAGCCAACCGACCTCGGCACGCTGGGTGGCCCGAACAGCGAGATTAACTTTTATAATCACGGCACCCGGGGCCAGTTCG
>JBAQAW010000022.1:0-2396 GCA_049285915.1 Candidatus Cybelea sp. | reverse complement strand
AAGGGACCTGGAGTGCGCCTTGTAGCCGTGCCCCGTCAAATCCTTGTACGGCGCGACGCCGCGCGGTAGAGCCGCTCGGGATTGTTCCGGCTAGGCCGGCATTTAGTATTGGGCCTGGTAGGATTCGAACCTACGCGCAACCAGTTATGAGCCGGCCGCTCTACCGCTGAGCTACAGGCCCGCGTGCGAAGACCTTGGCCCCGGGGTAGCGCGCAGCCTGCCCGAGCTGCTCTTCGATCGCCATGAGCCGATTGTATTTCGACGTCCGATCGCTTCGCGAGAGCGAGCCGGTCTTGATCTGGCCGGCTCCCGTTGCCACGGAGAGGTCGGCGATCGTCGTGTCTTCGGTTTCACCCGAACGATGCGAGACGACGATGCCGTAACCGGCACGTTGGGCCATCGCGATGCAGTCGAGCGTCTCGGTCAGCGTTCCGATCTGATTGACCTTGATGAGAATTGCATTCGCAACACCTTGCGCGATCCCGCGTTCGAGGAAGCTCATGTTCGTGACGAAGATGTCGTCACCGACGAGTTGGACGCGCTTGCCAAGGGCGGTGGTAAGCTTCTCCCAGCCGGCCCAATCGTTCTCGGCGAGACCGTCCTCGATCGAAACGATTGGATAGCGGTCGCAGAGATCCGTGTAGAGTGCAATCATCTCGTCGACGTTCGCCGCGGTGTCGCGCGAGAGCGCATAGTAATTCCCCTCGGAATAGAATTCGCTTGCTGCGGGATCGAGCGCGATTGCGACGTCGTCGCCCGCCCGATACCCGGCGCGTTCGATCGCTTCGAGGATCAGGTCGAGCGCTTGCTGCGGCGTCTCCAGCGGCGGTGCGTACCCGCCTTCATCGCCAACCAGCGTCGGCAGACCTCGTTCGTGCAAGATCTGCCCGATCGCGTGAAATACCTCCGAGCCGCAGCGCACCGCTTCGGCCTCGGTCGGCGCGCCGACCGGTACGATCATGCATTCCTGAAACTGCAGCGCGCCCTCGGCGTGCTTGCCGCCGTTGATCACGTTCATCATCGGAACGGGAAGCGTTGCCGCCGCCGGGCCGCCGAGATAGCGAAAGAGCGGCAGCGAAAGGCTCACCGCGGCGGCGCGCGCGACGGCAAGCGAGATGCCGAGGATCGCGTTTGCCCCGAGATTCGATTTGTTCGCGGAGGCATCGAGTTCGATCAGCCGCTGGTCGATTTCACGCTGCGCGGTCGCGTCGAGACCTTCGATCGCGGGCCCGAGAACGTCGTTGACGGCGCGCACGGCATTGCGAACCCCTCTCCCGTTGTACCGGTGCTGATCGCCGTCGCGCAGCTCGACGGCTTCGTTCGCGCCCGTCGAAGCGCCGGACGGAACCATCGCCTCTTCGACGGCACCGAAGTTCGTTGCGACCGTTACCGCAATCGTCGGATTGCCGCGAGAATCGAGAATCTCGCGGGCGTGGACGCCTTCGACCGTCGGATTTCCGCCGCCCCGTAATGATTCCAGGGACATCCTTATTCCTTGATCCAGCGCTCGAGATCGTGGCGGCGCGAAACGAAATCCTTATCTTCGAAGAAGATGTCCAGCTCGCGCGCGGCGCTCTCGGTGCTGTCGCTGCCGTGGACGAGGTTGCGCCCGATCGTCTGCGCGAGATCCGCGCGGATGGAGCCGGGAGCCGCCTGCAGCGGATTTGTGGCGCCGATCAGCTGACGGCAGCCTTCCACGACGCCCTGGCCTTCGACCGCCATCGCAACCAGAGGTCCGCTCGTGATAAAGGAGACGAGGTCTGCGAAAAACGGCTTCGAGCTGTGCTCGGCATAGTGTTTGCGGGCGCGCTCGCCATCGAGCTGCATCAGTTTCATCGCGGAGATCACGTAGCCGCGTTGTTCGATCCGCGAGACGATGCCACCGACCAGCCCGCGCGAAACGGCGTCGGGCTTACACAGAATGAGCGTACGTTCAATAGACATACCGCCGTGGTTGGCTAGAGGGCCCGCGACTCCGCCCGGCTCGGGGTGAAGAAGACCGGCCGCCGAATCACGCGGCGTGCGAGAGTCGAGTGCCGGCCCGTACGGACGAATCCTCGGTGCGCTGGCGGCTACCCCCTTCCCGTCGATTTCGTATGTCGAGGGTACCACGAGCACGAATGCCGATGCTGCGGCGCTGCTGGGCGACGACAGCTTCGGCGGACACACGATCGTCGCCGAATATCAGAGTCGGGGGGCCGGGCGCCGGGGCCGTACCTGGGAAGCGGCCGCCGGAACCTCGCTGCTCTTCAGCGCGATCTTACCGGCGGCCGTTCGTACCGATCGGCTCTGGCTCGTTCCGTTTTGGGTGGCGCTCGCGGTGCGCGCGGCTTTGAAAGAATCCGGCATACCTGCCGTTCTCCAGTGGCCCAACGACATTCTCGCGAAAGACCGCA
>JBAQAW010000021.1:0-3194 GCA_049285915.1 Candidatus Cybelea sp. | reverse complement strand
CGCTCGAAGAGCCTGTCGCGTCCGCTTACCAGCAGATCGAAGAGCACGTACGTTGCGGGAGTTTTCGCGGCGAGCTTGCGTACCCGGCTCTCGGCCGGGTGGATGCGCTGGAGCAGCGCGTCGAAATCCGAACCGTCGCCGGCGGGGACGATCAGCTCGCCGTCGGTGACGAACCGGCTCTCCTTCGCGCTTTGGAGGGCCGCGACGACTTCGGGAAAGTAGCGCGTCAGCGTTTCGCCGGATTTCGACTGAAGCTCGATGTCGCTGCGATCGCGAAACGCTATGCAGCGAAAGCCGTCCCACTTGGGTTCGTAGCTCCACGTCTCGCCTTCGGGAATCTTAGCGACCTGCCGCGTTTCCATCGGTTCGATCGGCGGCGCGATTGCAAGCTCCTCAAAGCGCGGCATGGGGCTCCTTTCCCACCAAGCGGCCGAGATCGAAGCGGCCGCGATTCGCCAGCAGCGGCTTCCAGAGATCGCCGATCTCCGCGACGCGGCCGGGCACGTTGAAAACGGTGAAATCCGTTAGCTCGCAGCCGGCCTCGATCTCTTCCCACGTCACGGGGGTCGAGACGGCCGCCTCTTCATTCGGACGCACGGAGTATATCGAGGCCAGCGTTTTGCCGAAGGCGTTCTGATTGTAATCGACGAGCACGCGCGACTTTGGCCGGTCCGCGACGCGGTAGATTGCCGTCAGAACGTCGGGATGCGCCTTGGCAATCTGTACGCCAATCGCCTTCGAGACTTCCCAGACTTCGTGCTGGGTGAACTCTTTGCGGATCGCCACGTAGACGTGGACGCCCCGGCTGCCGGTCGTTTTGACGAGGGGCGTCATCCCGATTCCGGTCAGCACGTCGCGCACGATCAGAGCGGCTTCGCGCACGGTCGCAAATCGAGTCTCGGGAGTCGGATCGAGATCGAAGTGAATGTAGAGGGGATAGTTCGGATCGTCGCAGAGCGAGTACCACGGATTGAGGTCAATGCAGCCGAGGTTGATCAGCCACATCAGCGACGGACGATCGTTGATGATCGGAAAGTCGATGACGTTGCCCGAGCGGTGCTCGACCGCACAGGTGACGATCCACTCGGGCCGCGGGTTCGGTGCGCGCTTCATGTAGAAGAAGTCGCCGGTCACGCCGTGAGGGTAGCGCTTCATCACCATCGCCCGGCCGGCGACGTGCGGGATCAGCGCCTCGGAGATGCTCAGGTAGTAGCGGAGCAAGTCGCCCTTCGTCAGCCCCAGCCGCGGGAAGTAGACTTTGCGCAGGTTGGTCAGCGCCACCCGGCGCCCGTCGACCTCGACGGTGACGTCGTCTATGTCGGTGGGTATCTCAACCGCCGGACGGCCCTGTTTCGAACGCTCCTGCACGAGGTCCGATATACCCGAAGGGGAGTGGAGCATCCCTCGTTGAACCCCCCGTCCGCCGGCGCTCCGGCGCCCCGACCGTTCCCGGTTAGCTCAGTTGGTAGAGCAGCTGACTGTTAATCAGCGGGTCGTTGGTTCGAGTCCAACACCGGGAGCCATCCCGAAAGCCTTGCAAAATATAACATTTTGTGGGGTTTTTCATTTGCGTTTAGATCCCTCCCGGGCGCCTTTACGCCGACGTTTACGCCCACGCGCCGTGGGCTTTATTTCTTTATCATCGCCAAAGAGATGGCGGTTCCCGACCCGGTCCTTGAAATCTGGCGTCTGGATTCAAGCGTGGGATAACGCCTCGGTGATTCGGCAGATGCGTATCACCTCGGCAAGAGTGGAGATCGGAAGGTCGCGCATTAAGCAAACTCTTACGCCTACCGCCCCGACGCCGTATTTGGACAAAGCCGTGTACAAAATGGGCCTGAACGCCGCGAATACCGGTGTCAATCAAATCTCGAAGCTCCCGGTCAACACGCAGGGGAACTACGTGCGAACCGGCCTCTCGGTGAGCAGCTAAATGGCAACATATATAACCGTTGCAGCGGGCGATGCGGTTCTCAACGGCGTCGAATACACGCTCCCGGACACCTACGTTCGACTCAGGGACGCAACCTCGGGCTTCGATGGACCGGGTTCTTACCACATTCAACTTGCTAGCGGGTCGGGTATCGGCGGCGCACCATCCTACGTGGTCACCTACGGCCTAGCTCCGTGCGACACTTCTACCCGTATGACCGTGGGCCGCGTCGTGCAAACGCCTACGGGCGACCTCATCTTTATCGGATTCGCGGAAGCTCAACGTCACCGTCGAGGCCGTCAACTCCACGATCGCTCAAGCGGCCTTTACGGATGGATCATACCTCGAAACGGGCGTGGTCACGGTTCGGACGATCGCTGGCGGTGTAATCGGTGGCGAAGGCGGATTGCTCGATCAAATCGGCAGCGCCGAAGGCGACATCCTCTACCGTGGCCCGACCTCCTGGCTCGTACTTGCTCCGGGAACTTCGGGCAACGTCCTGCAAACGAACGGCGCGAGCGCTGCTCAAGCGGTTCCGGGCGGTGGCGTTACATCGCTTAACTCCCTCACGGGTGCGCTATCGCCACCTCGAGCGATCTGTCTGTCCAAATATCGCCAAGCGGCAGCAACGTTGGCCTCGAGACTGCGCCGCTCATCAAGACCTACAATGCTGCCGGATCGGTCTCTCTGAAACAATGCGTCCTGGATTCGGCGACTGTCAGCTTCTCGACAAGTGACGTTTCCAAAACGGTTACGGTGACGCTGACGCAGGGCTTCAACTCTGCGAGCGCCTATCTCGTCCTTCTCGGCGGCCAGACTTTCACGACGGGGTTTCCGTCGAACGACGTCGCCGACATTACCACCTCGAATACGGATGGCCAGCACTTCGTCATCACCGTCACGCTGACGAGCGCGGCAACCGGCAGCGGTTCGGTGGTCGTGCCCTTCCTCGCGATCGGTGCCTACGACACCTATGATGCCTTGGTTCTCTCGAACAGCCCGACGCACTACTGGCCCCTTGCGGACTCGAGCACGCCGGCCGTCGATCTCGCAGGTGGCGTCAATCTGCCGCAGGTTGGAACCCCAACGCGCCTCACGGGGGTCCTTCATAGACGTCTTTAGCCCACAGGGTTGGAACTACGTTAGCGGGTTCACCTCGGATGAGGTCTATGGGGTATCTGCGTACGTAGATTGGTACATGATCGGGCGAGATCTTCGACAGGCGATTGCCTTCGAAGCCCCCCGACTACCCGCCTAAGCC
>JBAQAW010000020.1:0-28394 GCA_049285915.1 Candidatus Cybelea sp. | reverse complement strand
CCGGCTACCCGCCGGCATGGCCGTGTACGCCGTCTCGCCTGGCAGCGCGCCCGACACCAAGGCGGTGCGAAACCTTGGCCCGGTCATGAAGTCGCTGATGCCGCTGATAAAGCTCATCCCCGGCATGTCTCAGACGCCGGAGACCGCGGCTCGTCGCTACCTCCAGGCATCGGAGTTCGGCACGGACGTCTCGGGGCAGTTCTTCGCCTCGGCGCCCAAGAAGCTCACCGGCCCAATTGAGGCGATGCGCCAACCACACTTGCACGATCGCGCCAACCAGGAAGCCGCGTGGCAGGCCATCGTCAAGGTCTCCGGCGTCGACTGGTCGGGCCCCGCATCCTTGACCGCGGTGTCCTGAAGGACCGCCAGCGGCTACATGGTGGTGGGACCGGACTCAGCAGGCGTTGCGGAATTATGCGGTCGTCCACGTCTACAAGTGCCGCTTCTGTCACCGCTTCCACCTCAGCCGCCACGACCCGCGACACCGACCAAATCTGCCGTCATGATCGAACCCGAATTCGTTCGCAAACTCGTAGAAAAGCTCGCGAACCGGGTGGCGGATAGACTTGCGATCTTCGGGTGGTGCGCGATCACGTCTACGACACCGTCATGAAAGCCGCCGAGGAGGTCTACGAGGAGGGAGCGCGTCCATAAAACGCTCCTTTGGTCGCTCCGCCCTGCTTTCGCTTATCGCTTTGAACGCGATTGCTGCGAACCACCCGCGCCCAAGCACGATCCGGATCGACCGTTCCTAATCATCCTCGCACTCCGCTCTACATCCACCGGCGCTACATGTTACCTCACATCTTGTCAGCCTTGACGCCCGTACATAATATATTATATACTATATCCGGCATGCACGTAGACGAGCCGTCGTGTTAGCGACCACATCGATGGGAGACGTACTCCTCGACAGTCTTCGCCGCGAAATCGTTAGCGGGCGATTGAGCCCCGGCGAGTCGCTACGTCAGGACGAAATCGCTAGATCCTTTGGGGTCAGCCACGTTCCCGTTCGTGAAACATTCATCAGGCTCCAAGCAGAGGGTCTCGTCGAGATCCGCCCGCGTCGCGGGGCAATCGTTGCCGCTCTGTCCGCCGCCGAAGTCGAGGATCTCAACGACATGCGCTCCGCGTTGGAATGCTGCGCGCTCAGGATTGCGATTCCTAAAATTGGCGACGCCGATCTGCGCAAAGCTGCCCAGGTACTCGATCGGCTTGATAGGGATCGCAGCCGGTGGGCCGACTTCAACACCGACTTTCATTCCATTCTGTACAAACCGGCAGCACGGCCTCGTCTTCTAGGCGCAATCCTCACGTTGCAGAGAAACGTCGCACGTTACATCCATCGAGAAGTGGAAGTCACAAATAATTTCGCTGAATCACAGCGCCAGCACCGTAAGCTCCTCACGCTCATAAAAGGAGCAAGAGTCGCCGAAGCATGTGCGCTACTGCACGATCACATCGCCGAGCCGGGAAACGTACTCGTTTCCGAACTACGCAAGGCTGGATACCAGTAAACGCTCCTTCGGCGTCCGCGCGCACCCAGAGGAACCATGCAAAAACTATATATCACCGTCGCGGTATGTGCTTTGACCTGCTGGGCCATGACCGCGATTGCCCAAGCCTCGAACGGCGACTCGGATCTTGCTAGCACAATTCAGCAGACGCGAAAGGCTCTCGGCGCGAGCACCTTGCGGAGCCGAGGCACGCTGCAGATAAAAGAAACGGTGACGAGCAACGGACTGAGCGGTATTGGAACCTCTACAGGCTCCATCGGCGGCATACTTTTTGCCGAGCGCTTCTCGACTCCGCCGGTCGTATCGGCCGACGGATACGACGGTACCTCGATGTGGAATCAGGATCAAACGGGATTGGTTTGGGTAGACGACAGCGTCGGCGGAAGGTCTCAAGAGATCGATCAGGCGTACGCATTTAACCAGACGCTGTTTACACCGGGCGCCGGCGGGGCTTCGGTGTCGTGGAGCGGCGCAAGGAGCGATGGCGGGCACCGTTACGCCGTCGTGATCGTTACCCCGAAGGGCTCGCAACTTCCGATGCAGGTGTGGATAGATATGGCGAGTCATCTGCCGTCGCGCTACGTTATCGCCTTGGGCCCGATCGTCAATACGGTGACGGTCTCCGACTACCGATCGGTCGACGGCTATATGGTGGCTTACCGCCGAACGCAATCTAGTGCCGGCAACTCTACCGACGCTGCAGTCTCATCGGCGAAGATCGTCGATTCTGGCAACACAGGCTTAAGCCGGCCCGCCTCGAGCGTGCACGATTTTTCAATGAACGCCGGTCGCAGCTCCACGACAGTCCCATTCGAACTCATCAACAATCACGTCGACTTGGAGGTCATGCTCAACGGCAAGGGGCCGTACCGCTTCGCCTTCGACACGGGAGGCGTCAACGTTATCGATCCCGCCGTGGCGAGCGAGATAGGCGCAAAGGGAGCCGGCGCGGCTCAAATGGGGGGCGTGGGGGCGGCCACGCAGTCGATTAGCATCGGTACGGTGGACTCGCTGCAAATCGGCGACGCGCTCCTGCGCAATCAGGTGTTTGCAGTCGCTCCGGTGCGGCAATTGTTTGGCGTTACGGGAGAGAAGACCGACGGAGTGATCGGCTTCGAAGTTCTCGCGCGCTACGTCACGACGTTCGACTATGCCGGTCACACGATTACGCTGCAGATGCCGGGAGCGAGTCCGCCTGCCGGCGCCACGGTGATGTCGTTTTATTTCGGCGGTACGCAACCGCAGTTCAAATGTACGATCGACGGCATCGCATCCGATTGCGCGGTCGATACCGGATCGCACGCCACACTCGACTTGTTTTCGCCTTGGGTCGCAGCTCATCCGCAAGTTCTTCCCTCGACGCACAGCGCCGAGAGCGTCAACGGGTTCGGCGTCGGCGGCGGGAGCAAGGGTCTTCTAGGACGACTGGAAAGCCTGGGCTTTTCGCAGTTCATGTTGCACGACCTCGTCGCGGGCTACTCGACGGATAAAGGGGGCGGTTTCGCTCTGCCGTTCGTAGCGGCCAACGTTGGCGGCGGCGTTTGGAAGCGCTTCACCGTCACCTTCGATTACGCCAAAGAGACAATGGCGCTGCAGCCCAACACGAGCTTTGCAGCGCGTGACGTCTACGAGCGCGCCGGCCTCTTCCTCATTTCGAACGGCGGAAAGATCGTCGTCTTTGACGTACGCCCCGGCACGCCGGCGGCGGAAGCGGGCATCGTGAAGGGCGACGTGATCGTTGGCTTTGACGGCAAGGCGCCGACGCTGTCGCAGGTCCGCAAAGCCATTGACGGGCCTGTAGGAACGGTTTTACGTCTGCAGGTTGTATCGAAAGACGGAACCACAAAAACTGTCGCCGTGACGCTCCGCGACTGGGTGTAACGAAGGCGAGCGAAGTCATATAGCTGACCGCGACGAGTTTACGCCTGCGATCGCATAGCTACGCGCGTTTCTTGCAGTCGTTGCGGAAGGCCGTCTTCAACGACAGCCCGGGGGCTTATTTTGATCCCCAAATCATCGCATCGGCGCCAATAGCCAGCGTTCGCGTCGGTGCCGATGCACCTGGCGCAAACACTTCGACGCGATAAGATTCTCCGACGTAGACGTTTCCACCACTTCCGATTAGTAGCATCGCTGGCGGCTGGGCCGTCGTTATGGATCGAACGGGAGAGATTGATTTTGGCTGATAGAAAGAAACTAGCCTTGAATCTTGATTTGCAACCACGAGGTTGCCGCTCGCAGCGAATGCTACGGCTACTGGCGCGGATACTTGCTTGATCGCGAGAATCTGCCTCCCCATCGCGTTGTACGCACGGGCCGAACCTGAACGCCCCGCCGGGCGTCCGGAGTTGGCGACATACAAATTCCCCTGCTTATCGAAGTCATACCTTCAGGAACGTCTACGCCCCTCGTAATGACGACACTCGGGCTATTCGAGTTCGGCGGATAAACACTAACTTTTTTCCGGTTTCCTACCGCCGCCCACCCGTCGAGTGCCCTGATGCCTAGGTCCCTTTTGTGGCCGGTGGCGAATGTGCAAAACTAACTGAGACTCGGGATGGGGGTCGAAGGAGATAGTCATGGCACGGATCCGGCGTCGAGATCGAACACCGCTGCCGAATAGAACGCTTACGATGCGTATTCGGTCAACAACCTCACAGCGAAGAGAGGCGCGGATGGTTCCATCGTGGTCCAGTTCGGTGGATGCGACGGAAAAATTCCAGAAGCCGCCCGATTGGACGTATACCGGCGGACAGTTCGTCGACATCACGCTTCCGAATCCGCCGGAAACAGACAGCGAAGGGAACAAGCGAGGGTTTTCCGTAGCGAGTGCGCCCTACGAACAGACGATCATGATCGCCACCCGCCTGCGAGATACGGCATTTAAGCGGGTGTTTAAATCCAAACCCTTGGATAGCGGAGCGAAGATCGAGGGACCATTCGGTGACCTAACGCTGCACGAGGATGCTTCTCGTCCGGCGGTGTTGCTTACCGGAGGCATTGGCGTAACCACGTTTCGCAGCATCGTCTTCCAGGCGGCACACCTTAATCTACCCCACCGGATCACGTTGTTTTGCTCGAACCGCCGACCCGAGGATGCAGCCTTCTTGGCCGAGCTGCAAGCTTTACAGGAAGCAAACCCCAATTACACCCTGGTTGCAACGATGACTGACGTGAAAGCCTCCAAACAGCCTTGGAGAGGCGAAACGGGATCGATCAACGCCCAGATGTTGGCAAAATACTCCGCCGCGACGAAGGGCGGTGTCTTTTACATTACCGGTCCGCCGGCGATGGTAAAAGGGTTGCAGGCGGTCCTCGCTGGAGCCGGAGTGCACAGCGACGACGTGCGGGTGGAAGAATATACCGGTTACTAATTCCTTCTTTTAAATATATGGCAACAGGTCGAAATACTCATCATCCTCGTTCTTTCCGCCATAGCCTTTGCCGACCGAGCTGGTGGTTTGAACAAAGCGGATTTCACGGATCCATTTGACCATCTTGAAGCCAAGCTGATTTTCGACACGAAGGCGTAATGGCGCGCCGTGAATTTTGGGAAGCGCCACGTCGTTCATCTCGTAGGCTAGCAGGCACTCGGGCTTGACGATGTCTTCGAGACGCTGCGTATCGTAGTAGACGCCGCCGAAAATGCCATCGCCGAACGAAATAAACTCAACGGCGCGCGCGGTTGGCATCGGCTTAACGAGGTCAATAAGGCGCATCATCGAGATGCCGCCCCATTGTGCGATCCCGCTCCAGCCTTGGATGCAATGATGCAACGCGATGTGCTCGTCGTGTCCCATCGCCCGCAGATCGTCCAGGCTCAAATCGACGGGATTGGCGACGCAGCCGCTGACGCGCAGCCGGTATTCGCGGAAGTCGCCTTCGGCAAGCCGATTCCATTCATCGGAATCTGGCATCTTGCCGTTCGGCCAGAAGTACGGGGAGATGTCCTTGCGCGTATAGCGCTCTGCCGGGTTGAAGCGTTTCGATGCGCTCAGGCCCAGTTCGAGAGGCAAGATCAGTGTCTTGTGCAGACCTTGAACCGCGCGGGGATACCGCCAGGCGACGACGTACGCCGCGATCCAGGATCCAACCACGACGGTAACGCCGATGCAGCCCAGGATCAGCCCGAGTGGACGTGTGTTGTCGGCGCCGAGAACGATGTGATTGAAATTTCGCTGCGCTCCGGTCGAGAGAACGAGTGCGACGTGCACGATCGTGAAGGCGGTATATCCGCAGAGTAGCAAAAAGTGGATTGACCGGCCTCCTTGGCGCCCGCCGAAGATCCGCGGATACCAAGGGAAGGCATTGTCGACGGCTGGCGACATTGCGATTCCGGTCAGGATGGAGAGCGGTGCCATGATGAAGACGACGGCGAAGTACGCAAGCTGTTGAAGCGCATTGTATGCGTAGAAACCGTCCGGCTCGAGCGGAAAGTGGAAGGTCGCGTAGTGGACGAAGGTCTGCCATGCGTACGGGAGAATGGCCCACGACGTTGGGACAAGCCGCGGCCACTGACCGCTGACCAGCAGCATGATGATGTAAACCGCACCGGTGAGAACAAAGCCGTAGTCCGTGATGAAATGCCACGACCGGGCCATGCCGATCGTGTGCCGGTAACCCGGCAAAGCGATAAGCGGCGAGATGTAGCGCGCGTCTTCCTTCGCCGTCCAAACACGATCGTTGGGAACGGTCAGCGGCGTGAGACGCAGCCATTCCGACCTTGGCGTGCAGCCGTTGTTCCAGTACAGCCGCGGATGATCCATGAGGATCGAGAGGCCGCTGCGCATCAGCAAGAACAGAAAGAACAGGTTGGCAAAATGGGTCCAGCGGATCCAGGCGGGAAAGCCGCGTGGCGCGCCGTTAGGCTCACTGCCCGTGATGCCGGCGACCGGCGACCAGGCCGAGTGCATGCCAAATGAGAGCAGCTGCAGCCATGCGAGCCCGATCGGTATGGCGACGACCACGATGAGCCAGATGATGTACCGGCGTCGCAAAATGATAACCACGCGCCGATCATCTGGCAGATGAACTCGTCTGTGCGCATCGTCGAAATAAACCATGCGTCCTCCCACCCGTCTACGGGATCTGTTGTAGGTATTCCAACGGCACCGGCCCCCCGAGGCCATACGTCGTCGTCGAGCCGATGACGGCGAGTGAAGCAACCGCCGTCGGATCGTTGTCCGACGCTGCGGAGAAATCGCCTGTCCCCAGCCCCGAATGCGGGCCAGCAAAGCCTTGAGCTGCGTTCGCCCCATTCGACGTGTTTAACGGCAAAGCGGGTGGCATGTTTTATTGTGATCATTCCTGCGCACGCACGCGGCGCGCCGGAGGGCATGACTTGATCAATGAATGCTGCTTCCATTTGCGAGAACATCGTACTGAAGTATCCCCTCGGGGAGAACCCGCACTCCCTCGGTCAGCCTGTGCGGGGTCACTGCTCCGGTATGCATGATATGCCGAACGTCAACTCGGTGAAGCAATGTCGCGGCATCTGCGATCAGCCGGCGATGGCAGCGCCACCATACGGTCTCAGAGCACATGATTGCCGTCCTGCCAGATTCCGAGAGCGCCAAAAGCGCGTCGAGAGCGCAAAGAAACGCGCCGGTTTGCATGTAATCCGCGTATGCGCGGAATGAAGGATGCCGCAGCGCAATGTTGGGGCTCTCCGCATAACGTTTGCGAAAGCCGCCCAATTCAGGACGCCATCGATAGCTGGCGCCGGAAAGATCCGGAACCCACTGCGCCATTCGATCGGTCCAGACATGTGGATGCGCGCGGCTCTTCGGGACGCTTCGAACGTCGACCACCGCCTGAATGCCTTCCTGCCGTATCAGCGCGGCCAGTTCGACCTCGCCGGCCGTGCCATGACCAAACGTCCACACCTGCATAACTCGTTACGTGCGTTCAGCTTTCGACCAAAGCGGCGCGAGAAAGAGTACCAATCGGCCGCGGCCTCGCGCAACTCGCGAAATCGCTTGCAATTCGCGGCAATTCGACGCACACTAATGCGAAAAGCTTGAGCAATGAGCTTCTCTTCGCCTATTCGGTCAGCGGGGGAAGCTTCCGAAGTGCCGATCCTTTGTGCATTGCGACGTGATCGCTGACGTCGCTCTTGATCTTGTATTGCGGCTCGTCAGGGCTAGCGTGCACGCGGTACCCTTTGAATTCAACGGGCGAGGTCACGACCTCGATAATCCTACCCCGGACACACCCCGCCTCGGAGTTCCAGGTGACGTGATCCCCCAGTTTGAAGCGCTTCGCCGGCATCGGTCGTCAAACGTACTCAGACGCCGGAATGAGGCTCTTTAACGATTTTGCATCATCGGCCAGGTCGGCGTCGCTAACCCCGCTCCGGCCGATGAGACGCTTGACCACATTTGCGTCCTGCGATCGGTTGAGCGTACACGCAGCCTCGACGCACGCGTCCTTCAGATAAAATGCAATCATCGACTCATCGCCGACGCGGCGCCGAAGAACCACGCGGTCCCAATCGCGGGCTAAGCCATAACACTGCAACGATACATCGTACTGGTCCGACCAAAAAAACGGAATCGGATCATACGGATGGGTGTTGCCGTGCATCGCCCTCCCGGCAGCGGCACCCTGAGACTCAGAGTTATCGAAATGTTCGAGCCGAACTCGCCGCTTTAGGCGTGGCCGCCACGAGCAGGCGACGTCGCCCGCAGCGAATATCCCGGGGACGTTGGTCCGACAGAGCTCGTCGGTATCGACGCCGTCACTGACAACGACGTGGGAGCCTAACCAGCCAATCGCTGGAGCAACTCCGACGCCGACGACGGCAATGTCGCAGGCAAGTTCGCTACCGTCGGAAAGCCTCACCGCTTCGACGGCTCGGCTGCCTCGAAACTCCGTGACCGTGAGGCCCACTCTTAAGCTGACCCCATGGGCGATATGACGATCTGCGTAGAGCGCGGCGATTTCTTTGCCAAGGGCATGCTCCATCGGCAGTGAGGGCCCCGCGAGCGTCACCTCGCAACCGACTTGTCGTGCCGATGCCGCGACCTCGCAGCCGATGAACCCGGTGCCGACGACCAAGATCCTGGGATGGCTCAAAAGCTTGGCGCGCAGAGCGAGCGCGTCGTCCAAGGTGCGGAGATAGTGGACGCCGCAGAGCTGTTCGCCCGGAATACCGAGCCGGCGCGGGCTCGCTCCGGTGGCGATCAGCAACTTGTCGAAGCGCACGTCCTGCCCATCGGCGCAGCGCACGGACCGCTTTGAAAGATCGAGTTCGAGAACGGGCGTCTTGAGGAGCAGCTCGATCTGATTCTTTTCGTAGAAGTCAGGTGCGCGCAGCACAACCGACGCTGGTTCGAGCTCGCCGCGCAGCAGGGTCTTAGAAAGCGGCGGCCGCTCATACGGCGCTTCTGTCTCGTCGCCAAGCACGACGATGCGGCCGCCGAAGCCGTCGCCGCGTAACGACTCGGCGGCGCTTGCTGCTGCGACGCCGCCGCCGACGATCACATACGTCTCCCCCATGTGCTCGCGCTAATCCTTATGCGCGGTGGCATCTCCTTCAGTCGACTTGAAGCCCACCCGCTTATGCGAGTTGTCGCAAAACGGCTTGTTGTTCGAGTGACCGCAGCGACAGAGGTAGATGTATCCTTGCTCATCGGCCTCACCGGCCTGCGAAATGACGTGACCGCTTGGCCATTGTAAAGCGAACTCGCCGGCGACCATATACGGGCCGTCGGCCGTAGGTGTGACCTGGACTCCATCAGGCATGTTTCTGTTTCCTCTTCAAATAGATCAGCATTCGCACTGCGCCTAGGTGCCGCTCTTCGGCTTCCCCGCCGTGTCGAAGTTGTAGACTACCGCCAGATCGTGCATGGCCTGGTTGAGGACCGCGTGCAGATCGGCGTCCTGCGCTACCCCGTACTTGGCGTCGATATCTTTCATCACTTGGATGTGAATGCCGTGCGAGAGCGTTCGGTCAAACATTACCTCGACATTGAAGCTGTGGCCAGTCTGGCCGGCGGCCCAAACCGCGCCACCAAGGGCTTCGCCATCCTGCGGGCTGGGATTGGGGGTTGATGGTAGCGCAATGCCCTTCTGCTTGACGATTCGCAGCGAGTCGTCGACGGCGAACGGAAGGATCGTTACGAACGCCTGAACGGCTTGATCGCCAAACTTCTCTTTGAGCGCGTGATTTCTGCATCGGACTTGCTTCCCGCAAGAATCTTGACGAGCGGAACGGCTGCGAAGTGCTCGGGACCGCCACCGGCCAGGATCATCGAAAGGGTCAGGGGTAGGTCCGGCGCCCCAGTATAGACGCCCGGCGCTGAGAAGCGTGTCGGCGAGTCGATCACATTTGGCAACCATACCGTGTTCTCGGCGTGGCCGGAGATCGGCGCCAGCAGCGCAATACTGATAAGGGCAGCGACGGATAGTGGCGTTTTCATGTAACCAAGGGTACCGCCCGACCGGGCGGACAGCGATAACTTAGGTTGTGGCGATTCGCGGTAGCCGGCGGTAGGCTCTCCTTCATGTAGGGCCTTTGACCCCCGGGGGCCTATGTTAGATCATAAATGTCCGCTAGACGTTCAAATAACGCTATAGTTTTCGATCGGGGACCAAGCTACCGAACCATAGGTTGGCAGCCAGAGTAATGGCGATGAAACGTGAACGCGCTTCAATGCGAAAAAGCGAAGACCGGTGGAACGAGAGGAGAGGTTCGTCGTGCTGACCATCATGCTGAAACGTGCGTATGAGAAGCCCGCGCGGGGGGACGGCATTCGGGTACTCGTCGATCGTCTCTGGCCGCGCGGAATAAAGAAGGAAGATCTGCGCCTCGACACGTGGGCAAAGGCGCTAGCCCCCAGTACGGAGTTGCGGAAATGGTTCGCCCACGACGAGACGAAGTGGCCGGAATTTCGCAAGCGGTACCGCGCGGAGCTGTCTGCTGCCGGTGCGAGCAAGATCATCCGTGATTTGCTGGCCTCCTCAAAGCGTGCCAAGACGATCACGTTGCCGTACGGCGCAAAGGATCAGAAGCACAATGAGGCAATCGTCTTGCGCGACCTCTTCGTGCGCGTGGCAGCGAAGGAGACCGATCGTTAGTCGTTCCATTCGAGTGCCACTCGAGGTCCGTACGCCGTACCGGCTCGACTGGACGGTCGAAGCCTTGCGGCGCGTGCCGACTAATCCCGTCGACGTCATGACGGCGCAGGGCTGTTACATGCGAGCGTTCAGCGATGGCAACGGTACCACGATCGTCGAGGTGACGCAACCGCGGCGCGACGCGATCGACATTCGCCTATCGGGCTCCGCTGCGAAACGTCATCTCCAAACCGTTGCAATGATGCTCGGTGCCAACGTCGATCTTCGCGATTGGTATCGCCGGGTTCGCGCCTTCCCTTGGCTTGCGCGGCTGGCACGGGACCTGCGCGGTCTCAAGCCGCCGCGTTATCCAGAACTTTGGGAAACATTGTGCCACGGCATCGTCTTCCAGCAGCTGAGCATCGTGGCAGCCGCTGCGATCATGCAACGGTTCGTGGTGCGCTTCTCCACGCCCGTCGCCAATGGCAAGATTCGGTTGTATCCGTTTCCTCGGCCTCATAGCATCGCCGCAGCCCGTGAGAGCTCGCTGCGGCAGTTGGGGCTCAGCGCAATGAAAGCATCATACCTAAAGGCTGCGGCCAAAGGAGTTCTCGCCGGGGACATCGATGCGCAAACCATCGAGTCCCTCCCAAGCGACGCGGCGAGTTGTGCGCTGCAAGCCTTGCGAGGCGTCGGCAGATGGAGCGCTGCGGTCGTCCTCCTTAGGGGCTTTGGTAGGCTCGATGTTTTTCCGCCCACGGATTCCGGCGCCTCGCGTAACATGAAAGTCCTGTCTGCGAATCCGAGCATCGATTCCGAAAAGCTGCTGGCGGCGCTTGACGGCACGCGCGGTATGTTGTATTTCCACCTCTTGCTGGGAGGCTTGCGCGGGATGCTTCCGCGATGAGCGCCACAACGAAAGCGGGACGCGTCGAAGCGGTTCGCACTGAAGCGGCTGCCGAAGACGTTGCGATATTCTCAGCCTACACGATCACCGCGACTTTCTGGTTGCTGTTTACCACCGCCGTCGGTCTGCTGCTGAGTTTTAAGTTTCCGTATCCAGACTGGGCGACAAGCCCGATGCTTTCTTTCGGGCGATTGCGCGCGATTCACACCAACGGCACCTTTTACGGCTGGGCAACGATCGCGCTGGTTGGATCGTCGCTCTACGTCGCAGCCCGAACCTCGGGCATATCGCTCGTTGCCAAGCGCTGGGCCTGGGTCGGCCTGTGGTGCTTTAATGCTGCGGCCGTCATCGGTACGATCACGCTCGACGCGGGACTCAATTACGGCGATCAGGAGTACCGCGAGTGGATCTGGCCCGTCAAGCTGATCTTCCTCGCGGGCTTGTTCTTCAGCGGGGGGGCGATTGTGCGTACGGTCGCCGCGCGCGCCGAGCGCGAGATCTACATCTCGAACTGGTACACAATCGGCGGTTTCGTCTTCACCATCATCTTGAGCGTCGTGGCGCTGATTCCGAGCTACCAGACTGGCTTGGGCCAAGTCGCCGTTCAAGGCTTCTTCATGCACAACGCCGTCGGGATGTGGTTCACGTTCCTCGCGCTGGGCGTGACCTATTACGTCTTGCCCAAACTCCTGAACCGACCGATCTACTCATACGCGTTGGGCGTGCTGGGCTTTTGGACCAACCTCGTCTTCTACCCCGTCATCGGTGCACACCACTTCGAGTTCACGCCATTACCATGGTGGTTTCAAACCCTCGCGATCGTCTTTTCTGTCGGCATGCTCGTCCCGGTTTGGGCGGGCAGCGCGAACTTCTTTCTCACGATGCGCGGTCACGGCGAAGCGATCCGCCGGTCGTACGCGCTACCTTTTATCGTCGTCGGCGTCGCGTACTACTTTCTCGGCTCGACGCAAGGCACAGTGGAAGCGTTTCGCAGCCTGCAGAGTATCTGGCACTTCACCAACTTTACGATCGGGCACTCACACGCCACGATGTACGGCTTCATCACCTTCATCGCGTGGGGCGCGATTTACGCGCTGCTGCCGGCGGCCACCGGGAAGCGGCCGCACCTGCTTGCGACGGGCTTGCATTTCTGGCTTGCGACGATCGGCGTGACCTTCTACGTGCTCGTGCTCTCGGTCGCAGGCACGCTGCAAGGGCTCGACTGGGCCGCCGGCAATCCGTTCATCGCCTCGGTCGATGCCGCCGCGCCGTATTGGGTAGCACGCGCGGTGGCCGGCTCGATGATGTTTCTCGCGCACGTGATCTTTGCATACAACGTCTGGGTGATGACGTTCGGACCGGCCTCGGAAGCGACGCAGCGCGCGCATCCTCCGACAAGCGAGGTTGCTAGGACGTGAACCGCGGCATGAATAATGTCTGGTCGCTCGTGGCGGCGTCGGCGATCGTCTACGGACTACTCGCGATCGTGATGGGCGTGATTCCGGGTGTAGTCATGTCGAACACACCACCGACGGAAGGGCTCAAACCGTCCACCGCAGCGCAAGCCCGCGGACGCGAGATCTACGTCAGCGAGGGATGCGCGTACTGTCATTCGCAAATCGTGCGCCCGCTGCAACAAGACCTCGTCTTCGGGCGTCCGTCAGTTGCGGGCGATTACGCGTACTCGACTCCCGAGCTGCTCAGCGATCATCGCAACGGGCCTGATCTCACGAATATCGGCGCCCGCCAACCGAGCTCGGCCTGGCAATACATTCATCTTTGGGAGCCGCGCGCGGTCGTTCACGACTCGATCATGCCGCGGTATCCGTGGCTCTTCGACGTGAAGAGCAAGCCTGGACTCGGCGACGAGGTCGTCCCACTACCGCCCGGATTTGGGCCGAGCAGCGGGGTGGTCGTGACGACCGAGCAGTCCCGCGATCTCGTCGCGTACCTCAAATCGCTCAAGCAAGTGCCGCTGCGCGGAGGGCCGACGAAATGAACGCTGCCCTGGGCTGGATCGTCATCGCGGTCGGGGCGATCGCCACCGCCGCTACGGTCGTTGTCGCCGCGTATTGGACTGTTCGTCCGGGTGAGCGCGATCCGCGCCATCCAAAATACATGATTCTAAGGCCAGATCGATGATGGAACAAGGGCCCGCGCAGAACGAACCGGTTTCGATCAGCCTCTTCCTTGACGACGCGGGCGATTCGATCGCGACGTACAAACCGCCGGCGCGTTTCCATCTCGACACGACGCAACTTGCCGACGGCGAGCACGTCTTGCGCATCCAGGCCGTCGATGCGATCGGGAATGTAGGAGTTCGGCGGATTCCCTTCGTTGTCGCCAACGGACCCGGCATTACCGTGACGGGGCTTCGCGCGGGATCGCGCGTCCGTGGTGCGATTGAAATCGACGTGAACGCGTTCGGTGCGCAGGAGCCGTTCGATCCGGTGCGGGCGGAATCGCCGGGACCAGTCCCGGTCTGGACCTGGGTACTTTTTGTGGTCATCGTCTCCTGGGCGGCGTGGTACGGCATCGAGTACTTCCCAACGCCCGCAGCGTTTGCCAAGACGCCGACCTACGCGCCGAATCCGGCACTTGCAGCGGCGAACGCTCCAGCAACGGCGACGGAGGTTCAACCCGTGGCCGCCGTTTCGGGTGCAGCCCAGCTCGGCAGCAAGAACGTGGCGGGATTCGATTATGCGACGCTGGGCGCGCAGGTGTACGCTGCGAACTGCCAGGCGTGCCACGGGGAGAGCGGAACGGGCGTGCAGGGAACCTTTCCACCACTTGCAGGCGATCCGGTTGTGAATGGCGCCAATGCCGACGCACACATTCGCATCGTCCTACACGGCCTTTCGGGTAAAGTGATCGGGGGCACCCACTACGCCGCACAGATGCCGGCGTTTGCATCGCAGCTGAGCGACGCCCAGATCGCCGCGGTGGTCGATCACGAGCGCACCTCGTGGCAGAACCACGGGCCGATCGTCACTCCAGAGGAAGTCAGGCGCGATCGGTGAGCATTGTGAGTGTCGTGAAGCTGCGCCTCGATCCCGGCGATGCTGCGAGAATTCTTAGCGAGGCTGCCGGCGTGTTGCAAGGCGAGTCGGCGACACAACACGGATTTCTGGCGGGAGAAATATTCGTCAGCCACGACAGGAAGACCATTGTCATTCTCACGGAGTGGACGGATCTCCGCGCCTGGAGCAAGTCGCGCTACGATGTCCGCGTCGGCAAGATGCTCGAAGACTGCGTGGCGGCAAGCTCCGAAATCGAATTTGAGATTTACGATCGCCACGCGCGCTTTTTAGCAAGTAGCAATGCCGAGCTCGTCGACGAATGATCGAGATTGAGCCGCGCTTTATGCGGCACGGGATTGCTTTGCGACCCTCGGCGGCCCCGTACGAGCAACTCGGCGTACTCAGCCCCGCCTGCGCGCGCCTTCGCGACGGGACGGTGCAGATCCATCCCCGCATGGTTGCGGCGGGCAATACCTCACGAATTGGATCGTTCACTGGGCATGAAGGGCCCGATGGGGCGATGGGCTTCGAGCAGTGCGGTTTCGCGCCCGAGCCGGAAGCACCATATGAATTGCGCGATCAACCGGGCGGCTACGGCTGTGAAGACCGCGCATCACCTTCATTTCCATCCTCGATACGTATGTGATCTCCTACGTCGTCTTCGGGCCGCGCGGGCCGGAAGTGGCGCTGGCGATCTCCGAAGCGCTTTGCCGACAAAGATGCCGCGTTCTTCCCTGAGCCCATTCGCTCGCCATCGGGAGTCGCTTGCACTGTATCATCGGCCCACATTGGACACCTCGGTACGCGAAGGCGAAAGCGCGGTCGCCGACATGATCGCTTCGAGCGGCTGCTCGCCACGGCCCGTGATAGGGACGAGAGCCAAACTCAACCGTGCGCGAGATGAGGTTCCTTCGCAATAACGACGTGGGCGTAAATATCTCGAGAAGCGGAGATCGTACACGACTCGCCGAGGCAGACGAGTTCGACGGAACCTCCCTGCACATTGTGGGCGCAATCAGAAATCACAACTCGGCCTTCCCCACCCGCAAAGAGCAACGCCGCCGCCCCATCAAACAACTCCAATGTTTCGCTGCGACCGCCGGCGATTCGAATCTCTCCAACACGCAACGTTTGACAGTCGGCAAGCAACTCGATTTGCGCGACGGTTGGATGTTCTGCTCCTTTAGCGCGCCTAAGCGTCACAGGCCCAAGACCACGAGAGGCTCACGAATTAGCGGTTGCACAGGCCGATTTTACCGTGGCCACCGGAGGGCCACAGTGACCGCAGTTATAGACTGCTCGCGTAGGCGCTGAGCTTCTCGCGGTCGACCTTGACGATATGGCCGCCGCTGCGTTCGATGGCGCGGCCTTCCTCAAGCTGCGCCAGCGCGCGGCTCACGACTTCTTTCACCGTACCGGCGATGGTTGCGAGCTCACCTTGAGTCATTTGAAACGACGAGAGCACGGGACGGAGGCCCGGCTGAGGTGCGGCATGAGGCAAGAGGGCGGCGGCAACGCGGGCCACCGTCGAAAGCGCGGTCTGCGCGGCGAAGCGCTCAATAATGATACGCATGTGCTGCGCACACAGGTCATTCATCGCATTCGCCAGGCCGTGGTCCGATCCCAGCGCAGCGCGCATGACGGCTTTTGGAATACAGACCACACGGGCCGACTCTGACATCACAACAAAACGCGCCGGCGTGAGACCGCCGTCAATAGTGGCGATCTCACCGAACGCGTCACCGGCGAGGATCTCGAACAGCGCATGCTCGCGCCCCAGAGCGGATCCAATCACCGCTGCGAGCGTCCCATCGACGACAACACCGAATCCACCCCAGTCGACGTCTTGCTCGGTAATCGCTTCATTGTGATGAAACCATTTCTCTGTCGCGGCCGCGTCTAGACGGTCGAGAGTCTCTCGCGAGACATCTGCAAAGATGGCACAACGGCGCAGGAAGTCGCGCATGCCCGCGGTTTGTGGTGCCGCAACGCGGCGCAAAAGGACTTCCCAGCGGTCGGCGCCCAACATGCGCTGCATCCAGACGTAACAACGCGGATGCGTGCGTTCGAACTCTTCGCGAAGGGGGCGCGGCTCATGATCGCTGATGACTCGAAGCTCCCCACCGACCTGGAGCCCATCAAAGGCCCCAAATATCTTCGGATGGCGTTCCCACGGTGGGAGCCGGCGGACATCGAGCTCAGCGGTTCGCTGATCCTTCATCGCCCGTAAGAGTGCATCACCACGTACCTCAGGCAGCGACGCTTTCGGTAGAACGCCGGCAAGCGCCCCTACCTACCGTAAGCGCCGCAAACCAACCGAGCGCCGTGCAGCTAGAACCTAGCTGATAATCACTTCAATGTCTCGACGAAAGCCGCGACGTCGCGAACGTCGCGTTCATTGAGCGTCTGAGGATACAATGCCGGCATCGGCAGCTTAGGATGTTTGATCCAGATGATCGCTTGCGTGAAGTTCTTACGAGCGCTTTCTCTAATCAGCGGAGGCCCGACACCCCCTTGACCGTGGGCGCCGTGGCAGGCGGCACAGTTCTGCGCAAAGATGCTCGCACCGCGCGCGGCGTCGGGTACTGACGTCTGATTCTGCGCCAGCGCAGCAGGTGCGCGCGAGCGCACTTGCGGCGGCGGGCTGGTTCCGTACCCGCCAATCGCCAAAAGCCCCATGAGCAAAAGACTTAGTGATGCGACAACGCCGATCCCCGAGGCGTACCGCTGACCGGCATAACCGGTAACAAAACCCAGGCCGACGAGGCCGAGATGTTGGGCGGCGTGAAGCAGCGGCGAGCGCTCGAAGAGTGCATACTCAGAGGGCCACATCAGGAACATCGCAAGTAAGGGCGTAACCACCGCGGCTACGAGCCAAATCGCTTTTCCTTGCCGGAGCGCCACCGGCACCGTGAACAACAATGCCGAAAAGGCCGCGCCGGCGAGCATGATGACGTGCAGGAAGTGATGCACCGGGATCGACACATCGCCCGAGCGATACAACGGTGCCAGGGCAAAGACGGTCGTCGCGACGAGAACCACCCACGCCCAGATCCGGCGGCTCTTCACCCGCGCTCCGCTGATTCAGGAAGACGCAGGAGCCGAAATGCTTCGGCCGCCACCACGATCAAACCGATAAGCAGAATGAGCGCTCCGAGAGTCGCGAGGCTCGCCAACTGTGGACCCGGCGCCGGTTCGATCGCGTAGCGTCGCGGCACTCCTTGCGCGCCGGCGATGTAGAAACCCAGCAAAAACAGCGTCCCGCCGCCGAAGATTCCCACTCCGGCGAGCCACCGAATGATAAGCGGCGATAGCGCGCCGCTGCGTTGCTCGAGGCTAACGAACAGCCATCCTATGATAAAGAGGAACACCCCTTCAAGCAAATAGGTGTGGAAATGCGCGGGTACCCACAGCGTGTTGTGCAGGTCCAAGTTGACCGGGATCGTCGCATCGAGGAGCGCCGCGATGCCGCCCACGACCCAGCCGATCATCCCGGCATAGAGGAACAGTACTCCCAGGCCCCACTTCAATCCGGAGCGATGGACGAGCAGGACGCCAGAAAATACCGTTACGACCACGACCGGGACGGCCGCAAGATACGACGCGATCTCGCCGATGTACTGAAGTACTTGCGCCTGCACGAAGTCCATGTACAGGTGGTGGAAATATGCAAGAAGGACGAACAGCAGCGTCCCCCACCACGCGATCACCAATGGGACCGAGGTATGATATTTGCGCTTCGTGCACAGAGCTAAGCCGACGTACAGACCTGCAACCGCGATGTAGATCGTCAGATTCGCGAACGTGTGGCCGAACTGATAGAGGAGATTCTTTGCCCACAGAGGGTTGATCGATACGGATGCATCGAGCCAGTGGACGATCATCGCCACGCCGTACGCCATGCCGAGACTGCTTGAAATGATCCCATCGATCGCGGTAATCGCGGCGGCGAACATCTGCGGCGGCGGCGGCTCGCGGCGCTGCTGGGCGAACTCCTGCTTACGAAAGACGTAGTCGATACCAAGAACGCCGCGTAGCCCACCGTAACGCGCGAGCAACGCGGCGAGCACCTGCGTGCACCAGATGACGAAACCGATCATAACCAGCGTATTGCCGACCAGCCACGCACCGGTTGCCCAACTCGGCCAATACGTACCGACGAAAGGCAACGGATAGAGCATCGTCCAAAGCGCGCCGTACTCTCCCGGAATGACGGAGACGATGACACAGATGACACCGGCCACAAAGAACGCATAGGCGACGTAGGCGATCCGGGTGTCGAGCGCCGTTTCGCAATAGACGAAGTACCAAAGCGTTCCTAGCCCGGCGATGGCCATAGCCGTGATCATCCCAATGCCGTGCAGACCAAGCAGCGCGTAGAAGCAGCCGGGGTCAAGCGGAATCCAGCCCGCCTGTGCTGCGCGCAGCGCGATGCCAACCACAACCATCAGCAAAAAAATCGCGAGCCCGGTTCCGAGATAGAGCCACATGATGCGCCTGGCGGTAGCCAAATCGCCCGCCGTCGGTGCGGCAGCCGGTACTCCGATCGATCCGACGCTCACCGTACCTCGAAACTCCCTTGCATCGCTGCGTGCCCGATCCCACAGTACTCCAGGCAACGGACGGTGTAACGGCCGCGCAGATGGAACTCAAAGGGCAGACGGTTCACGTAGTCGGGCATCGCCTGCACCTGCCCGATTAAACGGTCTCGGGGATCGTAGATGCCAAAGCCGTGGTTGACGTCGCGCGATGTTACCTCGAAAATCACCGGTGTATCAGCCGGCACGACGTCCGGGAGCGCGAAGCCGTACTGCTGCGCCACGATCGTATAGGTGCGCCCACTCGTTGCCGCGCTCGGATACGGGAAATGCGGAATCGAAACGACGAAGGCCGCGACGGCGACGGCGAGGACGATCGCTAGCCAGAAGCGGCGAACGGCGTAGCCCCTACTGAATACGACATCTTGCGACACCGGCTCGCGAGCACGGTAGAGGGCCATCGTGATCATCGCCGCGATTGCGCCAGTAGCGGCAGCTATGAAAATCTTGAGCACGAGCAACCCTGGCATAAATCCCCCCTATCCCAACCTACCGAGCCGTTCTCTTGGTTCCCGCCTGGCAAGCGAGCGATGGGCCCCTCCAATACTCTTAAGCGTATGGCCCGGTTAGTCACGAACGAAGCGGTCGAGAATCATTGCTAGTGCGACCGAGAACAGGCCGTAAATCACACAGGCTGCGCCCCGCTGATTCGTTCCAGAGGCATTCCACAGTCACGCCAGGCCTCGAATCCACCCTGAAGGACTGTCGCGTTGAGATAGCCGTTCCGGCGAAGATGCAAGACGATGGCGCTTACGAGCGACTCAGAGTCGCCGTAAACGGCTATCCGTGAATCCCGCGCAATGCCGGGAATGCCGTCGCCTAGCAGAAGCTCCTGCGGCGGTCGAAGTACGGCCCCAGCGACTTTCCGATCTCCCGGCCTTAGGCGAACGTCAAGAAGAGTGTAGCGATCCGAGCTGAGCTGATCCGCTCGGATGACCGGCACATCGCTTTGCTGCGGCGCAAGCGTCATGCCGACGTACGCATCCGGCAAATCGCACGCCCACGTTTCTCGCTCCGCATGTATGTATGCATACATATGCTGACCCCATTGCAGAGCGCATGTCACGCTCGGACGTGTTGCAAATCGACGCGCTGGCGTGAGGTACACCTGGTCCTCCACGTGCAGCGGCTCGCCGCCGAGTGTTGCACAGCCGACTTGCGAGACGCGTGAGTCGAAAGCAGAATAAAAGAGGAAAATCTTGCCACCCACGACGGCGGCGGCCGGCCTCATAAGCACGCAATGCTGCGTCCGGCGCCCGTCCCCTAAAGCCAGGATGTCGCGCGTAATCCAGGGACCGCGCAGTTCTTGAGCATCGGCGTAGGCGATGTCCGTGATGCCCGCGAGCGTGAGTTCGAAGAAGAGTATCCAGCGCTCGTTCAGCCTGGCGACGGAGAAGCCCGCGATCTTGGCATTCCGTGTAACGCCTGAAATGTGTAGCTCCTCGGATACGAGGGTGTGCCGATCGGTTCCATGGGCGAGTCGCGGTGACCGATGAAGCGGCGCGTCTTCGTCGTGATAAAAACACATAGAACTGCTTGTCCCACATGGCTACACTCGGTCTGGTGCCGCTTGCGATAGTCGGATAGTAATCGAGCACCAGCCATCTGCCGTCTGCGGAAACTCCGTGATAGATTCGCCCGCCGAAGCTCGATTCGCTCAATGTCAATCACCGCGGCTTCTTTAGGCACGGCGCTTTACCGAAGCGGCCGTTTCTCGAAAGTACGCAGCGTTGATCTCAGTGTATTCTTGCCATTTCTCCGGCACGTCGTTGTCAGCATAGATCGCCTCCACGGGGCACGCCGAGACACAGGCGCCGCAATCGATGCACACCTGCGGATCGATGTAGAGCTGCGGATCCTCGTCGTTTCCGTGAATGCAATCGACGGGACAAACGTCGACGCACGACTTGTCTTTTACGCCGATGCAGGGCTCAGTAATCACATATGGCACAGAGGACGTTCCTCTACCTACCGTACCGGCAACGCCGCCGCTCGGCAATGATTGGGGTCATCGACAACCTCAGAACCCGATCACTCATTTTCAATCCCAGAGTGGGAGCGCGTCGCTTGGCGGAAACGTCTGAATGAGCCATAGGTCGTACCAATCTACTGCCTCGGCCACGCGCGCTCTGGCTGGCCGGATTCCGCTTCGATTGCTTTTCCGGAGTATCTACGTCCCTCGCTATTTGTGTGCTCATTCCGAACGACAACGTTTTTTAGCATAAGAGTCGGCGCGCGACGTGAGATGACCTAGGTCAATTCGGCCTGCCGCTTAAGGGTAGTAGGATGAGTGGGTGAAGAAACATGGATCCTGGGTCGCAGAAGTCGGATGGTTTTTCAGACACCTCTTTTCGACGATTGACTCGACGACCGGCGAAAGTTTAAAAGGATGGGCGTACGCACCCATGGAGATTACGCGGCCCTGGCTGCGCGCTTTTGGGCGTGGGCCGCTCGGCGGCACCTCAGGGTTCAGGGATGTTGCCCCATCCAGAAACGGGTCGAAAGAATCGCGAATCGACTCCGATCGTTGATGACATTGCATTACCAAGGCGGCTCAGCATCAACATCGCCTCCATAAGTCGAGGATCGGAAGTCATATGCCGATGACGAACAAACGATTTGTTACGGGAGAGCGCGAGATGGAACGGCGAAGCGTAGACCGGTTATCGCAAGATGTAAGCCATCAAGGCTACGACATCGAACAGCACATCACGGTGGCGAGTTCACCATCCATAATCCTCGACGGGATTGAGCGTTACTTTAATAAGCGCGGGCGAATTCATCGCCTAATCGTCCCGCTCAGAGAAGTCGGAATGCCGGGTACATTGGCTCTAGAACGCCGGGTAACCGTTGAGCTGAAACGTTATCCGAGCAGCTCTGCTGCAGAAAATCGACTCGAGTTCCGCTGGTTTCCGGCGGGAGAGACAGTGCCGAGCTTTATCGGAACCTTCGCCGTGAGGCCGCAAGGTGCGGACACGCAGCTCGTCCTGTCCGGTCGCTACCAGCCGCCATTCGAGGGGCTCACCCGCGAATTCGGCGCTGTATTCGACCACGAAACGGCTCAAGGTACTGGTCGCCTCTTACTCGAGGAGCTCAAAGCCGTCCTCGAGACGGAAACAGACGCACTTAACGAGTTCAATCGCGAAGAGCTCGAGATAGGCGCCCCTGTGCCTCAAGTCGGATGGAGGGCCACCCGTGGGCGCTTCTGATGAACGCCTCTTACTAGTTCACCGGCAAAGGAGTTCTTGAGTTATGATAAATGCGTCGGTTGTGGAGATCGATATCTTGGGCGGATACCATGGAGGAGCGGAGCCTTGGGAGCGCACCGCTTCGCTAAGAATCGACTCGGAGGGATTCCATGAAACTCATCTGCTCGGTCGCAGCGGCGCTCTCGCGCCGCTGGGCGTGTCGCAAGTTGCGAAAGCACTTGTGGCAGATTTCGAGCTGGCCTCGCTTCTGCAACTCCTAGATCATGTTCTCGAACTCCGCACCGTGCTCCGCGGCATGACCGATGCGGCAACGGCGAAGTGATCCGGCGTCTTCGCCGATCGCATAGACCTATGGCAACTCGTTAGCGAAGCTGTCGCTCGATTTTGGGTGCTAGTTGTGCGACAACGCGCGCCGGTTCCAGCGGAAAATGCGAACCGCAGATGATGACCACAAACACTCGTCACGAGTCTACCATTCCACGAGGAAAATCTATTTGCTCTGCTCGGGCGATGCACGGTTTAACTCGTCCTTTCCTTTCGTATCGCATCGCGGGATCGAGACGCATCTTATCTAAGCGAACCGATTGAGTAATGGAGCCGCTTCACTGGAAGTTTCCCGCCTCCGCAGCAGTGCAAGGATCGCAGGAAGAGGGTCACATACGCACGTACTCCCTGACGCGATCCGTGCTCGAATAGGAGCGTGGTGCCGGGCGTGCGCGCAGCTCCCCGCCATGTCGGCCACTGAAGGACAATGCAACCCTAAATCTCTATGCTCGCAGCGGACTGAAGATTGTAATGCCGTATGTCTCACGACTCTTCATTAAAACTGGAATCGCCTATCTCGTATTGACCTTTGTCGCTGGAGCGGTGCTGCTTTCGTTAGAAGCAGCAGGGCGGCCGGTGCCGTACATGATTGAAATAGAGCACGGCCACGCCGGGTTTGTCGGATGGCTTGTGAATACGGTCATCGGCGTTGCATACTGGCTGCTTCCGGTCAACCGTGCCCGGTTCGCGGAGACGCAGGGGCGCTATCCGGAAGGTCGCGCGCGGTTCTCTTTCTATGCGCTAAACGTCGGTCTAGCGCTGCGACTTCTCAGCGAACCGTGGTTCAGTCGGCAGCCGAGTCCGGCCGGGTCGGCGTTCCTCTATCTCGCAGCCCTCCTACAAGTACTGGGCATTGCCGCGTTCGCGTCGATCGCGTGGCAGCGCGTCTTCCCGCCGCCCTTGCGACCGGATATTTAGTCGGAGCCTTGGAATTATGAGAGGCTGGATTGCGCCGCTCCCGATGGCGCTCGGCATTGCAGCGTTTGGCTTCTCCTGGATCGTTCTTTTTGTCGCGGCGGGCACGAACTCGCCGGGACCGTCATTCCCAGCATTGGCGTGGGTACACCTCGTCGCGCTAGGTTGGATTACCTTGATCGCTCTCAGCGTGCTCGTCCATGCCATGCCAACGTTTCTCGACGTGCAATGGCGCCTTGGGAGCGTCGCGCGAATCGCTACGCTATTTTTCGCCACGGGCGCATTCATACTCACCGGGGGATTTCTCGCCTCGAACTTGGTGACACTGCAGTCAGGTGCGTGGCTCGCGCTGTCAAGTCTCGTCGTTTACATTATTGCTGCCGTCGAGCCGTTAAGCAAAGCCATTGCGCGCAAAGGTTGGTCGCGTGCCATCGCGCGTGCGTTCGCAACGACGCTCGCGCTTCTATTGATCACCGCAGCGTTAGGCGTACTGTTCGCGAGCGCGCTCGGAGGGCTCGCACCCTCCGTTGCGCTGCTTGCCCTTCCGAGATCGCACGCGCTGCTCGGCATCGCCGGATGGCTGTCGCTGCTGGTCATCGGCATTTCGGCTCGCACCATGGGTCCGATCGCCGGAGCCCGTTCCCGCCGCATCTGGATGCACATTCTTTCGAGCAGCGCGATCCTCGCCGGCGCGATTGTCGCTGCCGTTGGCGCCGCGCTCGCACTGAATTCACTCACCGTAGCCGGTTGCGCGTTACTCGTTATCGGGGCGATGGTATACGCCGGCGATCTCGGCCTCGTACTGTCGCATGCAACGGTCGCGCATCGGCCGCCTCAGGTTCTCATGGCATGCGCGATCCTCGCTGCGGTTACAGCGTCGTTGCTTGCGCTCGGCACCGCGAGCGGGCAACCATGGGCTAGTGCCGCGACCTATGTCGCGCTGCTTGGCTGGATCGGGAGCGCGGTGGTCGCGCACGTTCATCACATCGGCATACGAGTATTACTGACGAACGTGCGGGGTGAAGCCGACGAAACGTGCCCCGGCGCGATTCTCTTCCCGCCGCTGACCTGGGCGACCGTCGCGGTTTACGAAGCGGCGGTGATTCTCGGCGCGTGGGGACTCTTGCGTTCGGAGTTCAGGCTTGTCCAAGTCGCTGCGATCATCGGCTTCGTTTCTTTCCTTGCTCTGTTATTCAATCTGACCTTTGCTTATCACACTGCCCAGCAATAGACCCGACGCGATCCCCGTAAAAATATACACAGATTGCTGGAGAAGCATCGGAGCAAACCAGGCGACCTTCAGTTGATGCGCCGCGCCAAAAGATCTGCAACGGCGCATAACCGTTAGGACAAAATTGACAGCCCGCTCATGAATGACTTCAATGGCCTGGACGTCCCGCTTCCAGCGCGTTGCCACCCGCGAAAGGCGTCGTCGCTGGGCGCATATCACCTCGTGCCGGCGCCGTGACCTCGCGTAGCATGGCCTTTTCATGCGACAATGCGGCCGGGATGTGGTTCACGTTCCTCGCGCTCGGCGCAGTGTTACGCTCTGCCCAAACCCGTGAACCGGGGCGATCTACTCGTATGCGTTGGGCGTGCTCGGCTTTTGGACCAACCTCATCTTGTATCCCGTTACCGGCGGGGCGTCTATTTGTCGCTCTCGCGGCGCACGTAAGTTTCTCCACTGCTGCTGGCCTTCCAACCAGTCGTGAGTCGAGGATCGTGTGCTTCTGTCTCTCGCAGGCGATTGAATTCCTGAAACATTTCGCCTTCCGCACCGAGGGCGGCCTTAATTCCTTCCAACAGCACCCGACCGGTAGCATGTGCGGCGTGCTCATCGAAGACAACTCCAAGCGAAGGGTCAAGAGACTCGAAAGGAGGTTGATATTCCCCCTTGAGGGCAACTTCCGTTCCGCTGCCTGATGGCCGGATAATGAACCCTCCAATGAAGCTAAGCCGCGTATCACCCTCCGGTCGCCATTGGAATGACAACCAGACATCATGTTGTCCCACAAGCAATCGATCCCGATGATGTTCCAGCTCGACGATAACCTTGCGCTCCAACGCTAAAGTGCCAGGCTCGCCGACGCGCTTCAAGGGAACGACCAAATCGAGAACGTTGTCTCGAGACCTGAAGTAGCGAGCGATCCCATCGAGCACGCGGGCCGGCGGCCCGTCGATCGTCATCCGTTCCTCGATCGGGTAAGCAATCTTGCTGTCATCACTAGGAGGAACACGCGGCTCGCTATCTTGCATTATTTAACACCTGCACGAAATAAGTTTTGGGATTTCCGTCTTCTCCGCTTGGCAGCTCCGCCCGCTGAAGCCACCAATTTAAACCTCTTATTCGCGTCGCCGGCCGATGTTTCCAGTCATTCCCAGCTCCTCGAGGCAGGTCGGGTGGTTTTGGAGGGAGGATCCGCGGCCGCTATTTCGAGATTACGATCTGGCATCGTCTATGGTTTCCCTGAATCATGCTGCCAATGGGCGCGGTGGAGAGCGCTTGCTCGCCTAACATGGATTAACGGATTCGGCAACTCGTGGGGACTCCGGAGAGCTAAGGGGCGCTCGAAAGCGCGAAAACCGTACGAGAAATGATTATTCGACATTCAATTGGAGCGACCGGGAAACCCGATCCGCAGATTCGATTCCCCGTTGACTGACAGAAACTCTGTCGTGCGCGGGCTTTTGGCGCGTTTCGCGGCCGTGAGCGCCCTCAGGCAATGCCTATTAATGCACTTCGGCCGGGATTGCCGGCGGCGAATCGGTGAGCTCTTCGTCGAGCCCCTTATACGGCAGTGGCTGCGAGAAATCGTAGGGAAGGCCGTATACCATCGGGATGTGTTTGAAGTTGTAGTAGTTGGGCGGAGATGGAATCTGCCACTCGAGCGTGCGTGCGCCCCATGGGTTGGCACCGGAACGCTTGCCGTTGCGAATGCTCCACAGCACGTTGACGAAGAAGATCAGGATCGCGATGGTCATGAGATACGACGAAAACGATTCGAAGCGGTTCCAGAAGGTGAACTGCGGATCGTACGTCGCCACCTCTCGCGGCATGCCGAGCATTCCGAGCCAGTGCATCGGCAAGAATGTCCCGTTGAAGGCGACAAAAAACAGCCAGAAGTGTATCTTGCCCAGCGTCTCGTTCAAGAGCCGCCCCGACATCTTCGGGAACCAATAGTACATGCCGGCAAAGATGCCCATTAAGCTTCCTCCGACTAGGACGTAATGGATGTGCCCGACGATGAAGTACGTACCGTGGACGTGGAGATCAAAAGGGATCGCTGCGAGGAAGATTCCGGTGATTCCGCCGACGGTAAAGAGACCGACGAAACCGATCCCAAAGAGCATCGCCGCCGTGTAGTGGATCTTGCCTCCGAATAGCGTTGCCGTCCACGAGAAGATCTTGATACCGGTCGGGACGCCGATCACGTACGTGAGAATCATAAACGGTAGTTGCAAGAAGGGCGCCAGGCCCGACGTGAACATGTGGTGCGCCCAAACCATAAAGCCCAGCAATGCAATCGCCATCGAGGAGAACGCGATGAGCTTGTAACCAAAGATCGGCTTTCGCGCGAAAGTTGGCAGCACTTCGGAGATGATTCCGAAGGCGGGCAGGATCGTAATATAGACAGCCGGATGCGAGTAGAACCAGAACATGTGCTGCCACATGACCGGGCTGCCGCCTTTGGTCGGATCGAAGAACGGCACGCCGAACTGGCGCTCCATGAAGAGCGCAGCTAAGGCCGCGGACAGCGCCGTGGTGGCGATCATCAGCAGCGGCGCGGTGGCGAACTCCCCCCAGCAGAAGAGCGGCATACGGGTAAAGGTCATGCCCGGCGCGCGCATCTTCAAGAACGTAACGATAAAATTGAGTCCCGTCATCGTGGAACCGATGCCGACCAAGAAGATCGCCGCAGCCCACATCGATGTGCCAGCCCCGCCCTGCAGTGAGACCGGAGGATACTCCATCCATCCAGCCGTCGGTGCGCCCATGAGAAACGACGAGAACAACATCAAACCGCCGACCGGGAAGATCCAGAAGCTCAACATATTCAGCCACGGGAAGGCAACGTCTCGCGCGCCGATCTGCAATGGAAAGACGAGATTTCCGAAACCGCCGGTTAGAATCGGGATGATAACGAGCCATACCATCACGCTACCGTGAATGCTGTAGACTTCGTCATACGTATTGGGAGAGACGAAGCCGCCGTTCGCGTTGAGCAGCTGAGTGCGGATCACTTCCGCCAGCAAGCCGCCGAGAACGAAGAAGACGAACGCAGTAATGATATACTGTATGCCGATGATCTTGTGATCCAGCGAAAAGACATATCGCCGAATGAAGCCCTGGGGCTCGGGATGGATGTGGTCGGCGATGCCGCCGACGTGTACCGCTGCCGCTGTCATGCCTTGCTCCGCTTCGATTTCGTTGACTAAAATCAACCCACACCACGATAAGGCGATCTCGACTCCGGGCCAATGACCCAGGTTTAGATCGGATTGCGAAAAGCGGCAATCGCCACTTTCGGATCCAATGCATGATCGCCCGACGGCCAGGGAAGGCGCTCGTCCCGCTTGAGTAAGCGCCTGCTCCTCTAACATAGATCTAACGGATTCCGCAAAACTCGTCGGGATTCGAAGGGACTAGCCGGGACTCAAAAACGCGAAAACCCGTACAGGAAAGGACTCTCGGGTATTTAACGGGAGCGGCCGCGACCCCGAATTACGGGTTCGATTCCCGTTGGCGCTACCAGAAAGGCCCTTATTTTAAGGGCTTTTTTGTTGCCAATCTTTATTTGGGCACCATTTGGGCACCATGCTCTCCGATTTGGTGCCTACGTAGC
>JBAQAW010000019.1:0-1713 GCA_049285915.1 Candidatus Cybelea sp. | reverse complement strand
CGGCACGGTCGCGCAGACCTGCGCCGGTTGTCCGAACTCGCGCTGAAAGTGGCGCCCGAGGAGAAGGTTGAAGAGTTGATCGGTCCCGCCGAGCTCGACGTCGGCTTGGATCGCGACCGAATCGTAGGCTTGCGCAACCGGATAGAGCAGCTCGTGCAGCGAGATCGGCGCCCCGGCCTCAAAGCGCTCGTGAAAATCGTTACGCTCAAGCATCTGCGCGACGGTCGCCTTCGCCAGCAGCTTCACTAGATCGCTGAAGCCCAGCCTGTCGAGCCACTCGGAGTTGTAGCGAATCTCGATGCGCTCGAGATCGAGCACCTTGCCGGCCTGCGTGGTGTAGGTCTGCATGTTCGCTTCGATCTCTTCTTGCGAGAGCTGAGGGCGCGTTACGTTGCGACCGCTCGGATCGCCGATGCGCGCGGTGAAATCGCCGATGATCAGCGTCACGCGATGTCCGGCTTGCGCGAAGCGTTGCAGTTGATTCAGCACGACCATGAAGCCGAGGTGGAGGTCGGGGCTCGTCGGATCGATCCCCAGCTTCACGCGCAGCGGCCGCCCAATTTTCAAGCGCTGCTCGAAATCGGCAACCGTTTCGACGTGATCGAAACCGTCGAGCAGTTCGGCTGCCGTCACCCGCGCAGCTCCACGATCGTCACGCCGCTGGATCCTTCCTCTTCGTTGCCGTAGCGAAGACTCGTCACTGCCGGATGCCCGCGTAGAAGCTCCTGCAGCCCGCGCCCCAGCATGCCGGTCCCTTTGCCGTGAATCAAGCGCAGCTGCAGATTGCCGGCGAGCAACGCGTCGTCGATCCATCGCTCGACCAGCGGCTCGGCCTCGGCGTAGCGTTTGCCGCGCACGTCGAGCGACGCCTGGCTGCGACCCGCCGCCGCCATCCGCGTATCGGCCACAACGGCACCGGTTCGCGCACGTTTCGCGGGCGTCGTCAAACGCGTCACATCGCTTTTCTCCACCATCATCTTCATTGAACCGATCGAAACGAGCAACCTGTCGTCCCAGTCCTCGGAGACGATCCCCTCCTGATCGAGGGAACGAATCCGCACGCGATCGCCGGTCGCGAACGCCTGGTCGTCCTGCGCCTTCTGCGCCTCCGGGCGAATGCCGAGATCCTGACGAATCGCTTCGATGGTCTGCGCGAGCAGCGCCGTCTGCGCCGGCGTTACCCGCGCTCGCCGTCGCTCGCCGCGCTCCGGCGATTCGTCGATGCGGCGCTGCAGTTCGCGCGTGAAATCGCGCAGCCCCTGCGCCAATCGCTCTTCGGCGTTCGTGCCGAAACGGCGCCGTTGCCCCTCGAGCGCCTCCCGATCGTGTTGCAGCAGCTCGCCTTGCGCGGCGACCTCGCGGCGTTCGCCCTCCAAGCGCAGTCGCGAATCGCGAAGCTCGCTGTTGCGCAGAGAAAGCTCGGCCAGCGCCGCTTCGTAGTCGCGCTCGCGAGCCTCCATCAGCTCCGTCGCGCGTGCGACGATCGCATCCGAAACGCCCAGGCGCGTGGCAAGCGGAAAGGCCAGCGACTGCCCCGGCGCGCCGATATCCAGTTCGAAGGTCGGCTGAAAGGTTCCGGGATCGAAGCGCACGCTCGCGTTCGCAACGCCGGGCGTCGAGTGCGCGAAGAGCTTGAGCTCGGTCGAGTGCGTCGAGACGACGGCCCGCGTACCGCACGCCAGCAGGCGCTCGAGCATCGCGACCGCGAGCGCG
>JBAQAW010000018.1:0-18676 GCA_049285915.1 Candidatus Cybelea sp. | reverse complement strand
GATCGGAATCTCGCTCGAGGTCAAGTACTACCCGTTCGACATTCTCTACGCGCCGCAGGGCATGGGCGGCATCCAGCACGGCGGGAAGTTCGACCTGCTGCTCTACTCCTGGTACGCCGGGATCGATCCCGACAACTCATCGGAGCTGACCTGCGACAACTTTCCGCCGCACGGCTACAACGATCCGCGCTACTGCAGCGCTGCGATGGACGCCGCGCAGGCGATGGCGCTCTCGCACTACGATCAGGCGATGCGCACCATCGCGTACTCAAGGATCGAGCATCTCCTCGCCGTCGATAATCCCATACTCTTCTTCTGGTGGCAGCGCCAGCAAGAGGCGATCAGCGTCGACTTCCACGGTTTCGCGCCTAATCCGGTGAATGAGGCGTGGAACGCGTGGAAGTGGAGTATCTAAAGCGGGGACTTACGGGCTACGAGCGGGTCGGGACGATCCGCGCGCTTTCGTAGCACATTACGTCGAGTACTTCGGAGCCCGAAACCGACTCTAATAGAAGGTCGACACGCTCGTCCCATATGGCGTTCGCCCACAGATGTCGCGTCTTCCAGATCGTCGTGACGGTCACGCTCTTCCCATCGTCGCCCTCGAAGACTCGCCCTTCTAAGAAACCTTCGTTTTCTTCGGAGACCTCGCGCATGAGATCGGTGAGTCGAGACGCGAGCTCGGCACTTTTGTCAGGATCGAGCGCTGCGGAAAAGATGTGAACGATCGCGCGGGGCTTGCCGTTTATTTCATCATTCGGGAACTGCTCAGCCATTGCTGACGTTCTCGTAGCGTCGAGCGATTTGCTCGATCTCGCCGAGCGAGATAGCCGAGAGGTCCGCGTCTTGCGCCGCGACCACGCGACCGGAGATGTCCGAATGTCGTTCTTTGAGATACGCCTCGAAGTATCGCATCGCGCTGCTTTTTCCAGTTCCGTCACCGAGGAGCAGGATCGAAGGCGCGTTTCTTAGCCGCTGTGAGATCCGCTCGTAGAACTCGTCTGCTTCCGGGACACGCTGGCCCTTATAGTCGGCTTCCTTTCGGTGTTCGAGGTGCCGCTCGAAGCCGTGCGGGTCTTTAGGTTCGAGATGCTCGCTCTCGGTGAGCCGGCCTTCCGATGCGGGCTCGAAGAATCGTGCGCTTCGGTGGTCGATCAGCATGATTGTCATTTGGGATACCTTCAGCGGGGGCGTCGAACGATCCCAGGCCGTGCTATGATGAGCCGAGCATGCATCGCGTCATCAACATCTGGTCCGACGTTATTTGACCGTTCTGCTACCTCGGCTCAGTTTGGGCCGAACAAGCAGCGGGGGAACTGCAAGCGGATCTCCGCTGGCTTCCGTTTGAACTTCATCCGGAGACGCCGCCCGAAGGAGCACCCAAGCCCTTTCCTCCGGAGGACTGGCCCAGGGTTCGCACGAGGCTGGAGGATTTCGCCCGAGAAGTCGGGCTTCCGATCGATCCGCCGAAGCGTAACGTGAACTCACGCTTCGCGCTCGAGACGGCCGAGCTCGTGCGCGACCAGAAGGGCGACGATGCGGCCGGAGCCTTTCATCACGACGTATCGCGCGCGTTCTTCACCGAACAGGCGGACATCTCGAAGCGCGAGGTCATCGTCCCGATCGCCGAACGCTTCGGCATCTCCGCTTCACGCGTGGAAGAGGCCTGGCGCGAGCGCGCGTTCTCTCCTGCCGTCGATGCATTTATCGAAGAGGGCTATGTGGCCGGCGTCACCGGGGTTCCGGCAATGGGGTGGCCCCATCGACGCGCGGTCGTCGGGATGATGCCGGCGGCCGATCTCGTGCGTCGACTTCAAAGCGGCTAGCGCGTTTCGTTACGAATGGCCGGCGTGAGTGCGGCGCCGATCGCCGCGACGAAATACCCAAGCGTCGCGATCCACATTGCCGTGTGCGGTGAGTGGTGGTCGGCGATCCACCCGAAGAGGAGAATTCCAGGTGCCATTCCGCCGAGGACGGTTAGTCGTACCGCGCCCATGACGCGGCCGACCATTTCCGCGGGCGCGACTCGCATTCGGAAGCCGAGGATTTGCGCGATCTCAAAATTTGCGATCGCGTTAGAGGTCGACCAGAAGAACGCCGCCAGCCAAATATTTGAGACGAGGACGACCGGCAAGAAGAACGCGGCGTCGAGCAGATACGCGACCGTGAGCGCTCGCCCGAACGGCCAACGCTCCGCAAAGCGCGCCGCAAGCGATGCGCCGACAACGGCGCCCAGTGCCGAGAGGCCGAAAAAGATGCCGACCTGCTGATCGGTCGCGTCGAAGCCTTTCTTGAGAAAAGGAATCAGTATCGCATAGCAGCCGAAGCCGAACACGTTGAAGGTAAAGGCGACGAGCGCTTGTGCGCGCATCCCAAGGTCGCCCCACAGCTGACGATAGCCGAGCTTGATGTCGTCGACGAGATGGCGCAGGCTCGGCAGGCCCGTGGTTCGGTCGGGACCGAGCGACGGAATCAGTGCCAGCGAAATCTGCGACGCAAGGTAAGTTGCTGCGTTGATGGTGAGCGCCGGAAGCGGTCCGAAGTAAGCGAAGATCGCGCCGCCGATCGCCGGCGTGATGAGATTCGACCCGTTCTCGGCGGCAATGAGCAGCGCCATCGCTTTGGTGGTTTTGTCTTTCCCGAGCAGATACGGAATGCTCGACGACTGACCGCCCAAAAAACCGGCTGCGCAGATCGACATGACCACGAGCCCCGCATAGATCATCGGCAGCGTCAGGACGTGCAGCGCGTAGCTTACGGCGAAGAACGCCGTCACCGCAAATCGCACCGCGTCGCAGCCGAGCATCAGCTTGCGGCGGTCGAGGCGATCGGCAAGTGAGCCGCCGACGAGGGAAAAGACCGAGAATGGGGCGACCTCGCAGATCAATGCCGTACCGGTGGAGAGGGCAGAGTGCGTGAGGTGATAGGCCAGCAACGGGACGGAGAGCATGCGCAGACCGTCGCCGACATAACTTAACGACTGCCCGACAAAGTATCGACGAAAGGTGCGCGAGGCAAACACGCTGGTCGCCCGGGCGCGAGCGCTCATACGCTAACGTGCGAAGAGACGAGAAAGCTCGACGCTGATGCGATCGATGAGGCTGAAATGATCCTCCGGATCGCCTCCGGACTGCCCGGTCACGACGGCTTCGATGCCGTGAAGAGCGTAGCGAAAGGCGCGCTGGAGTCGCCGTTCGCCCACCCGCCGCGCGACGGGGCGGAGAAAGCGTTCGCGAAAGCGGATGCGTTCCGGAAGCTCGCCGCCGGGAACCGAGAGCGCGTAGAGATACCCGCACTCCGTTGCCAGCGCAATCAGAAGCGCGACCGCTCCGCGCGCGTTATCCGAAAGGAACTCGTGCGCGATCGCCAGCGCCTTCGCGGTCTTGCCGTCGACGAGCGCGCTTGCGTATTCATATGGTTTGGGGTCCCCGATCTCGAGTGCTTCCCTTTGCAAGTCGCTAAGGCCGATCTTCTTCCCCGTCAGCGCGAGCTTCTCGAGATCGTTACGCACGGAGGTCAAATCGGCCGTGCCGCCGGCGAGGGCGTTGACGGCGCGCGGCTCTGCTGTTGCGTCGAGGCGCTCGAGCGTCTCGATGATGTAGCGCTCTCGGCTGGGCTCGTCGGCCGTCGTGTCTATGCGCACGCCGCTGCGTCCGGCGAGACTCCCAAAGGATTGCGGGCGCTGGCTGCGCGGCGGGAGCAGATCGATAAGCACGAGCGTGTTGCCTTCGGGGACCTCTTGCGCGACCGCCCAGAGCTCGCGGCGCGGGTCGGCGCGCATCGTCTGCGTCTCCGTCACGATCACGACGCGGCGATCGGCCAGAAACGGCATCGCCGAGAGCGCCTCACGCAGCGCGGAGAGATCGCCCAGATCGTCGGGGATAAAACGCGAGAGGTTCAGTTCCCGAACTTCAGCCGGCAGCATACGATCGAGAACGACCTCGAGCGCGCGATCGGCAAAGACGCGCTCGGTGCCTTCGATGATGACGAGCCTGCCGATTGCCGGCTGCTTATCGAGAAAGTCGTAGAACTTCAACGCGCGGCCGCAGTTCGAGATCGGGGATCGACTCGACGTAAGGCGGCCGAATGTTGCCGCACTCGGTAACGAACGCCGCGATCAGGTGGCCGGGCGTCACGTCGAAGGCCGGGTTGTAGACCTTCGCCTCTTCCGGCGCGACGCGGGCCTCGCGGAAGGCGGTCACCTCGCCGGCGGCCCGCTCCTCGATCGGAATTTGCTCGCCGCTGCGAATCGAGAAGTCGAACGTCGAGCGCGGCGCGGCAACGTAGAACGGAATGCCGTGGTACGCCGCGAGGATGGCCAGCGCGGAGGTACCGATCTTATTGGCGGTGTCGCCGTTCGAAGCGATTCGATCGGCGCCGACGATCACGAGGTCGATCCCGCGTTCTTTCATCGTAATCGCCGCCGCCGCATCCACGATGAGCGTCGTATCGACGCCGGCTTGGCGCAGCTCGAGGTAATTCAGACGCGCGCCTTGCAGCAGCGGACGCGTCTCACACGTGTAGGCGTGCGGTTTCTTTCCGGCGCGCTGCGCCGCGGCGATCACCCCGGCGGCGGTCCCGCCGCCGGCCGTCGCCAATGGCCCGGTATTGCAGATCGTCAGAATGCGCGCATTCTTGGGGATCAGCTCCAGGCCGTTCTCTCCGATGAGCGCGTCGATCTCGACCTGCTCTTCGTGGATCGCGCGGGCTTCGGCCAGCGGATCGGCGGCGGCAAGCACGCGGTCGACGGCCCACGAAAGGTTTACGGCGGTCGGGCGCGAGCCGCGGACGCGCTGCGCGGCGGCAAGAAATTCCCCTTCATCAGCGATGCTTCGACGTAGCGCGGCGATGCCGTAGGCGGCAAAGACGCCGATACACGGCGCACCGCGCACTGCGAGGCTCCTGATCGCGGTCTCGAGCTCCTCCGCGCTTCGCGCGCGCTCGTAGCGGACTTCGCGTGGCAGCAGGCGCTGATCGACGTACACGACGGCGTCGCCGTCCCACGCGACCGGAACGAACTTTTCCAACGCTAGCTGCGAAAGCCGGCGCGGGGTGCGCCCGCCGTCAGCGTGAGCATTGACGCGGCAGCCAGCGCGGCGCTGTAGCCTTTATCCCCTCCCGACGGTGCGGCGCGCTCCAGCGCCTGCGCGAGCGTTTCGGTCGTCAGCACGCCGAAGCCGATCGGAATTCCGCTCTGAAGCGAGACGTTCATGATGCCGCGCGCACACTCACCGGCGACGAATTCGAAGTGCGGGGTCTCGCCGCGCACGACGGCGCCCAGTGCGACCAAGGCATCGAAACGATCGGCATCGATAAGATTCCGGCAGGCCAGCGGCAGCTCGAAGCAGCCCGGAACGTCGTACAGGCTGACGTCTTCGTCGCGAACGCCGCAATCGCGCAGCGCGCGGCGCGCACCGTCGACGAGGCCATCGGCGATCTCTACGTAAAAGCGGGCAGAAACGATCCCGAACGTCCGGCCCGTGCAGTCGGGCTTTGCGTTTTGCGAAGGCGAGCCCGGCTTCACGAAACGGCGACCTCGTCGAACATGTGGCCGAGCTTTGCGCGCTTGGTATCGATATAGTGCTTGTTGTGCGCGGTCGGGGTCGTCTGCAGCGGCGTGCGGCCGACGATTTTGAGGCCGTAGCCTTCGAGACCGAAGATCTTCTTCGGGTTGTTCGTAACAAGGCGCATCTCTCTCACGCCGAGATCGGCGAGGATCTGCGAGCCGATTCCGTAGTCGCGCTTATCGATCGGCAGACCCAGTGCGAGGTTCGCCTCGACCGTATCGGCGCCGCGATCCTGGAGCTCATAGGCCCGCAGCTTGTTGGCAAGGCCGATGCCGCGTCCCTCTTGCCGTAAATAAAGGAAGACGCCGCGCCCTTCGCGGGCGATTAGCTCCATCGCCGCGTCGCGTTGCGCGGCGCAGTCGCAACGGATCGAGTGCAGGGCGTCGCCGGTCATGCACTCGGAATGGACCCGCACCAAGATCTCCTTGCCATCCTGGACCTCGCCCATGACCAGGGCGACGTGGGTGTTGTCGTCGATGCTCGTATTGTACGCGACGCCTTTGAACGTCCCGAAGACCGTCGGGAGTTCGAACTCGGCGATCTTTTGCACGAGCTTCTCGGTGCGCATGCGGTAGGCAATGAGATCCTTGACGGTAATCAGCTTGAGCGCGTGCCGGTCGGCGTATGCGCGCAGGCCCTCCAGGCGCTCCATCGTTCCGTCGTCGGCCATGATCTCGCAGATCACGCCGGCCGGGTAGAGGCCGGCAAGCCGCGCGAGGTCGACGGCCGCCTCCGTCTGCCCGGCGCGCACGAGTACGCCGCCTTCGCGCGCGCGCAGCGGAAAGGTGTGGCCCGGCCGCAGGAAGTCGGCCGACTTCGCTTCGGGATCCTGCAGCCGTTTAATCGTCGCGGCGCGATCGTGCGCCGAGATACCGGTCGTCGTCAGGCCCCGCGCTTCGACCGAGACCGTAAACGCGGTCTCGTGAACGGCGGTGTTCTCCCGCACCATCTGCGGGATGTGAAGTTCGTCGAGCCGGGCGCCGGCCATCGGTACGCAAATCAGGCCGCCGGCGTGCTTGCGCATGAAGTTGATCGCCTCGGGCGTCACCATCTGCGCGGCCATGACGAGGTCGCCCTCGTTCTCGCGATCCTCGTCGTCGAGGACGACGACCATCTTGCCGGCGCGGACGTCGGCAATTGCCTCTTCAATCGAGTCGAAGGGGTTGGGGCGCGTCTCCAACTCCCCGGCCAGCGCGGGTAGAACGCCGATGAGCCGCCGCAGCGTTCGATAGTTCGGCTCGCGCCTTCCGGCCCGCAGAAGCGAGATCGCCGACTCGGTTAGTCCGGCACTCTCAGCGACCTCGGCCGCGGTGACGTGCGCCTCGTCCATCGCCGAGTTCAAAACATCTGCAAAGCCGCTCATACGTCTCCAGAGTAAGGCGGGCTTTACAGTTGTCAAGTAGGTACAGCGCTAGGAAATTGACCTAGCGCATCAAAGTCTCCCACTGGCGGGGGAGGCCAGGAGGCCATGCGTATCGTGTCACGCTGCCAAACCAGAGGTTTTCGCGACCTCGCAATTGCGAGCCTAGCCGCGTCGCTCCTAGTCGGCTGCGCCGCTCTACCCTTGAGCCCGTCGTCAGAAGCTGCCACGACTCAAGTCCGCGAGGCAAAGAGCCGGAGTTTGCTTGACGTGATCGTCGGAGCGTCGCACGACATCGAACTTAAGATCGTGAGGTAATCAAATGCGGCTCGTTATCGCGATCGTCGCCGGCCTCGCTATCGCCGGCTGTGACTTTGCCGGTGCGCCCGGCGCGCCGAACTCTGCAACTTCGCCTGGAGCCGCCGCCGCGCAAAGACTAAAGACTCCGGCGGTCATCGCCATCGATCACGATAGCGAGCGGCTCGTCTACTGGCCGATGGGCAAGGGCGGCGGCTCGACGCCAAAGTTTCTCTCCGAGCGGCTGCACATCAAAGCCACGGGAATGGTCGCCAACGGCGACGTCGTCACGATCGCCAGCTACGACCCGCCCGAGCTTCTCTCGTATAACGTCGACACGCAAGCCAAGAGCGCCATCGCCGATCCCTACGGCCATCCGCTAGACGTGGCCATCGGCAAAGACGGTACCCTTTACGCGCTGGGCGCGAGCGACGTCGCCGTATTCCCGACCCACTCTTCCCCGTATGACCTCTCCTGCCGGTACATCCTAGGAAGCACGGCAATCGCCGTCGACGACGAGGGCGACGTCTTCGTCAACGGTTGGGGCCCGCGCAATCCTCCCAAAGTCGTCGAGTACGCGGCCGGCTCATCGAGATGCACGAAGCTAGCGCTCAAGAGGCCGGAGCAGGATCAGGGCGTCGGCGTTGGGGTCGACCCGAAGACCGACGACCTCATCATCGAGGATGGGGCCGGGTGCGCCGGCGGCGACGAAGGCCGGATAACCATCTATCAGCGGCCGTACGGCCCCAGGATCCTCGCGCGCCATCGGCTGCACGCAAGCTGCCCCGCCGGATTCCGTCTCGACGCAACCTCGTCACATCTTCTCGTTCTCGACGGTTACTCGGGGCTGCGCACTCATGGCGGCGTCCACGCCTGCGGATTGCTGTGGGTGGATCAGCGCCTCTATCCCAGCGCACGCGGCCACAGCATGTACACCGCTGGTTGTGCCCGCGCCGTTACGACGATCCCGAATACGCTTCCGAACTGAGGTGGCCGCGATGCGCGTACTTCTTCTCGCTTCTGTTGTTGCGATCTCGCTGGCCGGCTGCTCGCACCCGGGCGGTGGAGCGCTGCCGATAACCGCCGGGGCAGCGGGCAGTGCGGCAGGAGCGGGGTTGAGCGGCCTGCGCGTCTCCGGCAACGAACTGGTCGATGATTCCAACAACGTCGTGCACCTTCGCGGCGTCAACCGATCCGGAAGCGAATACGCCTGCGTCCAAGGCTGGGGCATCTTCGACGGACTCAGCAACGCCGCGTCGATCGAAGCGATGACGGCCTGGCACGTCAACGTCGTACGCGTACTGCTCAATGAGGACTGCTGGCTGGCGATCAACGGCATCAAGCCGCGGTACGCGGGTAAAAACTATCGCAAGGCGATCGTCGACTACGTGAACTTGCTGCACCGCTACGGTATGTATGCGGAGCTCTCGCTGGCTTACGGCGCGCCGGGAAAGTACAAGGCCACCTACGAATCCGCCGCCCCGGACGAGGATCACTCGCCGGCGATGTGGTCGAGCATGGCCTCCGTCTTCAAGAACGATCCGAACGTTATTCTGGCACCGTGGGGCGAAACGACCGCCGGCTGGGCGTGCTTCATGCGCAAAGGCTGCGACGATGAGGCAAAGTTCGGTCCGTACGATCGCTTCTACCGGACCGCACCCATGAAGCAAGCCGTACAGGATATGCGCGCGGCCGGTTATCACGGCATCATTTCGCTCCCGTGCATTAATTTCGCGAACGCTTGCGGCAAGATCAACGGCCAGGAGTTCGACGGATCGACCTGGCTAAAATCGCGACCCCCCGATCCCGACCACCAGACGATCGCAGAGGCGCAGGTGTTCGGCAACGATAGCTGCGATTCAACGGCCTGCTTCGACTCCAGCATGCGACCGATCACGAGAGTCGTGCCGATGATCTTTGCCGAGACCGGCGAGGCGTACGGCGGCGCGGGCTGCGGACCGACGTACATTTCCCAGTTCATGGCTTGGGCCGACGCGCACGGCGTCGGCTACGAAGCCTGGACCTGGGACACGTGGGGCGGCTGCGGCGTGCTCATCAAGAGCTATAACGGGATGCCCAGCTCGCGGTGGGCTAGGTGGGTCAAGAAACATTACGCGCGCAAAAGTTAACCAGGGTTATTAACCAATGGCATCAAATGCTCGGCTCAAGGAGGGTGTAAATCATGCGGAGCTTCGCATCGCGGCTGCAGTTTTTGGTTGCGGCCGTTCCTTTGCTGGCAGCGGCGTGCGGGGGTGCAGGCACCCCGCCGAACCCGGCGACGAACGCATCGTCGCACTCCTCATCGCGCACGCAGACGGGTCCCCATCTTGGAAAGCCGGCGCTGATCGCCATCGATGAGCTTTCGGGTGATCTCGTGTACTGGGAGATCAAAGACGGCCCCAGCGGTACGCCGATCACGCTGACCGGAAACCTTGGGACGTATAACGCCAACGCCATGGTGTCAAACGGTGACGTCGTCATCGTCGCCAGCCACGCGCCGCCCGAGATCATCGAATACAACATCAAGACCAAGGTGGAAACGACCGTGGCGGATCCGTTCGGCGCGCCGAACCACGTCGCGGTCGACAGGGCCGGTACCGTCTACGCACTCAGCCGGCACGAGATCGGCGTCTTTCCAACCGGATCCTCGCAGCCATTTAAGATCGGGTGCAAGGAGTTGCGCGGCGCGCAAGCACTCTCGATTGCCGTCGACGACGAGAGCGACGTCTTCGTTGCGTCCGCTCGAGCCGGCTCGACCGGCATCTTCGAACTTCCCGCCGGCTCGCCCGGCGCTTGCGTCAAGCTCGACCTAGAGAAGCCAAGCAACTTGGGCGGAATCGGCATCGATCCGAAGACCGACGACCTGATCGTCGTCGACAATCCCGGAATACTCTGCAGCTATGTAGGGCGGTTAACCATCTATCCCAAGCCATACGCCGGCGGCACGGCGAAACGTCATACTTTTTATGCAAATTACTGCGCCGGAGGTTTCCGTTTAGATGCACGCTCGACACACATCTACATCTCCGACGAGACGGTCGACGAGAGCTACCCGCTCATCGACGTCCGATCGTATCCATCGGGGAGCGGCACCGAATCCTACGCCGACTATAGCGCCTATACCGGCGGCTTCACCCTCATTCCCAGTGCCTTGCCGAATTAGGGCTCTAGCGGCGCTGCTTCTGCTCTCGGGCACCGCGTGCGGCGGCGCAAGCCCGATCGCCGGTGCACCGCAGTCGAGCCGGCCGGCCGTTCGGGCGAACGCCGCGCTCACACGAGATGTCCGTCTCAAACGCCCCGCGCTCATCTCGATCGATCAGCTCACCGGCGATCTGCTGTATTGGCCGATCGAGAATGGCCCGGGCGGCCCGCCGATCACGCTGACCGGCAACCTCGGGACCTATCAAGCCAACGCCATGGCGTCAAACGGCAACCTCGTCATCATTGCAAGTTACGCACCCGCGGAGCTCATCGAGTACAACGTCAAGACGAAGAGGGAGACCACACTGCCGGACACGTTCGGTTCTCCCTCGCACGTCGCGGTCGGCAAATCGGGCACGGTCTACGCGCTGAGCGCGCATGAGGTCGGCGTTTTCCCACAGGGATCGTCACAGCCGTACGAAATTACGTGCAAAGAGCTTAGCGGCAGCGAGCCGTTCTCGGTCGCGGTCGATGACGAAAGCGACGTTTTCGTCGAGACCGGATACGGAAGCTTTACCGGCGTCCTCGAAGTACCCGCCGGCTCGTCCAATAGCTGCGTCAAGCTGCATCTCGGGCGCAAGAGCGATCCGGGCGGAATCGGTATCGATCCAAAGACCGACGACCTCATCCTCATCGATAATCCCGGCTACTGTGCCGGCGGCGATGAAGGACGGATGACGATCTATCCCAAGCCGTATGCAAATGCAACGTCGACCACGCATCATCTCCACGCTGGTGACTGCGCCGGAGGCTTCCGGCTCGATGCCACCTCGACCCATATCTACGTCTCCGACTCGACCATCGACGAAAGCTATCCGCTCATCGACGTGCGGACCTATCCCGACGGAAAAGGGCACGGCGCCTACGAGGACTACAGCGCCTATCTCGGCGGCTTCACCCTCATTCCGAGTGCCCTGCCAAACTAGAGCTATTCTTTGAAGAGAACGGTACGAATGACTATGCTGACTCGCCTACTGCTCGGCGCCGCGGTCGCCGGGGCATCGATCCTTGCCGGGTGTGCGCTCAACGGAACCGGCTCAAACTTTGCGGCGCCCTCCGTCCCGAGACTGGCCGGTTCGCCCGGCGTTGCCGCATCGGCTCACCGAATCCTTACGACGCCGGCGCTCATCGCGCTCGATGACGAGACCGGACGCCTGGAGTATTGGCCGCTGCACCGCGGAGGGAGCGCCAACGCGCACTGGCTCTCGCACTCGTTGGGAATCGAGTATTCTCCCGCCATGGTGGCAAATGGCGATCAGCTCTACGTCGCAAGCTCGCAACCCCCGGGCATTACGACGTACAACGTCGACACGAAGGCGACGGGCAGCCTCGCCATTCCCTACGGAACCCCCTTGGATCTCGCGATCGACAAGACGGGCACGTTGTACGCTCTTACCCGCAGCGGCGTGACCGTCTATCCGGCCGGCTCCGGACAAGCCTACCAATTGACGTGTTCGGGAATGGAGTATGGCTACGCGGTCGCGGTCGACAATGAGTCCGACGTATTCGTCAACGGCTTCTCGCCAAACAGCTCGGCAGTCGTGATCGAGTACCCGGTCGGCTCGACCGGCTGCACGCAGCTGCCGCTGCGCCCCGAAGTGGGATATCCTACAGGCATCGGCGTCGATCCGAACAACGATAATCTGGTCGTCGTCGATAACGTCTACTGCGCCGGCGGCCGGGAAGGACGAATGACCGTCTACCGCCGTCCCTATGGATCCAAGATCGAGCACGTTCGAAATCTAAATGCGAACTGTCCGGGGCAGTTTCGCTTCGACTCGACGGCAACCGCAATACTCTTCGGCGATACGTTTCCGGAGCTGCGCACCGCCCGGTGGAACAAGCGAATTTGCCACGCTTATTCGTGCATCGATAAGCGAACGTTCCCCGACGTGCGGCGAGACCGAACCTACACGAGCGGGTATCCGGGCGGTTTCACGACGATCCCGAATAATCTGCCGAATTAGCTTCGCTAATACTTGAAACGACCGTTTCAAGTATGCTAGGATAGCCGGTGTCGAGAACCCCGGACGAAGCCCGGCGCGCCGAACTGCTCGACCGTGCGGTGGATTACGTCTGCCGTCATGGGTTGGCCGAGCTCTCGCTGCGTCCGCTGGCAAAGGCCGTCGGCTCGAGTCCCCGCGTCCTGCTCCATTATTTCGAATCGAAGGAGAATCTGGTTGTCGAGATCGTGCGGGAGGCCCGCGCTCGCCAACAAGCGATGATGTCCAACCTCAAGCTTGCCGATGTGGCGCCGGGCGAACTGGCGCGGACGCTCTGGCGCGAGTGGAGCAAACCGCAGTGGGAGGCCGTTACGCGGCTCTCCTTTGAAGTCTACGTGCTCGCGCTGCAAGATCGCAAACGCTTTCCCGGCTACCTGGACAGCTCGGTGAATGGGTGGTTGCGCGCGCTCGAGGCCTGCGCGCAAGTTCCCGGCTGGGGGCCTAAAGAGGCACAGACGCTGGCGACGATCTTGATCGCCGGCTTTCGCGGATTCTTGCTCGACCTGCTTGCGACGCACGATCGGAGGCGCATCGATCGCGCCGTCGATCGCTGGCTGGCCAGGATCTATGCAGCGTAGCAGCGGCGCCCGCACGGCCGCGACGATCTTCATCTTCGTCACCGTGCTGATCGACATGCTGACCTTCGGCATGATCGGCCCGGTGCTCCCCAAGCTGATCTCCGGATTCGTCGGCAACAACTACGGGCACGCGGCCGAGATCATCGGCCTCTTTGCGACCGTCTGGGCGCTGATGCAGTTCTTCTGCGCGCCGCTGCTCGGCATGCTCTCCGATCGCGTCGGGCGCCGTCCGGTCATTTTGATCTCGAACGCGGTCAGCGTCGCCGATTACGCGATCATGGCGCTCGCCCCGAATCTCTGGTGGCTCTTCGCCGGCCGGGTGCTCTCCGGCATCGCGTCGTCGAATATGTCGACCGCGAGTGCCTACATCGCCGACGTCACCCGGCCCGAGAAGCGCGCCGCCGCTTTCGGCATGATCGGGAGCGCCTTCGGTCTGGGATTCGTGCTCGGGCCGGCCATCGGCGGCGTCGTCGGTACCATCAATCCGCGTTGGACGTTCTGGGCGGCCGCCGCGTTCGCGCTGATCAACACGCTCTATGGGCTCTTCGTGCTCCCCGAATCGCTGCCGAAGGAACGCCGAACGCCGCGAATCGAATGGTCGCGCGCCAATCCCGTCGGAAGCTTGAAGCTGCTGCGCTCGCATCACGAGCTCTGGGGACTGACGTGGGTGAATTTCATCACCTACACCGCGCACGAAATCTTTCCAACCGTCTGGGTGATCTACTGCATCGCCGCCTTCGGTTGGAGCACGGGAAGCGTCGGGCTCACGCTGGCATTGGTCGGGGTCGTCTCGGCGATCAATCAGGCGACGGCGGTCCGTCCGGTCGTCGCCAAGCTCGGCGAACGCCGCGTGCTGCTCGCGAGCCTCGCGGTGGCCGCCGGGGGCCTCGCCCTGATGGGCGTGCACAACGGCTACGCCTTCCTAGCCGCCGCCGTCATCGTCGCGCTGCCGATGTACCAGGCTTCGTCGCAAGCGTTGATGACGCGGCGCGTAAAGCCCGAGGAGCAAGGGGAGCTGCAGGGTGCGCTCGGCTCGGTGCGCGGGCTTTCGATGCTGATTGGCCCGTCGATCTTCTCGCTGACCTTCGCGCAGTTTGCCGGGCCGTGGCGATCGTTCGGCCTCATCGGCGCACCGTGGCTGCTCGCCGCTCTGATGTATGGGGTATCGCTGCTGGTTGCAACACGCGCCACGTCGCGGGCCGACGACGTCGTGCTGCCGGTCGAACCGATGCCGCCGCAATACGCCGAAAGTTTCGAAACCTAATGCTTACTCGAAGCAAACGATAGGCTTGACGATACGCGCCTGCGCGAGATCGCGATAGGCACCCGGCACGTCGTCGAGCGCAACGAAGCTCGCGCCGACCTTCTGCGCGGTCACAACGCCGCGTTCGATTAGCGAGAGCGCCTCGCGCGTATCGTTGGGCCCGCACGAGTAGCTCGCGATGAGGCGCATATCCCCGAAGTAAAACCGCGTCGAGTCGAGCGTTACCGCGACGCCGGGGGGGAACGGAGTAAACATCACGACCGTACCCCCGCCTGCGGTCGCCGCAGCCGCGGCCTGCATGGCCGGCACGCTCCCAGGCCCGCAGATCACCGCGTCTGCTCCCTCGGGCAGCACTCGCTCGACTTCGTCGGGATGAAAGGCGATGGCGCCGTTGGTCTGCGCGATCTCGCGCCGCTCCTCGACGAAATCGCTCCCGTACACGAGCGCGCCCAGCGCAACGGCGGCGAGCACGTGAAGCTGGCCCATCACGCCAAGGCCGATGATATAGCAGCGATCGCCCGGACGAACTCCGCTGCGCCGCAGCGACTTTACGACGCAGCCGAGCGGTTCGACCAGCGCCGCATCGCGAAACGGAACGCTGGGGGGCAGCGCAAGCGTGTCCCGCTGATTCTCGCGCGATACCCGAAAGTATTGTGCAAGCCCGCCGGGCTCGATCTTCGTCGCCCGCCAGGTCGAGCACTGAACGTGCTCTCCCCGCTTGCAGGCGCGGCACTCGAAGCACGGCGCGTGGTGATGCACGAAGACCCGATCGCCGACCGAGAACGTTGATTCCCCGGCGACTTCGGCAACGACGCCCGCCGGTTCGTGGCCGAGCACGAGCGGCGCCTTTCGCCGGATATACCACGCCATCACGTCGCCGCTGCAGATTCCGCTCGCCATCGTCTGAACGAGCACATCGCCGTCGCGCAGTTCGGGAACCTCACGCTCCTCGATGCGAATATCGTCGACATCGTAGAGTACCGCCGCGCGCATCGTCGACCGCGTCACGGTTCGATCACCAGCTTCACGGCGTCGCCCGTATCGAGACGCTGGAAGGCCTGCGCGATTTGCTCGAGCGGATAGCTCCCGGAGATCAGTTCCGTCAGCGGGAGAGCGTGTGAGCATATCAGCTCGTACGCCGTACGGACGTCTTCCGGCGTGAAATGGAAGGGCGCGACGAGCTGCACTTCATCGTAGTGCAGACGCGCCGCGTCAAACGAGACGTTCGTTCCGCCGGGAAGCCCGGCGAAGAACGAGACGCGCCCGCCGCGGCGCACGAGCGCCGGCGCGCGTTCCCACATCTGCGCGCTTCCGGTGCACTCGACGACGGCGTCGGCTCCGCGCCCCGCCGTGCGCTGCGCGATGACCTCTTCCATCGCGACCGCGCGCGTGTCGAAGTTCTCCAAGCCGAGGTTGCGAGCGACGGCCGCTCGCTGCGGATTGCGTCCGAACAGCAGCACCTCCACGCCGCGACCGCGCAGCAGCAGCGCGTGCAGGATGCCGAAGCCGCCGTTGCCCAGAATCGCGACGACCGAGCCCGCCGGTGCAGCGAGCAGCTCGACGGAATGAACGACGCACGAGAGCGGCTCGAGGAACGCGCCCTCGACCCAAGTAACGTCCTCGGGTTTCACATAGCAATTGCGATCGACGACGCGCTGCGGCACGGCGATCGTATCCGAATACGCACCCAGGATCATCGCCGGCATGATCGACTCGCAGAGCTCCTCTTGCGCGTTGCGACACCAAAAGCACGCGCCGCAGGGCGCCGTGTGGACGCACATAACCGGATCCCCAGGCTCAAACGCCGTCACCCCCTCGCCGACGGCGGCAACCTCGCCGGAAAACTCGTGGCCGAAGCGGGTCGGCATCGGCATCTTCGGGTGGCCGCGACGGTAGGTCTTCAGATCCGTACCGTCGGTCAACGCGGCGCGGACGCGCACGACGATACCACCCGGCTCGGCCCGTGGCGCCGCTTCTTCACGAAGTTCGATCCGCTGCGGCTCGACGAGCATCGCGACGCGCGAACGGCCGCCGATCACTGCACGGCTTCGGCCACGCAGGCCAGCAATGCCGCGCGAACCACCTCGGGCAGCGGCCGGCTCTTGCGCGTCGCATCGTCGATCGTCGCGACCACGAAGGTCCAGGCAGCGCCGGCTTCGCCGGTTCGCTCGTTAAAAAAGACGGTCTTCCAGCGCACGCTCGAGGAACCGACGCGCTCGATGTGGGTGCGCATGCGCAGCCAGTCGCTCATGCGCGCCGGCGCGTGATACTCGGCGTCGACCTTCACGCGCGGAAGCCAGAAGCCGTACTGGGTAAAGACGCTTTCGTAGGGAAAGCCGAGCTGCGCGAACATCTGCATCTCCGCGTACTCAGCGAAGCGAGAATAGGCGGCGAAGTACATGATGCCGACGACGTCGACATCGGCCCATTGCACCTGCAGCCGCGCCTCGAACGTGCGCGCGCCCGGCGGGAGCGTCTCTTTATAACGTGCCATGATACCGTGCGATCGGATCGACCTCCAGGTTGACGCGGCTGCCGGGAGGCCGCGCGGCCAGCGTCGTGCGCGCCAGCGTCTCGGGTATCAGCGCGATCTCAAACCAGCCTTCGCCGGTTGCGGCGACCGTCAGGCTGACGCCGTCGACGCTGACGAACGCCTTGGGGACGATCGAGCGTGTCAGGCTCGCGGGCAGCTCGATCCGCATCCGTTCGCCCTGCCCCTCCGCCACGCGCGAAAGCACTTCAGCCGCGGCGTCGCCATGCCCGTAGACGAAATGGCCGCCGACGCGATCGCCGAAGCGTAGCGCGTACTCGACGTTGACCACGTCGCCCGTTCGCAAGTCGCCCGTCGTGCTGCAGGCTAACGTCTCAGGAATCACGTCGAACGCAACCGCCGCCGCGGCCACCGCGGTTGCGGTCAGGCAGATTCCGTTGATCGCGATCGAGTCGCCGGGGGCGGGGTGCTCCGACTCGACACCCTCGCAGCTGACGACGAGCCTCGCCCCGCCGTCGCTGCGAAACTTGTTCGACACGACCGTTCCGCGATAGCGAACCAGCCCGCTAAACATCGGCAAAGACTCCACCGACGAGCAGGTCGTCACCGATTCGCTCGGTGCGATCGAACCGTAGGCGCATGGTCTGAAGTTCCGCGCCGGCCAACACCCCAACGCTGGTTTCCCCGCGCAGCAAGAGCGGTGCGATCAGCCAATAGAAACGGTCGGCTTGGCGCGCGGCTATCAGGCGACCAGCCAGGGTGGGGCCTCCCTCGCACAGGAGGCTGAATATGCCTCTCGCGCGTAGCGCCTCGAGGGCTTCCGGAAGGTCGAGCCGGCGGCTCTGCGGCGTTCCTACCCCGACGACCTCCGCGACCCCGTGAAGATCATTAAGAGTTTCGGCGACGGCGGTGGGCGCAAGCACGATTGTACGCGCATAGCCTGTCTCTTGAGCGAAGACCCGGCTGCGCGGCGAGAGACCTTCGCGGTCGCAGACGACCACGCGCACGTACGGGCGAAGACGATCGCGCGGCGGACGCACCGTCAGCTGCGGATCGTCGACGGCGACGGTCCCCGCGCCGACCATCACCGCATCGTATGCGATACGCAGGCCGCGGACGAACTCACGGCTCGCCTCCCCGCTCAACCACTCCTGCACGCCGGGACGCGGGGCGATCGCGCCGTCCAGCGACATCGCCATCTTCACCGCGACGTACGGGCGGCGCAGACGAGCGGCTCGCGCGAAGACTTCGATCAAGTCGCGGGCGGCATCGTCGTGCGCGACGACGACGTCGACGCCGCTACGGCGCAGATCGTCCGCACCGCCGTGCTCGGTAGGATCGAGCGTGCCGGCGACGACGCGCGCGATGCCGGCCTCGATCAGCGCGCCCGCGCACGGCGGCGTCGCGCCGACGTGACCGCAAGGTTCGAGTGAGATGTAGAGCGTCGCGCCGCGCGCCGCATCGGCCGCCTGTTCGAGCGCGTGCGTTTCGGCGTGCGCCTCTCCCGCTCGACGATGGTAGCCTTCTCCGACGATCTGGTTCTCACGCACGATAACCGCGCCGACGGGCGGATTGGGCAAGGTACTGCCGATGCCGCGGGCCGCCAGCTCGTAGGCGCGCTGCAGGTAGACTTCGTCGAGCGGCGTCAGCTTGCCATCGGAGTGCTCCACGGGTCAGGGCTGTTCGCCACCGCAACGACTATCGCATGGTTCACCAGGCCGCCGGCCTCACGAACCGCGCCCGCGCAGTCGCGCAGCGTCGATCCGGTCGTGCAGACGTCGTCAAAGAGGGTCACGCAGCGGCCGGCAACCTCGGCGGCATCGCAGCCGAAGCGTCCGCGGGCCGCCATACGCAAGGCACGCGAACGGCCGCGCTGAGCATCGCCCAAACGCTGACTCAATGCAAGCACGACGCG
>JBAQAW010000017.1:0-5074 GCA_049285915.1 Candidatus Cybelea sp. | reverse complement strand
GCCGCACCGTTGCCGCCGAGACCGCCGCGGCCGAACTTGCCGTGGTGCCCGTGCGCGCCTATCCAAGAATCGGCGAGGCGCGTCCCGCCTACGCCGCCCTTTCCGCCTTTGTGCTGCGTCCCGCCGGTGCCGCCGCCGCCCTCGGCCGAACCGGGCCGCCCGCTAATGCCGTCACCGCCGATCGGGCCGCCGCCGGTTCCACCGGCGCCGCCACCGTAAAACGATTGTACGACGCCGCCGCCACCGCCGCCGGATGCAACGACGACGCGGTTCGATAATGCGTCGCCGCCCTGGCGCACGTCGGAGGCGCCCCCGCCGCCATCGCCGCCGACGGCATATACATACGAAGCCCCGCCGGCACCGCCGCCGTTGAAACCGCCGCTGCCGCCGCTTCCGTAAGCTCCCAGCGCGCCCTCGCCGCCGACGAAGACCGCGAGCGTCTCGCCGGGGGTAACCGGAATGGTCGCGCGGATCTTTCCGCCACGGCCGCCCGTCGAATATTTACTGCTCGGACCGCTCGCGCCGCTGGCCACGACGGTCAACTGCGTAACGCCGGTGGGCACGGTAAAACTCTGCTCGTAGCCGGTAAAAGGAAATCTCTGCTTCGTTAGTGCGTGAGCGACCGGCATTGCGTTTGGCATAACGGGCGGCTGCTGCGTACCGGCACAGCCGGCGATACCGATCGTTGCAAAACACGCGACTCCCGCGTATGCGTTCCACCCGAAGAACTTCATCGATCAAACCCTCCAGCATGGGCTTCGACTCGAGCGCAACGGTCGCCTCGCCGATGGCTAAGAAGGGCCGGCTCTCTCTCTTCGGAGCCCGCTAGTACAGCAGCATAGCTTGGGGATTAGCGATGGCGCGATTGACGGCGCCGCTCATCTCCGGATCCTTCACGCGGGCCTTCACTCGAACTAATGCAAGCTCGTAGGCCTTCAAAAGCGCGTCGGCCGCAGTCGTCGAAACGTCGGGAGCGATACCGGTCCCCTCCCAATTCGTCTTCGTAATCGGGCTGTACGCCCGGCCCGTGGGAATGAAGATGCCGAAGCCGTTGCCGAGCGATTCGAAGCCGCCGGGGTTCGCGGCGCCGCCGGTCGTCTCGCCGACGACCGTGACGCGCTTGAGATTGTGCAGATCGTAGGTAAACTGTTCCGCGCACGAATACGTTTTGCCGCTCGTCAGCACGTAGACGGGCTTGTTCAAATAGAGCTGCCCCGGCACCATTGCGGCGGTGTACTGCTGCGTCTCGGTAACGACGCCGGTCTTCGGATCGCGAACCATCAGCGACGTGATCTGCTGGGGCTGCGCAAAGAAATAGGCTTCGAGCATCTGAGCGGTGCGCGGATCGCCGCCGCCGTTGCGGCGCAGGTCTACGATCAGCGCGTCGGTATCGGCGAGGAAGGCCATCGTCGCGTCGATCGCGCGCGCGGCGCTCGCCTCGCCGGAGAAGTTGCGAAAGTCGATGTACCCGACGTTTCCGGGCAAGCGGCGAACCGTGTAGAAGAAATAATTGCTGAACGCCTCGAGGCGTTGCTCTCGCGTTTGTTCCGCCTCCGTCGGGGTGCTGTCTGCCTGGGACGCGTCGAAGGGATACTCCAAGCGGACGTGCCGGTCGTGCGTCGTCGCGTAGAGATCGGCGTTAACCGTCTTCACGAACGCTTCCGGGTCGGAGATCGTCCGGTATGAAGGCTCGTTGGCCCTGAGCATGGCCTCGGCTTTGGCGGCAGCCTCGGGAATCACGTAGTCGTGAAAGGCCCGCTCGGCGGCGGCGATTGTGGAATCGATCTGCGCGGGCGTCAATGCGACCGCAAACAACAGCACGTGCAACATATCCTGCACTACGCTCGCGCTACGGCGATTGTTACAGGATTACGCGATCTTTGCCGGCCGGATAAAAGGTTATCAATACCAGAGGCTCCGGCGGCTAGGTTTCTAAGCGATGCCCCAGAGCCTTCGCAGTCGGGATTCGAACGCTATCGGCCAGCGTCAACAAGGCCAACAGCTTAACGTTCCACCACGTGGGGTCGAACTCGAACCAACGCAATCCGTGCCGTGCGGAATAAGGGAACGCGTGGTGATTGTTATGCCACCCCTCGCCCCAAGAGATGAGCGCGACCCACCAGCAGTTCGTCGACCGGTCGGCCGTGAGATAGGTTCGATACCCTAGCGAATGCGCCGCGCTATTGACGAGCCACGTTGCGTGATAGCTGATGACCAATCGAACGAAGATGCCCCATATGACCCAGGTCCATCCGCCGAGCGCGAAGAGCAGTACGCCGAGCGCAATCTGCATCGGCAGATGGAGAGGCTGCAGCAGCCGGTAGAATTTCTGGGCTTGCAGATCGGGTGCATATCGCACCGCCTCCCCATGCTCGGGCACCGCATCGTTGATCTCCGTGAGCCAGCGAATGTGTGCCCAGCGGAAACCCACGTTGCGACCGTGAGGATCGCCCTCGGCGTCCGAGTGCGCGTGATGCTTGCGATGGGTCGCGACCCAGTGAATCGGATCGCCTTGCAGCGCCAGCGAGCCGAGGATCGCAAACGCGTACTCCAGCGGCTTTCGCATTCGTAGTCCGCGGTGCGTCAAGGTCCGATGGTAACACAGCGCGATGCCGAGGCCACTCGTGAGGTACAACACCACCGCCGCGACGATCGGCCCGCTCCAATGAAACGTACCCGGAAGGAACGCCGCCAGCGCGCCGATATGGATTCCCCACAACCCGGCGCGGTTCGTCCACGCGCGAAAGCGGCTATTCAAGGGTTAACGATAGCTCGGTCGCGACGCGAAGCAGTCCCGGCAATAGACGGGCCGGTCGCCGCGAGGCTGGAACGGAACTTCCGCCACGCCGCCGCACTGGCCGCATGTGGCCTTGAACATCTCACGTTGAGAATGCCCGCCGCCGCCCGATCTCGCTCCGCCGCCGGTGGTCGCCTTACGCGCCGCGCGGCAATCGCCGCACCGGCTGGGTTTGTTCGTGAATCCTTTGCTTGCAAAGAACTCTTGTTCGCTCGCGGTGAACGGAAATGTGCGTCCGCAATCGACGCAGGGAAGGGTTTCGTCAGTGTACATTTGGGTCTCCTTAGTCTGGGTTGGTTTTTAGCGCCGCCGGCGGCGCTGGAACGTGCGGCGGCGCACCGGTGGCGCAACGTCGAGCGCCCGAGCACCCGCCGGCTCCATGAAGTCGTGCTCGCTGCGCTTGAGAGGCGTGCCGATCGCGTTTTCGATGCGTGCGAACGAGGCCGCCTCGTCGCGCGAAACAAACGTAATCGCGTCGCCGGTTTTCTGAGCCCGCCCCGTGCGTCCGATGCGATGAACGTAATCGGTGGGCTCGGCGGGGACGTCGTAGTTGATGACGTGTCCGAGATCCTCGACGTCGATCCCTCGCGCCGCGATGTCGGTGGCGACGAGGACGCGGTGGTGCCCTTTTCTAAAGGCATCGAGCGCACGCGTGCGCTGCGCCTGCGAACGATCGCCATGAATCCGCTCCACGTCGACGCGATGCCGCATCAATGCGCCGGCGACGCGCTCGGCGCGCGACTTGGTTCGCGTAAAGACGATTGCATTGAAGACGCGCCCGTCTTTGAGCAGGTCCACGAGGAGATCCGTCTTCTTGTGCGGCTCCACTTCGTAGACCCACTGGTTTATGGTACGGACCGGCGTCGTCGAGGGCGCTAGGTCGATGCGCACGGGCTCGCGGAGAAACTCACGCGCGAGAGCGAGAACCGCGCCGCCGAGGGTCGCCGAGAAACAGAGCGTCTGCCGGGCCGCCGGGAGTTTGGCGGCGATGCGCTTCACGGCCGGTAAGAATCCCATGTCGAGCATCCGGTCCGCTTCATCGAGCACGAAGATTTCGACGTCGTCGAGACGCGCCTCGCCGCGCTGCATCAAATCGATGAGCCGCCCGGGCGTTGCGACGACGACATCGGTGCCGCGGCGCATGGCTTTTATCTGCGGCCCCATCGCCACGCCTCCGTAGATCGGCGTGATGCGTAAGTCCGTGTATTTTGCCAGCTGGCGCAGATGGAGCGCAACTTGCTGGGCCAACTCGCGAGTCGGGGTCAAAATTAGGGCGGAGCCGCGGCCGGGGCGTCGCTCGAGCAGCTTTTGCAGAAGCGGAATCCCGAAAGCGGCCGACTTGCCGCTTCCGGTCGGCGCGCTTGCGAAGACGTCGTGGCCTGCGAGAGCAACGGGAATAGCCGAGCGCTGAATCGGCGTGGCCTCTGTGTAATGAAGATCCTCGACGCCGCGAGCTATCGCAGCATCAAGGTGAAGTTCTGAAAAAGTGGAGATGTGGGACCTATCTTTCGGGGGTGGGCGCTTACTTACGACCACTCGAAAGATCGCGCTTGAGGACTGCAAGGAGTCTCTCACAGAATCCCTACCTACGCAACCCTCAACGGCTCCGGGGAGTAAATGGTTGCACCTCGGCTCCGCGAGGCTCTCCTAGTTCATCACAACGAAGCGGCCCCCATCGGTGAACAGGATGACGAGCAGCATCGAGATCAGCGTTAGGTCGTAGGACCACCCGAGGCCATTCTTGCCCCAGAAGCCCGTCTTCCAGACGAAGATTTTCTTCTGGATGGCACCCAGCATTATGAGGATTAAGCCGATGGCGGCGAGCTGCTGGAAGACGCCCAAGATCAGCCCGGCCGCGCCGGCGAGCTCGGCCACTGCTATGAAGATCGCGAGAGGTTTGGGTAGGCCGACGCTTTGCGCGCGAGCATCGGCATCCTTAAGATCGTTGTAGCCGCTGTCGGCATAGATCGCCGCGGCCATCAGTCTCAGAAAGAGCAAGCCGTAATCGGTCAGGTGGGTGAGATGAAACATTCAACCTCCTTACCGGGGCGCGATTCGAGGCGGGCGCCGGCAGGTCCGCGTTCCCGCCGCAATCGAGGGAGCTAGGCGGAGAGCAACGCCGGCTCCCTGCCGTGCTTCGCGGACTCGATTATCCCCGTGATGCTCGGCCGTCTGGGCGCGCTCTCGCGTTGGGGCACCAGCAGGTCCGCGTTCTCGTCGACGAAGGCCGCGAGCTCCCGCAGCGGCGCCGAGTTCACGTTGTGTGAACGCTTGGAA
>JBAQAW010000016.1:0-3747 GCA_049285915.1 Candidatus Cybelea sp. | reverse complement strand
TCAGCATCACGTACGATCGCTACATCACGGTCTACCGCGACCGTGATGCCGAGGCGGCGGAGGCGTTCGGGAAGATCGTGACCTGAAGACCTTCTGCCAAATTCCGTTAGACGGCCGTTAGAATTGAGGCTCTCACGGCCGCCAAAAGCACGAAAAACCCGTACAGGATAAGGAGATTTCTGGTAGCGCCAACGGGAATCGAACCCGTCTTTCCGCCTTGAAAGGGCGATGTCCTAACCGATAGACGATGGCGCCGTGGGTCTCGGGAAACCTAGGCTTCGAACCTCCGGCAGTTTATCCCACCTGGCGCGGGTTGCCAAGCTCGTCGGTCGGGGAGCGCCGTACGGGGACCGAGAAGGCAGCCGGATGGCGCCGAAATATCGCTACGGTGAGTTGACCTGGCCCGAGGTGAAAGAGGCGGCGGCGCGCCCGGGCGTCGCCATCGTGCCGATCGCGACACTCGAAGACCACGGGCTGCACCTCCCGATCGATACCGATTTGCTTCTCTGCGCGAGCGTCTGCGAGCTGGCGGCCTCGCGGGCTGTGGGTCGGGTCGTGCTCGTTCCGCCGATCAACCACGGCTACAGTCCGCACCACATGGATTTCCCCGGCGCCATCACCATCGGTGCGCATACACTGATCGACTACGGTCTAGACGTCTGCAAGAGCCTCGCACACCACGGATTCCGCCGCATCCTCATCGTGAACGGACACGGAAGCAACACGCCCTTCTGCGATGTGATTGCGCGCCTCTCCGTCGTCGAAACCGGCGCGCTGACGGCGGCGGTCAACTATTGGGCCGCGCCGGGAGTTCGGCAAGTCGCCGAATCGCTGCGAGAATCGGAGAGCGTCGGCGGGATGAACCACGCCTGCGAGTTCGAGACGTCGCTCTATCTCGCGTTGCGCCCCGATTTGGTCGACATGCGCAAAGCCGTACACGAGCTTTCCTACCGTCCCACGAAGAACTACTGGACGGATCTCATCGCCGGCGACGGACCGCTCGCGATGATGGAGTATTGGAGCCAGCTCAGTGAAAGCGGCGTCATGGGTGACCCCACCAAAGCAACTGCAGAAAAAGGAAAGCTCCTCTTAGAAGCGGTGGCTAACGGCATCGTCGAGCTCGTTGACGAATTGCTCGCGCGTAAAAGTCCGCCGCGCAAAGACCACCACTAGAGTATCGCATCGCCGGCGATAACGTTTGAGAACTTTTGATAACGTCCGCAAGCGAAACTAACGCCGCCTTGCTGTTGTAGCACCTCTTTGAAACCGATGGGAGTGGAGTACGGTGCCCGGCTTGCCCTCGTCTTTACCGTTGCGCTGACGATTGTCTGCGCGCCGGCACGTGCTGCCGTTCCGGCGAGCTTTTCGTTTCCGGTTGCTCGAGCAGCGCATCCGCTCCCGCTCGATCCGACGCTCGCCGATCCGGCGTGGACGGCGGGCCAAGTTCCCGAGCAGGGGTCGTGGCAAAACGTCACGACGCGGCAGCCCTCCCGCTATCAAACCACCGCCTATCTCCTCTACGACGATAAGAATCTCTACGTCGGATTCAAAGCCGAACAGGACGGCGTTCCCATCGCGGCGTCGCAGACGACCAACGACGTAGGCTTTGGACTCGACGATTTCGTCGGTGTTGGTCTCGATACGAGCGGCGGCGGCAGCCAAGCCTATTACTTCGAAACGACGCCGCGCGGCATACGCTACGAACAAGCCAACGAGAATGTTCGTTTCCGCCCGCGTTGGACGGCGGCGGGGCACGTGGGCACCGGGTCGTGGAGCGCCGTCCTGATCATTCCGCTCGACGTCTTGCGCGTGCCGCGCGGCGGCAAACAAACCTGGCGTCTGCAGTTCGTTCGCGGCATCGCGGCCCGCGCGGAGCATCTCTCGTGGGTTTGGGATTCGATCATGGGGGATTCCGCGAGCGGAACCTGGCCGACGTTTCAAGATACGCGATTCTGGGCCGGTGGCCAGTTCGATCTCGCCGGCTCCGCGGCCGCGCGTCCGAAACCGCGCGCCGATATCTACGGCTTAGCCAGCATCGGTGGGGACCGCAACCTCTTCCAGCAAGCCAACGGAACGTTCTTACCGATGAACGTGCGCTCGTTCGGCGGCGACGTCAGCTTGCCGATCACGCCGACGATTCGCTTTGTCGGAACCCTCAATCCCGATTTCTCCAACGTCGAGATCGACCAACAGACGATCGTTCCGCAAGAGTTCCAGCGCCAGCTCATCGAGTACCGTCCATTCTTCGCACAAGGCGCGGCATTCATCAACGCTTCCTCCGGGGCGCGCTCGCCGGCCGGGCCGGCGTCGACGGCGCCGAATCTCGTATTCTACTCGCCGTCGGTCGGCCCGTTCGACAGCGGCGCGAAAATGGAAGGAACCTTCGGTAACTATCAGAGCTTCGGCGCGCTGACCTTTCACGGCTACGATGAGACGAGCAACAACACGTTCTCCGATCAGGCCTACGGTTACGAGCACGCGATGCCGAACGGTTCGTTCATCTACTGGAGCGACGGCGTCTTCGCCAACCACTCCATCTCCGGCAGCGACACGACGATCGAAAACGGCGTCGAGGCCCGCGACCTCCAAAACGGGATGATCTACTTCGCCGACTACTCGTTCGAGAATGGAAGCTGGGTGCCGCAGGGACATGCCGATCTCGGCCAGTTTTGGATCGACCACCACAAGAATAACTTCGAGATCAACGGCGGCTACTTCGACGTCTCACCGAACTACGATCCAATCGACGGCTTCACCGCCAACTCCGACATCCGCGGGCCGACGTTCTTCACCAACCTCACCGGCGCATCGCCGGCGATCAAGAACTATTCGCTCTTCTTCACGGCCGATCGCTTTCTCGACGATTCGGGCGCCGTGCATCAAGCCGACGTGCAGTACTTCGTCAGCGCCGTCTTCAAGAACCAGTTCTCGCTCAACGGGATCGGCGAGCAGGTCGGTCAGCTGCGATCTTACGGCATCCCGGCCGGGCCCGGCTGTAGCGGCCCGATCCTATTCCAATCCAGCTTCACGGGCTACCCCTGCTATCTCGACGGCGTCACGCAGCCGTTCAACCTTTATCAGATTCCCGTCGGCTACCGCGACGGCACGCCCTCTCCCATCGACACGAACTATTCCTGGGGACCGTTCGGCGATAACTACGTGCATCTGTTTTCAATCGTGACGAGCCGTCCGCTCACGCGCCGTTTGAGTCTCGGTTTGGAGTATGACGGAACCTATCAGCGATCGTTCGCCACTGGACTTCTCGACTCACAGTGGCTGCGGCGAGTCTCGCTCGGCTACAACATCAGCAACGAGAGCAGCTTTAGCCTTGGGCTACGCGACATCAACGGCTACGGCGGATTCGCGACGCAGATCGGAAACAATCTCGCGCTGGCCTTCCACCAGCGTTTCCCCAGCGGCAACGAGCTCTTCGTGAATTACGGGAGCCCGGCTGCCGGCGCGACGCTCAATCGGCTCATCGTGAAGTTCGTGCTGCACGAAGGCGCCGACGCCGGCACGTAGCGCTCAGCGCATCCACGCGATCGTCTTCGCGATGCCCTCGGTAAACGACGTCTTCTTCCATCCGCGCAATCGTTGCCGCAGGGTCGCATCGTCGAGTGTGAAGCCGCTATCGAACAGATAGTACATCTCCGCTACTTCACGCATCAACGGCATAGCGACTCCGGCGATCTGCAGCACCCACTTCGGCAGCGAGCGATACTTCGGCGGTTTGCCGATTGCCGCGAA
>JBAQAW010000015.1:0-2963 GCA_049285915.1 Candidatus Cybelea sp. | reverse complement strand
GCCGTGTAATTCCACGTCGGTACCGTTTCGTACGGCGCTTCATACCACGCCGCGGAAACGTACGCGTGCGGTCCTTCGAAAACGAGCGTGGCCGGCAGCCCGCTACGAATCGACTCGGCGTGCGGATTCGCGCGCGCGACGTGTCCAACGATCCAAAGGCCGTCGTCGCGTTCGTCCGCGACGAGCGGCAGATGCGAAACGCGCGGATGCTCCGCATCGGAGGTTACGAGCATCCCGAAGGGATGGCGATCGATCAGCTCGAGGATCCAGCGCCGATCGGTAACCTCAAAGAGCGGCGGTACGTACACGTTCGCCGTTAGTTGTTCGCAACGCGATCCAAATGCGCGAGCCAGAAGTCGAAGCTCGCCCGCGCCTGTGCCTCGAGCATCGCGTCGCCCGAGAGGACTTCGCGGCCGAGCTGCCGCCCCAACACCGCTCGAGGCCCGTAGTTCGCGTCCATTACGAGATCCGCGGCGCGCAGTTGTGCGATCAGCTCTTCGGGCAGACGCACCTCCGGCGGCAGCGTGCTCACCACGATCTCGGGCGGATTCCCCGGCGGCCACGGACGCGCTTCGAAGATCGCGCACGCCGCGCGGACCCGATCGGAATCGCGCCCCCAAACGAACGTATAGGCGTCGGTATCGTGCAGCTCGGCGAGGATCGCTCGCGCGGTCGCGCCGTAGCCGAGCACGCCGATTCGCTTGAGAGCGACCGGCTCGTCGAGCAGCGCCTCGATCGCGGTGCGCGCACCGATTCCGTCGGTAATCGTGCCGAGCGCCTGGCGACCGAAGAAAATCGTGTTGACGGCTTTGGCGCGCTGGGCTTCGACGCTAAGCGCCTCGCACGCATCGAACACTTCCTCTTTGAGCGGATAGGTAACGTTGCAGCCGGTAAAGCCGTCTTCGCGTAACCGCGCGATCGTGCGGCGGCCATCGCCCGACGGCACCCGAATCGCGAGATAATCGCCGTCGATCCCCGCCTCTTCGAGGAAGCCCCGCTGAAGCGACGGGCTCGCACTGTGCTCCACCGGATCGCCGATGAGAGCAAGCTTCATCATCGACGGCCCCGCAGCATGATGCGCTCGAAGAAACGGAAGACGCGCGTCACCGCAAAGTCTTTGAGCTCGATCGGCTCGGTAAGGATCGTGTAGAGTCCGCAGAGTTTTCCGCCGAGGACGTCGGTGAAGAGCTGATCCCCGACGACGGCGATCTCGTGCCGGCTCATCTGCAGGCGGCGCTTCGCCCGCAGGAAGCCGAAGGGCAACGGTTTGAGCGCATTGGGGATACATTCGACCTGAAGGCGCGCGGCCAGCCCGGTGACCCGCTCCGAAAAGTTGTTCGACAGCATGACGATGCGGAAGCCGCGGTCGTGGGCTCGGGCGACCCACGAGATGTGCTCGTGGCCCAGCTCGGTCTCCCGAAAGCCCAAAAGGGTGTTATCGAGGTCGACGATGAGGCCGCGAATGCCCGCCGCCTCGAGCTCCTCGTGAGGCACGTCGTAGAGTCGCGGAGCGAAACGGTCGGGACCGAACATGGCAGGCGTTTTGCAGGGGTTATCCCCGGTATCCTCGGGACTCTCCACACGCGGTCCTCATGCTCGCCCGCTTGGCTCGCCGTCTGTCCACAAGCGGGGCCTCCTAACCACAGCGGCTGCACAAGGATTTCACCGCCGACCACCATATCTTGTGGTTTCAAGCTCGATATGCCACAATAGGTAACCAACCCCGCGGCCTGAAGCTATTTCGTTCGAACGTGTGTTCGATATATCGAGGAGAATCGAGGAGCCACGTATGAAGTTTTCGCGTACCTACTCCGCCCCCGGCGACGCTTATGCGGGCGTAGCTTTTGAGCCGCGCACCTCCAAAATCGTCAATCCCGACGGATCGGTGATCTTTGAGGCAAAGGACGTCATGGTTCCAGCCGCGTGGAGCCAGGTCGCCGTGGACGTACTTGCCCAGAAATACTGCCGCAAGGCCGGGGTGCCCAAACACACGGTGCGCGTCCAGGAAGAGGGCGTCCCCGAGTGGCTTTCGCGTTCGGTCGCCGACGGCACGGCCCTCGATGCCCTCTCTCGCAACGATCAGTTCGGCCCGGAGCGCGACGCCCGGGAGGTCTTCAACCGGATGGCGGGATGCTGGACCTACTGGGGCTGGAAGCACGGCTACTTCGACACGGAAAACGACGCCCAGATCTACTACGACGAGATGTGCGCGATGCTCGCGCGCCAGATCGGCGCGCCGAATTCGCCGCAGTGGTTTAACACCGGGCTGCACTGGGCGTACGGCATTTCCGGGCCGGCGCAAGGCCACTGGTACGTCGATGCCGGCGATCACGTGCCCAAGCCGTCGGCCGATACATTCACCCATCCGCAGGTCAGCGCGTGCTTCATCCTCGGCATCGATGACGATCTCGTCAACGACGGCGGCATCTTCGACGGCGTGTTGCGCGAGGCGCGCATCTTTAAGGGAGGCAGCGGCAGCGGCGCAAACTTCTCCAAGCTGCGCGCAGCCGGCGAGAAGCTCACCGGCGGCGGCACCTCGAGCGGGTTGATGTCGTTCCTCAAGGTCTTCGATCGCGCGGCCGGTGCGATCAAATCCGGCGGCACGACGCGGCGCGCGGCCAAGATGGTCGTGCTCAATGCCGATCACCCCGACATCGAAGAGTTCGTCAACTGGAAGGTTCGCGAAGAGCGAAAAGTCGCCGATCTCGTCATCGGCGCGCGCGTCTTCGAGCGTAGCCTCAACGCCATCATCTCGGCCGCGCACGACACGCGCATTCCCGAATCGGCGCGCCTCGATCCCGCGCTCAACGCCTCGCTGCGCCATGCGATTCGCGACGCAATTAACGCCGGTATACCCTCGGGTGCGGCGCAGAACGCCCTCGATTACGCGCGCCAGGGCTACACGCGTTTAGAGGTGGAGCAGTACGACACCGCGTGGGATTCCGAGGCGTACGTTACGGTCT
>JBAQAW010000014.1:0-39887 GCA_049285915.1 Candidatus Cybelea sp. | reverse complement strand
TCGGTGATGTCCGCGAGCGGATTTGAAACGACGGTGGGAGAGTCTTGATGGTCGGATCCCCGCGCCGCTTTGAACGAATAAAGCGAAACGGTGAACGCGAGCAAAAAGACCGCCAGCATCGTACCGCTTGTGCGAAGCAGTTTCATGTGGTCTCCTTTATGGTGAGTATGCGGTGTGTCGACCGCGACGAGAACAGGGTGAAGTTGGCGGCGGCGTAAAGAGCGACGCCGAGAAATACGACCAGGGCGATGGCCGAAACCGAGGCCGGGACACCCCGCTGCACGAGAGCCTGCCCCACCATGACCGAGCCGATGGTCGAGATGACGATCGAAGTTAGGAACGGTGCCGCGTGCGCGATCCGTTCGAATCCCGATCGCCGCTGCAGCCAGGCAGCGCCATGGACGACGGCGATGCCGAGGCCGGTTAGGATGGCGGCGAGGCCGAGGCTGAAGACGACGATGAGAAAGAGTCCGTAGCCGACTCGGTGCAATCGCAGCGCCGTCAATAGCACGACGATCGCGGCGGGGCATGGTGCGATTCCGCCGCTCATTGCAGCGACGACGGCGCTGGGAAATTGCAACCGGTCCGTGCCTGGAATCGAATGCGAGTGATCGTGGCGGTGCCGGGCGACACGCGTAGCGGCGACCGATAGCCCGCGAGCGCCGATCGCGGCGACGGCGACGCCGGAGATCAAAGTGATCCACGTAAAGAGGCTCTCGGTCGCGAAACCGGCCAAGAAGAAGAGCACGAGCCCCAAGAGCAGCACAGCGATCGTGTGGGCGAAGGTTAATGCTCCGGCAAGAATGACGGCTTGTTTGAAGGTCGCGCGCGCGCCGACGAGCGTAAATGCCAGCAGGGCCTTTCCGTGCCCGGGCTCGAGGCCGTGCAACGCTCCGAGGCCGAAGGCCGCGAGGATCGTCAACAGGATCCATGCCGGCGTCTGCCCCTCGCGCGCAAAGAGATCGGAGAGCATGGAGTTGCGCACGATCGAGGAGGAGCCCCATCGGCTGGAGACGTCGCCGCTCACATGCACGTGGGCGATTCGGCCGGCGCCGAGCACGTCGAACGTTGCGGCGTCGTTTTGACGCGGAGAACCGATCGATGCTCTGGGATACGACCGCAGCTCGTCGGTCGGATCGGCGAGACCGGGAAGAAGAATATCTTTCCAGCCGATGCGCCGATCCCCATAGACCGAATCGCGCACGGAGATCGTCGCACGTGCGGGAAGCGGTGCAGTGTAATCGCCCGTCCAGTAGAGGATCGGCAAGCCTCCGGCGCCCGAACGGGTGTGCGCCGTCGTCCCATCTACGTGCAACGGCAGCGCGATGCCGTTCGCTCGTATCGATAGGCCGCTTGCGACCAGCGATGCTTCGGCATTTTGCCAATCGTGCATCGACTTTGGCGTCCACGCCGGCGCCGCGTGCATGATCTGGAAGGTCGGGATCTCCGCGATGTCCAGGACGTAGTGCACGCGCAGCCGCCCGGCATCCGGCTGTAAGCGCGCGAGGTGGTTGATCGTAAAGTTGCCGAGTGGATGCGCCTGGACGCGGCCGATGCCGGCGATGAGGACGAGTACGACGGCCGTGATTCGTGCGGACAAGCGCAGTGCGCCGGCTCGTCCGCCACGCGGGATGCGATCGCTCAAACCAAAGGCTGCTGCGCTCACGATTGGTGCTTTAACGGCACGGATCGGGGTCTGGATTTGGGGTCGAGCGAAATTCTTTGAGCAAGATTCGGATGGCGCCGGCCGAGCGGAGAGTTTATGATCGGCGAGTGAATCCAAACATATCGACTGACTCGTTAACCTATCTGGCGATTCCCGAAGAGATTGCCGTCGAAGCGCGGGAGACGATGCGCGATCGCTTCGGTCACGACGTCGAAGCCGTGCGCGATATGGGGCCGTGCCGCGTCTGCCTTCGCATCTCGTCCGAGCCCGAAGATCTCTTGCTGCTGTCGTATCAGCCTTTGCCGGATATCGGACCTTATGCGGAGATCGGTCCGATCTTCGTCCACGCTCGGCATTGCGAACCGTATGCCGGCTCTGCGGAGTTTCCGGCCGACTTCGCGAGGCGGCGGCTCGTCCTGCGGGCCTACGGCCACGAGGGACGAATCGTCGACGCCACCGTAGCGGAAGCCGGCACGGCGCCGGAACGCGCCGCCGAGTTTTTCCGCGACGTCGCCGTCGCCGAAGTGCACGCTCGGCACGAGTCCTACACTTGCTTTGCTTTTAAGATCGTGCGCGCGTCTTAAATCGTGTGCGCTTCTTAAACGGAGGGCGTGCGCCCGGCGCAGAACCTGCCTGCCTCTGACCCGTTGGAGCTTAGGAGGCACTGGAGATGAAAGCCGCATTTAACCGTTCGCTGGCAGGCTACTGCGCGGCCGCCGCGTTTCTCGCAGGCTGCGCGGGATCGCAGACGACCGGTGTAACGCCGGGAGTATCTGCGCAAGGCAGTGCGCGCATCGCGCGCGTAACCGCCGGGCGCTCGTGGATGCTGCCTGGTGCGAGGCGAAGCAACTTGCTCTACGTATCGTACTTTTACGGCAATGAAGTCTTCGCATACAACTATCCGGGCGGGAAGCTCGTCGGTACGCTGACCGGGATTCCCGACGCCCAGGGCATGTGCACCGCCAAGAAGCTCAAGGGGAAATTTTGGGTCGTCGCGACCGGCTCGAATCAGGTCCTCGAGTTCGATCACGGCGGCACGTCGCCGCTTGCGACCTTGAACGTTACCGCGGGCGAGCCGGCGAGCTGCGCGGTCGATCCGACGACGGGAGACCTAGCAGTGACGATGATCACCAACGACAACGTCGTCGTCTACAAGAACGGATCGGGGTCCCCGGTGACCTACACGGCTCCGTTCGGACCGTACTTTTCCGCCTACGATAAACGCGGCGATCTCTTCGTCGACGGAAGCGGCCAGACGCCGCTTGCCGAGCTGCCTAAGGGCGGCACGACCTTCGAAGCGATCTCGACGAACCAGACGATCATCTTCCCCGGCGGCCTGCAGTGGCACGGGAACGATCTCGCCGTCGGCGACCTGGATACTTCGACCATCTATCAGTTCAGCATCACCGGCAGCAGCGCGACGCTGACGACCACGACGGTGCTCACAACCGCCGGCTCCGGCGATTTCTGGATCCAGAAGAATCACGTCATCGCTTCGGCCGGACCAAACGTCGGGATTTGGAAGTTCCCCGCCGGCGGCTGGCCGCAAAAGACGATCTCGGGCAGCTTCTACGGATCCGTCGACGTCGTGATGAGCACCGTAAAGTAAGAGAGCCGGGTGGAACGCGCGTTGCCGCCGGTCCGGCCGATTACGCCGCGGGAGATCGAAGAGGCTCGCGTAAGAATCGCCGGCACGATCTTTCGCACGCCGCTGGTCAAGCTGCAGCTGACCGATGAACTGCCCGATATCTATCTGAAGCTCGAGAGTCTGCAGCCAATCAACTCCTTCAAGTTACGCGGTGCCGCAAATGCCGTCGCGATGCTGGCTCCCGAGCGCCGTTCGCGAGGCGTCTGGACGATCAGCGCCGGCAATGCCGGTCAAGGAGTCGCCTACGCGGCGCGCGCGGCGGGCGTGCCGTGCACCGTCGTGACGATCGAAACCGCGCCCGAAACGAAAGTCGCGCGCATGCGCGCTCTCGGCGCGCGGATCGTCAAGGCGTCGTTCGACGCGTGTTGGGAAGCGATGGAGCAGCGTGCGTTTCCGGGCGTCGAGGGCACCTTCGTCCATCCATTTGACGACGACGATTTCGTCGCGGGCAACGCGACGATGGGCTTGGAGATCGTCGAAGATCTGCCGGAGGTCGGAACCGTCATCACGGCGATCGGTGGAGGCGGCCTCGTCACCGGCGTCGCTTCCGGGGTTCGCGCGCGCAAGCCGAACGTGCGCGTCTACGGTGCGGAACCCGAGACGGCGTCGCCCGGAGCGCTCTCATTCGCGCGCGGCGAAGCCTCCGAGTTTCCGCAGTGGCAGGCCACGTTCGTCGACGGCTCCGGCGGGAAGAGCGTCTTTCCGCGGATGTGGGAGCGAATGCGCCCGGTCGTCGACGGATCGATCGTCGTCACGCTCGACGAAACGAGGAACGCCATGCGTCTGCTGGCTGAAAAAGCGCGAGTGATCGCCGAGGGAGCCGGCGCGCTCTCGGTTGCGGCCGCGCTGCGCAGCAGGGACCTGAAGGGACCGATCGTCGCGGTGGTATCCGGGGGCAACATCGATCTCGCGAAGTTCTTCGACCTCATCGCAACGGAGTAACCCGTTCCTACAGCCTCTCGTACACGTCGGTAGCCATCTCACCGAGGGTTTGACCGGCGTAGTGAGCGCCATCCTTGCTCTGGTCGACGCTCGGCTTCCCCGCCATCCGGTTGATATAGAATGCAAAGGCGATATGGCGCCCGTGACTGGTCGTCATGTATCCGGCAAGCCCTTTGGTGTAGAGACCGTCGTCGTTGAGCCGGTTTTGCGATCCCCAGGTGCCCGTCTTCGCGTGCACTTTGCCCGCCGCCGGCGTCCCGTTCTGAATGTTAAAGAGCGTGCCGTCGACGCCGAGGATCGGCAACCCGTGCCAGAACGGCTGGAACCACGATTGCCGGTACGCCCACGCCAGGTAACTCACCATGAACTGCGGTGTAAAGAACGCGGAGGTTCCCAGGCCGTCTTGCTGGGCCGCGCCGCGTAGATCGAGGCCGGCGCCGGCGAGCAGCGCGCGCTCCTGCGCGAACCCGGTCTTCAAGAGGCCGGTCTTGGCGTGCGCAGCGTAGATCGCCCACATATACGGCATCAGCGCCGCGTGCAGATTGTCGCTTACCTTGAGCGTGACGTAGACGTCGTCGGAGAGCGGCGGCGACACATGGCTCGCAACGAGGTTCGCGGCGGTGTACGATGCAGTTGCGGCGGCCCGATCGAACGCGGGGGCGCCCGACGGTGCATTCACCGTTACGCCCGCGGCGGCCAGGGCAACGGCAAAGGCATCCTGCGCGAAGCGTTCCGGCGTCGGCACGCGATACGCAAAGAGAATCGGCCGGCCCGTGGGCATCGTACCGGTGATCGTTACGGTGTGCGATCCATCGGGATTCGTTGTGTCGGTCGAAAGGTCGATCGTCGGTTCGGTCTTCGGGGCGCTCGTCTTCGCATTATCGACGAAACGGACGTACGGCGTCTCGGGCGAGGCGTTCATCGAGACGGCGTCGCCGGCACTCGTGCCCGGCGTAAGCGTAACGTCGACGAGATTATCGTCGACGACGATCGGCGAAACGACCGCACCGGTTCCGCCTTCCGGCCCGGCATCGGCAAAGAGTGAGGAATCGACGATGACGCGGCCGTCGATTTGCTTGATCCCGGCCTTCGCGACCTGCGCGGCGAGATCTCGCATTGCGGTAAGCGGATCGCCGGGGACGGCGCGCGTGTCGTAGCTGCCGTCGTAGGAGTGGTCCTCGTTCTCGAACGCCAGCGTTCCGTCGGGTTGAATGCGCTGGGATAGATTGGGATCGCCGCTCGCGACCATGACGAGATCGCCGTGCAGCACGCCGCTGGGATCGACGCTCCCGATGCGATAGACCGGGGTCGTCCAGCGAAAGTTCGGGCCGAGAAGCGCGAGGCTCGTCCCCGTGGTCAGCAGCTTCGTCGTCGATGCGGCTTCCATCAGGACGGCGGCGTTGCGGAGGTAGAGCGGCCGCTTGGCATCGAGGTCGTAGACGTCCGCGGCGACGATCGCGTGGGTAAATTGTTGGCGCGCCGCGATGGCGTCGAGCGCGGATGCAGCGCTTTGCGGCGCGGCGAGCGCGGCGCTCGGCACGAAAAGCGTCGCCGCGAGGAGAAGGGCGCTACTCGCCTTCATCGATTTGATCGGTGAGAAATTGGTAGACCATTACGAAGTCGCCGCAAAACGAGAGGAACGGATGCTCGAGCGTTTTGGGCTGGTTCTTCTCGAAAACCCAGTGCGACGCGAACGCGGGGAGATAGCCCAGCGCCAAGCCGCCAAGAATGAGCGACGGGCGTCGCAGCGCGATTCCCGTCAGCCCGAGGCACACGCCGCCGAGCAGTCCCGCGGTATGGACGAGCTTCGTGCGCGGATCGCGGTGCGCCGCGAGATACTCGGGGTAGAACTCCTCGAACGTCATTGCGCCGTCTTATCCTCCATTCATGTCGAGAAAGAGTTCGGTTGCCAGGGCGATCAAAAAGCCGGCGCACATCGTTGCGGTTACGGTCGCGGTCAGGCCGGTGCGCCGGAGAACGTTCCAGAGCTCGCCGATGACAAAGACCAATGCGCCGATCGCAATCGCGAGAAAGAGCACCGAGAGCGTCGGGGAGTAAAAACTGTACCCGACGATCGTGCCGATGAATGTTGGTCCGCCCGCGATCAATCCTGCCAGGCCGATTTGGGCCCAGGACGGGACCATGCGGCCAACGAGCGGGGCGGCGACGCCGAAGCCTTCCGTCGCGTTGTGCAGCCCGAATCCGACGATCAGCGCCAGCGCGACCGCCGTTGCTCCAGAGGCCGCAGAGGCTCCGATCGCGAGACCTTCACCGAAGTTGTGCGCGCCGATGCCGATGGCGATGATCGCTGCCAGGACCACGGGATTCTCAGCGTGCTGCGCGGCCTTGCGCGTAAAATGCGTGGCGGCACTCCCCAGCCCGACCAAACCGACGGCTAAACCGACCACGAAGACCGCCACGAGCGCGACGGGGAATGCTGCGGCGCCGGCGTGCCATGCTCCGAGCGCTTGCGAGATCGGCGTAATGGCGTTCTGCGCGATCTCGACGACGAGATAGAGAAGGATCCCGATCGCGAGCGCATTGAGCAGAGCGATCGTCTGCGGCGAGAAGCTGCGCGCTCGGGCGATCGGCAGGCCGAGGAAAATCGTAAATCCGGCGATCGCGCCCAGCAGGACCGTCGTCCAAAAGCTGAGCGCGTGGGTTGTCGCGCCGGCGATCGGCCTCATCGCGCGGTACATCGAGGCCAGCGCGTTCGGCGTACCGGCGTAGTGAATCGCGGTGATTAGTCCGGCCGGCATGCCCATCGAGTCTTCGATGTGATCCATGACGTGACAGTGCACGAGCCACGTTCCCGGCCTTGCATCGGCTGCAATCACGACGTCGACGCGCTGCCCTGGCGAAATCAGGACGGTATCTTGGATATCCCGGTAATCGAGCGGCTCCGCATCACGGGCGACGATCCGTTGGTAGTGCCCGTGCGTGTGCATCGTATGAAACTCTTCGCCCGAGATGTTGATCCAGCGGACGCGAAAGCGTTCGCCGGAGCGGACGTCGAGCTGATGCGTTGCCGGATACTCTTTGCCGTTGAGCGTGAAGTGGTTCTCGGCTCCGCTACGGATCTGCCAGGAGGAGATGATCTCCACGAAATCGTGGGCGAGGTTGCGTTCGAGGGGTAGCGGGTGGGCCGGCTGCACGACGATCGCGCCGTAGAGTCCCGAATCGAGCATCGCTTCGTCGTCGTGGGTGTGATAGATGAACGTGCCCGGCTGATCGGCCACGAAGCGGTAGACGAAACGGCCGCCCGTCGGAACGAGAGACTGCGAGATGCCGCCGACCCCGTCCATGTCGACGGGAATGTCGTGAATGCCGTGAAGGTGGATCGAATCGGCCGTCGCGCCGTCGTTCGTGTAATCGATGACGACCGTGTCGCCCTGGCGCACTTGCAGCACGGGCCCCGGAACGACGCCGTTGTAGGTATTGGCCATCACCGTAAGGCCGGGTTTGATCGTCCACGGCGCTTGGCGCTCGACGAGGTGAAAGACCTTGATGCGGCCGCTCGCAGCCGGAACAGCTTGAAAGGTGCCGTCCGGTCTGGGAATCGTCCGGGACTCGCCGGGCGCCGGCGTCGCAACCGGAATAACGCCGCTAATCGGCTGCAAACCGAGCGAGGTCGAGTTTGGAGAGGCGACGTCGTCGGCATCCGCTCGCGCCGCCGCCGGGAGGGCAGCGAGCGCGATAAACGCCGCGCCGATCAGGAGGGCGGGCCGGAGAGAAGGCATTTTAGGTGCGCCTAAGATTGTAGATAGGCGCACCTTTCTCCTAGGCGGGGTGCCGGCTTTGACTCAATAAGGGGCTCCCGCCTCAAAAGTCTAGCGATTGCCCCAAAATGGCTGAAGCAAGTAAGGTTGCCGATCCATAAAGGCGGTGACGGGCGCCCTATAGGATTATCCTCGCGCCTAGTTTGATCGCACGGGAGGCATATGATGAACGTCGCTCTCTGCTTGGCCTTAGGATTGGCAGCTTTGTCGCCGACTCCAGAGATCACGGGGACCATCGTCGACTATCAAGGCAAGCCGGTCGCGCAGACATCCATATCGGTCGTTTCGCTAAGTTCCAACGACGTGATAAGTGAGACGCTATCGAAGTCAAATGGTTCGTTTAGTTTTGCGGGACTTGCCTCAGGCGGTTACGGCTTGGAGGCTAAAACCGATTCGGCCTGCGCCTTCTCCGACGCAGTTCAGGTGGACGCCGGTTTCACCAGCGTCGTGCGGCTCAGATTGGTTAAAGGACTGTGCCAGAACCCGATCTCGATCTTGCGCAACCATCCCGTGCATCCGAGATAGGTGGGTTTAACTACACGGCTCAGAGCTTTTCGCGATGGCTTTGTGGAGGGCTACAACCGCGAGCACGCGCGCCTGTCGGCGATAGCCGGCGACTCGCCGGCGGAAGATGCGGGCGAGACCGACTCGGAAATAGACCAGGTTTCCGAAGGCTTCGTCTTCGAGGTTACGGAGAGGGCTCTCGATCGCTTTCTCAGTCGACTCGACGCTCTGGATACGATCTTGGTTGGGTTGCTTGCTGCAACTCTCGCAATAGCGGGGCTGGTCGTGGATCGGTATGAAGATCTAGGGGACGGGCTCTTTTGGCTTCTGGCGGCGTACCTGGTAAGCGCTTTGAGTCTTTCAGTTGGTAATCTGTTTGCGCGTCCTCTGGACGCCCCCAATCCGATCGGAGCCATAATCGGCGTGGCGGTCAAGGGAGAAGAGGCAATCGCCGAACTCACCGCCGAAATGGCGAGAAACTGGAGGGAGAGCCAATGGTTACGGCGTGTCAAAGCCGGCGCCGCGGCCGCGGCCCTCGTACTTCTGACGGTTGGAACGGTAGTCTCTATACACGAAAAGGTGGTAAACTCGAGAAATGAAGCGGGCAAACATCGAGCGACGGTCGGGGCGAGAGGCCTTGATAGACGTGGCCAAGAGCTTCCAGGAAACGTACGGAATCCAGGATTCTGATATCGGCAAGCCCGGTTTCTATTCGTTTGACCATGTAACGGGGCGGTCGCCCTTGGACGTTTTCCGGGGGCGCAAGCGGTCGTAGGATAATCTTGGTGCCGTTCAATGTCGAAAAGCCGCCCGTGGGCGGCTTTATTAATCGGCCGGATGGAAGAGCGGGCGTTTTGCGCCGAAAAGCCAAGGCTGAAATTGTGGACGCAAATCGGATCGCCGTGGAACTGCTGAAGTTGCGGAAACCCGCGGCTGCGGAGAACAATGCGAACTCCAAAGGAGGTATCCGTGCCCGACGTACGACTTGAGCGGAGTCTTCGCGTGCCTGCCGATTCGGCGCTGCCGGTGCTGGGCGACGTGCTGACCGCGATCGCGAAGCAGGAGGGGCCCTGGCGCGGCTTCGCCCTTCACGTGGCTCTGGGCGACCTTCACCTGCCCAACGTCGGCTACGTTGCCGTGCCGATCGAGCTAACGGCCACGAAGGACAAGGAGCACCGCGCCGTCGACATCACGTTTCGCGCCTCGAGCCTGCCGTCGGCGTTTCCGACGTTCAAGGGTGCGATGGGCGTTACGCCCGGCGACCTTGGCGAGTGCACGCTCTACCTAACCGGGGCTTACGATCTGCCGATGCGGATCTTCGGCAATTTGCTCGACGTGGCGCTCGCTCCGGGCGTCGCCGCCCGTTCGCTCGAGAATTTTATCGACGAGATCGCGATGGCGTGCCAAGCCCGCGTCGACCAGCGAGAAGCGGAGTTTGCACGCTACCGTTACTACAGCACGTCGTTGCGGTGACGCTCGCGAAGTACGACTGCTGCATCGTCGGTGGTGGTCCGGCCGGAATGATGGCCGGACTCCTTCTTGCGCGCGCCGGCGTGCGGACGGTATTGCTCGAAAAACACGGGGACTTTCTGCGCGACTTTCGCGGTGATACGATCCATCCGTCGACGCTCGACGTCATGGCGGAGCTCGGCTTGCTCGAGGCCTTTCTGCAGCGGCCGCATCAGAAGGTGACGAGCCTCTCCGGCAGCGTCGGCGACCGGCTGGTAACCGTCGCCGACTTCACGCATCTTCCGACGCGCTGCAAGTTCGTCGCCTTCATGCCGCAATGGGAGTTCCTGAACTTTCTTGCCGGGGAAGCCACGCGCTACGAAACCTTTACTTTGCAAATGCAGACCCGCGCCGAGGAGCTCTTGTGGGATCAGGGCCGCGTCGTGGGCGTGCGTGCGCAGACTCCCGATGGGCCGCTCGAGGTCCGCGCGGATCTGACGGTCGCGGCGGATGGCCGAGAGTCGGTCGTCCGCAGGGAAGCCGGACTCGAGATTATCGAACTCGGCGCGCCGATGGACGTGCTCTGGCTGCGCCTGACCAAGCATCCTAACGATCCGCACGATACGTTCGGGTACGTCCGCGGCGGCCGGATCATGGCACTCATCGATCGAGGTGAGTACTGGCAGTGCGCCTACGTTATCCCGAAAGGAACGCTGGAAGAGTTGCGCGAGCGCGGCCTGATCGAGTTCCAGCGTCAGATCGCGGAACTCGTTCCGTTCCTCGCCGATCGCGTTGCGGAGCTGACCTCGTGGGAGGACGTGAAGCTGTTGACCGTGCGCGTAAACCGCCTGCGGCGGTGGTATCGGTCGGGGCTGCTCTGCATCGGTGACGCGGCGCACGCGATGTCGCCGATCGGCGGTGTCGGCATCAACCTTGCGATTCAGGACGCCGTCGCGACCGCCAACATGCTCGGGCCCAAACTGCGCAGCCGCACCCTGACGGTTTCAGATTTACGCGGCGTGCAGCGGCGCCGGGAGACGGCCGCCCGTCTGACGCAGACGCTGCAACTCTTCATCCAGCGGCGCATCATCGGGAAAGTGTTGGTTGATGGCCGGGCTCCGTTTCTCAGGGGCCTGCCGGCGGTCGTTCGCTGGCTGCCGTTCTTGCCTCGGATTCCCGGGCGGTTAGTGGGCCTCGGCTTCCGGCCCGAACACGTCTTGAACCTCCCGGTACGGTAAGAGCCAAACCAACGACTCGTCGTGCAGGTCGACGACCTGGACGCGGTTTCCGAACGGGTCCATGAAGTCGCAGCGAAATGGCGGGATGAGCTTGATCCCGTACGTGCCCGTCAGCTTTTGCCGGACTTCCTCGAGCTGGGCCTCGTCGCGCACGATCAGCCCGAAGTGGCGCGTACGATTCGGCTGCACTTTGCCGCTCTCGAACATCGCCAGGAACTGGTGCTCGCCGGCTTTGAAGAACGCGTCGCCCTCGCCCTCGTCGAGCTTCTCCAAGTTGAAGACGTCCCGATAGAACGCGACCGCCTTGGCGACGTCGTCTACCTCGATCGCGATGTGATTGATGCCGTATACCTTGACGCTCATGCTGCCATCTATGCGCCGCGCCCAAGAATGGTTGCAGAGCGCCGGGCGTCGAACGCCACGCGCCATGGCACGTGGATTCGTTCTCGGGGTCGTCGCAACGTTGGTCGTGCTGGCGCTTGCCGTCTATCTCGCGGTCGAGGCCGGTCTCGTTCCGGCCAACGCCGACGCGAAGCCGCCGCACATCGAGCGCTGGATGGCCAAGACGTCGCTGCACGCAGTCCTGGCGCGCGAGGCACCCACGACGCCGAACCCCGTGCCGCTCAACGACGAGAACTTGATCGCCGGAATCAAACTCTATGCTGCCAACTGCGCCGTCTGCCACGGCGCGGCCGATGCGAAGCCGTCGAACGTCGCGCGCGGCCTCTATCAAAAGCCTCCGCAGCTCGCCAAGGACGGCGTCGAAGACGATCCCGAGGGAGTCACGTATTGGAAGGTCGCGCACGGCATTCGGCTTACCGGAATGCCGGCATTCGGTCCAAACCTCAACGAGACTCAGCTTTGGCAGCTAACGCTCTTCCTCAAACACATGGACGGCCTCCCGGCTGCGCCGAAGCGCGTTTGGAAGGCCGTCAAGGGTAACGCAGAGGCTTCGAGTTAGGGCGGTGGCATAGCGCCGCTATCCGTTGTCGGCGTACCGGCGAAAATGTACTGATCGTTGGAGTTCGCGTCGGTCGGTTGGGGAACCGCAAAACTATTCGACATCGCGGCGCCGGAGAGCACCGCAGCCGTCTGCGGATAGACCTGGCCTTTGAAGGAACCGTCGCTATTCATCGTCGCGACGACGTGAAGCTTACCCTGGGGGCCCGCTCCCAGTCCGAGATCGAGCGACGAGGGCCCTATATCGAACCAGATGTAATCGCCATCGCGCCCACCGACGACCTCGATGAAGAGTTTGTTGTACGTCGTGTGATAGTAGCCGCGCAGGTGGCCGCCTGGGAAAACCTGCAAGTCGAGGCGCCCCGTAATCGGGTATTCCGAGCCATACACTTGCGTTATGGCGGTGGTAAAATGTAGTTCCGTCGGTTGATCTTGAGCCGGCGCTCTGCCGGGGGTCGCAACCAGGGCCACGCCTACGAGTGCGATGCAGCTCACGAAGCGTTCCAAAGACCGTACCATTCTGACTCCTCTCGATTGACCTTCTCAGGGAGTAGAGCGCTCAGCTTGCCGAGAACGTGACTATCGTGGCACAACCTGCTGAAATTGACCTGCGTAGTCTTCCCACGTGGGAGCGTCCGGACCACGTCCGCAAAGCACTGGATCGCCTCCCTTCGGGAGCCTCGCTTACCTTGATCATGGAGAACGAGCCTCGGGCGCTCTCGGCACGCATAACGCAAGACCGCCCCGACCGTTTCGTCGTCGAATCCCGCCGTATCGGAAGCCGCGTCTGGCACCTTCGCCTTACTCACCGTCCAGGCGAGGGGACCGACCGGAATTCCGCCTATCAGCACCTCAGCCGTTGTTCGGCCTTCGCACCCCTCGACGCAAGCGTGCGAGAGGAGATGGCGTCCGCCGCGGTCTGGCAGACCGGGCGTCGCGGACAGTCCCTCGTCGCCGAGAACGTGGACTGGGCGTTCATCGGAATGGTCACCGAAGGAATCGTGGCCCGGGCCAACGGCGGCGGGCGCGATCGCGAGCGCATCCTCTATGAGATCTTTCCCTACGAACTCTTCGGCGTGGCCGAGTATTTCGACCGCGGCCTCAAGATGGCGCGGATCGCCGTCTTTTCGAAGACCGCGCACGTGCTGAAGGTACCGTGGGAAGTCGTCGGACGAATTGCCGCGCGTTATCCCGATTTGACCAACGCGCTTGGGATCGTCATGGCCCAACGGGTTCGGCTGCTCGCCGATGCTCTGAGCGTGCAAGGATCGCTGCCGATTCTCGGGCGCATCGCGCGCGTGCTGCTTCCTTACGCGATGCCCGATCGCGGGCTCGTCCCGGCCGCGCACTCATTGTCGACGATCACGCAGTCTCAGATTGCTGCGGCGGGCGGTACCGTTAAGGAAGTCGCAGCGCGGGCCATCGCGGAGCTGGAAGCGCGGAAGGCGTTACGGCGGGAGCACGGTCACATCCGTTACCTCGACCGCGAAGTGCTCCTCGGCTTAATTCAAGACGTTTCGTAAGCCGGAATTCGGTCGAAGCCGGTAAACGGCCGCAACGCTTCGGGGATCGTTACCGAACCGTCGGCTTCTTGATAATTCTCGAGGAGCGCGGCGATGGTTCGGCCGATCGCTAGGCCCGAGCCGTTGAGCGTGTGGACGAACTCCGGCTTGGCGCCCGCTTCCCGGCGAAAGCGAATCGATGCCCGCCGTGCCTGAAAATCCGTGCAGTTCGAGCAGGAGCTTATCTCGCGGTACTGGTCGCTGCTCGGCACCCAGATCTCGATGTCGTGCGTTTTCGCCGCGTTGTATCCGGTGTCGCCGGCGCACAGCTCGACGACCCGATGCGGCAATCCGAGCTCCATCAGCAGCGATTCGGCGTCGGCCGTGAGCCGATCGAGGGCGGCGAACGAAGCCTCCGGCAGCGTCAGCCAGACCAACTCGACCTTTTCGAACTGGTGATGGCGGATGAGCCCGCGCGTATCCTTACCGGCGGCGCCCGCCTCTTTGCGAAAGCACGGAGTATAGGCGACGTACTTTTGCGGCAGCTCTGCAAACTCGAGAATCTCCCCGCTGCGCAAGGCGGTCAGCGGCACTTCCGACGTTGGTATCATGAAGAGTTGCGTGCCGGAGTCCTCGAACATCGCGTCGGCGAACTTGCTCAACTGCCCCGTCGACCACATCGTCGCCCGCGAGACAAGCAACGGCGGCGCGATTTCCAAATATCCGCGCTCGTTCGCGTGCTCGAGGAAAAACGCGGCAAGCGCGCGCGACAGACGCGCGCCCGCGCCGCTCAAGACGGCGAAGCGACTGCCGGAGAGCTTCGCGGCGCGAGCAAAATCGATGATGCCGAGGTTCTCGCCGATCTCCCAGTGGGGTTTCGGTTCGAACTCGAAGGCACGCGGAGTCCCCCAGCGCCGCAGCTCGACGTTTGACGTTTCGTCGCTCCCCGGCGGTACCGAATCGTCGAGCAGGTTGGGGATCAACTCGAGCGCCGCGCGCAACGGGGAAGGGTCGTCGATCGAAAGCGCGCGCGCGCTCTCTTCGGCGCTCGCGATCTCCTGCGAGAGCTCTTCGATTTGCGGACGCAAATCACGCGCCGCCGCGGCCTTGTCTTGCGCTTTTCCGATCGCTGCCGAGAGACGGTTTTTTTCGGCTTTCGCCCGCTCCGCGGCGGTCAATGCCGAGCGGTACTCCTCGTCGTAGCGCAGAACGCTGTCGACGAGCGAGGGGTCCTGCCCACGACGAGCGAGTGATTGTCGCACGCGGTCGGGATCGCGGCGTATCAGAGCGATATCGAGCATGGAGAAGCGCGCCATTATGCAGCCCGTAAATCCAGTCCTACCGGAGGTCGGATTTACCGCCGAGAGATTATTAGCGCCGCAGCAGGCGATCGTGGCGTTCTTTTCGCGCGTCTCGGTGACGCCGCCCGGGATCGAGAGGGTAAAGCTCGAGGAGGCATCGGGACGCGTACTCGCGGCCGCCATCGCCGCCGACGACGATTATCCAAACGCTCCGCGGTCGCTGATGGACGGCTTCGCGATTGCGGCTCGTTCGGTTCCGGGGCGTCTCAAAATTGTGGGCGACGTTGCGATGGGAGTCGCGCCGGAAGCGGCAGTAACCGGCGATTGCGCGATGCGCATTCCGACCGGAGGGATGCTGCCGCCCGGGGCCGACGCCGTCGTGCCGATCGAGGACGTGCGCGTTGAAGACGACCGCGTTTGCATCGCGCAAACCGCCGAGATCGGCGCGAACGTCGCGCAAAAAGGCGCCGATATGCGCAAAGGTGAGTCGCTGCTCGAATCGGGACGGCGCATTGCCGCCGCGGAGGTCGGCGTGCTGGCAACGGTGGGAGCTACGGAGATTCTCGTCTACCGCCGTCCTCAGATCGCGGTGCTCTCCAGCGGCGACGAGCTCGTCCCGCCGTCGCAGCGTCCACGTCCCGGCGAGATCCGCGATTCGAATCGCTATGCCGTCGCGACTTCGTTGCTGGCGATGGGTGCGGCGCCGCGCCATTATCCGACGCTGCGTGACGAACCCGATGAGTTCGACCGTACCCTAGCATCGGCGCTGGCAGAATGCGACGGCGTCGTTCTCACCGGCGGCTCCTCGGTCGGCGAACGGGATCGGTTGCCCGGCGCGGTGGCGCGGATCGCCGATCCGGGCGTCATCGTCCACGGTCTGCGGGTAAAGCCGGGAAAGCCGACGCTGCTCGGCGCTCACGGCAGCAAGCCGATCGTCGGACTGCCGGGAAACCCGGCTTCGGCGCTCCTCATTCTGGAGGCCGTCGCGGCACCGATCGTCGCCGCTCTCGCCGGCGCCCGGGCCAAACCTTCGACCGTTTCGGCACGCCTGGCCGAGCCCGCAGCCAGCCGCGCCGGGTGGACCTGGTATATTCCGGTCGCCCTGAGGCATGATGGAGGGCTCCCTCTCGCGCATCCTCTGGCCGTGCGCTCGTTTTCGGTTAGCCTCGCCGCCCGCGCCGATGGGTACATCGTCATGGACGAGCGCGAGGACGCGTGGCCGGCCGGGTCGCCGGTCACCGTGCATCGTTTTCTCGGAGGCTGCTAACGACTTGATCCGGCCGACCCCCGCCGTCGAAGCGATTCCAGCGACTACGCCGTTCATTGGGCCCGAGCAGCTGATGCGGGAGACCGGTCAGCGCGAGCTCGTTCGTTTGGGCGCAAACGAGAGCGCCTTTGGCCCGTCGCCGCGAGCAATCGCCGCGATGGCGGCGGAGCTGCCGCGGCTCTCCTGGTACGGCGATCCGGAGTCGCTCGATCTGCGCGACCTTCTGGCCGCAAAGCACGACTGCTCGCCCGCACGGATCGTCGTCGGTTCGGGTATCGACGACTTGATGGGTTTGGCCGTTCGCACGTTCGTCGGACCGGGCGAGCCGGCGCTGACGACGCACGGGACGTATCCGACCTTCCTTTATCACGTCATCGGCTATGGCGGAGCGCCGTTGTACGCGAGCTATCGCGAGGACGGGTCGCCGAATATCGAAGCGCTCCTGCAAATCGCAAACGCGAAGCAGCCAAAGGTCGTCTATCTCGCCAATCCGGATAATCCCAGCGGGCGGTTCATCGCACGCGCCGAGATCCAGCGTCTCTACGAATCGCTCAACCACGACTCGCTCTTGCTGCTCGACGAGGCGTACGCGGACTTCGTCGACGAGGGCGAGCTGTTGCCGCAGCTTTTTTCGGACCGGCTCGTTCGCTTGCGGACGTTCTCGAAAGCGTACGGAATGGCCGGCGCGCGGATCGGTTACGCGCTTACCACCGAGCGCAACGTCCAGGCATTTCAAAAGATTCGCTTGCAGTATGGTATCAACCGCAATGCTCAAATCGGCGCGATGGCCTCTTTGCAGGACGACGAGTTTCGCAGCTACGTCGTGGCCGAAACGGCGCGCGCGAGAGAGGATTACTACCGGTTGGCCCGCGAGCTCGGCGCCCGCTACATCGAATCCCGCACCAACTTCGTCTGCATCGATATGGGCTCGGCGCAGCGCGCCACCGCGGTGATGAACGACCTGCTCGCGCGCGGAGTCTGGATTCGCAAGCCAGGAGCGCCGCCGCTCGATCCCTACATTCGGGTGAGTGCGGGAACGCCGCCCACGCGCGCCGCCTTTGCCGCCACGCTGCGAGAAGTGCTCGCCGAGATGAGCGTGGGCCGGTGAGGTACGCAATCGTCTCCGACGTGCACGGAAATCTCGAATCTCTCGAGCGGGCGCTGACGGCGATCGCGCCCGACGACACTCTCGTATCCCTCGGCGACGTCGTCGGGTACGGACCCAATCCAAACGAGTGCGTGGCCAAGCTTCGCGAGCGCTGCGGCCACGCGGTTTTGGGCAACCACGATTTGGCGGCAATCGAAAACTTCGGTGTGGAGAGCTTCAACGCGGCGGCGCGCGCCGCGATTACCTGGACGCAAGGGGTTCTCGACGAGCCTAGCCGCGTCTGGTTGAACACGCTGCCATACGAACTGCGCTTCCCGGAGTTTCTGCTGGTTCACGGCGCGCCCGTGCGCTACTTCGATTACATCCTCGATAAGGATACGGCTGCGGCCGCTTTCGAGCGAACCGATGCTCGGATCGTCTTCGTCGGACACACCCACATCGCCGAGTACTGGGTGTGCGGTCCCGACGGCGTCATCGGGCACAAGCACATGCAGCACGGCGGAGACCTGAAGCTGGAGGACGCAAATCGGTACATCGTCGACGTCGGCAGCGTGGGTCAGCCGCGCGATCTCAATCCCGAAGCATGCTTCGTCACCTACGATCCGGAGAATAAACGCGTCGAGTGGACTCGCTACGCCTATCCGATCGAAGAAGTGCAGCGGAAGATGCGCGCGGCCAAACTTCCGGCCTATCTTGTCGACCGCCTCGCGGTCGGGCGATAGGGAATCCAGAAAACTGCCCGTGAGCGACGTACCGTTCGACGACGGCAACTGCTTTGCGTGCGGTCCGGAGAACCCGATCGGGATGCACTTGCACTTCGATCGCGCGCGCGACGGCGACGGCGTCTACGCGGAGGCTCACCTGAGTTCGAACTACCAGGGGTGGCGCGGAATCGCGCACGGCGGCATCGTCATGGCATTGCTGGACGAGGCGATGGCGCATGCGGCCGGCTTTGCCGGACACCGTGGGGTCACGGCATCGGTCAACGTCCGGTTTCGGCGCCCCGTACCACTGGAGGCGCCGATCGTCATTCGCGGGCGCGTCACCTGGCAGCGCCGCAGCGTGGTCGGCGTCGAAGGCGACATCTACGATGCCGCGCAAAATTTGCTCGCTCACGCCGAGGGGAGCTTCGTATCGCGCGGCCGGCTGGAAGCGGTCGAGGATCGCCGCAATCCGCTTACGAGAAGCGCCGATGATCGTTGAGAATCGCCGCGCCCGTTACGAGTACCACATCATGGAATCGGTTGAAGCCGGCCTGGTCCTCAACGGAACCGAGGTGAAGTCGATTCGCGCCGGAGGCGCGAGCCTCGCCGAAGCCTACGCGCGTTTTCGAGATGGCGAGGCATGGTTGATGAGCATGCATATTCCACCGTACAAGCAGGGCAGTTTCTCGAACTCCGAACCGAACCGGCCGCGTAAGCTGCTGCTCCATAAGGAAGAGATCGCCCGGCTCCAGAGCCGGGTCGGCGAAAAAGGCTTAACGGTGGTTCCGTTGAGGCTCTACTTCACGCGCGGCATCGCGAAGGTGCTGCTCGGTGTCGCGCGCGGTAAGAAGCTGTGGGACAAACGTGCCGACGCAGCCAAGCGCGATGTCGAGCGTGAGATCGCAGCACACGTACGTCGCTCGTGAGAGGTGCTCGCCCGCAGCGCGAAGTCGAAGCGTCGATCGAGCGCAGCGGCGTCTTTGCGCAAGGCGAGCACGTGCTCGTCGCGTGCAGCGGGGGCGCCGATTCGATCGCGCTCGCCGCGGCGCTGCACGCCGTGGCGGCGCGCTTACACCTCGCACTTCGCCTCGCCCACGTCAATCACGCGCTTCGCTCTTCGGCATGGCAGGACGAGTGCGTCGTCCTCGATCTCGCCGCGCGTCTCGGCCTCCCGCTCGATATCGTCGCGCTGCCCGAAGTCGCCGGCGATGAGGAGTCCCTGCGCGTCGCTCGCTACGCCGCCCTGGTGGAATCCGCGCGGCGCAACGGGTGCTCCGTCGTCGCGACCGCTCACCACGCGCAGGATCAAAGCGAGACCGTTCTCCTGGCGCTGCTGCGCGGAACCGGTCCCGCCGGTTTGAGCGGGATTGCACCGCGACGAGCGCTCGAGCCCGGCGTCGACCTCGCACGGCCGCTGCTGCGCGTCGCGCCTGACGCGCTGCGCGCCTACTGCCACGCGAAGGCGTTGCCGTATGCCGTCGATCCGACCAACGCCGACTCGTCCAAGCGGCGTAACGCCGTTCGTGAAGCGCTCGAGACGCTGCGCCCCATCTTTCCCGGTCTGGATCGCGCCGTAGCGCGCGCGGCAGAAACGATCGCCGCGGAGCAGGCTGGAGACCGGCGCGCGCAGCTCCGCCGTTCGGTCCGCGAGCGTTTCGCCGACGACAGCGATCTGCGCGACGTAGACTTCGCGCACGTCGAAGCGGCGGTTCGCGCGCTCGAAGGCGGCGCGACCGGCACCTACCTCATGAAGCCTGGGATTAGCCTGAGAATCGAACGCGGGTCAATGCGGGGTATCATTACCGAACGATGACCGCGGCACACCTCGAGCATTCGGTAGGTCCGTCGATCTACGGCGCGGATCAGATCGCCGCGGCGATTGCGCGCCTTGCGGACGAAATTGCGGCCGACCACCGGGGGCAACCACTGGTCCTCATCGGCGTGTTAAAAGGGGCGCTGTGCCTTACGACGGACCTCGCGAGGGAGCTCGCCTGCAGGACGGACGGTCCCAGTGAGGTGCTCGTAGACTATCTCTGCGTCGAGCGGTACGGATTACGGGGTACCCGGGGCGGCCGGCCGCGGCTCGCAATGGACGCGGCGCTGCCGGTGGCCGGGGCCAACGTCGTTATCCTGGACGCCATTGCCGACCGGGGGCAAACCTTGGGGTTCGTCCGTTCGTTACTAGAGAGCCGGCGTCCGGCGGCTCTACGCACCTGCGTCCTCTTCGAGAAGGAGGTGCCCAGGGAGGTCGCGGTCCCAATCGACTACCTAGGCCTTCCGCTGCCGAACCTTTTTGCAATAGGTTACGGTTTGGACTACCAGGAACTCTATCGCAATCTTCCCAGCCTCGCCGAGCTTCGAGAGGGTCAAACGGTCTGACGACAACGTGAACAAGCATCTCCGATCCATCATCCTCATCATCCTAGCGGTCATCGCCGTCTTTATCGTCGTCGAGCGCTTCGTTGCGCCCAGCGAGGGGGAGACCCGGCTCGATTACGGCGCATTCTACCAGAAGCTCGAGGCCAGCCAAGTTCAGTCGTTCCACGCGACGGGCCTCAACGCAATCGGCGATCTCTCGAACGGCACGAAATACTCGGTCGCCGTTCCCAATCTCGATCAGACTTTCGTCGACGAAGTCTACCGCAAGGTAAAGAGCGGCGCGATCAGCTTCGACCAGCAATCGAGTGCGGGTTTGCTCTCAAACCTGATGACGCTCGGACCGCTGGCCATTACCGTGCTCCTGCTCTTCTTTATCCTGCGCCAAGCGCAGAGCGGGGGGAGCCAGGCGCTCTCCTTCGGGCGCTCCCGTGCGAAGATGCTCTCGGAGAACCGGCCGAAGGTCACCTTTGCCGACGTCGCCGGCGTCGACGAAGCAAAAGAAGAGCTCGCCGAGATCGTCGACTTTCTCAAGTATCCGAAGAAGTACCAGTCGCTCGGCGCGCGGATTCCGAAGGGCGTGCTGCTCCTCGGACCGCCGGGAACCGGCAAAACGCTGCTCGCCCGCGCAATAGCCGGCGAAGCCGGAGTACCGTTCCTCTCGATCTCCGGTTCCGATTTCGTCGAAATGTTCGTCGGCGTCGGTGCCTCTCGTGTCCGCGACCTTTTCGATCAGGCCAAGAAATCTGCGCCGTGCATCGTCTTCATCGACGAGATTGACGCCGTTGGACGCCAGCGCGGAGCCGGGTTGGGCGGCGGCCACGACGAGCGCGAACAGACGCTCAATCAGTTGCTCGTCGAGATGGACGGCTTCGACCAGAACACCGGCGTCATTTTGATCGCGGCAACCAATCGCGCCGACGTGCTCGATCCGGCGCTGCTGCGCCCGGGCCGTTTCGACCGGCAGATCGTCGTCGGCCGCGCCGATTTCAAAGGCCGCGAGAAGATCCTCGAGGTGCACGCCCGCAATAAGCCGCTCGGCCGGGAAGTCTCGCTCGAGACCCTCGCCAAACGGACGCCGGGCTTCTCCGGCGCGGATCTGGAGAACTTACTCAACGAGGCGGCACTGCTCGCGGCGCGTCGCAACAAAAGCGTCATCGAGATGATCGACTGCGACGAGGCGATCGACCGCGTGATGGTCGGCCCGGAACGGCGGTCGCTCGTGATGTCTCAAAAAGAGAAAGAAGTGACCGCGTATCATGAGTCGGGCCACGCGGTCCTCGGCGGCCTGCTCGACAAAGCCGATCCGGTACACAAAGTGACGATCATTCCCCGCGGAATGGCACTGGGCATCACCTGGTCGCTTCCCGAAGACGACCGGCACAACCGGACGAAAGAAGAGTTGATCGCGCAGATCACGATGTCGCTGGGCGGACGCCTCTCCGAGGAGATCAAGTTCGGCGACGTTACGACCGGTGCGAGCAACGATTTCGAGAAGGCTAGCGAGCTGGCGCGGCGGATGGTCACGCAGTTCGGCATGAGCGAACTCGGCCCGATCACGTACGGTCGCGGCGCGCACCAGGTCTTCCTCGGCCGCGATATCGGCGAGGAGCGAAACTACTCCGAAGAAGTCGCGAGCCAGATCGACGCCGAGGTGCGCAGAATCATCGAATCGTCCTACGAGAACGGCAAACGGATTCTGACCGAGAACTGGCCCAAGGTCGAGCGCATGGTCGGGTCGCTGATGGAGTACGAGACCGTCGAGACCGAAGAAGTCCGAGCCATTCTCGACGACAGGCCGTACGATCGCGAGCGCAACGAAGAGGTTGCCGCCGCTTCGGATTCATCGAACGACCGGCCCGCAACCGACGAGACGAAGCGCGCCGAAAAGCCCGCACGCTTCCCGCCAAAGATCTCGCCGGAACCAGCATGACGCTTCGCGCGTGTCTTTTCGCAGCGGCGCTCGTCGCCGCTGCGGCGTTTCCTACGCTCGCAGCCGCAGCCATCGAGCCCGCGCAGCAGCAGACGGGCGCGCTTCCGCGCGGCGGCAAGTTCGTCGTCTATCCGGATCCGACCGTCGGTTCGGCGGCCATCGGGCTCTGGTTTCGGGCCCCTGGTGCCGGCTACGATAACGCCACGCCCGGAATCGCCAACCTTGCCGCGACCGCCGTTGCCGTTGCGCCGCTGGCGAGCGGAAAATCGTTGTATGCGCTCGTTCACAGCGTGGGCGGCGAACTGAACGTCCAGGTCTATCCCGATATCGTCGGAATCGCCGTCACGGTGCCGGCCTCGGCGACGCGCCGCGTCGTCGCGGCGATAACCGCGGCGTACTTTGCCCCGTCGGTCAACGATGCCGCGGTGAAGGTGGCGCGGGCGAATGCGGCGGTCCTCGGGGTGCAGGAACGATACGAATCGGATACGGCCCTCCACGACCTGCTCTTCAAACAACTCTTCGATCGCGGGCCGGCGCACTATCCGCCGCTTCCCTCGAACATTCCGCAAATCACCGGCATTACGACCGCGCAGATCAACGACTTCTCGAAGCGGGCGTTTCGCTCCGACAACGCCGTCCTCACGCTGACGGGCAACGTCGACGCGTCGAACGTCACGGCGGTCACCGATGGAAGCGGCTCGGGAAATATGGACCCGCCGTACGACTCGGCGATCGCCCCGTCTCCTGCCGCCGCGACGGCCTCGGGTCTCGTCGGCGGCATCGGCCTTGGTTGGGTCGGCCCTCCGATCAGCGATGAAAAGGCCGCCACGGCGCTCGATTTCGTCGCCGACTATCTCTTCCGAGAAGAGACCGGGGTGGTCACCAAGGCGCTCGATCGTTCCGCCAGCAGCGCGCTCGTCGTCGGCCAGTTCATTACCCTGCACGATCCCGGCGTCATGGTCGTGACCATCGGCGGCGACCGCGAGCAGGATGCTCGCGACCGCGTGCTCGCGGCATTGTCGTCGATGCGAACGCCGCTCGACGCTCGGACGTTCGAGGCCGCTCGCGAAGCCTTTCTCTATCACGTCGCGGCCGATACGCAGACGCCGCAGGAACGGGCCGACAATCTTGGCTGGTATAGCGTCGAAGGCGACGTTTCGTACGCGCCCGGAATCGCCGGCGGAACCTACGCGCACTTGGTGCGCCAGCTCGATCCGGCCTACGTGGCCGACGTCGTAAAGCACTATCTGCAGGCGCCGGTCGTCGTGACGTTACTCTCCTCCACTCCCAAGGAGTCGTCCCAGTGAATTATGCGCGTTGCGCCGTCATCGCCGCTGCGCTGGCGATCGTGCCGCTCTGCGCAGCAGCAGCGGCGCCGGCCGTTCCCGCTCCCAGCGTGGACACGGTCTCGGGTGCGACGGTCGTGCAGCAGCTCGATTCCGCGGCCTCGCTGGCGGGCGTAACGCTGCTCGTCAGGGCCGGTCTCGACCGTCAGACGATGCGCGAGAACGGGCTGGCGGCCCTCGTCGCGGAGACGATCCTGCGCACGCCGGTTGCGGCGGCGCCGGGCGATAAGACGACCATTCCGCTCGAAGAGGCGATCGCCGCTCACGGCGGCTCGATACACTTCAACGTCGATCCGGGAGACGTTCGCTTTTACGTCGAGGCGCTCGCCGAAGACGCGCCGGTCGTCCTGCAGTTGTTGCAGACCGCTATTGCCGCTCCCGACCTTTCACCGGCAACGGTGCGATCGGCCCGGGCTGCGCTCGACAAGCAGATCGCCGAAAATCAACAAGTCGCTTTGCAAGTCGGACTCGACATGCTCTACGCGGCATCGTCGCCGCAGGCCAACACCGGCCTTCCCGAACTCGGAACGCCGGCATCGCTCGCGCAACTCGTTCCCGAAGACGTCGCGAGGTTCTATCACGCCTTCTACCGGCGGGGCGGAGCACTCGTTAGCGCGGCCGGCCGTCTCGATTCGCTTCCCTCCGGTGCGCTCGCGTCGCTGGCGAGCGCGCTCCCGGCCGGGGATACGTCTCCCGTAGCGGTGCACGTTTCACCGCTCGGCGGAACGACGCACGAAATCGTCGCGCATCGCGATATCGCTTCGCCCTGGCTCATCGCGCAGTACCCGGCTCCGAAGGTCGACAGCAGGGACTTCGGGCCGATGCTGGTGCTCGCCGCGTTCCTGAGGCGCACGATCGCCGATATCGCTCAGGTTCCCGGAGTCGTCTCACCGACGTTCGCTTCGCGTTCGGTCGGGGCCGACTACGTGTACGATCGCTATCCTCCCAGCGTCGTTCTATACGTCAACGGCGGACTGATCGCCAATCCCACTCGCGCCTTCGCGACCGCGCTTTCGGTCGTCGGCGTGCTGGCGGCCACGCCTCTGCAAGGTTCGATGGAAGACTTCAAAGCCGTCGCGGCCGGCGACTTCGCCGGCGACGCGACGACGCTGGAGTCGCGAACGTGGCTGGCGGCGGTCTTCTCGCGCGAGAGCGCGTCGCCGGACTTCATCAATCACGCGCTCGCGGCCATTGCTGCAACGACCCCTGCCGACGTTCAGCGCGTCGCGCGCACCTATCTTGGAAATCCGACGATCGCCTTGGTGCTGCCTCGCGGCACCAATCTCCAAGATTAAAGTCGCACTCGTTCATGACTACCTAAATCAGCGCGGCGGCGCCGAGCGCGTCTTTGCCCGAATCGCGCAGGCGTGGCCCGAAGCGCCGATCTTCACGGCGCTCTACGACGAGCGCCTCTCCGGCGAGGCATTTCCGCCGGAGCGCGTCAGGCGCTCGTACTTGGCTCGAATACCGCTCGCCAACCGTTACTTTCGGGCGCTGGCCCCGTTTTATCCGCGCGCGTTCGAAAAGTTCGATCTTGGCCGTTTCGATGCGATCGTCAGCTCGACGACTGCGTGGGCGAAAGGGATTCGGTTCCCTCGCACCGCCGTGCACGTGTGCTACATCAATACGGTCAGCCGGTTTGCCTTCGCCTACGACGAGTACGTCGGGCGTATGATGCCGGCTGCAATAGCGCGCCCCGTCGTCGACCGTTTGGCGGCGTGGGATCGGGCGGCCGCCGCCCGGCCGACGCGCTTCGTCGCGAACTCACGCAACGTCGCCGAGCGTATTCGAAAGTACTACGGGCGAGACTCCGACGTGCTGCACTGTCCCGTCGACGTCGATCGCTTCAGCGTCGGGGCCGGGGCCGGCGACTATTTCATCGTCGCGTCGCGTCTGTTGCCTTATAAACGCATCGAGCTCGCGATCGAAGCGGCCGCTCTCGCGAACGTCCCGCTGATCGTCGCCGGGACCGGGCCGGCAGAGCGTTCGTTGCGCGAACTCGCGCGCGGCACGACGACGCAGATGCTCGGCTACGTCTCCGACGCCCGGCTCAACGAGCTGATCGGCAATGCGAAGGCGGCGATTCTTCCCGGAGAGGAAGACTTCGGCTTGGTGCCGCTGGAGGCCGCGGCGGCGGGTCGCCCGACGATCGCCTACCGCGGCGGCGGCGCGCTCGAGACGATCGTCGAGAACGAAACCGGAGACTTTTTCGACGAGCCCAGCTCGGCATCGCTGGCGGCGGTCTTGCGCGCATTCGACGCTTCACGCTTCTCGCCGGCCCATCTGCGCGAGCACGCGCAGGCCTTTGCACCGGCGCAGTTTATCGAACGGCTGCAAGCGATCGTCGAACGCGTCTACGCGGAACGGCCGCTCGCATAGATGCGGCCGGTCTACTATGCCGTCGCGGTCTTCGTGTTGGTCTACGTCGCGCTCGATTTGAATAAGCTCTACGCGCTGCGATACGGTGCCGACCTTGGGACCTATCTGCAGACCTTGGTGAATCTGCGCCACGGGTCGTCCTGGAACTACGGCGAGTGGCGCCCGCACCTGCAGGTGCACGGCTCGTGGGCGCTCCTCTTCTTGGTTCCGCTCGTCGCCCTCGTTCCGCGCGCCGAGACGTTGATCGCCGTGCAGGTCGCCGCGATCGCGGCCGCCGCGATACCGCTCGTTCTTCTGGCTCGCGAGCTCGGCGTGCACCCGCGCGCGGCGAACCTTCTCGGCATCGCGTACCTGTTGACGCCCTCGGCGCAGGGAATGAGCTACGACAACTTTTCAGAGAACGTCTTCGTGCCGTTGCTCGCCTGCAGCGGAGCGTTATTCGCGCGCCGGCGTCTCGTTTGGCCGACGGCGCTGGTCGCGCTCCTGCTTGCCGGTTTGAAAGAAGACGAGATTCTCTTCGTGCTGTGGCTCGCGGCGGCGAGCCTGATGTGGTGGGATCGTCGCATCGGCCTTGCAACCGCCGGCGTCGCGCTGGCGAGCGGCCTCGCATTTTGGCTTACCGAGCGAATTGCCGGCGTGCACCCCAACCTTCCGCCGTACGGTCTCGCGGTTCACGACGTCAGCGGTAAGTTTACCCTGGTTGCGCTCTCGCTCGCGCCATTTGCCTTCGCGCCGTTGGGGATCGGGCGATGGCTGTTGCTCGGCCTACCGATGCTCGGCGAGATCGTCTTCATGCAGCCCTGGAACTACGAGCCGAGCCGGGTCGGCTCGCACTATACCGCGCCGCTGCTCGCGGCGACGGCGATTGCCGCGGCCCTCGGTTTGAGGCACTGGCCGGCGACGGGGCGTGCGATGGTGCCCTGTGCCCTCGTCGTGATGCTGCTGATCTTCAACGACACGGTTCTTCGTCCGGGCCGGTGGCCGTATATCGTGGATTGGCCGGCCTATTCGCGCGCCGTCGCGCTGCGCGATGGCGGCCGGCCTGCGTTGCTCTTGCGCCGCGACGAGGGGACGTGGGCGGTTGCCGCCGCCAATCCCCTGGTCCGTCTCGATCCGCATCGCGACGACGGAGCGCGTTCGTGCCCCGCCTACGATACGAACGCGGGCGCGTTCTTTGCGAGCCTTGCGGGGCGCCCACCGGTCGCGCTCTGCGGTGGCGTGCCCGTCGCTCCGTGATGGTTTCGTACGGACCGATACCGGCGACGCGCGAAGATCGCGGTCGATTCGCAGCGGTGCGCAACGCCCGCGTGCTGATCTACTGGCCGCACGGGCTGGGTGACTGGGTTCATTTCGGCTACGTGGCGCCGTTGCTCGAATCTTCGAATACCTACGCGATCACGCGTTTCGGCGACGACTACGTAAGCGTGATGGAGAACAATCCGATCGTTTTGCCGCTTTACAGCGGCGTTGCGCCGCCGGAAGACGGATCGGAACGAGGTGCCGCTCACCTCGGGCTCGCGTTGCGCCAATGCAACGGCCAGCCGGTGGCGTTGAACTTGCCGCCGCCGCTCGCCGGTGCGGTCGAAGCGTTCGGAGCGCAACGCCTGCTGTGGACGGATTATCCCGAAACCGAAGGACGTACCGCCTTTCCGTTTCACACCAAAGCGCGCAATCTCGCGCGGCTGCTGGTTCGTCCCGAACGGCTCGCATCGTTCGATCTCTCGCAACCGCTGCCGAGTACGATCGAGTTTGGCGTTTCACACCAGACGCAGCGGCGAGTCGACGAACGGCTCGCGCGCTTTCTACCCGGCAGGCGCCTCTGCGTCGTCTCACGATCCGGCGTAACGGCGGCTCGCAAGAACTGGGGAGACGGCAGCGAGGCCCGCACGTTCGTCGCCGCACTGAACCGGCAATCGCCGGCGTGGCGTTTCGTTTCGATGGAGAACGAGGACCTCGGCGAAGCCGTCACCGGCTTTCGCGCGCTCTTCGGCGACCTCGACGAGCCCTTCGCGCGCGTTTTCAAAGCCCTCGCGAACCGGATGGATCTCTTCGTCGGCATTCCCGCCGGACCGCTGCACCTCGTGATGGCGCGCGGCGGCATCCCGGTCGTTGGGCTCTGGGCGGCGCATCATCCCGATTGGTACGACGAGCCGAATCCGGAAGCGATTCATCTGGTCGGGCGTTTCGTGCGCGATCGTAAATTCGAGCGGCGCGTCGCAACGACGAGCAAGCCGCCGTCGTTGCAGCACCGGCTGCGCTATCTCGATTCGGCCCAGATCCCCGCGCAGGCCGTCGTGGACGCGGCGCTAGCGGCTACTGCGTGAGCTGCGGTGCGAAGAGCAGCGCAAATATCGAGATGGAGTTGAAGAGCGCGTGCGAGATCATCGAAGCGTATGCGTTGCGCGTGACGTAGTAGACGACGCAAAGCACCATTCCGCCGAGCGCCAGCGGAATCACTTCGAACGGGTCTCCGTGCGCGATTCCGAAGAGCAGCCCGCTGACGATCGCGCCCACCCAGAAGCCGCCGTACCGCAGCCCGAGGTTGAAGAAGAAGATTCGGAAGAGCGCCTCTTCGGCAAACGGCGCGAGGACGATGGCGAAGAAAGCAAAGAGTCCGATCGTCGTGCGGTCGTGCAGCCCTCGGAATATCTGTACGATGTCCTGCTGGTGCTGGGCGTGGAAGAGCTCGTTGATGAGAAGCGCGCTGCCGTCGGCAGCAACGAACATTCCGGCGGCGCCGCACAGGGCGATGAGCAGCGTCACGCCGTTGGGGACGCGAAATCCGAGATCGCGCAAGCTCAGCTTCGAGAGCCGCGGAAGGGCGAACAACACGATTGCTACCAGCAGCGCGTCGAGTACCAGCTGGATGATCAGGAGTTCGTTGAGCTGCGCCGGCGTAACTTTCGTGGGCGGCGGAACGACGATCTGCAGTACGAGAATAAAGCCGAACAGGAGCGTTATCGAAACGGCTAGGAACCAGGTCCAAAAGCCCTTGAAGCTATCCTTTGGCCAGTTCGTCGGCCAGCCGGGCGAAATCGCCGAGGTCGAGTCGTTCACCACGAAGCTCCGGGGAGAAGTTACAAAGAGAAAGCGCCCGCGCAATCGTCGCGCGGTCGAGTTCGAGTGCGAGCGCGAGACTGTTGAGGAGCGTCTTGCGCCGGTACGCGAACGCGCCGCGTACGACCTTCCAAAAGATGTCGAGGTCGCGAACCTGCACTGCGGGCTGCGAGCGCCGAACGAGGCGGACGACGCTCGAGTAAACTTTTGGCGCCGGGTAAAAGGATCGCGGGGGCACGGCAAAGAGCGGCTCCACGTGCATCGCGTACTGTACGGCGAGCGAGAGACTCCCGTACGCTCTCGTGCCCGGTCGCGCGGCGAACCGCTCCGCAACGTCTTTCTGGACCATCACCGTTACCGAATTCGGGCCGCCCTCCATTTCGATTAGACGCAGCAGCAGCGGCGTCGCGATATTATAGGGAAGGTTGCCGGCGGCGCGCCAAGGTTTGCCGGCGGCCCACGCGCGGTAGTCGAACGCAAGCGCGTCGCCGCAGACGATCCGCGCGCCGGAAAGATCGGCGCGCGAGCGCAAGATTTCGACGAGCGCCGGGTCGATCTCGATGACGGTGAGACTCGCGCCCCGGTCGAGTAGCGCGCGCGTTAAGACGCCGGTGCCGGCGCCGATCTCGAAGACCGAGAGTTCCGTGGGAGCATCTTGCATCGCGCACTCGGCGATGCGATTCGCGGTCGTCTCGCTGACCAAGAAGTTTTGCCCGAAACGTTTCTTCGGGCGCAGCCCCGATCGGGCGAGCATCGTTCGGGGACTCGACATCCCCTTATCTTACGCCGTAAGCCGTTTACTTCAAACGATAAACGGTAACCGCGCGCCGGCCGAAGGCCATCGCAGCCCCGAGCGTATCGAAGCCGAGATCGATTCGCCGTCCGACGATGTCGCCGCCGGTGTCGCCGGCAACGGCGATTCCGTAACCTTGAATGTACAGGCGGGTTCCCAGTGGGATCACTCTGGGATCGACGGCGACGATTCCATAACCGGCGCGCCGCCCGATCGCGGTCATCCCGCTTCCCCCCGCGCTTCCGGCGGTGTACGCGGTCGCAAGCATCAGCATTGCGCCGCGTGCGATCTCCGTCATCTGCGAAATGCCGCGCGCTTCGAACGCGGCGAGCGTCGACGCTCCGATGCCCTGCGCGACGATGCGAGGCTTTGCCGGCTGAAGTACGACCGAAGAAACGATCGTGCTATGCACGCGCCCACCATCGCGCTGCACGTACTCGACGTGAACTTCGCGCAGACCGGCGTGACCCCGGGCGACGACTTTGGAGCTCCCGGGCTCGAGGGACGAGTTGAAGCGGGTAATGGTCTTCGGGGCGATCGAACGCCGTTCGACGCGATCCCAGCTGATGAGGCCGTTGCCATGCCAGGTGACTCCGGCGGTGGCGGCCTGGCCGGGTGGCGTGGCCGCCCATACCGGGCCGGCCGCAAGGGCGGTGCTCAGAAAAGCGGCACAGAGTACGCGTCCGATCAATCCGAAGTTCCTTTCTTTCCCGAATCGCGTCACGGTCTGCAAATCTACACCGCGCAGAGAGGCAGACGATGAACGCAATTCGCGTTTGTTCCTGAAGCGGCGTGTGCGGCCGCTGGGGCAACGGATCCGACGGAAACGCCTAGACTATAATGGCCCGCTCGCCAATTTGGGCAGGCCCGGCTGACCCGGGCACTATACCACACTCGTTTCGGCGCGCAAATATGTCAAAAGTAACACGTCGCAAGGTGCCACCTTCTTGCTAAGCTCTTTTCCCGAGACCGGGCGCCCCCGGAAGCGAAGCGAAGAGACTGCGCCTATGGAGCGCCTGCGCGTGGGGCTGTTTACGGAGATTTACCGCCCCGTCGTCAACGGCGTCGTGGCCTCGGTCGAGAGCCTGTCTCAAGGCTTGCACGGGGCCGGCCACGAGGTCTTTTGCTTCGCGCCGAAGATGCCGGGCACGATCGCTACCGAGAGCCGCGTCGTCCGGATCCCGTCCCTACCGCTCCCGCTCAAAACTGCGTACCGTCTGACGCTGCCCTTCGTAAGCCGGCGCGACGTCAAGTCGGTCATCGAACGCCTCAACGTCGTTCACGTCCACTCGCCGTTTATCACCGGCTGGATGGGGATGCGCTACGCCCGCCGCTACGGAATGCCGCTGATCTATACGTATCACACGCAGCTCGAAGCGTACGCGCACTACGTTCCCTTCGAAGCGAACGCTACGCGCTTTGCCGCCTCGCAGCTCACGCGAAGGTTCGCAAACCTTGCAGATGCGGTCATTGCGCCGACTCCGGCCATGGCGGCGCGCTTGCGCGAGCTCGGCGTAACGGTGCGCGTCGAAACCGTCCCCAGCGGGATCGACGTCGCGCGCTTCGGCGCCGGACGCCGCCGCGAAGATCTGCGCGCCGAGGCCGGCGCCCGAAACGGCGCACGGCTCCTTCTCTACGTCGGACGCCTCGCGAAGGAGAAGAACGTCGAGATGCTGTTCGAGGCGCTCGCTCGAGCGGACGATCCGCAGGTGTGCCTGGCGATCGCCGGCGACGGACCGCTGCGCGAAGAGCTGGGGCGGCGCGTAAAAGCCCTGCGACTCGAGGGCCGGATTCGATTTCTCGGTCTGATCGACCAGGGCAGGCTGCCCGATCTCTACGCCAGCGCGGACGCCTTCGTGATGCCGAGCGTGACCGAGACCCAAGGCATCGTGCAGGCCGAGGCGCTCGCCGCCGGGCTTTTGGTGATCGCGGCCGATGCGCCGCAGAACCGGGACGTGCTCGGCTCGGCTGGAGTGCTCGTCGCGGCCGACCCGGCGGCATTTGCATCCGCGCTCTCGGCCGTGCCCTCGCAACCGGACCCGCGCCTCGTCGCCGATGCGCGCTCGGCTGCCGCGCGCTTTTCGATCGAGGAACAAGTCTCGCGAACGCTGAGCCTCTACGAAAGCCTCCTGCACCCGGCCCGTATCGCTTGACTGCGAACATACGTTCGCATAAAATAAGGGTACGAGGGTGATGAGATGCAGAAATCGGGACAACGGGCGAGCGAGGTAGCGGTCGGGTACGCCGTCGGACCGGCTGGAGGCGGCGTCGCATACGCGAGCTTCGAGCGTGCCGGGGCCTCTGACGTTCTCCGCCTTCCATTCCGGATCAGACAGACCACGCCGTCGAACGAACGCGCCGCCGGCTATGCGGCACTCGTCGCGGTCGCGCGAGCGATGCACCGGCTCGGTGTCAGTTGCGTCCGTTTCGTCCTGGCCGATGAAGAGTTCGTTCGCGAAGTGGCGTCCCGCTCCGAGGTGCCGGATAATCTCGTGCTTCCCTACGTTCGTCTGCGCTGTGCGCTCAACGCGCTCGGCGCCTTCGAGATCGCACCCGGACAGACTGACGACCTGATGCAAAGGGCGAGGGCTGAAGTAGCGCTGAACCAAGCAGCGTGAAGTTGGTGCGCGTCGGCGCGCAGGATCTGCCGGTGGAGACCAAAGCGTTGGCGCGCGCTCTGCTCGGTTGCATTCTCGTGCGTGAGAGCGATGATGGCACGGTTGCCGGCCGTATCGTCGAAACGGAGGCCTACCTGCCCGGCGACCCAGCCTGTCATGCCTACACCGGAAGGACTCCTCGCAACGTGACGCTCTTCGGGCCACCCCACCGCGCCTACGTCTACCAAATTTACGGTACGTCGTTCTGCTTCAACCTGTCCAGCGAGCCCGACGGCGACGGCGCAGGTGTCCTGGTTCGCGCACTCGAGCCGCTCCTCGGCCTGCCGCTGATGCAACGCCGACGGGGCGTCGAAACGCTCCGCGACCTCTGCCGCGGTCCGGGGCGCCTCTGCCGAGCGCTTGCGATCGACCGCGCATTCGACGGAACCGATCTCTTTACCGATCGCGGCCTTTGGCTCGCGCGGGCCGGCCGAGCGCCCGCGCGCGTACGCAGCAGTTGCCGCATCGGTCTCACGAAGGCGGCGGATCGGCGGCTGCGATTCTACACGTCCGGTAGCCCCTTCGTCAGCGGTCCGGCCCGATTGAGCCCGGCTTGAACCCGGCGAGGGGCTATGCTATAGTGTGAATCGTCGCGTAGCGGTCGTTTGTCGACAGCCGCGACATCCTTTGACATCCTCACGCTCACGTCTCCGATCTGATTGCGACGGCAGCCTCTCCTTCGCTGATCGAAGCTTGACGTGCGCGGCTCTTTATAGAGAGATAGCGTCCTGCAAAGCGAACATCGGCCCAACCCTGAACACCGCATAAATAATGAGATGCGCCCCGCGCCAGGCGGTGGGCGGCGGCGGCGAACACGCCGGCGTCATCATTTTGGTCAGAATCCGGCGGGCTTTCACGAGCAGTTACCGCAGGTAGAGATTCCTCCCATGATTACTGCGGCCCAGCTCGCCGACAAAACGAAGAACGAGCTGATGGAGGTCGCTGCAGAACTCGAGATTGAGATTCTCAACCCCGCGAAACTCAAGAAGGACGAGATCGTCGAGTTGATCGTGCAGGGGCAGATCGCCCGCTCGGGCATCGAAGTCGCCAGCGGAATTCTCGACGTCTTGCCGGAGGGCTATGGTTTCCTACGGCGCGCCGGTTACTACATCGGAAACGACGATATCTACGTCAGCCAAACACAGATTCGGCGCTTCGAGCTCCGGCGCGGCGATATGGTCGAAGGACAGGCGCGACGCCCGAAAGAGAGCGAAAAGTATTACGGGCTCATCCGCGTCGACAAAGTCAACGATTTAGATCCCGAGGCAATCAAAGGCCGCCGCGTCTTTGAAAAAGGAACGCCGATCTATCCGCAAGAGCGCTTCAAACTCGAAGTCCGCTCCACCCAGCTCTCGACGCGCGTTATCGATCTCTTCTGCCCGATCGGCATGGGACAACGTGCGCTGATCGTTTCGCCGCCGAAGGCCGGCAAGACGACGCTTCTCAAGAACATTGCAAACTCCATCTCCATCAATCATCCCGACGCGCACATCATCGCGCTGCTCGTAGACGAGCGGCCCGAGGAGGTCACCGACATGCAGCGTACGATCGATGGCGACGTCGTCGCCTCGACGTTCGACGAGCATCCGGAGAACCACACCGCGGTAGCGGAGCTGACGATGGAACGCGCAAAGCGTCTCGTCGAGCTCGGTAAAGACGTGGTGATTCTCCTCGACTCGATCACTCGTTTGGCGCGGGCGTACAACCAGGTCGTCGCAAGCTCCGGCCGGACGCTCTCCGGCGGCCTCGACACCGCGTCGCTCCACAAACCGAAACGATTCTTCGGTGCCGCGCGCAAGATCGAAGAGGGTGGTTCGCTTACGATCATCGCGACGGCGCTCATCGAGACGGGCTCGAAGATGGACGACGTGATCTTCGAAGAGTTCAAAGGCACCGGTAACATGGAGATCGATCTCACTCGCAAGCTCGCGGAATCGCGCGTCTTTCCGGCCATCGATATCAAACGCTCCGGCACGCGGCACGAAGAGCTTCTGCTCACCCCCGACGAGATGCGAAAGATCTGGATGCTGCGCCGCGCGACGGCCGTGCTCAACACGGGCGACATCACCGAGATCATCCTCGACAAGATGGCGCAAACGCGCACGAACGAAGAGTTCCTCCAAACGGTCACCAAGGAGGCCCTCTCGATGTCGCGCGGCTACGAAGATGGTGGGAACGCGAAGTACTAGCTCCGGCGCGACGGGCTAACCCAACGTCTCGGAACCGCTCGTCGCTCCGCCATCCGTGGCGAGCCTGTCCTGAGCGAGGCTGAGCACGTCGAAGCCGAGTCGAAGGGCTCGTCGGTCCGAGCTTCCTCGACATTGGGTTAGTCCATCGCTTTAGGCTTGCACTTCCGCGTTGGGTAAATTTACGGGCGATATCACGGCCGGGTCGATTAGGCTGAACCGGTACCTCGCGCAGGCGGGGGTGGCTTCGCGGCGGCACGCGGACGAGCTGATCGCGGCCGGACGCGTCAGCATCGACGGGAAGGCCGTCCGGGAACTCGGGACGCTGGTCGAACCCGGGAGCGAGGTTTTGGTCGACGGTAGGCGCGTCGCACCCCCGGCAGAGCCGACCTATCTTTTAATGAACAAACCCCTCGGGGTCGTGACGACGATGAGCGACCCGCAGGGAAGGCGGACCGTCGCCGAGCTCGTCGCGGGCCACGCCCGAGTCTTCCCGGTGGGCCGGCTCGATTACGCCACCTCAGGTGCGCTGCTCTTGACCGACGACGGCGACCTGGCGCATCGATTACTCCATCCACGCTTTGGGGTAGATAAGACGTATCGAGCGGAGATCGCCGGGCGGCTCTCACCCGATGAGGTGCGCCGTCTGATGGCGGGGATCTCGTTGGAAGACGGCCGCGCGGCCGGCGCAAAGATCCGCGTGCTCGCGGTGAAGCGTGATCGCTCGGTGGTCGACGTGACCATTCACGAGGGACGCAACCGGCAAGTCAGGCGAATGTTCGAAACGATCGGTCACCCGATACTGGCTCTTACGCGCACGCGCTTCGGGCCGCTTCGGCTCGGCTCGCTGCCGGCCGGTGACGTACGCGCCCTTACCGAGAGAGAGGTCGAGGCGCTGCAACGGCATCGCAGGCCGCCGGCCCAGTCGCCTCGTACCAACCGCGTGAGGTAATGCAATGAACCGCTTCTTTCAAATCGCCGCAATCGGCGTCGTCGCGTTTTCCGCTCTCGGCGATCGAGCGCTGGCGCAGTATTCCAACGAGTACACACCTGCGAAGCTGATCAAGCAAGGGACGACTTCGGAGAGCATCGCCGGCAGCGGTAAGGTCGTCGTGCAGGTTCAGGTCAACGCCGACGGCTCCCACAAAGCCATTCGCGTCATCAGCTCGACGAACTCGGGGGACAACCAGGCGGCGATGCAGATCGCCCAAAGTTCGAGCTACCGCCCGGCCCACCGCGGCACGACGCCGATCACCGCTTTCTACGACTTCACGCTGAAGTTCAACGGCAAATCGGTCGCCCAGAACCCCAGCGAGACGGGCGGAATCAGCATGCCCGCGAGCGGGACGCTTTCGCCCGCTGCCGCCCAAATCGCGACGCTGATTCGTGAGAAACAGTACGGGCAGGCCAAATCGAAGGCGCAGGCGGCGTTGCTCAACTCGCCGGACGACCAAGGGGTACGCCAAATGCTCGGCATCGCGTACTACGATTCTCAAGACTTCGACGGCGCGGCCGAGGCATTCGATAAGGTTCCTACGATCACACCCCAGTTCAAATCCGTCGCTGCCCAGAGCTTTGCCGCGGCCGCCGTGAAAGCGGCCTCGAGCAACCCCACGCAAGCGCTGAACTATGCGAACAAGGCGATGAGCCTGGTCCCGGACACCAACTCCCGGTTCGCGCTCGGCGTCGCGCAACTGGCCAACAACGATAATGCCGCAGCGCTGGCCTCGCTGAAGGCGGCACACGACTCCGCGATGTCCGATTCGAAGATCCCGGTCGCTTCGAGGGTGAACATCGACTCCGAACTGCTGCAGGCGTACCTCGTGAACAACGACGTTGCGGGCGCGCAAGCGGTCTCGGCGCAGATTAAGCAGCTCGATCCCTCGAGCACGGCCGGCGCTCGCGCCATGGGCGCGAGCCTGCTGAAGTCGGGGCAGGCGGCAGCCGCCGCCAAGGACACCGAGACTGCGTTAAAAGATTTCGACCAGGCGGCAGGCCTGGGCGACCCGCAGATTGCGGTCACAGCGAATGTCTCCGCTGCGTTTGCAGTAGCGCAGAGCGCGAAGCCGGACTGGAAGCGGATGCAAAGTTACGCAGACAAAGCACTCGCTCTTGCGCCGAACAACGCTCAGGCGAACTTTGCAGAGGGGATCGCGCTGACTGGGCAATGGGCCGGTAGCCATAACGATGGAACCAAGAAGCAGGCCGCCGATGCGATGGCCAAAGCCGACCAGCAAGCCAAAGCAGACGGCAACGAAGCCCTCGCGCTTCAAGTGGAAACGTTCATCAAGAACAACCTCAACGGCGGCGCCGCGGCCCAGTCGGGAAGCGGGCCGTAAATCACCAGGACTTTATCCGGGGGTAGGCCAATGGGTCGCCCTCACGGGGCGGATGGTCGCCGCGCAGCAACGTTAATTGGAGGGTGGTAGTACACCGTGTTTTCGGGATTTATGGGTCTCATGCAGCAGGGCGGCTGGGATATGTGGCTGCTCTTGCTCATCTCGATCGTCGGTCTCGCGGTCGTCATCGAACGCCTCGTCTTCTTCCAAATGCAGCACTCCGACACCAAGGGCTTGCTGCGCCAGATCGGAACGAAGGTCTCGGCCGACGATCTCGACGGCGCCATCGATATCTGTAAGAAGAACCGCGGGATGCTCCCGCGCATCCTCGAGTTTGGGCTTCGTCGCGGCGAGAAGAATCGCTCCGACATCACCGATGCCCTCTCGATCGCGCTGATGGAGCACCTCAACTCGCTGGAGCGCAACCTGCCGATCATCGGCACGATCGCCGTCATCGCTCCCTTCGTCGGCCTCTTCGGAACGGTTCTCGGCATCATCCGCGCGTTCCAAGATATCGCCCTGAAGGGCAACTCGACTCCGGCCGTCGTTGCCGCGGGCGTCTCCGAAGCTCTCATCACGACGGCGACCGGTCTGATCATCGCGGTCATTGCCGTGGTGTTCTTCAACTTCTTCAAGTCGCGAATCAAAAACTATAATCAAGAGATGATCGTCGCGGCAAACCAGCTCGCGGAGATGCTGCACTTCCACAACACGGGTGCGCCTATCCCGACCGAGCTGTATCAGCCGACCGGGGCGCGCCCGAAGTAAGGATCGCAGGACACTATCGTGTCGCTTCTTTCGTCACAGCAAGATCAGGAGGTAATGGCGGAGATCAACATCACGCCGTTCACCGACGTCCTTCTGGTTCTGCTCATCATCTTCATGATTCTTGCGGCGCTCGTCGCGCCTCCGGGCTTCGAAAAAGAACTTCCCAACAAGAATCCCAATAACTCGACCCAGCATAAGAACAAAAACGACATCGAGGTTGACGTCAACAATAAAGGCGTTATCTTCGTCGACGGGACGAAGACGGACGAGACCGGCATCTATCGGGTGATGTACGATGTATCGAAGAAGAAACCGCACCACCACGTTTCGATCATCGCCGATGCGAAGGCGCCGTACGGGATCATCATTCGGATCCTCGATGCGGCCAAACAGACCGGGCTCGAAGACGTAGGCTTCGTCACTTCGTAGGGTAGAGGAGGGTAAGAGAACGTGGCCGTTTCCACCGGTGGAGGCGAAGATGAGGTAATGTCGACGATCAACATCACGCCATTTACGGACGTGTTGTTGGTGCTCCTCATTATCTTCATCATTCTGGCCTCGGTTACCAAAGAACCTAAGCTGCCCGACGCCTACAATAAGGATAAGGTCCAGCCGTCACAGATCGTCGTGATGGTCGACGAAAAAGACCACGTCCAGATTGGTTCGAACCAGGTCGACATCAAGGACATGAAGGCCGCCTTCGCGCAGCTGCAGGACGCCACCGACCACCGCTTCAAGAGCGTGATCGTCAAGGCGGATCCGAAGGCGAGCTACGGGACGATCCTTCAAGTGATGGACGCCGCGAAGCAGGTCGACCTGACCGACTTCGGCCTTGCCAATCACGTTCAAGGCGCACCGCCAGGGGCAACGCAATAGTCGATGGCAAAGCGCGGCGGCTACATCACCACCGGCGAACGGGTCCGCAGCTACATCGGCTGGGCCTTCGTCATCGCTCTGGTCGTGCACTTAGGCGTGGCTTTGGTCTTTCCGAACATCAACAAGCACGCGGAAGACCAGAAAACCGAAGAAGTTCAGATCTCGAAGATTCACAAGACCGTCGTGCACACGCCGCCGCCCCCGACCCCGACCCCCCCGCCGACGCCCACGCCGCCGCCCGAGAAGACGCCGCCGCCCAAACAGCAGAAGCAGGTCGAGCAGCCTAAGCTGAAAGTTAACCTCGTTCACACGAACAACAATTCGAAGACCGGCTCGACCGAAAACACCGTGACCCAGCCGAAGAGCGGTAACGAAAACGGCGTGCCCTCTGGGCAAGGAACGCCCGCGCCCGCGGCGGCGACTGCACCGCCCGGGACGCCGAAACCCTCCTGTGCCAATCCCAACGTGGAGGCAACCGTCACCAACCCGGTACAGCCGGAGTATCCTGAGTCGGCAAAGGAGATCGGACTCGGTGCGGTCACGGTTCAGGTCGAGGTTACGGTCGGACCGTCGGGCAATCTCGTCGGCGCGAAGATCTACAAGAGCTCGAGCAACATGGCGATCGACCAAGCCGCGCTGCGCGCGGCCCGGGAATCCACGTACTCTCCCAAGCTCATCGACTGCGCGCCGTCACAGGGCGACTATCTCTTCCGCGCCGACTTCACGCCAGGAGACTAGCCGGGTTACAGGCCGCTCCGCGCCCCATGCAAGATGAGGCGTACCCAGCGCTTTCTGCTCGTCGCCTTGGCGCTGTCGCTGCTGGTGCACGCGATCGTTGCATTGATCGTGCACCCGGCGCACGCCGATTTTCAGAATCAAACCGAGGTCGTTTCGATCGTCCGGCGCTCCTCGATTGCGGTAGCAAAGCAAACCCCGCCGCCTCCTAGGCCCGTGCAAACCCCGGCGCCGCACCGCGGTGCGGTCGCGCAGCCCCATGCTCGCACCGGAGAATCCGTCGCGCCCTCAGGCGGCGGAAACGGCAAGGCGACCCCGGCGCCGACCCCGCCGCCGGCGACCCCCCCGCCAAAGGCCGCGACGGGGGCCTGCGC
>JBAQAW010000013.1:0-85637 GCA_049285915.1 Candidatus Cybelea sp. | reverse complement strand
GTGATGAAGCGCTACCCGCACGGCGTGACCGGCGACTTCTTCTACATGAAGCGCGCACCGAATCTGCGCCCCGAGTGGATCGTCACCTGCGCGGTCGAGCACCGCTCGGGAAACGTCATCGACTTTCCGATCATCAACGATCGTCCGTCGCTCATGTGGCTGATCAACCTCGGCTGCATCGATCTCAATCCGTGGTACTCGCTCTGCGACGATCCGAACTATCCGCTCTACATCCACTTCGATCTCGACCCAACGCCCGAGACTCGATTTGCGACCGTGCGCGAAGCTGCGCTGATCGTGCGCGACGTGCTGACCGGAATCGGGATGACGCCCTTCGTTAAGACGACCGGCAGCCGGGGCGTGCACGTCTACGTGGCAATCCGCAAAGAGTTCACCCAGCACGAAGTCTGGGAAGTTTCGAAGGCGATCGGCGTACAGATTGCCAAGGCGCACCCCGACGTTCTGACGGCAATCTACCGCGTCGCGGACCGCCCGAAATCGCACGTTCTCGTCGATTACAATCAGAACGCTTTCGGCAAAACGCTGGCCTCGATATACTCCGTGCGTCCGAATGAAGAGGCGGCCGTCTCGACGCCGGTGACGTGGGAAGAGATCGAGGCCGGCTGCGAGCTGACGGATTTCACCGTTTTCAACGTGCCCGGCCGGGTCGCGGAGATCGGCGATCTCTGGAGGCCGCTGCTTGCGGATCGCGAGCGCTTCGATCTCGGCCGCTTGGTGGGAAAGGACCCCCGTGCCGCGCTTTGACGAACTCGCGATCGCGCCGCCGATCGAGCCGATGGAGACCCGCCAAGTCGCTAAGATTCCCGAAGGCGAGACGTGGAGCTACGAGCCAAAATGGGACGGCTTTCGCTGCATCGCGTTTCGCGATAAGAACGACGTCGAGCTCCAATCGAAATCCGGCGAGACGCTCACGCGCTACTTTCCCGAGATCGTCGCGGCGCTGCTCTGCGCGAAGGAGGCACGCTTCGTTACCGACGGCGAGCTGATCGTCCCCGCCGGCGACGGTTCGGATTTCGACGCGCTGCTGCAGCGGATCCACCCGGCCGAGAGCCGCGTTCGCAAGCTCGCGGTCGAGACGCCCGCAACGTACGTACTCTTCGATCTTCTCCTTAGCGGGGGCAACAAGCTCTTCGAGCATTCGCTGCGCGAGCGCCGCGCGCACCTCGAGGATTTCATGCACCGCAACTTTGCGAAGAATGCAGCGATTGCACTATCTCCGGCGACCGGCGACCCAGCGCTGGCGAAGCAATGGCTTGCCGGCAGCCTGGCGCGTCTCGACGGAATCATCGCGAAGAAAGACGTGCCGTACGCGTTCGGCGGGCGGGATGCCGCGTCGAAGGTGAAGCGAAGTTATGGCGCCGACTGCGTGATCGGCGGTTTCCGAACGAGTTCGGACGGCGCGATCGCCTCGCTTCTGCTCGGCCTCTACGACGAAGAAGGCCTGCTCGACCACGTTGGCTTCGTCGGCTCGATGGGCGCGCCCGATCGGAAGCGCGCGGCCGATGTGCTCAAACCGATCGTCGAACCGCCGGGCTTTACCGGCAGCGCGCCCGGCGGCCCGAGCCGCTGGCGGCGCGCAGCCGACGCGCAATGGTTTCCGGTGCGCCCGGAGATCGTGGTGGAGGTTGCCTTCGATCACACGACGGCGCGGCGTTTCCGCCACGCCGCGCGTCTCTTACGCTGGCGCCCCGATAAGGCGCCGCGTCAATGCACGATGGAGCAGCTCTTGAATCCTACGGAACGGTCAGGCTCTCGGTAAGTTCGACGGTGACCGGCGTCCCCGCGTTGGCGACGATCGGCTCGTGCGAGCTGGTCGCATAGACGTAGCCGCCGAGATTCGGCGAGGACGTCGTATTGACGTTCGAAGGACCACTGCCGATGTTCATCTGCCAGGCGATCGGGCCCGGTGTAACGGTTCCGTACGGAACGCCCGCCATCGGTGAGAGCTGCTGGCGCGAGGCCGATTGGCCGCCGGGATTGATCGGCACGACGCGCTTGCTGATGACCGTCGCGCTGATGCTCTTCTTCTTTCCGTTCGAAAGCTTGATCGTCGTCAGCATGAACCCGACGCGCGCGCGACTACCGCCCGACGGCTGACGGACCTCCGTGATGTAGCCGATAATCTCCGAGCCGGCCAGGGCCGGATGCGACGTGTCGGTGACGCGCAGCATGAACTTATCGCCGTACTTTAAATTCGTTGAATCCATGTGCTCGTCGAGCACGCACGCAATCCGCGTTCCCGATTTGAACGTCTGCGAAGAGGTGAAGGTCGTCGCGCCGGCCGGCGCGAGCGTACCGCAAAGCAGCGCGAATGCGCCGGCCGTTACGACCGCTTTAGTGCGCAAAGTTTGGTACACGTAGCTGTTCTCCGCTGAATGAAGTAGCAGTGCGAAGCGCCTCGGCACGGTCGACGTGTTCCCAAGGCAGGTCGAGATCGGGGCGGCCGAAGTGACCGTACGCGGCCGTTTGCTGGTAGATCGGGCGCCGCAGATCGAGATGGTGGATAATCGCGGCGGGGCGCAGATCGAAGACGCTAAGGACGGCGGCTGCGATCTCCTCGTCCGGCAGCTTGCCGGTACCGAAGGTCTCTACTAGGAGGCTCACCGGATGCGCGACGCCGATCGCGTAGGCCACCTGCACTTCGCAGCGGTCGGCGAGCCCGGCCGCGACGACGTTCTTGGCGACCCAGCGCGCGGCGTACGCCGCGGAGCGGTCGACCTTGGTGGGATCCTTGCCGGAGAACGCGCCGCCGCCATGGCGGGCCATCCCGCCGTAGGTATCGGCGATGATCTTGCGGCCGGTCAAGCCGGCGTCACCCTTCGGGCCGCCGATAACGAACCGGCCGGTGGGATTGACGTACACGTGCGTGTGCTCGTCGAACATCGTTTTCGGAATCACGTGGTCGATCACGCGCTCGCGAATCTCGCGGCGAATCTCTTCCAGCGGAATCTCGGGATCGTGCTGCGTCGAGAGCACGACCGCCTCGACGCGCACCGGGCGGTCGCCGTCGTATTCGATCGTGACCTGCGACTTGCCGTCGGGGCGAAGATAGGGAATGTCGCCGTTCTTGCGCACCGCCGAAAGATGGCGGGTGAGGTTGTGCGCGAGCACGATCGGCAGCGGCATCAGCTCTTCGGTTTCCCGGCAAGCGTAGCCGAACATCATGCCTTGATCGCCGGCGCCGATGCGTTCGAACTCGGCGTCGTCGCCCGAACGAGCCTCCCACGAACGATCGACGCCCATCGCAATATCCGGGGACTGCTCGTCGATCGAGACGCTGACGCCGCACGTCTCGGCATCGAAGCCGATCGCCGAGCGGGTGTAGCCGACCTCGCGCACGACCTCGCGCGCAAGGCGCGGGATGTCGACGTACGTTTTCGTCGTCACCTCGCCGGCGATGTGAATCTGGCCGGTGATCGCGAACGTTTCGACCGCGACCCGGGAGTACGGATCGTCTTTGATGAGCGCATCGAGCACTGCATCGGAGATCTGATCGGCGAGTTTGTCGGGATGCCCCTCGGTCACCGATTCGCTGGTAAAGAGCCGCTTGTACGCCACTTAGGTTCCCTCGCTCCACGACGCAATGTACTTGACCTGCTCGGGCGTGAGGACGTCGATGTCGACGCTCATCGAGGCGAGCTTCAATCGCGCGACCTCTTCATCAATCTCGAGCGGGACGTCGTAGACGCGCTTCTCAAGTTCCTTATGTTGCTTGACGAGATACGACGTCGCCAGCGCCTGGTTGGCAAACGACATATCCATAACGGCCGCCGGGTGGCCTTCGGCGGCGGCTAGGTTCACGAGCCGGCCGTCGGCGAGGATGCAGATCATCCGGCCGTCTTGGAGCTCGTACTGCTCCACGAATTCGCGCGGCTCGAGCTTGCGGATCGCCATCGCGCGGATCGAATCGAGATCGAGCTCGTCGTTGAAGTGGCCCGAGTTGCAGACGATCGCGCCGTCCTTCATCAACTTATAGTGCTCTTCGCGGATTACGTGATAGTTGCCGGTGACCGTGACGAAGATGTCGCCGATCTTGGCGGCCTCGGTCATCGGCATGACGCGATAGCCATCCATCACCGCTTCGATCGCCTTACGCGGGTCTACCTCGGTCACGACGACGTGCGCGCCCATGCCGGCCGCGCGCGAGGCGATGCCGCGCCCGCACCAGCCATAGCCGACGACGACGAGCGTCCGGCCGGCGAGCAGGACGTTGGTCGCGCGGATGATGCCGTCGAGCGTCGACTGGCCGGTTCCGTAGCGATTGTCGAACATGTGCTTGGTGAGCGCGTTGTTCACGGCGATCACCGGATAGGGAAGAACGCCGTCGCGCTGCATCGCGTGCAGCCGGATAATGCCGGTCGTCGTCTCTTCGCAGCCGCCGATCATTCCGGCGAGTTGCTCGCGGTGCTTGGTGTAGATCGAGGTCACCAGATCGCAACCGTCGTCCATCGAGATCTGCGGCTTCGTCGCGATCACCGATTCGATGTGCGAGTAGTAGGTGTCGTTATCTTCACCCTTGATCGCGTAGGTTGCGATGCCGTACTCGCAGAGTGCGGCCGCCACGTCGTCTTGGGTTGAAAGCGGATTGCTGGCGCAGAGTGCAATCTCCGCACCCCCCGCCTGCAGGGCAAGCATGAGGTTCGCCGTTTCGGTCGTGACGTGCAGACAGGCGCCGATCCGAATCCCCGCGAGCGGTTTCTCGAGCTCGAAGCGATCGTGGATCTGCTTGAGCACCGGCATATACGACGCGGCCCATCCGATCCGCGCCCGCCCCGCCTCCGCGCGTCCGAGGTCCCGGACCGAACCGGCTGGGGCTGAATCCAAAATAGACAAGTAGACTCCTGACTTCCAAGGAAAAAGGTCGGCAATCGTTTCGTCGCCACCGGCACGCAGGCCCGCTCCCTCGCCCGGGCCAACCCACGCTGCGTGGAAAGGCTCGACGCGTATCTGGAACGCCTTGCTTCCGATGCCCCGGTGCCCGGCGGCGGCAGCGCCGCGATGCTCGTCGCCGCAGTCGGCGCCGCCCTCAACGCGATGGTCGGGCGGATCGCCCGGCGCAACCCGAAGCCGCCCGATGCAGCGGCGATGCTTGACGAAATCGTTACCCGCAGCGAAGAGTTGCGGGCCGAGCTCAAAACCGCGCAGGCACACGACGAGAAGGCCTTTGGACGTGTGATCTCCGCTCAGGCGCTGCCGAAGGCGACGCCCGCCGAGGCGCAGGCGCGGCGTGAGGCCCTCGAGTTCGCGCTCGAACGCGCGGCGGAGGCTCCCTTGCGGGCGACCGCCCTCTGCCTACGGGTGCTGGAGCTCGCCTCGCAGTTGCTCGAAGTAGACGCCAAGGCGCTGGTGAGCGACATCGGCTGCGCGGCCGAGTTCGCCTACGCGGCGTTCGCGGGCTGCGCGTACAACGTGCGCGTCAATCACAAGTACATGAAGGACACTGCGACGGTCGCGCGTCAGGAAGCGCGCTTGCAGACTCACGAGGACGCAGCACAACGGCTGCTCGAGCACGTACGCACCGAAGTCAGCCGAATACTCAGCCGCTAAGGCTTCGGAATGTAACCGTCGCGAAGCTACACAGTTACGCGATCGCCGCAACCAGATCGAAGAAGGGCTCGAGATCCTCTGCCGGGACCTCCATGCCGACGCCTTTGGTGTGATAGCGGATGTCGTGGAAATCCATGCCCGCGGTCATCACTAAATTGTAGCGGCGCGCCGTTTCGCGAAACTCGGCGGTATCGGCGGCATCGTGCAGCGGATAGAAGACCTCTAAACCGCGCAGGCCGCGCGGGGCGAGCTCGTCGATCAGCACGCGATCCTTCAAGCGCCCTGGATGGGCAAGGACGGGAATCCCTCCGGCCTCCGCGATCTTCTCGATCGCGTGCTCGGGTGTGGTGTAGAGTTGCGGAACGTAGCCCGGCCGTCCGGTGCCGAGCGCTTTTTTGAAGGCCTCATCGACGCTGCCGACGATTCCGAGCCGGACGAGCGCCTTGGCGACGTGCGGACGTCCAATCGAGAGCGCGTCGCCCGATTCGGCCAAGACGTCGTCGAGCGTGATGCCGTAACCGGCTTTGCGCAGCTGGTCGACCATCGTCTCGGCGCGGATGCGGCGCTGATCCTGGTTATACTCGAGCAACTCGTTGATCGGCGAAGGCCCCAGCGGGACGCCGTACCCGAGAACGTGGACCTCGTTCTCTTTCCAGGTCGTGTTGATCTCGATGCCGACGATTACCCGCGCGCCGGGCGGCGGCGTAAAGTTGCCGTACGCCGCGGTCGTGTCGTGATCGGAGATCGAAAAGATCTCGACCCCGCGCTCGCCCATGAAGTCGGAGAGCTCTTGGGGGGTAAGGGTTCCATCGCTCATCGTCGAGTGCGAATGGAGGTCAACTCTCAACGTCTTCTACTTTCTCTTCGAGCTTACGGCGTTCGACTTGAAGCGAGATCGCGGTCCGCTCGTTCTCGTCGATCGAGACCAGGACGAACGATGGGATGCAGACGATGTCCAGCTTCGCCCCTTTTAGATAGCTGCGTGCGATGGCGACGGCCTTGATCGCTTGATTGATCGCCCCGGCGCCGACGGCTTGCACTTCGGCGGTGTCGCGTTCGCGCAGCACCGCGGCGAGTGCGCCGGCAACCGAGTTAGGGTTGCTCTTGGCGGAGACCTTGAGCGTCACTCCTCCGCTTGCACCGCTCCCGCTCACGCGATTCCTCGCAGAAAGACGCGCTTGATCCCCTCGGCCTTGCCGGAGGCGGAATCGACGGTAACGACCGCGGCGCAGAGCTGTCGCATTCCGCTCTTCTGTACGCTAAAGCGATCCGAAAAGCCGGTTAGAAAGCGGTCGAGCACCGGCCCGGCATCCATGCCAATGACCCCGTCGGTGGGGCCGGTCATCCCGAGATCGCTGATGAAGGCCGTGCCGCCCGGAAGCACGCATTCGTCGGCGGTCTGCACGTGGGTGTGCGTCCCGAAGACGCACGAGACCCGGCCGTCCAAGTAACGCCCCATGGCGACCTTCTCCGACGTCGCCTCGGCGTGGAGGTCGACTATGATGACGGGCGTGCGTTTCCGAAGGTCGGCGACCAGCGCGTCGGCGCAGCGAAACGGGTCGTCGACCGGCGGCATGAACGTACGCCCCATTAAATTGAGGACGCCGACGGTGACTCCGTTCGCCTCGAACGTCCCAGTGCCGCGACCCGGTGCGGTCGGCGGATAATTGGCCGGCCGGATCACGCGCTTACTGGTCTCCAAATACTCGCCGAAGTCGCGCTTGTCAAATATGTGGTTTCCTCCAGTGATGAAGTCGATACCGCTCTCGAACATCTCCTCGGCCGTCTGCGCCGTCAAGCCAAAACCGCCCGCGGCATTTTCACCGTTGGCGATACAGGCATCAATTTGGTGTTGCTCTCGAAGCAACGAGACGCAACGCTTGAGAGCCTCTCGTCCCGGAGACCCTACGACGTCCCCGACAACCAGGAGGTTCAAGCTGGGGCTATTTACCGGCGAGCCGAAGCCTTCGCTTTCTTCTGAGATTTTAAAAAGTAAACCAGTACCCGCTTCTCTTCTCTAAACCCAACCAAACTCTTCGATTGCGCCGGATCGCGAAGCGCCTCTACGGCATAGAGCGCCGCTTCGTCTTCGGCGGCGGGGTCGCCCTCGAAATGATCGTCGGGGGGCGGGGTACGGACGAGCGCCTCGCCGCAACGGTCGCAGAGAAAGCCGACCTGCAGTTCGAGCTCTTCCTTGGAAAAGGTCTCGAGATCGCGCGTGATGTGGACGAACGTCAGGCTGCGGTCGCCCTCACACTCGACTCGAAGGGTCGCGGGCTCATCTTTTCCCAGCGCGAGGAAGCTGCGAACGTGCTCTTCGATCGCTTCGGCTAGCCGCGCTTGCGCGGCACGATCGAATCGCTGGCGCACGGCGAAGGTCAAACGCAACGTCCGATCCGTCGGACCAGAACGAATTGAAGCCAGCTCGGGGAAGCGCACCAGCAGTGCGCAAACCAGGCTGACGGTATCGGCGTTCTCGACGTGTGCTCGCATGCTCATAGCGATAAGGTTTTCTCTGATACTCCTATCCCACCGGACCGATGTAGCCCAAGGGGCAGGGTCCTTACGACGCGGCCCCCAGGTCTCCCCGCAGGCTCACCTAGAAAAGACCCCGGTGCCCCTGCGGAAGGTTCCGGGCGCGCTCGCACTCGGCTTGCTTGCCTCTCTCTTTGCTCATATCGGCCTCTATGGGGGCGGGCACTCCATGGGCGGCGACTACCACGCGTTGCTCGTTCAGCTCGCACTCGCGGGCGGCCTGAGCCTTGCGGGCTTCTTTGGCCTTCTTGCGTGGGACGGGGCGCGCGCGGCCGTCAACGGAAGCGTGCTTGCCGCACGCCTTACAAGCCGGTTACCAAGCTTCGGTGCGCTATTCGCATCGGCGACGGCATGGTACGCCGCAGCGGAACTCGTCGAAGGCCAGCATCACGCGGGCGTTCCTTGGCTTGCAATCCCCGTTGCGCTAGCGGCGACGTCTTGGCTGCTGCGACGCCTAAGTCGCTTTGTGCTGGCGGTGCTCGCCGGCGCGATCGTTGCGGTCGCGCGCACGAACTTCGCGACGCGGACCCCGACGTGGTCGCGCTTCACCACTCAAACGACTCCGGTGCGCCCGATGCTCTGGGTGCGCCGTCGCTTCGCCCGTCCTCCTCCGATCGGACGCGGCTGCTGCGCCTAAGCGCGCGCGCCGCTTCTCTGTAGCTCCAAAAAAGCCGCACTCTTTCCGATCGAAGGAGCCCCATGTCCAGATTTATCACGGCGCTCGTCGCCGTTTTCGTGATTTTTTGCTTTGCACTCCCTTCTGCGGCGGCCGTCTCCGGTTTGGTGCGCGGAAAGGTAACGCTCGACGGCAAGCCGGTCGCACACGCGGCCGTCGTCCTAGAAGGCGAAGGCTCGAAGTTCACCACGCAGACCGGAGACGACGGCGGGTACGTCTTCTCGCAGGTGCCGTTCGGGCAGTACCGGATCACCGCGTCGCTCAAAGGCATCCCGGAGGTTCATGCGGACGTGACGCTGGCCGGGGGCACCGTCGCGACCCTCGACCTGCCGCTCTCGACGCTGCGGCAGATCGCGCAGACGGTCGTAACCGCGCACGCGGGCGCCGCGGCGAATCCGCCGTCGGTCCATCAGATCGATCGCGCGCAGATCCAAACCTCTCCAGTCCAAAACAGCCTCGACCAGACGCTCGCGACCCTCCCGGGCGTCGTCCCGTTCTCGTACAACGAACCGGTGATCAACGGGTTCCACGGTGTCTCGTATAATATCGATGGCGCACCGCTGCCCTTGGCGACGACCTCGAACTTCGCGGAGATCGTCGATCCGAAGATCATCGATTCGCTCGAGCTCTACACCGGAGCGATTCCGGCGGAGTATGGCGGCGACCGAATGGGCGGCGTCGTCAACATCATCACCAACCGCCCGAGCGACGTTCCCGAGGGCATCTATGGAACGGTGGAAGGCGGGATCGGAAATCAGTCGCAGGGCATCGGCGAGCTCAGCACCTCCGCTCGATTCGGCCAGAGCGAGGCTTTTCTCGATGCCAATACCCAATCGACGGCGCGCGGATTGGACGCGCCGACGTTCGATGCGATTCACGATAACTCGTCGCAGAGCGACCAGTTCTTCCGCTTCATCACCCAGCTGACGCCGCGCAGCACGCTGGCCTTCGACTACTCCAACCAGCTGGCGATCTTCCAGATTCCGATCAACACCGACCCCAACAATCCCTACGATCCGATTACGACGCCGGCCTCCACCGACGACGTTCAGCGCGAGTACGATCGCTTCTCCAACGTAAACTGGACGAACGTCTCCAAAGACGGCAACGGGATCTTCCAGGTGATCCCGTGGTGGCGCTCGACGCGCATCAACTACGACGGCGATCTTCCCAACGACGTGATCGGAATCACGCCCAACTTCGGCTCCGGCGCGCCGCCGTGCGCAGAGTGCCCGCAGCCGAACGACGCGTCAGCGGGGCAGATTCACAACGTCGGTCTGCTCTCGAACACTTACGCCGCGTACGTCGGCTTGCGCCTATCCGATTTCCGGGCTACGAAGAACCATGCGTGGAAGGTCGGCGTCGACATGAATCGCGAGAACCTCGCCGCCGGCCAGGCCTTTGCCTGTTACTACGCCGAGGGCTGCGGAGCAACGTCGGGCACGCACGCCGAGCCCTACTATCTCTTTGGCGCGCCCGAACAGACGCAGGCGGGCTCGCAAATCGGCATCTACGGTCAGGATACCTGGACGATCGACAAGTACGTTAAGTTCGACTACGGCCTGCGCTACGATCACTCGACCGGCTACACCAGCGGCTGGATGTTCAGCCCGCGTCTCGGCCTTAACGTTTGGGACGGCGGTAAGAATACCGCGCACGTCTTCTACGGGCGCTTCTACGCCGCGCCGCTGCTCGAGGACGTCCGCCAAGATTGCGTCGTGCTGCAAGGCTGCACGGGGCTGCCCGTGTACAACCTCCAGCCCGAGCGCGACGCGTACTTCGAAACGGGCTTAGACCATCAGTTCAGCCCGCAGCTCAGCGGCTCGTTCAATATCTTCCGTAAGACCTCGGTCAATATTCTCGACACGACGCAGCTGCTCGACACGCCCCTCTTCGCCGTCTTCAACAACGCCATCGGCATCGACAACGGCGCCGAGCTTCGCTTCCAGGAGCGGATGAAGAACGACAATCTGTGGTGGTTCACGTTTACGTATTCGGGGTCATACGCAGCCTGCGTCTCGGGCTCGACGTTCTTGTTTCCGCCGAACACGAACGAGCCGGGCGTCTCCTGCGTCGCGCAGCTGGCGCCCGAGGATCACGACGAGACGGTGGTCTCCAGCACCGCATACACCTGGCGCTTCGGCAAAGACCGCCGCTGGTTCACAACGTTGCAAGGCAACTACGGCAGCGGCTTTCCGGTAGCGTTCGAGAGCGCGAACGCGAATCTGCAGGGCCGGCTGCCGGCGCATACGACCTTCGATCTCGCGGCAGGACGCAACCTCACGCCGGGACGTCCCGGCCAGGACACCGGCCTCGGGATCCAGCTCATCGTCGACAACATCCTCAACCACCAATATCCGATCAAAGTCGCCAATGGCTTCAACACCACGCAGATCTCGAACAGCCGCTCGTTCCTCTTGCGGCTCGCGGCGCCGTTTTAGCTAGCCCGTAACACCTTTGCAGCGCGTCGCTAACGCGCGCACGCGCTGCAGAGGCCATAAAGGGTTACCGCGTGTGCCTTGACGCGAAAACGTGGCGGCGCGAGCTTGCGCACGTTCTCGATACAGCCACCGACGTCGAAGACGCGATCGCACTTCTCGCAGGCAAAGTGGTGGTGGTGGCCTTTGCCGGAGCGCTCGTAACGCATCGGTTCTCCGGGGATCTCGACCGTCTCGAGCCACCCTTCTTTTAGGAGGGCGGCTACGGCGCGGTATGCCGTGGCGACGCCGACGCCGCCGGCCGCGTCGACGAGTTCGTCGATCGTCAACGGCCGCTCCGAACCCTCGAAAACGTCACGGATCGCCTCGCGCTGGCGAGTCTTACGCGCACCTACGTTCATCATTTTATCCTTCCGCGCCGGGACACACCTTTCACTGCGGACGCCGGAGCACTTGACTATTTGCAAATGATACGCTAATTTCAATAAGCGCGCTAGCCCTGCATTCGCAGGCATTCTTGCCTTCCGTTGGAGGAGTCCACCATGTCGTCGCTTGCGCGCCGGTCCCTGGCCGTATTCTGGCTCGCCGCGTTCGTCGGAGCGGCGGCCGCGCCCGGCCGCGCCTCGGCACCCACCGCTTTTCTCTCGGGAACGGCAACGGCGAATGGCAGCCCCGCGCCGAGCGTTACGGTGACGGCCTCGGGCAACAACATGACGGTCAAGGCGCGCACCGGCCCTGACGGGCGTTTCCGGTTTCCACCGCTTACCCTCGGAAGCTACGACGTCGAAGCGCGGCGCGGCGATCTGCGCGCCTTACTGCGCGTCGATCTCGGGAGCGACGGTGCGGTAATTACGCTGACGTTGCGGCCGCTCAGGGAGATCGGTCAGGTCGTCGTCGCGCGCACGCTCCCGGTCCGCGGCAGCGGCAGCGACGTGACGTTCAACGAAACCGACCTTACGCGTCTGCCTTACGACAACAGCTTCCCAGAGATGCTCATCCAGTTGCCCGGAGCCGTCCGCGGCGCGAACGGCGTGGTGCACATCAACGGGGACCACGGCGTCATCAACTATCAGATCGACGGCGTCGCACTGCCGCAAGGGCTCAATCGCGATATCGGCAGCGAGATCGATCTCAACGATCTGGCGTACGTCGACGTCATCGAAGGCGCCTATTCGGCCCAATACGGCCTCAAGTTCGGCTCGGTCCTCAATCTTACGACCAAGAGCGGTATCGGGCCGGCGGGCGTCGATAGCAACTCCTCCGCCGGTTCCTACACGACGCTGAATTCGACCGTCGATTACCACGCACCGTTTACCGGCGGCGGAGGGTACACGGTTTCGGCGGGCGCGATGCAGAGCACGCGCGGGCTCGACCCGCCCGATTTCCAATCGCCGCACGACAATGCCAGCGGCGTCAACCAATACGCCGACGTCACGCTTTCCGCCGGCGGGAACAACTTCACGAGCCTGACGTTCGTGCACAGCTACGACGCTTTTGCGATCCCCAACGACGTCGTCTACGGCGAGCCGGCGACGACCGACGACAACGAAAATCAGGAGGACACGTTCTTCAGCCTGCAGATGCGCCGCGCGCTCGGTGACAACGCGGGAATAACCTTCGGCCCCGCGCTGAAGGTCTCGCACATCTCCGATTTCGGCGATCCGGCCAACGACTGGATCTACGGTGAGGCGCTCAACGTCGAACCGCCGCCCTTCGGCAACGGCGGCGGGGCCACAGACTGCGCCGATGCCCTAAAGACGCCGGGGAACTTCGCGCCGACGACCTGCGCGTACACGCTGACCGACAGCCGGACCGCGACCGATTACATTCTGCAAGGGGACTATTCGGCGCGCGCCGGGCGGCACGAGATTCGCGCGGGCGTCAGCTACGACTTGGCGAGGATCGACAAGGACTACCAGTTCGCGCTCCAACCGAACAATTTTCTCGCGCCGCTCCTCACGCCGCAGACGCGCAACGCGCCGGCGACGGTCGTCGACGACGCACCCAACGTGGGCAACACGTACCAATCGTACGTGCAGGACGACTGGCGCATTACGGATGCATGGGAGGCCGACTACGGGCTGCGCTACGACTTCTTTGCGATTGCCTCGACGCAGTTCGCGCAGGGCTTCGGCGCCTTCAGCCCGCGCCTCAAACTCACGCGGAACTTCGGGAAGCGGGCCAATCTCTACGCTTACGTTGGCCGATTCTTCGAACCGTTCTCATTCGAGAACGTCTCGCCGGCCGCCGCGCAGTTGCTCAATCTGCCGCTCCAGCGAACGCAGGCACAGTTCGACCTCAAGCCCGAGCGCGACACGCAGCTCGAGTTTGGCGGACACGTTCCGCTTGGCCCGGGCGAGCTCGGCTTCCGAGTTTGGCAGAAGAACGCCAACGACCTGATCGACGACACCCAAGTCGGCGTGACGCTGCTGCACCAAGATATCAACTACGTGCTGGGGCGGCTCTCGCAAGAAGCCCTCAACTACGTGCAGCCGCTCGCGCGTAACGGTCGCGCCTACCTCTCGATGGCGCATACCGTCTCGCTCAACAAGGGCTGCGAGACGCAGTTGCTGGCACCGTGCTTCGGCTCGCCGAGCGACTTCACGCCGGCCGACCACAATCAGGCCTATACGGTCACCGGCGGAATGCTGCTCAACAATTCACGGGGCGGCTGGCTCTCTGCCGACGGCGAGTACGGCAGCGGCCTGTCCTCGGGCTTCTGCCCGGCGGTGACCCCGGGCTACTGCAGCCTGACGCCGCATACGATCTTCAACGTGGCAAAGGGCATCGGGCTCGGCCCCGAGACCGTCTTGACGCTCGGCATTCAAAACATCCTCAACGACCGCTACTACGTGACGCTTATCAACGCACAGGGCAATCATTTCGCGCCTGCTCGGACCTTCAGCATCGGCGTCCAGACCGGGCACCCGTAAGGCGGCAAAGCGGCCAAGCGTAGGAAGGACTCCGTCTTAATCCTGGGGGAAAAGGCCCCTCAACAAGCGATGTCTGATTTGGAGCAATCAAGAATCGTCGTCACGGGCGGCGCCGGTCTAATTGGGAGCGCCTTGATTTGGGCGCTCAATCGTCGCGGTATCGAGGACATTCTGGTCGTCGATCGCCTGGACTCCTCGGAGAAGTGGAAGCATCTGGTGCCCTTGCGCTTCGCCGATTATCTCGATGCGGACGACTTTGCCGACCGGATTACGGCGGGCCAGTCGTTCGGCGACGTCGGCGCGATCTTCCACCTCGGAGCCTGTTCCTCGACGACGGAGAGCGACGCCGGCTATCTGTTGCGCAACAACTACGAGTACACAAAGAGCCTGGCTCACTGGGCGCTGGAGAACCGCGCGCGTTTTGTCTACGCTTCGTCGGCGGCAACGTACGGCGGCGTCGAGGCGGTCCTCTCCGACGAAGCCGATCTGCACGCGCTCCGCCCGCTCAACGCCTACGGCTACTCGAAGCACCTCTTCGATCTGTACGCGCAGCGCACGCGCCTCGCCGAGCGCATCTGCGGCCTCAAGTACTTCAACGTCTTCGGCCCCAACGAAGACCACAAGGGCGAGATGCGCAGCATCGTTCAGAAGGCCTACGAGCAAATCCAGGCGGGCGGCAGCATCCGGCTTTTCAAGAGCCACCGCCCCGAGTACCGCGACGGCGAGCAGCAGCGCGATTTCATCTACGTTAAAGATGTGGTAGATATGACGTTGCACCTGGCGGAGGCCAACGCCACCGGCCTTTACAACGTCGGTTCGGGGACGCCGCACACGTGGCTGCAGCTGGTGCGCCCGATCTTCCACGCGCTCGAGCTGGCCGAAAGAATCGAGTTCATCGAGATGCCGCCGCATCTCCGCGGCAAGTATCAATACTACACGTGTGCGAACGTCGATCGTCTGCGCGCAACCGGTTACGACCGGCCGGTCACGCCGCTCGCCGACGCGGTGACGGATTACGTCACCAACTATCTCGTCAAAGGGCGGCCGCTCGAGATTACCGACGCCGCGGTCGCCGCACCACTCAAAGCTCCATCGTAGAAGGGAATCCATGTCGCAACCCAGCCGTGCCGAACGCCGCCGTCAAGGGCGTGGAGCCTCCGCGCCCCCGCCGCGCCGCGACCCGATGCGCCCGGTTTACATCGGCGTCGGCATCGCGATCGTCGCCCTGATCGTTTTCTTTCTCGGATACAACTGGTGGCAGAAGCGCTTGGTGCAGCAGGCATACGCGACGCCGACCCCGGCGGCCGGCCCAACGACGAAGCCGATTCAAATCACCGACGGCGAGAAGCTCGGCACCGCATACTTTAAAGGGAAGTTTCCCAATACGCCGATCGGCGGCCACGGTCAATCGGTCGACGGCGTCGGCTGCGGCGCGATGGAATATGCGACGCTCCACGTGCACACCCACCTCGCCATCTTCAATAACGGCAAGCAGATTCAAGTGCCGGCGCTGATCGGTTTCGCACCGAATCCCGCCGGGCCGTGCCTCTATTGGATTCACACGCACGCGCCCGACGGCATCATCCATCTCGAAGCGCCGGACATCGCGCCGCCCCAGGGCGGCCCGTATAAGCTCGGGATGCTCTTCGATATTTGGGGCCAGCCGCTGCAGCCCGACGACGTTGCCGGGTTCAAAGGTACGGTCACGGCGTACGTGAACGGACAGAAATACGAAGGCGATCTCAAAGAGATTCCTTTGCGCTCGCACCAGCAGATCGTGCTGGAAATCGGCACGCCGGTCCCGCCGCCGAATTATGCTTTCCCGCCGAACGACTAGGAGCCGTACAGGCTCCTAGCGCAGCACCTTTTTCAGCGCGTTCTCCAGGTCGTTGTACGATATCTCGCCGTCGGCGAGATATCGTATCTTTTTATCGCTGCCGATGATTGCGAACGTCGGGAAGCCGCCTGCGAGGTAGAGGTTCGCGACGTCGAGGATCGGGTCGTAGCCGACCGGATACTTCACGTCGAAACGCTTCACCCAATCGAGTACGTCGCGCTGCGACGACGATGAGGTTCCGTCCATCGCGGTGTCGCTCCCGGAGACGGCGACGAAGTCGACGCGGCCGTGGTAGGCGGCGTAGAGACGGTCGACGACCGCCGTCATCCGCTGGCAGTGCGGGCACCAGGTCGCGAAGACCTCGAGAAAGACCGGCCTTTGCGTCTTTCTTAAATTGAAGAGGCCGGCGGTCGTCGACACCTCGAACTGCGGCGCGGTCTTGTTGAGCGCGGCCTTTCCGACGATCGGCGCCTGCGACGCCATCTGGACCGAACCGTGCGACGATCCGGCGTTGTAGACGAGGACCGCCGCGACGACGATAACGACCACGACTATCACCGTCGCAAGAAAAATCGGGCGGCGCGTCATGCGGAGCGCAGCTTTCGGTCGAGCGCGAGCGGACCGGGCGCGCCGAAGGCGATGAAGATCGCCGCCGCGCCGAAGAGGCAATCGACGGCAACGTGCGGCCAATCGGCAACCGCGGCGTCGCCGGGGCCGAAGCAGCCGCAGTTCGCCGGAATATGACGGAGAACGGCCGACGCGACGGCCGCCGCATAGATAAAGAACTGCACCGCGACGATCCACGCGGCAGCTCGCGTAAAGAGGCCGGCGACCAAATAGGCTCCGAGCAGAATCTCGATAAAGGGAAGCGCCAGTGCGACCGGGCCGACGATGCCCGCGGGAAGCAGGCGAAAGCCAGCGATGCTGGATGCGAGGTTCGCAGCGTGGCCTACCTTCAGCAGCCCGGCAACGAGCAGCATTCCGCCCAAAAGCAAGCGGAGCACGAGGACCGCAGCGTTCACGGGTCCCTTCGTTGGGCTCTGTCGCAGCGAACCCCTGTCCGAGGGAGTACAATGAATCGATGGTCCGCGCACTCGCGCTTGTGGTGCTACTGGCAGCGACGCTCGTTCCGGTGGCCTGCAGCGGCGGCCGGGGCGCACCCGATTTTTCGCTCCAGAGCGATCGCTCCGCACCGTGGAAGCTCTCCGAGCAGCGGGGGAAGGCCGTGCTTCTGACCTTCGGCTTTACCCACTGCGCCGACACTTGTCCGGCGATATTGGCGCGCTTGGCGCACGCGACGGCCTCGCTGGGCGCGCGCGCGGGCAACGTCGAGATCGCATTCGTAACGGTCGATCCGTCGCGCGACACGCCGCCGGTGCTGCACCGATTCGTCAATCGGTTTGCCCAGCCGGGCGTCGACATCGTAGGTTTGACCGGAACGCCATCGCAGATTGCGGCGACGGAGACCGCTTATCACGTTTGGTCCGAAAAGGTGCACGCGCGTAAAGGCGGCTACGACGTCGCGCATGCGGCAGCGATCTTCGTCATCGATCCGAACGGACGTTTCCACGACGTGCTCGACGACGAGGATAACGAAGGCGCGGTTGTCGCCGCATTGCGAAAGGCGCTCGGATGATCGCCGTCCTCGCGGCATTGTTGGCGCTGGTGCCAATTCATGGCGTCGTCCTCGACGCTCGCAACGATGCCAGCGCGATCGTCCGCACCGATGCCGTACCGCGGACGATGCCCTCGCAGATTCGCCGCTACTCGCTCGAACCGCCGGTGCGTCTGCGCGCCGGCACGAGCATCGACGCATTTCTCGACGAGTCGACGCATCCGCCGGCGCTACGCGATGCGGTACCGGCAGGCGTCTTTGCACCCGGTCTGCCCGACGCTGGGCGCGTCGTGCCGATCGAGATCGGCGGCACGCTCCCGGCGGCAACGTTGATCGATTCGCAAGGCCGGCGCATCCGGCTCGATCGCGCCTTTGCCGGAAAGACGCTGTTGCTCTCATTCGTCTTTACGCGCTGTCCCGATCGCACGCTCTGCCCGGCCATCAGCGCAAAATACGCCTACCTTCAAGATCGGCTCGACCCCAAGCACTTCGCGCTCGCCGAGATTACGCTCGATCCTCCGTACGATTCACCCGCGATCTTGCGCGCGTACGCTGCCGGCTACGGCGCTCGCAGCGAGAGCTGGACGCTGCTGACGGGGACCGGCTCGACGATCCAACGCCTACTCGACGAGTTTCGGATCAGTTCGATGAGGCTGAGCACCGATAACTTCCTCCACGATGACAAGCTCTTCATCGTCGCGCCCAACGGCCGCGTGGCATCGGTCGTCGAGAACGCGAGCTGGGACCCGGGCTCCGTTATCGCCCAAGCCCGATCGATCGCAGGCCTCGCGAGCAACCCGTTCGAGCGCTTCAAGCTCGCGCTGATCGCCGAGGCGGTCGCGATCTGCGGGGGCAGCGAGTTCGCCGGCATTGCCCTGCTCGAACTCACGCTTTTCACCTTTTTGACCGTCGTGTCGTTCCTGGGTATGTGGGCGGTGGCGCGAGTTATCTGGCCCTCGCGCTCCTGAGCGGAGCTTTCAAGCAAAACAAGAAGGCTAGCGGGCCATGGCAGCCGCCGAGCCGCTCCACGACCCCGCGCCGGACCAAGCGGCGTTCTTGGAGCATGCGATCGAACGGTACGGTAAGGCGACCTATAATTTCGCGTATCGCTTGACTTGCAATGAGGCCGACGCACGCGACCTCACGCAAGAGGCATTTGTTCGTGTTTATAAGGCCTGGAAGAGCTTCAAGCCCGGTACGTCGTTCCTCTCGTGGATCTATCGAATCGTAACGAATCTGCACCGCGACGAACTTCGCCGTCGCAAGGGACGTTATCAAGAGGAGATTCCCGATGATAATGAGCTTCAAAACTTTTCCGGCAGCCGCCCGCTGGCCGTCACGCCGATCGACGAGTTCGTCGACTCGCAGCTTAGTGAGCCGCTGTCAAAAGCGCTTGAAGAGCTCGGCAGCGAGCAGCGGCAGATCGTGTGGCTCGCCGACATCGAGGAATATAGCTACCAGGAGATCGCCGACGTTGTGGGGTGCACCGTCGGTACCGTGCGATCGCGACTGCACCGTGCCCGCGGACAACTCCGCAAACTTGTTACCCGTCATATGAAGTCGCCATCATGAATCAACTTCACCCGACCTCCGAAGAGATCGTCGATTACCTGCACGGTGAGCTCTCACCGGCGCGCGATGTTGCGATTCACGCACATCTCGCCGGCTGCTCCGAGTGCTCCGAGATTCGCGATTCGGAGCTTTCACTCACCGATATGCTGCGCGCGTACGCGCGCGCCGACGAACGCGAGCTGCCCGCCGGAGTGGTCGCAACCATCCGCGGAAGGGTGCAATACAAGCCGCCTTCGCTCTGGGAGCAGTTGAGCGCGGCATTCCGGCCGGCCGTCGCCGTGCCCATTGCAATTGCGATCGCCGCCTTCATCTACTTCGGCTTTAGGCTCGCCCACGGGCCGGCGGTCGCGTCGACGATCGATGCATCGTACTACGTCGAGAGCCACGCCGCGCTGAGCGGCACGACGCCGCTCTCGGAAGACGAACCCATTCCCGGGGCGTTGAGGGACGATGATCAATCGCATTAGGCCGGGCGCCTTCGCGCTCGCGCTGGCGATCGGAAGCCTGACGCCCGCTGGAGCCGGAACGACGCCGGCACCGGCGTCGGCAACCTTCGCCCTACTCTCCGACGTCCTCGCCGCGCCGTCGAAGGTCTCGTACACCGGCGTCGTCGAGTCGGTGCGCATCGGCACGCACGGTTCGGAGGCCTCGGTCTACCGCATCGAACACCGCGCCCCCGACATGACGCGCAAGCTCTATAGTGCGCCGCCGGAGATCTTCGGCGATTCGGAGATCGCCAGGGGGAACTTCGAGTTTTCGATCGACGCGAAGCACCACCGCATCGTCGAGAGCAAGAACGCGGCGACGCTCGAGGACCGCCGCTCGATCGGCGACAACGAGGCGCTGATCCGCGCGAACTATCGTCCGGTCCGCGTCGGCAGCGAAGTCTTCGATGGACGTCCGGTCGTCGACGCGCTGCTGGTCAACAAGTACACCAATCGCGGGACGATGTTCCTGCGCGTCGACCGCGAGACGAAGATCGTGCTGGACAAGCAAGAGTTCGGCCCGAAGGGCGCGCTCCTTAGCGAGATCCGGCTGGAGCAAGTGCACTACGGACCCGTGCCGTCTACCGATTTCTCGTTGCCCAGAGGCTACGCCGTCGTCGGCGTTCCGAAGATCCAAGAGGTTTCGAGCGACCCCGACCGGCTGATTCACGACGCAGGTTTCGCCGCGCGCAAGCCGGGCGTGCTGCCGGAGGGCTTCGCGCCCCTCTCCGGCGACGTCGTCGACTTGCACGGCGCGCGCACCGTGCAGCTTCTCTACTCCGACGGTCTGCGCACCGTCTCGCTCTTCGAGAGCGCGACGGCCGTAGCGCCGAACATGGCGCCGTTTGATCCGCAATCGGTCACCCTCGGCGGGCGCAACGGTCAGTACGCTGAGGACGGCAGCATGGACTTGCTGACGTGGAGCGATGGAAAGCTCTATTACACGCTGGTTGGCGAGCTCGGAATGACCGAGCTCGCCAATATTGCGGGGAGGATTACGCCCTAACCCTTCGGGCTCCTTAGAGCTTGATGTTCGCCATGAAGTACGCTTGGAACGGCGCCTTCACCGAGTTGTTGAGACCCGAGACCAGGTACGGCCCGAGGTTCGGCTCGTACGGATAGAGCAAGAACTTTTGAACGATCGTCGCCGCGTTCTTGCCGTTGGCTTTCGAGACGCTGCCAACCGGATTGAACGCATTGCCGACCGGCGGAATCAGGCCGCCGCCGACGACGCCGTACGAGCAGATGTTGCTATCGGTGTAGGTCCATTGCCTGCTCGAACCGCCCCAACACGTATTCACGATGTTCGCGAGCACGGCAGTGAACGTAATCCGCGGTGAAACGTTGTACTCCGCTTGGAAGTTGAACATCAGCTCGTTAGGCTGCGTGAACGAGCCGAGGTCGTCGTACACGCCGGTAAACGGATTCGGAATCACGAGCGCGGCCGGACAGGTCGACGCGTCGTAGCGATGGGTGCCGACGAGTGGCGCGCAACCCGCGTCGGTAGGATCGATGCCGGGGGTCGTCTCCGGGGCGCCGTACTTACCGCCGCCCTGGAACTGGAGCGAGGGCGTCACCGCGAACTTGTCGTGGCGGTAGTTGAGGACGAGACTCCCGACGTAGGGCGAGTTGAAGGCGTTTACCGAGGAGCCGATTCCGGCCGGGAAGATGTCGTACGGTGCAAAGTTCTGGCCCGGATCGATGAAGTTCTGGCCCGGCGCGCTCCAGTAGGGATTCACGACCGCGCCGGGCGCGCCGCACGGCGACGGAGCCCCACCCTTATAGCATTTCGCCGCGGGAGCCCCGGAGCCGGTCGAGCCGCAGAGCGGAATGCCGAACTGCGAGCGGCCGACGAAGGGGCCGCCCTTGGCGCAAGCCTTCGTGTAGGCGTTATAGTTCGAGATCGTCGCATTGATCGGCGAGATGATCGTGGTGCCGTTCGAGAGGACGCCGTACTTCGTGTAAGAGTTCGTGTAGGCGAAGGAGAGCAGTCCCGAAAGGCCGTTGCGCGAGAAGTCGCCTTTTTGCATTTGGAACTCGAAGCCTTCGCTGCGCTGGCTGCCCACGTTGAGGCCGGAGATGAAGCCCGTCTGCTGATTCAAGAAGAAGTTCTGCACCTGGTTCTGCGTCTGGCGCAAGAACGGCGTGATCTTGAACGACCAATCGGTGCCTTTGAGGTGCTGCTCCAACGAGACGTCGTAGTTTAACGACGTCGGCGGGAGTACCGCGAGGCCGGGAGAGGTGCGGCCGTACGGATAGAGGTTCGGCCCCAGCAGCGTGAACGGAATGTCGTTCTGCAGCGTATTGTAGATTTCGTAGGCGGTGTTTGGCGCTTCGGTGTAGCGGCCGAACGATGCGCGGATCACCGTGTTTGGATTGACCGTATAGGTTCCGCTGAAGCGCGGCTGCCACTCATTGAAGGTGAAGCTCTGGTAGGCCTGATTCACGAGGGCCGCGTTGTGGTAGCCGCTCGGGCAGGGCGAGGCCGGCGTCAACGAACCGGGAAGCTGCGATTTATCGACCGGTACGCCGGTGATGGCGTTGACGCACGTGTCGCGATTGTAGGCATTGTACCAGAACTGTCTGGCGACGCCGCCGTTGCTATTGATATTGCCGTTGAGGCCGTCGAAAGTGAAGCTATCCAAACGAACGCCGAGGTTGAGCAAGATTTTGTCGTTGGGACGGAACTGATCGGTCAGTGAGGCCGAGCCGAACTTCGGCTGCACGTTGTTGTACGTCGCGTAGAGCCCGTTTTCGGCCATCAGGTAAGAGCAGGCCGTCTTGCCGGGAACCCGCGGATCCACGCAACTCGACGGCAGTGCGCCCGGGCCGCCGCTCGGCGATGCGTTTGGCTCGTAGAGCTGATCCCAGTTCACGACCTGCGCGGCCCCGGCACCGGGATTGCACGTTACCGGCGATCCGCCGCCGGAGCCATAGCAATAGCCGCTGTACGGGTCGGCCGCGTTGACGACGATCGCCGCGATCGTACGATTCGGGCCGCCGAAGGCTGGGAAGTTATTGAACATCTGTGTATTGTTGTCGCGGATCGTCGAGGCGCTGACGTACGATCCCTGGATCGTCAAGAGGTTCTGCTCGTTGATCTGATCCTGGAACTCGGCGCTGACGCCGCGCGTGTGCGAGCTAAGCTCGTAGTCCGGTGCGGTCGGGCAGATGTAGAAGAACGCGGTACACTGAGGGCCGACGAGATCCCACGTGCTGTAGTACGTGTAGCCGTAGATTCGGAAGAACGCCGTCGAGCCGAAGTTCTTCGTGTATTGCAGCTTGACGATCTCTTGCTGGTTCTGCGAAGAGTCTCGGTTGGTATTGGGGACGAATCCGTACGAACTGCCGGTCGAGAAATCGGACCAGGGCCGGTTCTGGCTGCTGAACGGATAGAAATACTTCGAAGTGCAGCCCGGCCCGATGCCGAGCAGGCCGGACTGGCTGAACGTCTTTCCAACTTGGCTCGCGCAATTCCACGAGAGGCCGTCTACCCACGGGGTCGTCGAGCCGGCCGGCATGTTCGGCGCGAGGCCCAGCGTCGCGATCGGATTGATCGTACCCCAGCACTGCGCTCCGCTGAGGCTCGACGGACACATCGGCGAAGCGACGTCGTTGTTCGAGCTGTAGAACGAGTTCGAAAGATACGAACTATCCCAGAGCAGCTGCACGTCGTCGCGGCCGGCGTCGTTGTGGTGCGGAATGCCGATGTGGATATTCGCAACGACGTCGCGCGAAGCGATCTGGGAAAAGTTCATCCAGTTGAAGGGCCCGAGGTAGTAGCCCCCTTCCGCGTAGTTTACGGCGTTGGGCGTGTTGAGCGGTGCGAGCGGCGCGCCGAGCCAGTTGTCGTAGTTGGCGCCGTTATCGTTGTTGACGTAACGGAAGCCTTGGTTGTAACCGGCGATGCCGAAGTAGTACGAGAGATCCCGGTCGGGCGTCGCACCGCCAACCTCGATCATCGCACGATGGTAGAAGACCGGCGTGCCGATGCCGAGCTGCCCGTCGGCGGAGCCTGGGAACGTACCGGTGCGGATGACCTGGTTGATGTATCCTGCAAGGCCTTGGCCTTCGGAGTTCGCGGGGTTCGCGCCGGTGTAGACCTGAACTTCGGCATTTCCGAGCGACGAGGCCGCGCCCGAGGGATAGTTGTCGAACGAACGGTTGACGGGAACGCCGTCGAATTCGTAACCGACTTGGTCGAAGTCGCCGCCGCGGATGTGGACGGTGTCGTAATAACCACTCTGATTGGGGACGACGTAGGCACCGGGAACGGTCGAGATTGCCGAGTACGCGGAGTTGAGGTTTCCACCGCCGCCGAGGGCCGACGCCGCATGCTGCGTCGCCGCGTTGATCGAGTAGATGTCGGCGGTCGTTCCGGATTTCACCAGCGAACCGGCCGCCGCGGCCGTTACGCGACCGATCGTTTTCAGAGCCTTCGGCAAGCTCACCCGTACGGTTTGCACCGTGTCGGCGAAAACAATTTGACCCGGCACGCTTTCGGACTGATACTCGCTCTTGTCGGCGGTGATCGTGTACGTGTCGGGAGCGAGCGTGAGGAAGCCGAAGTGGCCGGCCGCGTCGGACGTTGCCGTCGCGGTTTGCGACGGACTGCTGGCCGTTACCCGGGCGCCGGCGATCGGCGCCCCGGTGTCGCTATCGACGACGGTGCCGGTGATACCGCCGGTAACGCCGGCGATCGCCGCCGTGCCTTGGGAGATGAAGGTAAGGAAGAGAACGAGAGAGGTGACGAGGCGCAACGATCGCATCTTTTAACCCTCCAAGTAACCGAGCAACAATCGGTCCGAGGGGCGTTCCCCTGGTTTAAGGGACCTTAATTCTCAAGGTTTCTGAAAGGTTCCTGGGAGTCGAGAAAGTTGTCGAGCGGCCGAAGAACGTTGAAAGGTATTGATTTCGCGTCGGCGGCACCGCTTCGCGGGCGGCCGCCGTCGCTCACCGACGCAATCGCCGCAATCGAGTTGGTCAGCGCGTCGATACTATAGCCGCCCTCCAACACGTAGGCGACGGCTCCGTTACAGTATTCGCGGGCGACGTCGCGGATGACCGCCGCGATCGGCGTCGCCGCCTCTACTCCGACTCCGAGGTCGCCCACGGAGTCGCCGGCCACGTAGTCGAAGCCGGCGCTGACGATCAGCAGATCCGGGCGCACGAGACGCGCAACGCGTGGCAGCGCGTGCTGCCAGACCGCGACGAAAGCTTCGGTGGGAACGCCGCTCACGGGCAGCGGAACGTTTACGATCAGATCTCCGTCACGAACGTAGCTCTGTGAACCCGTGCCCGGATAGGCCGGAGACGCGTGGGTCGAAATATAGGAAAGGCCCGACCCGGCCTCAGCCTCCGTGCCGTTGCCGTGATGGTAGTCGAAATCGGCGATTAGCACGCGAGGCCGGCGGCCACGCTGCGCTTGGTAGGCGCGTGCGGCCACGACGACGTTGTTAAAGAGGCAGAAGCCCATGCCGCGTGCCGGTTCGGCATGGTGGCCCGGCGGCCGAACAAGCGCGAAGACGGCCTCACCGAGCGCGCTGCTCGCCTCCACGGCAGCGATCGCGCCGCCCGCGGCGCGGCGCGCCGCGCGCAGCGAGCCCGCGTCGACGAGCGTATCGCCGGTCGAGAGATAGCGTGCGCCGATAAGATGCTCGGTCTCGCGGCGCAGCAACTCGAGATAACCCGGCGGGTGCACGCGTTCCAGCTCCTCGTCGCTCGCGTCGCGCGCGCTCAGGGTCTGCGCCAGAACGCCGCCCGCCTGCAAGCGCGCCTGCACGGCCTCGACTCGGTCGGGGCGCTCGGGATGGATGGCCTCGCGGAGATGATCCCCGTAAAGGGGATCGACGACGAACTTCAGCCCGAGTGCTTAACCGGCTTGCACGGATCGGCGGCCGCCTGGTGCACCTGTTGGTACGCCTTCGCGTCCTTCTTCAGCCCCGGAAGGGCGAGCAGCCGTTTATACGCCGCCGTCGCCTTCGAGCACTGATTCGCCGCTGCGTACGACTTGGCGGCGATGAAGAGCATCTGCGGGTCTCCATCTAGGTAGTTCTTCGAGGCTTTGTCCATCGCGTCGAAGATCTGCGCCGCTTCCTTGTAGTTCTTCAGCTCGTAGTCGGCGCCGGCAACGCAGCCAAGGGTCGACGGCGAGCGCTGGATTTCGAAGCTCTTGCCGCATGCGGCGCGCGCGCTGTTGTAGTCGTGCAGGCGCGAGTACGCTTGCCCCAGCAGCGCAAAGCCCTGCGCGTCGGGCGAAATCTGCGTGTACTTCTTCAGATACGAGACGCTGTCGTTGACCTTGCCGCCGAGCAGCGAGATTTCACCCATCCCGAGCAGCGCGCCGGTGGAGTTGGGATCGATGGCGAGCGCCGCCTGCCACTGCGCGATTGCTTGCGGATACTGGCGCACCGAGGCGTAGTAATCGCCGAAGGCCGCAAAGCCCGCGGGCACCTTCGGGAACTGCTGGACGATCTGCTGGAAGATCGTGACGCCTTGCGCGTCCTTCTTCTCCGAGATGAAATACGTCGCCTTACGAATCAGAATCGCGACCTTTTCGTCGTCGGTCGGTGCGGCGACGACGGCGTCGTCGTAGGCTTCGCTCGTGTGCGCGTCGTCGTGCTGCCGGGCGTAGAGATCGGCCTTGAAGACGAGCGCCTGAATGTTCCGCGGATCGATCGCGAGCGCCCGGGCGACCGTCTGCAGCGCCATCGGAACGTTATCTTGCTGGGCGTAGGTCGTCGCGATTTGGAAGAGCGGCGCCGGGTCCTTCGGAGCAAGGGCGAAGGCCGCTTCGAACTGGGCTCGCGCGTCGTCGAAGTGCTGCTCGGAGGCGTAGACGCTGCCGAGTGCCATCAACGCGCCGGGATCGTTCTTATTGAAGGTCACCGCGCGTTTTGCCACGCGCTCGGCGTCCGCGGCACGATTCTGCCGCAGATAGATGTCGGCCAGCCCCGCAAGAATCTGGAGGTTCGTGGGATCGAGATTCGCGGCTTGCTCGAGATCGTAGGTCGCCGCGACCCCATTGCCGAGCTGCTCTTGTGCGACGCCGTCAATGTAGAAGACCTGTGCCGACTTATCGCCGAGCTGCAGTAAGTGCTGCGTATACTGAACGGTGATGTCGGGGCGGTTTACCTGAAGATATTCGCCTGCGAGCTGCGTCATTGCCAGCTGATCGGTCGGGTTGGCCTTGAGTTTGGCGACCAGCCGCGGAATCGCGATGGACGGCGGCTCCGGACTCGCCGTCGGCAGAGCCGAGGGCGAAGGTGACGGAGTCGGCGTCGCGCTGGACTTCTTGGCCAGTGCCGATGGGGCCGTTATCGCCATCGCGACGATGAAGGCGAGCGCAATCAGTGCAATGAGAGAGTGTCGTTTCAAGAATGCTGTCCTTTAGCGGTTTCGATGAGTTTTGTCAGCTCGGGTACGATGCGGAAGGCGTCGCCGACGACCAGGAGATCGGAGAATTCGCCGATCGGCGCCGCGGCGTCTTTATTGATGGCAACGATCGTGCCGGAGGCGCGCATGCCGACTTTGTGCTGGATCGCTCCGGAGATGCCGACGGCGATATACAGCGCAGGGGTCACCGTTTTTCCAGTCTGCCCGATCTGTAGATTATACGGCACCCAGCCCGCATCGGCTGCCGCGCGGGAGGCGCCGACCGCCCCGCCGAGCGCGTGCGCCAGCGGCTTGAGCAAGCTATCGAACGGTTCCGGGCCGCCCAGCCCGCGTCCGCCGGCGACCACGACCGGGGCCTCCTCGAGCGCGAGCTCGCTCGAGCCTTCCTCGACGTCGCTCTCGATCTTCGTCACGTAGCTTTTTGCCGGCCGCTCGAGCGTTTCGATGCGCGCGCCGCTTCCCGAGCTCTGCACGGCAAACGCGTTCGGGCGCACCGTCACGACGCCGTAATCCGCCGGACGCAGCGCGCACTGCGTGACCAGCGCGCCACCGAGCTTCGGTGAGGTGCAGACGACGGCGTCGCCGTCGAGCCGCACGTCGACGACGTCGGCGACCATCCCGGCGCCCAGCCGCACCATCAGGCGGCCCGCGACGTCGCGTCCGGAGAGCGTGTTGGGAATCAGAATCAGCGAGGGGCCGATGCGATGCGCGGCCGCCGTTAGATAATCGACGATCGGATCGAGCAGAAAGCTCTCGACCTCGGGATCTTCGTTGAGAAGAATGCTTTCGAGCGGATAGCTCTTCAGTTGCTCGGCCAAACGCGCGGACTCCGGCCCCAGGACGACGGCATGCGCGACGCCGCCGAGGGCGGTCGCGATCTTTGCGGCTTCGCTCGCAAGCTCGAAGGTAACCTTTCGGCTCTGCCCGCGGCGATTCTCGGCGTAAACGATGACGTTCTTCACGCTTTACACGAGCCTCTTCTCTGCAAGGAAATCGAAGATCGCACGAGCTCCGGCGGCGCCATCGGCGGCTTCGATCGTCGTGCCCTTGCCGCGAACCGGCGGCGGCGCGAAGCTGCGCAACTCGGTCTTCGAGCCGTCCGCGCCCACCAGAACCTCGAGCGAAAGATCCTGCAGCGTTTTCGTGGCGATGTTCTTTTTCTTGGCGCCCATGATGCCCTTGAGCGACGCGTAGCGCGGCTCGGCGAACGTCAGCGCCGTCGTTAACAGCGCCGGCAGCGGGCCGCGAACCGTCTGGTATCCGGTGTCCGTCTCCCGCTCGACTTCGATCGCGTCCGCGGCGATATCGATCTTCCGCGCGTTGGTAATGCAGGGCAGGCCCAGATGTTCGGCGAGCGCTCCGGGAACCGCGCCGGTGCTGCTGTCGTCGGTCAAGCCGCCGACGATGAGTAAATCGAAAGGCAGCGTTCGGAGCGCGGCGGCGATCGCCGCGGCGGTCGCCCAAACGTCGCTCCCTTCGAGCCCCGCGTCGCTGAGGACGACCGCGTCGTCGGCGCCCATCGCCAATGCGCGGCGGAGCCCCTCTTTGAGCGAGTCGGGAGCCATAGAAAAGATCGTCACCGTCGTCTCGCCGCCGATGCGTTCTTTGAGTTGCAGCGCGGCTTCGAGCGCGTACTCGTCGTAGGGATTGAGGACGGTTTCTACGCCGGTACGAACGAGCCGTTTGTTTTGAGCGTCGATTCGCTTTTCGGCGTTCGGGTTCGGAACAAGCTTAACCGTCACCACGATCTTCACGTGGAGAGCGACCTCCGTTCGAATAAGGGAAGGAAGTTAGAGAAAGCGATAGCCTTTTGGTGGTCTCCGCCAACCGGACCTGCCGCCGCGGCGCCAAATCGCAGGAAGGGCCTCTCATCGGCCATGCGAACCGGAGTTCGTATGCCGGCACCACGCATCTTCTTAATTCTGACCTGCCTCCTGCTCGCTCCGGCCGCCGGCGCGGCCGCCGATTTCGTGGCGAAGCCCTCGCACGCAACCGGGCAGAACCCCGCTACGCTTGTGCTCGACGCCTCGCGGGCCTCCGAGGGCTTCATGGAGACGCGCGAACGCATTCCGGCCGTGCCGGGGCCGTTTACCGTGGTCTACCCCAAGTGGATTCCAGGCGAGCACGGCCCGACGGGCCCGCTCAACGATCTGGCGGCGCTGCGGATCTCGGCCGGCGGGACGCCGCTGGACTGGCGCCGCGACCAGGTCGACCTCTATGCATTTCACGTCGACGTGCCTCCCGGAGCCCACGAGATCGACGTCGCCTTCGACATTCTGATGAACGCACCGGGCGACTACATGTCCTCGCACTCGGTCGCGATCGTGAATTGGAATCGCGCGCTGCTCTATCAGGACGGCATCGACTCTCATCAATACTTCATCAAACCGTCGATCATCTTGCCGCCCGGGTGGCAGTACGGAACGGCCCTCCGAGGCGCGACACAGAGCGGAAATCGCGTAGACTTCGCGGTCGCGCCGCTCAACATGCTCGTCGATTCGCCGCTCGACATGGGCCGTTTCGTGCAGAAGTGGGATCTATGGCGTGAGGGCAGCGCGTTCGTGCAGATGGACGCGTTCGCGGACCATCCGCAAGATCTCGATATCAGCTCGAGTCTGCTGAGGGCGTACCAGCGCGTGCCGGCCGAAGCCTTTGCGATGTACGGATCGCGCCACTTCGACGACTACCACGCGCTGCTCACGCTGAGCGACCAGATCGGGTTTCAAGGCATCGAGCACCACCAATCCAGTGACGACCGCGCATCGGCCGATTTCCTGACGAGCCCCGATGAGTCGCTCTCGGGCGGAGATTTGATCACGCATGAGTTCTCGCACTCATGGAACGGAAAGTACCGGAGGCCCGACGATCTGACGACGCCCAACTTTCAGGTGCCGATGCGCACCGATCTGCTCTGGGTGTACGAGGGCATGAATCAGTATCTGGGCGATTTACTCTCGTTTCGCGCCGGCATTCGCGAGCAGAGGCTGTATCCGGAGTACCTCGCCACCGTCTATTCCGAAATGGACTACGAGACCGGGCGAACGACCACTCCGCTCATCGACCTGACGACGGGCGCCCCATACTTTTACTTGGCACGCGGCCAGTACGGGGCGATACGCCGCAACGCGGGTGACTTTTACACCGAGGGCGAGTTGCTCTGGCTCGATGTCGATACGATCATACGCGAGCGTTCTCACGGCGCCCGCTCACTCGACACGTTCCTGCATCTCTTCACGGCGCCGCCGCTCACCGGCCCGATCGTGAAGACCTACACGCGCGAGCACGTGGAGAGCCTCCTGCAACAGGTCGAGCCCTACGATTGGCAGGCCTACTTCGAGAAGTACGTCTATCATCCGACGACGCACCCGCCCGCCGACGAACTCGCGCGCGCCGGCTGGAAGATGGTTTACACGTCGAAACCCAACGAGTTCCTGACCGCAGAGAGCGCCGACAGCCACCAAATCGAAGACTGGTACGCGTTCGGTGCGAATCTGGGTGCGACCGGCATCGTCAGCGACGTGCGCGAAGGATCGCCCGCATGGCGCGCGGGGCTCGCGCCGGGGATGCGCGTGCTCGCTGTCAACAATCAGGAATTCTCCTCGGAAGTGCTAACCTACGCCCTCAAGAAGGCGCAGAACCAGACGGCACCGATTACGCTCATCACCTCGCAGAACGGCTGGTTCCAGACGCTCTCGCTCGACTATCGCGACGGCATTCGTTATCCGCATCTCGAGCGGATCACGGGGACTCCCGATATGCTGGCCTCGATCGTGGCGCCGCACGCCGCAAAATAAGGACGTTAGAAGGCTCCGGTTCCGTCGGGTGTGCCGAAGCCGCCTTGGTCGGTGAAGCGGGCGCCCCCCACTTCGTAGAGATGCTTCTGGTGTTTCTTCGGCTTCCAGAACGTTCTGCCGCCGTCTTGTTTCGTCGAGTTGCCGGCTAGTGCAAAGACGCCGGCACAGAACGGCGAGCTGATGCTCGTGCCGTCGACGGTGATCCAGCCGCCTGCACTATACGTGTCGTACTCCGCGGCATTGACTGCGACGGCGGAGACGTCGTTGCCCATTCGACCGGAGCAGTTTTTCGCCCATTTGCTCTTGAGTTGCCACTTCGGTTTCTTCTCGCCGGTGCTCGAACAGCCGCCGCCGGAGCTGCCCCACAAGCTCTCCGAGTAGCCGCGGCTCCCGCTGGAGATCGAGAGTATGGTGCCGCCGACCGCGACCACGGAGTCGAAGGTGGCGGGGTCGTAGAGGCCTAGCCCGGAGTCGCCGGCACTGGCGAGGTAAGTTACGCCGGGAGTGTCGTAGTTGGATTCATTCCCGCCGCTGCCGTCGTAGCTGTTGCTGACGATCGTCGCGCCGAGCTTCACCGCTTCTTGTTCGGCCGCTTCGAGATCGCTCCAGGCGTTCGAGTTGGCTTCGATCAGATTGACGGTGCAGTTCGGACAGCTCGCCGAGACCATGTCAACGTCGAGATCGATCTCGACGCCCCAGTTCGGGCTGCCTTGCGGGTAGTTGCTCATCTGGCCGCTCTGATTGTATTTGTTGAGCGTACCGGGCGGGAGGCCCATCCCCGAACGGTACTTCGCGAAATCCGATACGACGTCCGGATTATCGTAGGCGTCGACGATCGCGACGGTTTGGCCGTTGCCACCCGAGCTCGAGGGCAGGTTATAAGCCTGCTCGAGTTGCGATGCACTCCAGCCATTGTAGTTGGGGCGCGCACCCTTGTTTTCGATTAAGACGTCGCACTGGGCTTGGCCAATGCGGCTTCCGCCGCAGGCGGGCGTGGCGCCGAACTGCTGGGCGGCAGCGCCGCCTTGCGGAAGGGCTGAGGATGCCATCGGCGACTGCGACGAACTGCAGCCGGACAGCGCCAAAACAAAAGCCGCTACAGCAAAACCGTAGCGGCTTGGGTCGAAGTCTTTCATCCTTTGTTCTCCTCTCCGTCGAGAGAGATCTTGGGGACAAACGGTATTCGACCCTACTCGTCGGTATCCGGTATGTCGTTGCGGGAGATGCGCTGGTTACGGAAGTACTGCGCGCGAAGCGGCGCCGGGATCGTCACGAAGGGCGTAGGCGGTTGCTCGAAATCGAAACAATCGGAGAGATCGTCGGCGCGAGCGTCGGTCGTGCCCATCGACGGCAATCCGAAGTTCTCTTCGGTGAAGTGAAGGATGCTGCCGAATTCGTGCTGCGCGTGCGAGATATACTGCGTTTTGGCGTACGGCGAGATCACGAGCAGCGGAACCCGGAAGCCAAGTTCGTAAGAGTTGTAGAGCGGAGGCTTCACGTGATCGTACCAGCCGCCCCAGTCGTCCCACACGACGAAGATGGCGGTCGAGCTCCAATAGGGAGAGTTGCCGATTGCATTGACGATGGCGGCGACCCATGACGGGCCGCTGCCGTCGGTCGCATTGGCATGATCCGAAGACTTGCCGCTCGGCGTGATCCAGGTAACGTTCGCGAGATTGCCGCTGTTGATATCGGTCAGTACCTGCGCCGATGGATAGACGACGTTTGCATAGTCGGGCGTGTTCCAGATGGACTGGATCGCGTCCACCGCGTTCCACAGGCCGGGACCGGAGTTCTGTTGATAGTAATGCCACGTGAGACCGGCGCCATCGAGTTCGTTCATGAGCGCCGTACGCGCAAAACACGGATAGACGTGCTGGCCCTCATTGCCGCTGGGATCGATTACCGCAACGGTCGAGCCGGGCGGCGAATCGCAGCCGCCGGCGGCGTTGCGACCCTTCGCGCGCGGATTTTCGGATACCCGGAGGTCGGATCCGTCGGCAATCGCCGAGGTGCCGCTGATCAGGTACTGATGCGCGGGAAAACTCGGCCCCTGATTGGTCTCGAACATCTCGTCGCCGAACGTGTAGCTCTGTGCCATCGTGTAGTAAGGCTGTACTTCTTCGGGCGGCACGTAAGCGTAGGCGCGCACGTTGGCACGCGGACAGGCTGAATGGCGCCGGCAGTTGGAAGGCCCTTGGGCAAACCCGTTCATGTTGCCGCCCGCGTAGTCGACGCTCCACGCTGCGTGGCGGTGGCTGAGATCGTACGGCGCCGTCAGCAATTCGGGTTGCAGCGCGATGCTTTGGCCCGTCGGGTTCAGACCGGATTTGACGGTATCGGCGCCGGGCAGCGCGTTGAAGAGATTGTCGACCGTCCGATTCTCTTGGATGATGATGACGACGTGCGAGATCGTCGTGCTTCCGAGACCGAAGCGATGCCGAGGGTCACGTGCGGCCGCTTTTGGAAGCAGCGTATTCGAGACCCCGGTCGCGCCCGGGCCGCCGCTCATCGGCGACCCCGAACAGGCGGTCAAGAGCGCGACGCAGGCGGGTAGACCGAAAGCCCATCGGCAGTAACTTGAGATTCGCATTGCTAAGTTGCTCCTTCGTAAGCAAAGCTCGTGCTTTGCAATGAAGCCACCGTACCAGCGCAGGCGGACGCGAGACAGAGACGGTCGCACGGCTAACTCGCACAACCGACTCCAAGCCGACCGAAGCGTGACCGGACCGGAATTGGGCCCCCTATCGTAACGTAACGATTTCTTGTTTTATCACATGGGCCGAATTGCCCAGGAAGCCAAGGGAGGCGGCTGAACAAGGCGCGGATGGCTGAACTACGCTTTGGGGACCGCGTTTTTATCGAGAACCTCGGAATCGAGGGGGAGGTTATCGAGGTCGACACGCGCGCGATCGTCGTGCGCCATAAGAAGCCGGACGGGGAATCGATCGAGCAGCGTTATCGGCCCGACGAGCTACGCTACCTTCGCAAACCGCACGAGGAGTAAACCTACGTCTTGAAGGTGGAGACGATGATCATCGTCTTATCGCCCTCGAGGGTGAGCGTAACGGATCTCTCGCCCGAGCTCCGCGTGCCCGTTACGAAGACCGCCGATTCGATCGGCGTCATCGTGTGCGACCGCTCGGAGCCCGCGGGCAAGTTCTTCTTATACCAGTTGTAAACGCGATCGAACGAGTCGCCGGTCAAGAGGATGCCGCTTGAGTCGGTGGCCGCGCCGGGGTAATCCGCTAAGGCGGAGGCCGGACGTTTCGAATCGCCCGGCGCTTGACTCGCGCAGCCGGTCACGAACAGCATCGCTGCAACCAAGAACAGAGTACGCATCTCATTCTCCCTTGAGATTACTCCCGGAATGTCACTGTGCGCGCACGTCGCGCGCGATCTGCTCGCCATCGACGTAGTAGGCGAGCTGCTGGGCCGTTGATTTCTGGAGCAGCCAGGTTCCGTCGACTCTGACCCACGTGTCGATCGAATACGCGACGAACTCGACGCTGCGCGCATCCTCGAAGGCGTCCGGATTGCGGGCCTTGATGTCGAGGCGCCGGCCGACGGTCAGCACATCGCCGTGCTCTTTCGGCGAGGAGATCGTCATCGCGACGGCATCGGCACCGGGCCGGCTCAGCTCGAGCCCCGCGAGCAACGCCTTCGTGCCGTCCGCTTCGCCCGCAACGTCGATCCCGACGAAATGCGGCGCGAGGATCGTCGAGAGCGCTTTGTCGTCGCCGGCGGCCACCGCGGCTTGCAAAATCTTGTAGCGCGCCTGCAGCGCCGGCAGCAGGCTGGTGTCGTCGTGCGCCGCCGCGGGCGCAAGGCAGGCGAGGCTGCTAACGATCGCCAGTGAGAGTGCGGCCGGAATCTTCATGACCTCATCCTAGCGCTAGGGGCGTACGAAAGCGCACGGAAGCGGTTAGCACGCCGCTATCGAACTAAAAGCGGCGTGAGCGAAAGAATAGAAGGCATCGATCCAAGCGTTCCGCCCTCCGGCACGGGCTGCGTCGAGTGTCTCGCAGAGGATAGCTGGTGGTTCCATCTGCGCCGCTGCGCGCAGTGCGGCCACGTCGGCTGCTGCGATCAGTCGTTGGGCAAGCACGCGACAGGGCACTTTCAGGCCACGGGCCATCGGGTCATCGCCAGCTTCGAGCCGGGCGAAGCGTGGTTTTACAACTACCGGAGTGAAGAGTTCATGCCGGGGCCGCACTTGGCGCCGCCTCATTCGCACCCGAAGGATCAGCCGACCCCAGGCCCGCGGGGCAGAGTTCCCGCGGACTGGGAGTCGCAGCTGGAGTAGCGCGGGTTAATAAGCCTGCGGACTTCCGCCGGCCAAACCGTTGCGAACGGCATAGACGGCGGCTTGCGAACGCGTCGAACAGTGCAGCTTTGCGAAGACGTTGCTGACGTGGTTTTTGATCGTTTTTTCGGCTAAGACCAGCTGCCGCCCGATCTCGCGGTTCGAAAGGCCCTTGGCCAGCAGCCGGACGACTTCGACCTCGCGCGGGGAAAGCTCGTGTTTGCCGCGGTCTCCCGATGGGGTGCGCCGGCGCAGCAGCGACGCGGCAACGCGCGGATCGACGTAGCTCGATCCCGCGCCGAGGGCTTTGATCGCCGCGCGGAGTTCTTGCAGCGAGGAATCCTTGACGATATACGCATCTACGCCGATCGCAAGGCAATGCTGCATGAGCTCGCCTTGCGTGTGGCTCGAGAGCGCGCAGATCTTCGTCGTGGCGGAGTCTTTCTTGAAGCTGTCGACGATATCGCCGACATCGTCGGTGTCGATGTCGATGACGACGACGTCTACTGCGGGGGCGAGGACGGCATGGCGTCCTGGAACGACGCCAACGACGCTGATGTGCGGGTCGTCGGCTAGTACGTAGGCGAGTGCCCGTCCGAAGAGGAGCTCCTCGTCCACGATCAATACCCGGACGCGGTCCGTGGAGGCGGTAATGCTCGATACGACTGTCATGGCCTCATGGTAGCGGGCCGAGCGTACCAAAACGTACCGGGTCCGTTGACGGGTTATCGAGGTCCTTACCGCACGTCCCAGCCCTCGGGGTCGATAGGGATCCAGAGCATATTGAGCCGGTAGCCGGTGACGCGCTTGCTCAGCCCGATCAAGCGGTCTTCATAGTAAAGCGGAATTACCGGGACGTCTCGATGGATCAGCTGGGCGATAGCGTCGAAGTCGCGCTCGCGCTGGGCTCGGTTCGGAGTGGCCGTCTGGTCGTCGAAGAGCGCTTCGAAGGGCTTCGAACAGTAAAACGAGTGGTTCTCGTCGCCCGGCACGGCCTGGACGCAGCGAAAGTTCAGCGACTGCTCCGGGTCGCTGCCGCCGACCCAGACCTCGCCGGCGATCGTCGCCTTTCCGTTGCGCAGGAGTCCTTCCGGGCTGAACCAGATGCGCGACGGATTCGATTTGAGCGAGAGCTGCATGCCCGCTGCGGCAAGCTGGGTCGCAACGAGCGTCGCGATACGGACGTTGACCGGGTTCTCGGAGTTGACGCCGATCAGGCCGCTGAGCGGCGCGCCGTCCTTATAGCGTAGGCCGTGCCGGAGGTGCCAGCCGGCCGCGTCGAACTCGCGGGCGGCCGCGGCCGAGTCGTGGATATAGGGTGGGACCAGTGTGGGCCGCCACTGGACGATCGGCGGCGGAAAGAACGAGGTCGCGACCGGGAAGACGTTTCGCCACGCCCCCGCCAGCGCGTTATAGTCCAGCGCCGCGGCGATCCCCCGGCGAAGGTGAAGGTCACGCGTTGGGCCCTCCCGCGTCTGAAGATAGAGCAGCGCCGTAGCATTTTCGGGAATCTTTGCGACACGGAGTCCAGGCGTGCGCTCGGCCTGGCCGGCGTTATCGGGCGTCAGCGTCCCGACATCTACCGCGCCGGATTGGAGTGAGACGAAGTTGGAGTTGAGGTTCGGCACGATCTGCAGGACGATCTGCGCAAGCTTCGGGCGCGGCCGGTAGTACGGGTTGGGCTCGAGGATGATCCGATCGCCCCGCAGCCACGTCTTCACGCGAAACGGGCCGGTACCGAACGGTGCGTTCTCCCACGGCGTGCCGACGACTTTCGTGCCGGCGAACGCGTGCTTGGGGAGGATGCCGTACACGTAGTCGGCTTGGGCGAAGAGCACGCGTACCGCGGCGTTCCACGGTGCGCGCAGACGAATCACGACCGTCCGCGCGTCGGGCGTCGTCAACGATACGATGCGTCGGTATGGTTCCACCGACGTTGCGCGATTGCGGGGATCGAAGATCGCACGATAGGTAAAGGCAACGTCACCCGACGTCAGCGGCACGCCGTCGGCGAAGCGAACGTCCGGACGGAGATGGTACGTGATTCTCCTTCCATCGGGCGAGACGTCGCCGTTTTCGCGCGAGGGAATGCGCGTGACGAGGATCGGGACGTCGCGGTTATTGGCCGATAGCCCAACGAGCGTCTGGCAGAAGAGCGTATCGAGCGCGACGATCTCCTGATCGATCGCGACCAACGGAACCAGCGAGTTCGGGTCGCCCGCATAGGCGATGCGCAGAACGTGCGGGGGTCCGGTGCGCTCGGTGCCGCCGCGCGTGCACCCGGCGAGCAACGCGATCAGCGCGAGCGCGGCGACGAAAGGGCTCATCTGATGCGATCAGTGGGCGTGGCCGGCGTGGTTCGCAGCTGCCACCGGGATGCTGGCAACCACAACGGCATCGCGGAGCAGGGTGGCCGCATCGGCGAGGCCACCGCTTTGGGTCCAGCGCGCGCGGACGTTGGCACCCCGGTCGAGCATCAGCTCCGTCTCGCCGCCGTCCGTACGCGATCGAAAGAGGCGCAACGCCGCCCGAACATCATCCGAAACCTCGACCGTCAACGGGGCCTTGGTTGTCGATCGGTCGACCGCAACGGCAACGACGTGCAAGGCCGCCGGAGCGAGTCGCGGTTCCAATCTCGTCAATTGCTCCAGTCGCGCACGCGGTGCGCGCACCCCGAACAAGACGAGCAGGACCGGTCCGTTCTTGAGCGTTTGGCTCAATGTGTTCTGCGCGCCGCTTCGTTCGAACGCGAAATCCGGAAGCGGCGGCGCGGCCTTAGTGCCGATTTGCGGGCCGACTTCTTTCGTAAGGACTCCGGCGGCGCGTGCCAGCAGAAAGTTGATCAGATCCCAGCGCTGGTCGGGACTCAGCTTGCCGGCGAAGCCTGGCATAACCCCGTTGTCACGCCCGTAACTCACCCACCAGAAAATTTCTCCGACCTTGTGCGCGAACAGGTGCGGCTCGATTAAATCGGCCGGATGAATAGGGAGCTTGCCGGCAAGTGGGCCGTCGCCGCGACCGCCGGCTCCGTGGCACATGGAGCAATTTTCGGCGTAAAGCGGTGCACCGCGCGTTACCGATGGTGCCGCGTAAGGCTGCGTCGAGGCGTAGAAGCTCGTCGGATACGCGGGCACGATCCCCGGCCGGAGCACCGCCCAGCCAACGCTGCCGAAGAGCACGATGCCCGCGATGGAAGCGGCCATTTCGCGGTAACGCCTTCTCTCGGCAGTGAGAAGCGCTGCCACGAGACAAAGGACGAATGCCACCGCTGCGATGATGAGCACCGTTTGTTCTCCGGCTGCAATCTCACCGAAATCGAGCCGGAACGGGAGCGGCCAGCGCGGCTCCGTGTGCAGCCCCGGGGGCAGTACGCCGATGATGCCGACGACTGCGAGTACGAAGATGCCGAGACTTGCCTCGATCGACGCGTTGCGGCCCAGTTGCCAACAAGCACGAACTCTGAGGGTGTTTTCGCGCGCGCCGTCCGCAAGGCACGGTAGGAGGCTGCGCTGGTTGACACTCGCGACCGCAATCATCGCCGCGAAGAGCGCCATTTTTACGAGCAAAAGCTGACCGTACAGCGTGCCAAGCAGCGCCGGAATGCTGCCGGACAAGAACCATGTATTCACGACACCCGTCACAAGCAGCGTTCCCACGCACGAGAGGCCGAGCACTGAAAATCGCTGGGTCGCCGCTCGAGCGACCGTTACCACTTCAGGGCTGCCGTCGCGCCGTGCTTGAACGAGGAATAGCGCCAGGGGCAGAAGCGCACCCAGCCAGGCGCCTGCAGCGAGCAAATGCAAGATGTCGGCGGGCAGATGGATCGCGTCAAACGGCACGTCTTCGCTCGCCGCTCCGTGGCCCGCCCATGCCAACGATGCGATGAATGCCGCGGCAGCCAGCAATCCGATCCAGGCCGCCACGTGCTTACGGGTAAGTCCCTGCACCGCGAGACAGCCTGCCAGCACGACAGCGAGCGCCGCGCGCAGCTCCCAGTCTTCACCGAAGCGCGTCTGCGTCAAGACGGTGCCGAGGACGGGGCCCCATAAGACCGCGCCGAGCGGCATCCCGCTCATATTTGAGGCGACGATGACGAGCCAAGCACCGCCGCTCGCGACTGCGACGAGCAGGCTCGCCCAGGCGAGCGCGAAGAGCCGTCGATCCAGCCGCCCTTGAAAGGCTTGCGAGGCCTCCGTTCGCGCAAACGCCGGCCACGCGATCAAACACCAGAACACGAATGTGCCTTCGAGCGACACGGCTGCCGCATAATGGAGTAGGCGCGCCGCAGTCAAGAGGGGATCGATCGGTCAGCCCCTCTTGACTTGAAAGGTAAAGTCGCCCTCGGTCGTGTGCGTATCGACCGACAGCGCATGCCATTTCACCGTATACGTCCCAGCAGGCAACGGCTTCAGCTTGACGTCGAGCTCGGATTTATTGTTGGGGTCGATCGCCGCAGGCCCGTCATTCACGGAGGCGCCCGATGGATCGGTGACCGTTGCCGAACTGAAAGCCGGTTCGAGCTCTTGTGTGAACCACAAGTGTATTACCGTAGGCGGGGCCGGTACCGTGCTGCCCACAGCCGGATCCGCATGGTCGAGGAATGCGTGCGCCCGAACCGCTACGGGCGCGATAAGCAGTTCGGCTAGCACGAAGGCCGCCGCGATTAGACGCGCAGTCATTATTGCCAAAGATTCCTGTTAATGATTGGTTTGCCAAACCAGTTTTTATAAAAGGCGTCGAGGAACATGTGAAACTGAACGATGAAGCCGGTACCTTGCCCTTCCCGCGTAGCTCCGTTAGCCGGTACGATCGCCTCGGCGCCCAGCTGCCAGGTATTGGCATCGTAGAGTATGCCGGGGGCGATCGTCCCCGTTGGCGTACCAACGTCCGGACTGCTCATTGCAAACTCGACGATCGGCGTCATACGCGTCAGGAACTGCGACGCGTGCAGTGCCTTTACGTTCTGCTGCAGGTAGGGAATCGAATATTGCAACGACACCGCGTAGTTCCACGCACTCGGGCTCGCGCTCGGCGTATCGGAAAACTGGCGGCTCACTTCGCCGGTGATGGCAATCGGACGCAGGTAAGCGGCCGGCAAATCGCCCAGACCTTTGCCGAAGTAGAACGTTGGCTCGGTGCTGCCGACACTGTCGATTACACCTTCGTTGCGCAGTTTGGTGGAACCGGTTCCCGGTATCAGACGGACCAGGCCCACCGACCAGACCAATTCCTGGTGCGGGTGGCGCTTGATGCAGGGATGCTGGTCCTTGAGCGTTACCGTGATGTTGTCCCACCCGTTGAAGTTCTGTGCGCCGTGTTGCGCGAGATAGCCGCCGTTGACGCCGAAGCCTAGATCTTCGGTGATGGTCTTGTCCCATTCGTACTCATAGCTATTGCTTTCACCGGAAGGCGTCGGTGTGAGCGTGATGGTCGGCAGTGAGAACTCGTCGCTCACTCCGGGATCGTCCATGGTCAGCGTGGTCGGAAAGACGCGGTCTCCGCAAACGACGTGCGCGAGCGCGACCGAATGCATCATAAAGATGAATGCGGCGCCAGGCAGGATCGCACGACAGGCCGTGCGTTTCATCTAAACAATTACCTCCAAAAACGGTTGCAGACGTGAAGAGCCGCACACCGGCCGGCCGCGTGCGGTTAGGTCTTAACCGATAATTGGAGGGGGTCGCTGGAAGCGGCGTACGCCGGCACAAACCGCAAGGCGCAGGGGCGGCTGCACAAAATCTGCGGGCAGTCGTCTCATCGCATCCCACGCGCTCCGAGTGCGACGCAAATACGTCGTCAGGATCGGTGCAACGTAGCGCTGCGCGAACGAGATAAAGAAAAACACGAACGCCGCGATCACGAGCGCCGTCAATGCCTCGATGCCGCAGCCGATCGCATCCGGCGGATTGCCTTCGACGAACTCGAGCGCCGCGAAGCCGGCGACCTGCAGCGCCGCGAGCGTGACGTAAAGGGCGAGGGAGGACGGCGTCCCCCGCACCGCGCGATTGCCGGGCGCGATTGCCAGCCGGAGCACCGCGATGAGGCTGCAAAGCAACACCGAGGCGATCGCGATTGCCAGCAATGGTGAAAAGTAGCCGTGGTGGCCGTCATTCATCGTGCGGCCTCTGAGAAGGTACGTCACGGCATGACCCGCCAGCGTCCCGCATGCGGCAACGCTGAGAAGCCTTGCTATCCTAGAAGCGCGTCGCAAGTAAGCTGACATTCTCCAGGCAGATGACTGGCGGCTTGATGATAGGCGAACTCTTCCCCTTTTCCAGGATGACCATCCAGCGCGTGCGGCAGGCGGTTATTTAACTCTACCGACGCTGTGGAAGGTTCGCGAGCAGGCAGGCACGCTCCCTCGACAGACCGCGCAGCGCTGCTTCTTCGTGTAGAGACGCTATTTGCTCGCCGTCCGCGAAACTACATTGGCAAAACTGATGGCAACTCGCCGAGCGTGGATCGTGACAAAACGTGACACGCAAACGGTTCGCGGCATTTTGGATAGTGTGAAGAATGGCCCGTGAGCGCGCGTGACTCCGTGCTATACTTGCGGAAGCCGTCGGCCCTCTGGTTCCTAGGCGACGAAAACGCCAAGAGGAGGAACGCGATGAAGTCTCCATCCACGCTTTTCTACGCTGGGGTCAGCGCGATGCTTCTGACAGGCTGCGGCGGCGCGAGCGTTTCTGCCCCATTTGCACCTGCGCCTAACTGCCTTCCGGGTGGAAAACGCGTGCTCAAGGTCCTCCAGTACACTGGGAAACCGCAAGAGTTTGTGGTGCCCTCAGGCATTGAATGCCTAACGATTGACGCTAAGGGCGCCGGCGGAGCCGCAACCGGTCCCGACGCCGGACTCGGTGCCGCCATTGAGGCAACGATCTCTGTAAAACCCGGTGAAACTCTCGCCGTCTACGTCGGCGGAATAGGAACAAGCCGGGCCGGCGGTTATAACGGCGGCGGAAAACCTGGTCCTGGCGGCAGTGGTGGCGGTGGCGCGTCTGACCTGCGACAGCGCGGGCATACAATGCAAAGCCGTGTCGTCGTAGCCGGCGGCGGAGGCGGCGCTGGTGCCGGCGCTTATTACTCATCACGCTCCATACCGGGCGGAACAGGCGGCAACGGAGGAAAGGCCGGCCGCGCCGGCGGCGCCGGAGGCTCGAGTAGTTATGGGCAAAACGGCGGCGGCGGAAACGGCGGCTCTCGAACAGCGGGCGGAGGCGGCGGCAAGGCTGGCTTTTGTTCGATCTGTTACGCAAAGCACGATTACGTTAAGCACGATTCGTACGGCGGCTGCGACGGGTCCAGCGGCGGTTCGGGTAGCTTGGGACGTGGAGGGGACGGGGGATCGTACTGTGACGAAGCCGGCGGCGGTGGCGGCGGCGGGTACTACGGTGGCGGCGGTGGGGGCTCTAGCGCCTACAGTTGGGTTTATGAATACCCGTCCGGCTACTCCTACAATTACGGTGCCGGTGGTGGTGGCGGCGGCGGCTCATCATATGCGGAGAAGAGCGCGGTCGACGTCAAGTATCAAGGCGGCGCGCGATCTGGGAACGGCTTAGTAGTAATCTCGACACCTTAACGATTAGTGTCGTCAAGTTCGGGGATTCCAGCCGATCCCGTCCGTTACCGAAAAGTGTTATCCTGCCAGGCTTTTCCGCCGCACTGGCTCCCGCTGCCGGAGCGCCTCAGCTAGAGGTTCACCCAGCTGCCGTTTCGCAACACCTCAACCTTTGTAATCGGTTCGATTTCCCACGGCGTCGCGGTCCCGCCGTGGGTTTCGCCAAATGACTCTCGATCGTATAGTAACCAGCCGGTAATGCGGATACGATTGCCCCCTGCCACGCCGCGCAGATTCACCGGACGCCAGGATGTAAAGGCGGCGCGCCATCGAGGCGTTATTTCGCCGAGAATAATTTGCTGGCTGTTTGTTACGCCGGGTCGCTGAGCCAGAAAGAGTTCAACGTCTTCATTGCCTGGCTCCGTCGACCCGCAATTGCTCGGCTCACCCGTTTCGCGCGCGACCTGCAGAATGTAACCGGTGAACACAGCGCCCTGGGCCTCATGCGGTTCAATCGTCGCGCGTGCGGACGAGGGCCAGTTCGCGCGCATTGCGGGCGTGCCGTCGGGTAGGCCCGGCAGCTGTTTCATACCTGCAACGGTGATCGGATTGGCAGATGCCGGCGCGGTGCTGCGGTTCTTGAGGTTGTTTACTTGCGGGTCCCCGCCGGAGCCGTGCGCGGGACAGCCTGCGAAAGAACCGGATGCGACAACGTTCGCAGCGGCCGAAGCCGGCACTAAGGTCGCAAGAACAATCGCAGCGATCACGGCCGCGATCCTGTGATGAGAAGCGTACATCGTCCCTACCTCCTCCGCTAACATTCGCTTGACCAATGGTCGCGTCCCTTATCGGCCCGTTCTGGCAACCGTGGCGAAGTGGCCACGAGAAACGCGGTAAAATATGGCCGGTTTTCATGGAATGGCCGGGGGTCGAACCCAAGCTCGGGGGTTCCAACCGATCCCGCCCGTTACCGAAAAGTGTTATTCCGTAAGGCTTTTCCGCCGCACCGTTCCCGGATCGTCCCTTCCAATTCCGACCGTCTGTGACAAAATGTGACACGGTGCCTGCTGCTGTCGAGCGAGCAGGAGTCCACTTTTGTTCATGCCGTACCTTCGCCATGACAGCGCCCGCGGGCGCCAACAGTTAGGCCCCTTCGCGCGTCTAAAGGTCATGGCGCTATCGCTAGACGCGGCGCTGGTAGAGTCGGCCAGGGTCGAAACCGGCGCTCTGGAGCGGTTGATCGAGACGGTTTGGCCCGAAGCATACCGGGTCGCCCTGACGATCCTACGCGATCACGGTTTAGCCGAAGACGCAGCTCAGGACGCGTGCGCTACCATCGCCCGATCGCTCGGCGCACTAAAGAACGACAATATGTTTGCGTCGTGGACGTACCGGATCGCCGCCAACGCGGCCATTACGATCGGGCGCCGTAATCTCCCGGTACAATCCCTCGACCCTGTCGTCGCTTGCGGCCGGTCGGTCGATACAGCCGAAGCCGTCGATCTCGATAATGCGCTCGCCGCGCTTCCCGTCGTGCAGCGCGCCATGATCTTACTTCACTATTACGCGGGATTGAAAAGCGCAGAAATCGCTGCCGCAACCGGTTTGCCGTCGTCCACAATTCGCTTCCACATCATGCTCGCCAGGCGGGCGCTGCGCAAAGCACTCGCCATCGAGGAAGCTGCATCCACCCTATCCGATGAGGTACTTACGAATGCTCGCTGAATCGCGAATCGCCCCGGTCCTAGAGTCTATGCTGTCGGTTATCGGTTCGCCGCCCTCCCCGACGCGTGCAATCTTGGATCGTGCTGCAACGGCGTTGCCCGCCGAGCCTCGTCGTATCCGCCCCTACGCACGCTTCGGGCTCGTCGCTGCAGCGACAATTGCAGTGGTCTTTGCGATTTTCCCCAAAACTTCGGTCGCGCTGATCGAGCGCATCGTTGTCGACAGTTACGCGGCGGCATACCGCGTTATCGGCTGGACGCCACCTCCAAATCCGCCGAAAGGTCTCGACAAGGCGGGTGGATCAGAACAGGTCTCGTTAGCCGCGGTACGGACGAGGGTGCCGTTTAGGGTCGTACCGCCGGCCGGTTTACCCTCCGACGCCGTCCTTGCCGGCATCCATACAATGCCGGTGCTGTCCTACGACGAAGCGAAGCACGTATGGTCGAAGGACTCGCCCGCGCTGACGTTCGAGTACCGCCGCGCGGATGGCCGCACGTTTCAACTCGTCGCCGAAAAGGACGATCCCCGCACGGGAACACCGCCTCGCTCCATTTTTGAGGCGGAAGACTTACCGGGCGGCAAAATCGCATTGACCAAACGCGCGCACTACGCTTGGACGAACGGCGATCAGATGACCTCGGTAACCGCCGACGGGATCACGGTGGGGGAGATCAAGGCGATTTGCGCTGCGATGAACGGTCAGCCGGTTCATCACAACGCACCCGAGACAGTCACCAAGCGATATTCGCTGCCCCCGTAAGAGATATGCGCCCGCCCTTCGATTTCGACCGGGGTGACCATGCTATCGCGGAGCTATTTTGGGATGGCCGGGAATCGAACCAAAGCTCGGGGATTCCAGCCGATACCGTCCATTACCGAAAAGTGTTATTCCGTCAGGCTTTTCAGTCGCACTGGTTCCTGATCGTCCCGCGCGGTCCCGACCGCTTCCGACCCGTCCGTGACAAAATGTGACACGAGGCACCGGCTGACTAATGCGCGCCCACGTCTTGTTTCGACCTGCTCGCGTCCCGAGCCGACTTCATCGTGACCTCCGCGCGGCCTTCGCGGCCTGCAAAGATAAATAAAACTCAGCGAAGCGCAAAGCCTCCCCTTCCTTGTCACTCCAACGCCTAATACTTGACAGATTCACTCGGTCGCTCTTTGCCACAGCAATGGCGGCCGCGAGCGCGCTGCGGTCGCCAAAGAAATAGAACGAAGCCAGACGATCTCGTACACAATCGGTACGGGACAGAACATAGAGAAATTCGCGACCCCGTTGCACCGTATCGTAGGAGCTGACGAGCTCGTTGCCGATTGCTAGCGGTCCGGGTGGAAACTCGACTGTGAAGATGCTCTTATCGTGATGATAGGTGCCGCCATTCTCGTGGTAGCCCAGCTCGCGCAATGCATTACCGGCACGGGCCGTATCGCTGGAAAACGTGATGATGAAGTCGGCGTCTCCAGATTGATATGCGTGGGGCGCATAATACGTCGCGGCGCTGCCACCTGTGAGGACGGCGACGGTCCCAGCATGCGCCAACGCCGTGCACACCGCGAAGCAGACGTCCTCAAGCGAGGACTTCTCGGTTATGGGCGACACCCTACAGCGCCTTTCCAGCACGCCGCGGCCGCCGCCGCAATTCGGAAACACGACGCTCGAGGTTAGGGTCGCGTTTCGCATATTTCAGGAGGAGCGAACGAAGCTCGTCAGCACCGTAAAATCGCGGGTTCAGGCGCACCTCCCTATTTGACCCAACGATCCGGCTAGCGACGACGCCCTCGCGTTCTAGGCCATTCACCATACGCTGTACGCTTGGCAGCGGTGCGTCGCTGAGACGCGCGAGCTCCCTGGGATACGTTTCACCGAGCAGAGCAACAAGTGTTAGGATCTTGCTACGGGAGGGACTTCCGAAAAGCTTCATAGACATCATGCTCGCCATATTATCAAAAAAGTGGTCAGTTGACCACTTTTTTGTTGGGCCTCGGCGCGCCGCGTCGGGGGTTCCTGACCTGCCACGGCAACCGAATGGCAACCGTGGCCGATTTACCCCCGAAAAAAGTCAAAAAATCTCATGGGATGGCCGGGGGTCGAACCTACACGCGGGGGTTCCGGGCGCTTCCGTCTAATCCCGAAAATGCTTATCCTGTATAGCTTTTTCGTCGCCCCGTTCCCGGGCCGTACCGACCATTTCCAACCGTTTCCAACCGCTCCGTTAGAAAATGTTAGAAAAATGGCAGCCGTATGTGCCTGCTCGGATACTGCGCTTCCCACGCGGAGCCCGCGAATCGGACGCAATGGATCGAGACTGCGGCCGATGGGGCGAGCTCTTCGCCTACGCTGCGAAACGCATCCAGGGGGTGAAGCCCGCTCATCGCCGCGGCGGGGGTGCGCAGTTCGGAGTTGTTTGGTGACGGCGGGCTTGACGCGAGACCAGCAAGGGAGCTCGCGACGACGTCGAGCTTAACCGCGCGATCGGCGAGCGCAAGGACGGCGTCATCCCATTGCTTCGCGAACCCACCTCATGCGCACGAGCGGCGCTGTGCTGTTCGCGCGAAACCTTGTGCCCGGCGAACGCTTCACACGCGAAGAAGCACGACAACGTCTGGCATGTCTTACCAAGGACAATTGGTCGTCCGATCAGCGCTTCGGAGACCTAAAGGTAGCTCTCTCTTCCGCAAGCAAAGGGGCCAGGGGAATTGGCTCATCCTCCGAGGCGCCGCGCGTACTGACCTATCTAAATCTGGGCGAAGAGCGTCGTCGTTTTGGACGATCTAATGAGGCGCCCGCCGACCTCATCGCCTGCCATTAGCCGGGTCGACCTTGGGAACAAGCGCCAGCGCGGACTTCTGCTCGTCGCCTGCGGTGTGATGTTTGTGTGGTTATTGCTCGACGCAGGCTCAGGCCAACATTACGGCGAGCGGCTTGTTATCGTTTTGGCGGCGGGAGTAACGTTTCTGGCGGCACTCGTCTTTCTCGATGTAATGCCAGCATGGGGTGTCCTGGCCTACTGTGTGGCCGCCAGCCTTACCGTTCGAGCGGTCGTCGCTTCGGTCGCTGGGAGCGACGTGCTTGCGGCTACGGGCGAGGCGATTCAAGTTACGCTGCATCATCAGAATCCATACATGCATTACTATGCCTCCACTAGGCCGCCGGGGCAGCCATTCCCGTATCTACCCGGTGCGATCGTCTTTTATTGGCTGGAACAGTTCGTTACCCACTCGCCGCCGACCGACCGGTGGTCGGGCATGGGAACGGTCGTTGCGCTAGCGCTGTTGGCCCCGGTCTGCGGATGCGCGCGCACGGCCGTGGCCGTCGCATTCTTCGGGGTTTGCCCGCTATCGGTAGTGTTCAGTGTCGACGGAAGCAACGAAACCACACTGACTTTTCTTAGCGTTGCTGCGCTGGTATTCTTAGCGCACGCGGAGCGGGCTGGAGGCGTCGCTCGGATGTGGCTCTGCACAGGTTGTGCAGTCGCGTTCGGTTGGGCGACAGCCTTTAAGGAGTTTTCGTGGGTTTTGTTTCCATTCGTGATCCAGTGCGCCGCCGCCAATGCCCGAAGGTCGATCGTCGCAATCTCGCTGGGCGTCGCCGCAATCTTGATCATCCCGGCGTTTCTCGCGAACCCGGCGGCTTTTGTCGGCTCCCTATTAGGCGGCATCACGAGCCATCCGACGGTATGGGGATTCAACATTTGGGCGGCCCATGGTCTGTCGCCCGGGAGCGGATTCAGCGTCGCAGGTGCAAGGGCGTTGGCCGCTGCTATCGCCCTGCTGGCCGCGGTAGCGTTCTGGGTGCGGAAATGCCATACGCTCACCGACGCGATCGTGGCACTAATTCTCGTGCTAACGGTCGCATTTCTGCTCGTTCCTTGGAGCAGCGAGGCGTATTACACTTACACCTTCGGGCTTGCCGTGGTAGCTTTCGTCGTATTTCGGCCGACCGGCCGTTGACCGGGATGCGCAAATTTTCGTGCTTAACCTTAAGGCAGAGCACCAACCCAGCCCCGAGTCCCTATCGACCATTTGCCTGAGCTGACGTACCTGAGACAGCGGTTAGACGGCTCGCAGACTGCGCAGCCCGGCGCCGATCCGTGTTACGCCTTGCAGCCTCACAGCTAACAAGGGATTCGAAACGCGCAGAGGCGTCTGCTGCAACGCTGCAACTCGGCAGTAACGTTTACTTTGTCTCGTGGACTCGGGATATACCCCTCTTGACATATGTGAAGCGCGCGCGGCACGGCGGCAAAGAACATAGTTCGGATCGGCACTAGGTTACGCAGCGTCGAGGTGGTTAAGCTGCTGCGCGAGCGCGCCGGCTCAGTGAAAGCGGTATAACAGGTTCAGCTGGCCGCCAGTCGTGATGCTGAAAACGGTCCCGCAGCCCTTAATGAAAGAGCCACCGTTGGGGCAACTCTTTGGGTGTCCGCCACCGTATTCCGTCGTGCCGTAAAGCAGGCCATTCACGTTAATCAGGCTCGCCAAGGGGACGGCACCGTCGATTTTGCCCCGACAGATGTAGCCGGCGAAGAAGCTGTGTAGTACCGTCTCGACGCCGGTCGTCGTGATCGAGAAGACGGTTCCTACGTCGCACGCGCCGCCGGAATAGGTCGTACCGTAGAGCGTTCCCTTGAGGTCGATGAGACCGGCTCGGGGGAGGTTTCCATCATTCCGGTACAAGTTGCTGAAGCTATGGAGGATCGTCGCTTTGCCATCCGTCGTAACGACAAAGACGGTTCCGGAGCCAAAGGCGCCTCCCTCGGTCGTCGTACCGTAGAGCGCGCCGTGCACCGGGAGAAGCCGCGCCTCGGGGTACTTCCCGTCGTGACCTTCCCCAAAGCTGTGCAGCACCTTCTCGGCGCCGCTCGTCGTAATGCTGAAGACCGTGCCGCAACCGGTTCGCTCGTCTCCAGTGCTGCATGTGCGGTGAGTACCGCCATAGAAGGTCATCCCATAGAGCGTAGTGCCGGTGCCGAAGTGGACCAGGCCCGCCCAGGGATGCTGCGCGTCGTCGCCGTTCCCAAAGCTGTGCAGCACCTTCTCGGTGCCGCTTGTCGTAATGCTGAAGACCGTTCCGCAACCAGCAGCTTCGATAAAGGCTGGGCACGTTTGTGAACCATACGCGCCGCCGCCCCACGTCGTGCCGTAGAGCGTTCCTCTTACTTCGAGCAACGACCCGCCGATCGGATCGGTGCCGTCTCCTTGCCCACCGAAGCTGTGCAAGACGTTCTCGACGCCATCCGTCGTGATTGAGAAGACGGTTCCGCCGCCAAAGGCGCCACCCTCACTGGTCGTGCCGTAGAGCGTACCGCCGACGTCGACCAGGCCCGCCTCCGCGGGATACTGCCCGTCCTGGGCGTTCCCAAAACTGTGCAGCACCTTGACGACGCCGCTGGTCGTAATGCTGAAGACGGTTCCGCAACCGCCGTGGCAGGTTTTACGGCTGCGAAACGCGCCGCCATTATTCGTCGTACCGTAGAGGGTGCCGCCGACATCGATCAGCGGCGCTTGCGGATACCTCCCGCGATCGGCGTCGTGCCTCGCGAGGTTGCCTAGACTATCGGCAGTACCGAGCTCGGCGTGTGTCGACACCGCCGCCGCCGACGGGATGCCCGCATTCGGTCGGCTGCACGCCACCGTGAGGACCATCAACGCGCCGTACGCGATTTGCCGCGCACTCGGCGGAAGTGCAATCTCAAGCTTCATGGCGCAGTTACCATTTGCGACGGCGCAAGTCTGGCCCCCAGCTTCGAGTAAATTAGCTCCCACGCTATTCTCCAGAGCATGCGTACTCGATTCCAAGGGGGGTGCCGGTGTTTATGCTCGCGAGAGGATCGCCGTTGTACGCTTGAATTGTAAAACCGGTTGTGGTCTGACCGTTAACCATCAAGATCAGTTTATAGGATGTGGTTGAACTCAACGCGCAGGAATAGTTCGTGCTGGTGAACTGCGCAGCGGACGATAGTGCGATACTATTATTTGTCAAACTGCACCACGTCTTCGGCGCGCAGCTGACCATGGAAGAAATTTTCACCCCGGGATCGGTCGTATTCTTGACGATGTGGAAGCTGCCCGCGGTGTTCGTGCCGTCCTGCGCGTAGCCAGGCGGTACTGGTCCGGTGGAAGACGTTGCGGATTCGGCGGCCGTCAAGGGTGCTCTGACCGTCACGAACCCGTTGCACGTCAGCACGCTCGTAGTCGTCTCGCCGTAATCGCATCTTACGTAGTTGGCCGAGTCTCCTAAAAGCAGCTCTCCTGTCCCGGCGCCGGTATGCGAAACAAGCGAGCCACCACCGGGGGTTGGAGAAGGATACGGATTGGTGTTCGCTTGTCCAGCGACGACAGTCGCTCCCGCGATAACGTTGTTGTCGACGCCGAAATTTCCATTGCCGTCGATCGCAACATAGTGGAGCTCGTCCGGCGACCCGCTGACAAATACCGCAACGGCGTAAACTTGATTCAGGATGCCTGCCACGCTATGGTCGCTCGCGGCACCCTGATGCGTGAACGAATATGCATTATAGTCAGACCCAAATGCCAGGACATGGTGTGATGGGTGGCCGGGTGCTCCGAAGCAGAGGAAGTTGCACAATCCCGTGTTGAGGACCTTAAGGCCGGATGGTGGGGAACCAAATCCTCCGGGCGCCGTCCCGGTGTTGTAGATGTTTCCAGCGGCGAAGGCGCCGTTAATTGCGGCCCATGCGCTCGGATATGGACTGGGCGTGGGTGCATTATTGTAATACCAGTAAAGGGGGCCTGGCGTGGGCGTGGCGACCTGGGCTAAGAGTCTCCCGTCCGGTTGGGTTGGAACAGAACCTTTCCCGCCTCCCGCCGCGGTCCCAGGGCTGAACGCCACGACGAAGATCGTGATTAGGAATAGAAGCGCTAGCGCTCGTGGCACGGCTAAGCCTTTCTTAAAGCTGATCGGCGCAAGCTACGTCGACGCCTAATCCCCCGAGCACGCATACTGGATGAAGAGAGGGGTGCCGCCGAGTATGGTGCCGTTAGGATTGTACGCTTGGATCGTAAAACCGGTTGTGCTCTGATTGTTAACCATCAAGCTTAGCTGGTAAGTTGAGGAGGAAGAACTCAACGCGCAGGTATAGGTATTGCTGGTGAACTGCGCGGCAGACGATAGTGTGATACTATTGCCGCTCAAACTGCACCACGTATTCGGGTTGCATTGGCCGTTCGTCGTCACCCCGGGATCGCTCGTATTCTTGACGATGTGGAAGGCGCTTCCGCAGGCTGTGCCAGTATAGTCGTAGCAAGGCGGCACGGGCCCGGTCGAGGACGTCGGCGACTTGGCGGCCTTCAAGGGCGCCGTCACGGTCACGGGTGCATTGCACGTCAGCGCGCTTGTGGTCGTTTCGCCATAATCACACCTTACGTAGTTGGCTGAGTCCCCCATAAGCAGCTCGCCTGTTCCGGCGCCGGTATGCGAAACAAGCGCGCCAGGGGTAGGAGAAGGATACGCGTTCGTGTTCGCTTGACCGGCGACGACGGTCTGCCCGGCGATAACGTCGCTATAGATCCCGAGGTTTCCATGGCTGTCGACCGCCGCGAAATAGCTGTAAGACGAGTTTTCGTAAAATGTAATGCCATAAACACTGTTCGGGACGCCGCCCGGGCAATGAGTGGTGCAGTCGTCCGGCGCGCCCAGAATCGTCAATGAAGTAAAGTTTATATGGTCGACGTCATTCCCAAGCACGAACACGGCAGGCGATGGACTGCCGGGGGCACCGAAGCAGAGGAAGTTGCACAATCCGGTGTTGAGGACGCCAAGGCCGGATTTCAACGATCCCGATCCCCCGGTGCCGGTGTTGTAGACGTTTCCTGCGGCGAAGGCGCCGTTAATCGCGGCCCATGCGCTGGGATATGGACTGGGCGTGGGTGCATTGTCGTAATACCAGTAAATGGGGCCTGGCGTGGGCGTGGCCACCTGGGGCTACGAATCTTCCGTAGGGTTGGGCCGGAATAGCACCTTTCCGCCCTATGGCTGCGCCGCCAGGGCTTAACACCACGACAAACATCGTAATTAGGAACAGGAGCGTGAGGCCTCGTAGCATTGCTCAGTCCTCCCTGGGCCGGTCACGGCGGCCTTCCTTATTTGTTTTCCTTGGAGCAACCCGTTAAGATTCGGCAAGCTGGCGGCTCCTCCTTCCATTCCCAAAACGCCAAACCGATGTCGCTGGGAATCGCACCGTGGCTCAGGATGCCTCCGGAACGATCCGCCTAGTCCAACTTTCCAGGCTGTGCTGATCGTGGCGACTCCAACGCCTCGGCCGGTGCGCGCGCCTGCGGTCGTCGATGAAAGGCCGATCGCGGCTGCTCGAAGGGCCGGAAATTTGGCCGAAGCAGCAGTAGGACGCGTAATCCCGGCGGCGGCTAAGCGGTGAGGTCAGCAGTGGGCGAACCGCGCCTCCGAAACTCTGAGGCTGTTAGAGGTTTACCCGATCCCTTTAGAAGCCATGCAGGCAGCCTGCAACGATGCCGCCGTTTGCGAACGCACGAGCTGAGCGGGCGGGAGCCCGCGACCTCGTCTGTCTCGTCGGGTAGTGCGTCTGTACGCACAACCACCGGCTTGCGTTTTGAAAATCGCTCAACCGAAGCAACGCGTCGCGATGAGTCACCGCACAGAAAAGCATAGCGGGAAAGTTGCGTTCGTGGTATACTGGGCCTAAGAGAACGTACTCGACTTATGTCCGCATTATAATGCGGATGTAACTCAAAGGTCCCGATGCGAAATCGTTCGCGCGGGGCTTTTTCTTTTGCAACGAGGTGACGTCATGATCTCGAAGTCGGTGCCTGCGCGGTCCCACAACCGCACCTTCGCAGCGGGAGTTAATTACATCACCGAGCATGCTCACGAGCGCGCCTGTGTGCAGGCTGGACGTTCATTCGGAGATGGCATCGGGTATGCAAGTGCACCGAAGAAGGCGGCGTGGGTGGAGCTGCGCGGTGTGACGTCGGTCGAGACGGCCGCACTCGAAATGGAAGCGGTCGCAGCACTCTCACGACGTTGCAAGGATCCAGTCTACCACCTCATCGTCGCCTACGCCAAAGGCGAGCATCCGACGCGCGAGCAGGTCGTCAGCGACGCGGAGCGGTTGCTCAGAGCGATCGGGATGGAGCGCAACCAATACGTGCTAGCGGTGCACCAGGATACCGATAACTACCACGCCCACGTCATCGCCAATCGCATCGGCCCGGACGGCAAGGCGAACGACTTGTGGCAGGAGCGGATCAAGCGCGAGCGCGTCTGCGCCGAGATCGCGGCCGAGCGTGGCTGGGAGATCGTCGTGGGCCGGCATAACCGCGATACCGTGCAGCGGGAGCGGCACCTCTATGCCCCGCCGCCGGATCCAGAGCGGCGCTTGAGCGACGGCGCGTACCGTCAGCTACACGAGCGCGGCGAGCTACCGTGGCAGGAGAGCGCGCGTCCCTACGTGCTGGATGCCGTCGATCGCGCGAAGGACTGGAGCGACCTGCATCAGCGTCTTGCCTCCCACGGCGTCGTCGCGAAGCCGGTCCGGCGCAGCGATCGGATACGAGGCCTGGCATTCGCCGAGGGGTTCGAGCGCGGCGCGCCGGGCTGCGCGGCGTCACGGATCGATGCGCGTTGCGCTTTGCCAGCTCTCGAACGACGCTTTGGCGCGTTCACACCCTCGCGCGAGCTGGTAAGGGAGACGATCGACGCGACGCGATGGGCGCAGGACGCGCGGGCTACGATCTTGGGAGCAGTCGACTGCGCGAGCTCCTGGAACGACCTGACGCAGCGGCTCGAGAGTCATGGCATCGTCGTCAAGCTGATCCGTCGCGGCACGCGCGTTCAAGGACTCGCGTTTGCACAGGGACGCGATGCTGGCGCTCCGGGCTGTAGCGCGTCACGGATTCATCCGCGCTGCAAGAAAGCAGCACTTGAGCAACGCTTCGGCCCCTGCCCGTTTACGCCGGAGCAACCGCCCAAGCGCAGCCGAAGCGTTCTGCGCGATCGCGCCGAGCGTGAGGCCCGCACCGACCCGCGCTGGGCGCTACGCGACGCACAACGGATCGTCGACTGCGCAAGGATTCGCTCGGAGTTCACGGAGTACCGCGACCGCTTCTTCGCCGAGCGCCACCGAGCGACGTCGGCGCGCCGGGAGGCTGCGTGGAAGCGCGAGCGCATGCAGCGCCAGTGCGAGGCCAAGCGGCGCCGCGAAGCGCGCCTGTTATTGCGCGCCGTGGCGCGGCTGGCCGCGCGCGGTGCGATCTTACGGCAACTCGCGTACCGGTCGATCGAGGCCATCATCGATCGCCGGCGCGCCCGCGAGTACGACATCGCTCGAGTGCGCTGGGAGACTACCAAGATTGTGCTGGGATCGGAGCGGAATCTCGTACGGGAGGAAAAGCCGATGAATTATCGCTCCTTTGTCACGGAACGGGCGCACGCTGGTGATCTTGGAGCGCAGCGAGTTCTGGACGGACTCGAGGCTCCAATGGATAGCCGGCGCGAGCGGGCGACGAAAGCACTGACGCAGCCCATAACGCTCGACCGGATCCGGGAGCGCTTGGAAGTCCTTCGCGCCGATGAACGGGCCCGCTACGATCGCGCGCACGCACAACGGCAGAACTTGACCCGTATAGCTTGCCCGCCCTCGGCTGATGAGGCACTCGCGTCGGAGCGAAGAGAGATCGAGGCACGCGTCAGCGGGGCAGCGCAGCTCACGGCGGAGGAGCGCGCACAGCTGGCGCGGCTGAGAAAAGAGCAGCAGTCCTGGAATCCGTTTGCGCGCAATGAAGCGACGAAGAAAGTGGTGAAGCTCCATACCGAGCACCGGGCTCGCTACGACGCTTCCCTCGGCAAGGCGATGCGCGACTTTGAAAGTGGGCGTGCCCAGGAGGTTCGAGAGCGCACCCTCAACGACGGACGGCTCTATCGCGACTACGTCAGCGCGTCGCTCGGCCTCGAAGCGCAGATGCGCCAAGCGCGGACCGCGCTGCGGGACGACATACCGAAGCTCGAGACGCAGCTGAGCGTGCTGCAACGCGCCGGCATTGCGAAGGTAGAATGCGAGGGCGCAGTCGTCAGCACGTCGCTCGGCGAGTTGGCGCGTTCGGTACGTGAAGCCTACGACGCGGTGCCGCAAGCGCTGCGACGAGACCTGGAGCTTGCGATCCGCAAGGAGCGGCGGACTATGGATCGGACACGTGCTTCGATGGCGATGGACCGCTAGCGGCCCTTCCTGCCTTTTCCTTGCTCGGCGCACGGCCGGATTCATTGCAGAACGCGGCCGGGTCCAGGGTCTGCCCTTAAGGGTCGAGCGAAGCGAGCCCTGGACGCGGACGCTAAAATGAAATCAACCCCGGCCCGTGCGCCGCAACGGGCTGCGCGGTATAATGAGGGTGACGAATCACGTTCGACTTTCGCACGCATAATAATGCGGGCTTTTTTTGTTTTTGAGGATCTAAGAATGGAAATGAAAGGTCGCTGGCGAGACGCAGGCGGCGTGATAACCGCGCGCGAGCGGCAACAGACACTTCCCGGGCTCGATCGTGGCGAGGGCGACGTCAGCGGCCCACGCCAACGTCCGAGGGCACGGAAAGCCACAACCGCTCGCTACGACAAGCTCCCGGATGTCTTGACGCCAAAGGAAGCGCAAGTTTTTCTACGCCTGGGGCGTAACGCGACCTACGAGCTTCTCAAGAATGGAGCGATCCGCAACATTCGGCTCGGGCAGAAGTTTCTGATACCTAAAGAGGCTCTGCGGGACTTTCTGGACGTTAACGGCGAACCTGGCGGCACCGGAACCCCCGTGAAAGGACACGCCTAGCATGGGGTACTTAAAACGAGTCGCAGCCGAACGCTACCGTTATGCCTACGAGGGGCCGCGAGTCAACGGCAGACGGCGCAGATCACCGGAACATTCCGCGACCTGAACAAAACGGAGGCCGAAGCGAGACTTGCAAAGCTCGAAGCCGAAGCCCGTGGCGCAGAGTGCGTCCGCGATCCAAACCTTACGTTCGGAGACTTACTAGCCACGTTCATGGAGCACAAACAAAAGCAGATCAAGGAAAAGCGGTTTGCTGTTTCAACCTACGAGCGGTACGAGCTTTACGGCAAGAGCTACTTAACGCCGGCGTTCGGGCACGTCAAGGTTCGCGATCTACGCCGAGGGCATCTGCTCGATGCGTATGCGAAGTGGTCGGCGTTAGGAAGCGCCGGGAAGCCGCTAGCCGGACGTAGCGTTCGTCACCTTCACGATCTCACGCGAGCCGTCTTGAACTTCGGGATACGGCGCGATGTCATCGCTCGGAACGTGGCAGCGTTGATCCCTGCCGAGGAACTTCCAGAAGCGCCGAAGCCTGAACCCGTCGCGCTCAACGAAGCAGAGGTCGCGCAACTTCTTGAGGCTGCGCAGAACCCGTCACTTCGCGCACTGCGCTGCGGAGGACTGACCGCCGAGCCCTGGTTCGCAGCGGCGGTCGCATTTGCGATCTACACCGGAGCCCGGCGCGGCGAGGTCCTCGGTGTGCAGTGGTCGGACGTCGACTTCGAATCCAACCGAGTCACGATCCGGCGGTCGCTCGCAAGAACCCAGAGTCGAGGGCTGCTCTTCAAGGAACCGAAAAACGGCAAGCCGCGCACGGTCGCACTGCCAAAACCGCTCGTAACGATGTTGGAAGAGCATCGCCAGAGACAGGAAACCGAGCGCGGCCTTCTCGGCAAGGGATACAAAGACGACGGCCTCGTCTTTGCCCGCCCTGACGGATCGCCGGTAAACCCTCGGAGCTTTGGAACCCGGGTCATTGAGTTAGCGGAGCGGGCCAAAGTAAAACCGATCACACTCCACTGCTTGCGGGATACGCATGCCTCGCTGCTCGCCAAATCCCACGTTCCGATCGATGTGATATCCAAAAGACTCGGCCATGCGGATATCCGCATTACCAGCGAGCGTTATCTCCACGTCTACGAGGAACGGGACGCGCAAGCCGCGAGCACGTTGGATTCGCTGGTCGGCCAGCACTCGCCACGCGGTTAGAAAAATGTTAGAGTCAGGAGGCTTTAGACGGGCATAGGTGACGAAAAAGCTATATGGCGTATAGCAATTTTTTTTTGGGATGGCCGGGGGTCGAACCCGGACGCTCTTTCGAGCAACGGATTTTAAGTCCGTAGTGTCTGCCTATTCCACCACCATCCCACGGCGGAGCGGCTCACTGCTGGTAGTGTTCGACGACCTCGCCGCCGCGCATATCCGCCACGTCCGGATCCTGGCCCGCGTCGCGACGGGCGCGCCGCTGGCGTAACAGATCCCAATACTGATCGAGCCGCACGGTGATCTCGTCGAGGCGAGCGTGGTCGGTTTCGGTGAGATGACCGTTCTCGCCGTGCTCGAGCAGGCGATGCTCTTCGGCAATCAGACTTTCGATATGTTCGTGAATCTGCGGATCGTTCATCGGCGGAATCCTCTTCGGGCTTTCGGTGCTGCGGGGGCGGCGTTGCGTTGTCCTGCATCGCGCTCCTGCAGCAGCACGCCGAGCAACAGGTCGGCCGCGGTTGCGACCGCCTTCTCGCACTTGAGCAGCTCCATCGCCGTTTCGAGCACGATGATGCCGGCCGGCAGAATGTCGGCGCGCTGCGGTTTCATCCCTTCGACCTTTTTGCGTTCCTCGAGCGGCATCGGCAGCAGCATCTCGAGCACGCGCGCCAGCGCGGCGCGGTCGAGCGGAAAAGCCTGCAGCAGCGTTCGCTTGCCGCGCACGATCGCCGCGGTCGTCGTCGCACTCCCGCCGACGAACGCGAGCCGTTCAACTGCGGGCTGCTCGGCAAGCGGCCTCAGCGCTTCTCTTGCGAGCTCGCGAGCGCGTTCGACCGCATCCTCGCCGGCGGCGCCGCCGGCGCCGCGCAGCTCGGGCACGGCCTCCGTCAAGCGTACGGCGCCGATCTCGCATGAAATCACCGATTCCGGTTCGGTCGACGTCCCCGCGGCATATTCGGTGCTGCCGCCGCCCACATCGAGGACGCCGGCGCGCTCGCCGCGCAGCGCTCCGAAAGCAGTCAGCCCTCCGCGATAGGAAGCAATCGCCTCTTCTTCACCCGAGAGAATCCGTAGCGGTACGCCGAGCATCTCTTGCACGCGCTGCGCGAAGGCCTCGCCGTTGTCGGCGCGGCGCAAGGCGCTCGTCGAGATCGCGAAGAGCCGGACGTAGTGTCCGCGGATTGCGCGCTGGAGCTGGGCGATCGCATCGAGCGTTCGGGCCATCGCTTCGTCGGCGAGGTGGCCGCGCTCGCCCAAGCCTTCGCCGATGCGCGTTCCGGTCGAACGTGCGACCTCAATGCGCGGCTTCTCCGGCTCGACGTCGGCAAGCAGCAAGCGCGTCGAGTTCGTGCCGACCGAGATGACGGCATATCGTTTGCTCATCGAACGGGCGCCGGCGAGCTAGGCTTCTGGCCGGGTCGCAAAAAGCGCGGCGCGGCGCTTCTTGCGTAGGAAGTGTCGCTCGGCGGCAGGCATGGCATCGGCAGGCTCCCACTCCTCGGTGCTCTTGAGATATGAAGCAATTTGCTCTTCGAGCTCGTCGTCCCGAATCTGCGGCGCGAGCGAGACGGCACAGCGGCGGCCCTCCCGTCGGACCTCGAAGGCCAGACGTTTGCGCCGCAGGAGCGACCGCTGGTACTGCTCTTGATGCGACTGGACGTCGGAGGCGCTGGCGCTGGCGAGATCGCCGCCCTCGAGCCGGACGAGTGCGCCATAGGCGTTGAGGTTGATTACGATGCCGTTCGCCGTATCGTTCACGGAGTCGCGGTCGCCGCCGGGGCCGGCGCGGGCGAGATGAAGACGAGAGCCTCGTTCGGCCTGACCAGGCGCAGACGGTCGTGGATCTCGGGGACGGCACCCTCGGGATCGCGAAGGCGGTGCAGCTCGCGCTGCTGCTCGTCTCGCTGCCGTTCGAGCGAAGCGATGTCGGCCCGGAGCGACGAAAGCTGACGCGCCGCCGCGACGTTCTGGCCGATCGCACGTACGAACTGCACGATCACGAGCGTAACGACGAGCAATACGACCGCCGCAGTCATAGCGCGACCGGCGGCGACGAGCACGGGACGAGCACGCGTTAGCGCGCCGTTCGTGCGGGCTCTAAGCTTTCTGCCTGCCATTCACCAAGTCGACGATACTTTCGATACCGCTGCTCCAAGAGCATCTCCGGAGATAATGCGGTCAAGCGCTGTAAAGCTGAATCCACGGCATCGAGCGTTCGCGTCACGATCTCCTGCGCGTTTCGATGCGCCCCGCCCAGCGGCTCCGGGAGTATCTCATCCGCGATGCCGAAGCGCTGTAAGTCATGGGCGGTTAACTTCAACCGCGCCGCCGCTTCTTCCGCTTTGCTCGCGTCGGACCAAAGAATCGCCGCGCAGCCTTCCGGCGAGGCGACCGAGTACGTGCTGTGCTCGAGCATCATCACGTGATCGGCAATTGCCAGCGCCAGCGCACCGCCGGAGCCGCCTTCACCGATGACGGTCGTGACGATGGGCACGGACGCCCTCGAAAAGGCTTGCAGGCAGACGGCGATCGCCTCCGATTGCGCATGCTCTTCTGAGGTGATGCCGGGATCGGCGCCTTTGGTATCGACGAACGTCACGATCGGCAGACGCAGGCGAGCGGCGAGCTTTGCGAGGCGCGTCGCCTTGCGGTATCCTTCGGGTGCGGGCATGCCGAAATTCCGCCGCAGATTCTCCTTGGTATCGCGACCTCGCTGCTGGCCCATGAGCATCACCGGGCGATCTCGCAGCATGGCAAATCCGCCGACGATCGAGGGGTCGTCGCGAAAGTGACGGTCACCGTGCAGCTCGTCGAAGCGGTCAAAGCGTGCGATGTAGTCGAGGGAGGTCGGGCGGTTGGGATGGCGCGCCATGTGCACCTTCTCCCAGGGTGTGAGCGTCCCGAAGAACTCGTGCAGGATCTGCTGGTAGCGCTGCTCGAGGGCGCCGATCTCGCTGGACATATCCAGCGCCTGCGCGGCCGAAGATTCCCGCAGCTCTGAGATGCGCCGCTCCAGTTCGACGAGCCGCTTCTCGCGCTCGACGATCAGATTGTTACTCATGCCCGGCGTACTCCAGCAGGCGCACCAGCGTCTCTTTGAGATTACGCCGGTCGACGACCATGTCGATTGCGCCCTTTTCCAAGAGAAACTCGGCCGTCTGGAATTGGTCGGGGAGGCGCTGGCGAATCGTCTGCTCGATCACGCGGCGCCCGGCGAAGCCGATCATCGCCTTCGATTCCGCCACGATGACGTCGGCTTGGAATGCGAACGAGGCGGAGACGCCGCCACTGGTCGGATCGGTCAAGACCACGACGAAAAAATTTCCCTCATCCATGAAGCGCGAAACCGCGGCGGTCGTCTTGGCCATCTGCATCAGCGCGAGCATGCCCTCTTCCATGCGGGCGCCGCCCGAGGCAGAAAAGATGATGCAGGGAACGCGCTGGCGCCGCGCCTCTTCCAGCAGCAGCGTGATGCGTTCGCCGGCGACCTGTCCCATCGTGCCGCCGCGAAAGTGAAAGTCCATGATCGCAAGCGCCACCCGATGGCCGCCGATCGAGGCGAAGCCGCAGACGACCGATTCGGAGATGCCGCTGCGTTCGCGATCGGCGCTGAGTTTGGCGGGATAGGTGCGCTTATCGGTCCAGCCCAGAGGATCTTGGGGGAGCACGTCGCCGCCGATCTCGGTGAAATCGCCGTTGTCGGCGATCGAGTCGATGCGATCGTAGGCATGCATCCGAAAGTGATAACCGCAGCGCGAGCAGACGAAAAGATTCGCTGTGAGATCGCGCCGGTAGAGGACCTCACCGCACTTCTGGCACTTGCTCCACATCGCGGCCTCGCCCGCCTCGGGCTCCTTCGCCCGGCGCGCGGGAAGCCAGTCAGGCCTTGGCATTCGAACGCCGCTCCTTTGACGCTTTCGGGAGCAGCCAGGCCGAGTAGAGCCTGCGCAGCTGCCGAAGGTAATTGAAGATCTCGCGTTCGTTGAGCTTCGATTGACCGGCGACACGGTCGGTGAATACGTACGGAATCTCGACGGCCTTCCCATAGTGCGCTTTCGCGATCACTTCGAGCCCGATCTTGAAACCGATCGGATCGAGTTGGACGCCGTCGAGCGCCTCGCGCCGGACGAGAAAGAAGCCGCTCGTCACGTCCTTCACGCTCGTCAGCGGACGCGCGAGCCAACATGCGACGCGCGAGGTGATGATGCGGCGTTTTGGCCAGTTTTCGATGCCGCCGCCGGCGACGTAGCGGCTTCCGACAGCCAAGCCGTACTCGCCGGAGGCGAGCGCGGCCGCCATTTTCGGCAGGGCCTTGACGTCGTGGCTGAAGTCCGCATCCATCGCGCCGAGCGCCACCGATTCGCGACGCGCGATCGCCCAGCCCTCGATCACGGCACTCGAAAGGCCGAGTTTGCCGGCGCGGTGCAGGCAGCGCACGGGCAAATCCTTGGAGAGCCGGTCGACGATCGCGCCGGTGCCGTCCGGCGAGTTGTCGTCGACGACGATGACTTCACCGTCGAGGCCGTTTTCCGCAAACGTCTGGGCGAGCGCGCGCAACAGCTTCTCGATGCCGGCGGCTTCGTTATAGGTGGGGATAACGATCGAAAACGGGAGTGGCATGCGCAACCGCAGACTCTACGACGCCAGGGACCCAATCACCGCCAGCAACACGAGCGCGGCGGTATCGGTGCGCAGCACGCGCGGCCCGAGCCAGAGCATCACGGCGTCCTTCCCGGCGGCAAGCTCGGCTTCGGCGTGCGTGAAGCCGCCTTCAGGCCCCACGACGACCAGGACTCGCCCGTGGGCCGGGAGGGCCTCGCGCAGGCGCTCGTGGAGCGGCGCCGCGACGGCCAGCTCCCAAGCGAAGAGGATGGCTTCGTACTCGCCAAAGCGCGCGAGCAGCCCGTCGAAATCGAGTGGATCGAGAATCTGCGGAATCCTCTTGCGGCCGCACTGCGCGGCCGCCGTACGCGCGACTCTACGCCAGCGAGAGAGCTTCTCGGCACCGACCTCGCGCCGCACGCTGCGCTCGCAGACGAATGGCAGAAAGGCCTCGACGCCGAGCTCCGTGCCTTTCTCGACGACGAACTCCATGCGTTGGCCTTTGGGAACGGCCTGTGCGACGTCGATCTGCAACGTCTCGGCCGGCGCTGCTTCTTCGATTTCGCGGCTGATTTGGGCACGGACGGATCTCGCGATTTCGAGGATCGATGCGGTAAAGGTTCGCGCAGTCGAATCGATCAGTGCGATCTCGTCGCCGGCCCTCAAACGCAGAACGTGCTCGATCTTGTGCGCGTCGGTTCCTTCGATCTCTACCACGCTTCCGATCTCTTTCGCGCCTTCGACGAAGAAGCGGCGCGCGGCGGTCACTCCGGGCGAAACGCGTCCTTCACGCGTTCGAAGAAACTGCGCTCGTCGATGAGGTCGCCGCCTGCGTGCGCGTACTCTTCGAGCGCTTCACGCTGCTGGCGGTTCATCTTCGTCGGGACGACGATGTGCACGGTCACGTGGTGGTCGCCGTGCTGCGAGCCGCGCACGCTCGGCATCCCGAACCCACGCAAGCGTAGACGCGTGCCCGATTGGGTGCCGGGCGGCAGCGTCACTTCGACCTCCCCTTGCAGTGAGGGAACCTCGATCGTCGCGCCGAGCGCGGCCGATGGAAAACTCACCGGCACGTCGACGAACGTATCGCGGCCCTCGCGACGGAAGAGCTTGTGCGGCGTGATCCGCAGATATACGTAAAGATCTCCGGGCGGTCCGCCGTGCGAACCGGCCTCGCCGTTGGCGGCGATGCGAATTCGCGAGCCGTCGTCGACGCCGGCCGGAATGTTGACGCTAAGGTGCGCTTCGTGTTCGATCTTGCCTTGGCCGTTACAGCCTTCGCATGGCGCGGAGATGATATGGCCCTCGCCGCCGCACCGCGTGCACGCAGATTGCGTAACGATCTGCCCAAGCGGGGTCTGCCGCACCGAGCGCATCGTTCCCGTGCCGCGACAGCGGTCGCAGGGAGCGATGATCGTGCCGGGTTTTGCGCCGCTTCCTTTACAGGTCTCGCACTGCCCGAGGCGGTTGAAGGCGATCTCTTTGGTCGTCCCGGCGAATGCCTCTTCGAGCGAGATCTCGAGATCGTAGCGGAGATCGGAACCGCGCTCGGGCCCCGCGTGACGCGGCTGCGGCCCCCGCATGCCGCTGAAAAACATGTCGAAGATGTCGCCGAAGCCGCCGTTTCCGAAGAAATCACCCGGGCCGGCCGACGCACCGTTGCCGGCGACGCCGAAGCGATCGTACTGCGCCCGCTTGTTGGGATCGGAGAGCACCTCGTAGGCTTCATTGATCTCTTTGAAGTGATGCTCGGCCTTCGACTTATCCTCGGCAACGTCGGGATGATGCTGGCGCGCAAGGCTGCGATAGGCTCGCTTAATCTCATCCCCCGAAGCGTTACGAGCAACGCCGAGGGTCTCGTAGTAATCCGTGGCGGGCATCTAAGCTATGTGATCGACGTCCGAAAGCCGATGGCTTAGCGTCTCGGCCGTTCCCGAAGCGAGCGCCAGCAGACGCGCGTACGGCATGCGCCGCGGCCCGAGAATCGAGAGCATTCCCAGCGCGTGCGGGCCGAAGCGATAAGGAACGGTAACGATCGAGAGGTCGGCGAGCTCCTCGCTGCCCAGCTCGTGCCCGATCTTGACGCTGGCGGTCTCGGCGGTCATCGCATCGGCAACGAGTTGATAGAGCGTCTTCTGCTCTTCGATGATCCGCAGAATCGAGCGCAGCTTGCGCAAATCCTGAAACTCCGGCTGGTCGAGCAGATTCTGCGCGCCGGCGGCGGCAATCGTCGGCTGTTCGCTCGCGCGCGCCGAGAGGCACGCGTTGACGACTGCAAGGCGCAGATCGTCGGAGACGCCCGCCGCAGCGGCCGCGCGGGCGATCTCGGCTTCGGTAACGTCACGCATCGAGCGGTCGGTAAGGCGCGCGTTGAGCGCGTTGGAAAGGCGGGTGAGGTCGTCGGGCGGCACCTCGGCACCAAGCTCGAAGAGGCTCTGCGCGGCGACGCCGAGCGAGGTGACGACGATCGCCACGCCCGTGTGCGGAGAGAGCCAGATCAGCTGAATGTGCTTGAAGCTGGGCGTCTCTTGCTGCGGCTTGGTGACGAAAGCGAGGTTATTGGAGAGCCGGCCGAGCAGGCGCGTCGTGTGATCGATGATCTCGTCAAGCTCGCGGGTCGCGTCGGATAGCTCGTCGCGGATGCGGCGGCGCTCGCTCTCGTTCAACTCCTCGGGCTGCATCAACTGGTCTACGTAGGTGCGGTATCCGGCGTCTGAGGGGATCCGCCCGGCCGAGGTGTGAGGTTGGGTCAGATACCCGCCCGCCTCAAGTTCCGCCATCTCGTTGCGGACGGTCGCGGAGCTGATACCGAGGTTGTATTTCTGAGTCAGCACCTGGGAACCGACCGGTTCGGCGGTCGCTATATATTCGTAAACGACCGTCGCCAGGATGTAGGCCTTTCGCTTGTCGAGGCCGCCGCTTTCTATCACGCCCCCTACTGTAGCACTCCGGAGGCCCGAGTGCTAGCCGTAGGGGATGCTTGGGCGCGCTCGACTGCTTGGGTGAGCTCCTCCCAGCTCAGCCCGCCGACGGAGACGTACGAGACGGCCCCGCTGGGATCGAGAACGAGGGTGACCGGGATTCTCGAGACCGAGTAGAGGCGCGAGATGGCACTTTGCACGTCCTCGACGAGCGGCAAGTGGATCTCCCACGTTTGCAGATAGCTCGCCGCGACGCCCGGATCCTCATTGGAGATCGTCACGACGTCCACGCGGCCGCCATAGAGCTTCTTTGCGCGAACGAAATCGCGCAACTCTTTCGTGCAGACGTCGCACCAGCTCGCCCAAAAGTCGACGATGACGACGTGGCCGCGCAGGTCGTAAAGATAACGCGTTCCGTGCTTCGTTGGAATCGCAAAGTTCGGCGGGGGCGCATCGTATCGAATCGTTGCGAGCCCCGTTTGCGCGGGCGCGATGAGCGCCGCAAGGACGAGTGCGGGCAGCATGGTTTCCTGGCGTAAAGATTCGGCAGGCATGACCGTTCGGCCCTCGTAACTCGCGTCATGAACCATGCGATCGAGGCGCTCTTTGAGGAGAGCCGCCGCTTTCCACCATCGCCGGAATTCACAAAGCAAGCGAATGCGAGCGCCGGCCTGTACGAGCAAGCCGATCGGGACTACCTCGCTTTCTGGGCAGAGTGGGCGCGCAAGCTCGAATGGAGCAAGCCCTTCACGACGACGCTCGAGTGGAACGAGCCGTTCGCAAAGTGGTTCGGCGACGGCGAACTCAACGTCTCGGTCAACTGCCTCGACCGTCACGTACGCGCCGGGCGCGGCGAGAAGATCGCCTTCTACTTCGAGGGAGAGCCCGGCGACCGCCGCACGATCACGTACGCGCAACTGCTCGAAGACGTCAACCGCTTCGCCAACGGACTGCGAACGCTGGGCATCAAGAAGGGCGACCGCGTCGCGATCTACATGCCGATGATTCCCGAGCTGCCGGTGGCGCTGCTGGCGTGCGCGCGGATCGGCGCACCCCATTCGGTGATCTTCGGCGGCTTTTCGCCCGAGTCGATCGTCGACCGCGTCAACGACGCGAGCTGCGTCGCGTTGATCACGGCCGACTACGGCTGGCGCCGCGGGCATAAGGTGCCGCTCAAACGCAACTGCGATATCGCGATGGAGCGTACGCCTTCGATCGAGCACTGTATCGTTGCGCGGCGGATCGGCGACGAGGTTTTTATGCACGAACGACGCGACGTCTGGTGGGAAGAGCTGGTCGCGGGGCAGCCGTCGGAGTGCGCGCCCGAGGCGATGAACGCCGAGGACCTGCTCTTTCTTCTCTATACGAGCGGGACGACGGCGAAACCGAAGGGCATCAAGCACACGACCGGCGGTTATCTCACGCACGTCACGATGACGCACAAGCTGGTCTTCGATCTCAAAGAAGAGAGCGACATCTACTGGTGCACGGCCGATATCGGCTGGGTCACCGGGCACTCGTACATCGTCTACGGACCGCTGGCGAACGGCGCGACCGGCGTCATCTACGAAGGCACGCCGGATTTTCCCGATAAGGATCGTTTCTGGGAGATCGTCGAGCGGTACCGCGTGACGATCCTCTACACCGCGCCTACCGCGATCCGAACGTTCATGAAGTGGGGAACCGAGTATCCCGCGCGCCACGATCTCTCGTCGCTGCGCGTGCTCGGCACGGTCGGCGAACCGATCAATCCCGAAGCGTGGATGTGGTACCGCGAATGGATCGGCGCGAACAAAACGCCGGTCGTCGACACGTGGTGGCAGACCGAGACGGGCGGCATCATGATCTCAGCGCTGCCGGGCGTGACGACGCTGCTTCCGGGGAGCGCGACGCGGCCGCTCCCGGGGATCGCGGCGGCCGTCGTCAACGATCGCGGCGAGCCGGTGCCGCTCGGCGGCGGCGGATACGCCGTGCTGACGCGGCCGTGGCCGGGGATGCTGCGCGGCATCTGGCGCGACGACGAGCGCTACATACAGACCTACTGGGCGAAATTTCCACACCTCTATTTTGCGGGGGATGGAGCGCGGCGCGACGCCGAGGGCAACTACTGGTTCATGGGTCGCATCGACGACGTAATGAACGTCAGCGGCCATCGCATCTCGACGACCGAGGTCGAGAGCGCGCTCGTCGACCATCCGAAGGTGGCAGAGGCGGCAGTCTGCGGAAAACTCGACGAGATGACCGGGCAGGCGATCTACGCCTTCGTTTCCCTCAAGGGCAGCCAGACCGGTTCGGCGGAGCTCGCCGACGAGCTCCGCGACCACGTCGCCTCAAGGCTGGGCAAGTTCACCCGGCCGAAGTACGTGACGTTCACGCAGGAGCTTCCAAAGACGCGCAGCGGCAAGATCATGCGCCGCCTGCTGCGGGATATCGCCGAGGGGCGAACGCTCGGCGACACGACGACGCTGGCGGACTCGTCGATCGTTGCGGAGCTCGCCGAGCGCGCAAAGACCGAGGTCACGCAAGAGGATTAGGGGGCACGCAGCCATCCGTCAAGGCCGAATCGAGCGTTCCATTGGAGAATGAGGAAGCTTTGGCGATAGCCTTCGCGGCGCACGAGCGCTCGGCGTTTGCGCAAGCGTACCGGCAGTACGCGGCGCTGCTCTATTCGGCGGCCTACAACGTCCTTCGCAATCGCGACGAGGCGCAGGATTGCGTGCACGACGCGATTGCGAAGCTCTGGCGCTCGCGCGCGCCGTATTCGGAGAAGCGGGGCTCGTTGCGAAGCTTTCTCGTGGTCTGCGTGCGCAACGAGGCGATCTCTCGGCGCCGGCGGGCGCTCAATCGCGCTCGATTGAGTGGGCGGCTGGCATCGCTTGCGGAGGAGCACGCGGAGTTGGAGGCGGGCGATCCGATCGAACGCGATCGTCTGCGCAGCGCGGTCGCGCGGCTTCCGGACGATCAGCGGACGGCGCTCTCAATGGCGTTCTACGACGGCAAAACGCACACCGAAATCGCGGCCGAGCTGCAGCAGCCGCTCGGAACGATCAAAAGCCGCATCAGCCTGGGGTTGCGGAAACTCGCTTCGGCCTTGGCCGCGGGCGCGCCGCCGGAGAGGTCGACGTGAACGGCCACATCGACGATCGCGCGGCCCTCTACGCGCTGGGCGCAGTCGATGAAAACGAGGCCGCCACGGTGCGGGCGCACATCGCGCAGTGCGTTGCGTGCGCGCAGGCGGTCGGCGCGGCGGAGGCGGACGTTGCATTGGCGGCGTCGCTCGAACCTCGTTATGAGGCGCCCGCAGCGCTGCGTTCGCGTATCGAGCGTCTGCTTTCGGGGGAGGCGGAGGCTCCGCGGAGGTGGAGTTTTTCGCAGTCGCCGTGGCTTGCCGTAGCGGCCGCGTTCGCGATCGGCGTTCTGCCGTCGGCCTACTTCTTGCGCGAGAACTGGGCGATGCATAACGCGATGGCCGTGCAGAGCGCGGCGGTGGACCGCTTAGCAAGCTCCAGGCACCGAGTCGCCGCGTTCCATTCAATGCCGGCGATGCCGGAAGGCTCGAGCGCATCGGTCGCGTACGCGTCGGGCGGCGAGTGGTACGTCATCGTCGTCAAGGACGTCACCCGTACGCTCCGCGTTGCATGGATGCACGACGGCCGGCAGACGATGCTGGGAGAGGTCGTGCCGCACGGCGACGTCGCAATGCTCTATCTTCCGAAGAGCCACCGGATGGATCAGCTTGCGTTGATGGACGGCGGACAAGTCGTCGCGCAAGCCTCTCTAAGCTATTAGGGAACCTCCGGCACGACGCTGCCGCCCAGAATCGAGCGCACCGGAAGCTCAGGGTAGCCAACCGATGCCTCGATGCTGTTCTGCCATGCGAGCAGGATGAGATCGCGCAATTCGCGCGCGCCGTCGGCGATGCGCTGGGTTGCAAAGGCGACGGCGGCCGGGCTCGCATCGCGGAAGCCGCCGGTGCGTTCGATTCCGTAGAGCTCCTCAACGTGCGATTGCGTGGCGGCGAGATAGGCGCCCACGGCGGTGAGGATCTCCCCTTGCTCGAGCAGGTGAGCCGGCGGAACGGTCGTGGGCGCGGTTACGTCGTGCCCGACTCCCGCGGGCGTGACGTGTTCGCGAACGAACGCGCCTTCGAAGGCGGCGTGAATCGGCGCTCGCGTGAATCCGTGGGGATTGTCGTACTTTCCCCAGCCGTTGTAGTGGATGCTCGCGTGCAGCGGCTGGCTTCCGTCGCCGACGAAGTGTCCCCAGAGGCCGATGTCGTGCACGATCAGCATCTCGCGCAGTTGGCGAGCTTTAGCGAAGCGCTGACGGTCTGCGGGCTGCGGGCTGTGCGTTTGCAGGTAGTTGAAGGCGCGCCAGTAGGCGAAGTCTTTACGAAGCTGCTCCCATCCGTCGGCGATCGCATAGGGCAGGTAGCCGACCCGGTACGGATCGGTTCCCGCCGCGGCGAGCAGCGTTGCGTAGGCTTCCATGTCGCCGGGAAGCCGGTGGATCGAGATCGTGCCGGCGATCGTGCCGTCGTCGCCGAGATCGACGTAGTGCGCCGGGTCGTCGTCGCGATCCCACGAGTAACCGGCACCCTTTAGGCGATCCTCTTCGGGGCCGAGTGATTCGACCGTTGCGATAGCGACCGGTGCTTGCAGGAAGGCCGGTACGCTCGAGGGCAGCGCGCGCATCGCCGCGGCGTTGATCTCTTCGTGGCCCGCCGTCCCCCACGCGAGTGCGTTTCCTTGCGCCGTTGCGGCGAGAACGAGGCAGAGGGCGGCTATAGGTAACTTCAAGAGACGTCTTCGCGTGCAAAAAAGGGTGCGAGATCGTCGAGATGTTCGATGCGCAGGGCCGGCGGGAGCGCCGAAAGGATCTCCGCGCCGTAGCGCGTCGAGGAGGCGCGTCCATCGAGGAGCGCCATCAATCCGCGATCGCTTCCGCTGCGAATGAGGCGTCCGAAGCCTTGTTTGAGGCGCACCGTCGCCGCGGGGACCATATAGTGCTCGAAGCCGTCGAGCCCCCGCGCTTCCAGCGCTCGCACGCGCGCCATCACGAGCGGATCGCTCGGTGATGGAAACGGCAGACGATCGATGATCACGCACGAAAGCGCGTCGCCCGCGACGTCGATGCCTTCCCAGAACGTACCGGTGCCGAAGAGCACGGCGCCCGGGGTGCGGCGGAACCAATCGATCAGATGCGAGCGCGGCAACTGCCCCTGTAGGCGGACCGGATACGCGAGACGTTCGCGCAGCAGCGCGTAAACTTCGCGCAGCCGGGCGTAGGAAGTAAAGAGTACGAAAGCGCGGCCGCCGCTGCGATCGAGGCATTCCTCGACGAGTGGCGCGGCGCGGCGCGCGAACTCGGGGGACTTCGGATTGTATGCGGCCGGCGCGATGAAGAGCCGCGCTTGGCGCGCGTAGTCGAACGGTGAGGGAGCAACGAGTTCCTGTGCGTCGTCGATTCCGAGCTGCCGCCGCGCGAAATCGAACGACCCGTTCGTCGAGAGCGTCGCGCTCGTGAGGACGACGCTTGGCGTCCGCGCAAAGAGCGTCGCACGCAGAAAATCGGCGACTTCGTGCGGCGCGCAATGCACGGAGTAACGGCCGTCGGCGTCGCTGCGTTCGGCCCACGCGATCGTTTCGTCGGAGCCGCCTTCGATCCGATCGATGACTACCTCGTGCGCGACGACCGATCGCAGCATCAAATCACGCCGGCGCTCGGCTTCGCCCGGGTCGCCGCCGCCTTTGTGCTTTCGCGCATCCATCCAATTGGCGAAGAGCCAGTTCTCAAGATCGTACAGCGTTTGGCGAAGGCTTCCCAGCGGCTCCCGTGCCTCTTCGTTGGCCGCGAGCGGGTAGCGATCGCCGGGAACGCGCGCGAGCGAGGTTTCCAATCGGGCGACGGCGGCTTCGAGCTCGCCTTCGAATGCCGGGGGCAACTCGTAGGTGCGGCGCATCTTGCGCAGCATCCGTCCGATGCTGCTTCCGGAGAGCACCGCGGTCACGGCGTCGGTCGCCCAGCGCTCGCACTGGTGTGCTTCGTCGAGCACGGCGACGTCGTACGGCGGGAGTAACCCGCCGCCGCCGGCCAAATCGAGAAAGAAGAGCGCGTGGTTTACGACGACGACGTCGGCATATTTCGCTTCGTCGCGTTTATTGAAATAAAAGCAATCGCGGAAATGCGGGCAATATTCCCCGACACATTCGTCGGCGTCGGCATCGAGCTGTTCCCATTCGACGGCCGGGGGCAGAAACGAAAGCTCGGCGCGGTCGCCGGTGCGCGTGCGAGCTCCCCAGTCCCAGACTCGCTGCATCGACGGCGACGGGGCGAGCAGCCGGTCCGCGCGCATGCGTTCGAATTTCTCGCGACAGAGATAATGCGAGCGACCCTTTAGCAGCGTCACGCGAATCGGCCGGCCGAGAGCCGCTTCGACCAGTGGAATGTCTTTATATACGAGCTGTTCTTGCAGCGCGATCGTACCGGTCGAAAGCACGACCTTCTTTCCGCTGCGCACCGCCGGCACGAGATAGGCTAACGACTTTCCAACGCCCGTTCCCGCTTCGACGATCGTGTGAATGTTCTCCAAGATTCCGCGCTCGACGAGCTGGGCCATCTGCAGCTGTCCGGGGCGCGGCTCGTAGCCCGGCAGCTTTCGCGCGATCGGTCCTTCGGATCCGAAGATCCGCTCGAGCGTCTCGGTCACGGCGCGGGGTGAGGATCGTTAGGCGCTTCGTACTCCGTCTCGAGCGCTCGCCCGGTCGTCGCGTCGACGACGACCGGCGCGACTCGGCGCGGCGGCACGTAAATCGCGAACGTCGCGATGAAGCCGGCGAGGAGGCCCGCGACGTGCGCCGGCCAGGAGATGACCGGGACCGTAAACGTGATGATCAGGTTGATGACGAGAATACCGACGTTGGCGCGTACCAGATCCATCCCGGGCTTTCCAAGTTTGAATCCTACCGCGAAGAGTGCGCCGAACAGGCCGAATATCGCGCCGCTGGCGCCAAGCGTCGGCGTAGTCGGATTGCTCAAATAGACGACGCCGAGCCCGGAGGCGACCAGCGAAATTACATACACGAAGAGCATTCGCCACGGCCCCAGCGCAAACTCGATGAAGCGTCCGACCGACCACAGCGACAGCATATTTACGCCGATGTGCAGCAATCCGCCGTGCAAAAAGGCTCCGGTGAAGATTCGCCACCACTGTCCGCCTTGCAGAACGGCGGCTGGGTACAGCGCGCCTTCGATAAGCACGTTCTGACTGCGCTGCGTCGTGAAGCCGCCCAATACGCCGGGGCCGCCGGCGTACAACTCCCAAAGAAACCCGAGGACGTTGAGCGCGATGAGGAAGCGTGTGACGGTCACTCGATCATCACCGTGCGCGCCAGCTCGAGAGAGATCGCGTGGCGGCCGCCTCCGACTTCAATCGTCAGCGGACCGCCCAGCGGTGCCTTTTCGATCACCTTCAACTTGACGCCGGGGCGCAGTCCGACCTGATCGAGATAGCGCAGGATCTCCGGCATCTGCTCGGTGACGCCCGAGACGGTCACGCGTTTCCCAGGGTCGACCTGGGCGAGCGGGACGCCGGTGCGGATCGGCTCCGTGAGGTCTTTCGGCGGAATCGGATGGCCGTGCGGGCAGGTGCGGGGATCGCCGAGGACGTTAACGAGGCGCTCTTCGACGCGGTCGGTGATCGCGTGCTCGAGAATGCAGGCTTCGGCGTACACCTCGTCCCACGGCATCTTCAAGACGTCGGTGAGCAAACGCTCCGCGAGCCGGTTGCGCCGGACGACGCCAACGGCAACCTCCAACCCCTTGCGCGTGAGCTTGATGTCGCCGCGGACCTCGTGCTCGACGAAACCGTCGTTTACCAGCTTCTTCAGCATTCCGGAGACGGACGCAGGCGCCACGCCGAGCTCGCTCGCGAGCGCCGACGTCGTGACGCCAGGCCCCTCGCGTTCTAAGCGATAGATCGCCTTCATATACATTTCGAACGACTCGGCGAAGTGCGAATGGGAATGGCCGGGCATGCCTTCTCTAACTTCTCGATTGCTCGCGAAGTTCCGCAACGGCCCGCTCAATTTCGCCGAGCATCGTCGCTTTCTCGGGCGCCGGGGCAAACGACGCTTCGACCGCGCCGCGCGCGTAACGCTCCAAGGCTGCCGCGCCGGCCTCCCTTTCCACGATCGCGTACTCTTGGGTAATCGAGGTCTTGAAGAGCGCGGGATCGTCGGCATCGATCGTCACGAGGCAGCCTTGGCGGGCGAAATCTTCGTACGGATAAGGATGTCCCTCGAGAGCCACACCGGTCAGCCGGTTCGACGTCGGACAGATCTCCACGGCCGCGCGCCGTTCCGCGAGCAATTCGACGACCTTTGGATCTTCGAGCGCCCGGATTCCATGGCCGATTCGTTCCGCGCCGAGCAGTTCGAGGGCATCGCGCACGCTCGCCGCACCGTCCGACTCGCCGGCGTGCGCCACGCAGTGCAACCCCTGCGCGCGCGCGTACGCGAATGGTTCGGCGAAAAGACGCGCCGGAAAACGCCGCTCGTCGCCGCCGAGCGAAACGCCGATCACATCCAAGTCGCACATCTCTGCCGCCGCCCGTGCCGTGGCCATCGCGCTCTCGACGCCGAAGTTTCGCGTGAGATCCGGAAGCAGCCAAAACGTCGCGCGCGGCCGCGCCGCGCGCAGTTCGGTAACGATCGCTTCCATCGTCGTGCGAACGTCGAGCTCCGGCTGAAAAAACGTCCAGACGGACGGTGAGACGAAGAGCTCTCCGTACAGCACCCCCTGGCCAAGCGCATCCTCGACGAACTCGCGTGCCAGGCGCGCGTAATCTTCCGGATCCTTCAGCGACCGGCTGACTGCTGCAAAGAGGTAGAGAAATTCGCGATGGCTTCCAAACCGGTAGGGGTCGTTCGGGTCGCCCTGCGGCTGCTCGAGGCCGGTCGCCCCGGCCGGCGCCGTGGGGTGATACCGCAGCGGCACGCGATGTCTTGCGGCCAACTCGACGAACGTCGCAGCGCGCAGCGTGCCTTCGAGGTGGCAGTGCAGGTGAATTTTCGGAATTTGCTCTGCCAACAAGCAGGTCGTCATGAGGCCGCTCTTCGGCGCCGGCAGGGGCAAAACCGGGCTCGTCGTATTTCAATCGGTCGCGACGCGGGGTGGAGCAGTCCGGTAGCTCGTCGGGCTCATAACCCGAAGGTCGGTGGTTCAAATCCACCCCCCGCAACCAAATCCGGGTCCTGAAACGCGTCGGGACCCGTTTTCTTTCAACCCGGATATTTGGGAGGCCGCCAATGAACGACGAGAGCACGATCAGTTTTGCCAAAGATATCCGCCCCATGTTCACCGAGATCGACGTCGAGCACATGAAGGGCTTGGGCGTCGATCTCTCCAGCTACGACGCCGTCCAATCGTACGCCGAAGCGATTTACCGTACCGTGAGCAACGGCACGATGCCGCCGCCAGGAACCGGGGCGCGCTGGACGCCCGAGATGTGCGAGAAGTTCAAAGCCTGGCAGCAGGCGAACTGTCCGCCGTAGGCTAGCACCGGCCTTGTTGGTCTAGCGAATCGACGCGCTTTCAACGAGCGCAGTTCCGTCGCGGAGCTCGACTCTTTCGAAACGCGGTTGCCCTCGGACGAAGAGTTCGCTGGTCTCGCTTCGCGGCGCCGTCGTTCCGAGCAACGTGGATTGCGTTGCGCGAATCCCGTAGACGTCAAACCGCCGGCTCCCTGATACGATAACGTAGTACCAGGACCGATCGCGCGCGTAGATGACCTTGGCGGGGGGTCCGCCGCCGCTGAACTGCGCGTGCGAGAAGTGGCTGTTGATCATCGCGAGCGTTGCGACGCCGGGTTGCGAAGTAGAACGCGGGATCAGCCATCCGAGAATGAAGGCAGCCGCGATCGCCGCCGGCACCCACCAGGTAAAAGTCCTGCGGGGCCGGGCCATCGGCAGAACGTTGCCCCGGCTGCGCGGGGGTGCGACGGCCTTGCTGCCGCGCTCGAGCGCCAGAAGCGTCTCCTCTGCCTCTCCGACTCGCCGCAAGCACTCCGCACAGCCGGCGATATGCGCCTCGACCTCGGCCTGTTCGCGCGCATCGAGCGCACCGAGTGCGTAGAGTTCCGCCGCGTCGCCGACGTGCATGTTAGACCCCATTGGCCGGCTCCGGAATCAGCGAACGCCGCAACGCGCGAAGCGCTGCGCTCAACCGCGTCTTGACGGTTCCGAGCGGAATCGCAAGGTGCGTTGCGACCTCGGCGAGCGTCATGCCGCGATAGTAGGCCAGCTGCACGACGTCGGCTTGATCTTTCGTCAGCGCGGCCATCGCTCTGCCGATCCGCTCGCGTTCGATCGGGTCGTCCTCAATCGTGTATTCGCCGGGCGGGTCGAGCCGCTTGATGGATGCACGCCCGCGCGCGCTGCTTCGCAGCTGCATCAATGCCCGATTGCGAACGCAGGTCACGAGGAATGCCTCCAGGCTGCCGCGCGCGGCGGAGTAGGCCGACTCGCGATGCCAGACGTGTAAAAAGACGTCGTGCACGCACTCGCGAGCGGCCTCGCCGTCGCGCAGCAGCCGGAGCGCCGTCGTGTAGAGGCGGCCTCCGAAGCGGTCGTAGGCCGTCTCGTACGCGGCGGCGTCCCGGCGTTCGAACGCAAGTTCCAGCGGCTCGTCGCGCACGCTAGCCGAGCGGACGATCCTCGAATCGAAGGTTACCGTCATCGATCTCGACGGTGCGATAGCCGATCGCGCGCAGGAGGTCGTCATGGGGAAGGGTCACCGGTCCTGGTTTCGGCGCGCCCCCCGGTTTTGGCTGCGGGTAGGCGGTCGCATCGGCGCTTGCAAAGCGGATGTTGCCTTCCTGATGCGTGACGATCTGGTGGATGTGCCCGTTGAGGACGGTGACGTGCTCGAAAGGCTGCAGCATCGCCAGGGCCTTCGAACCATCCTCGGTCGTCCAGCCCCACTGCGGGAAAAGCGCGTAGAGCGGAACGTGGGTAAAGACGACGACCGGCGTTGTTTTTGCGACCGCCGAAAGGTCCCGTGCAAGCCAAGCGAGTTGATCGGCGCCCATCAGACCCATCTTCTCGAAGTTGAAGACGTTGAGTAAGACGACGTAGTGGACGCCGTTGCGGTCCCACGACGCCCAGCCTCCCGCCGTCGAATGCGGTATCTTGAAGTTTGACAGGTACGTCGCGAAGTCGTTACCGATGACGTCGTGCTCGCCCGGCAACGCGATCAGCGGCGCCTTCAAGGTCGAGAGTATCGCGCGTGCGTCGTCGAACTGTTGGGGCGTCGAGAGGTGCGTGATGTCGCCCGTATGCACGACGAACGACGGCTGCGCGGGCATCGCATTGATCGCGTCGACGGCCATCTTCAGCGTCGCGGAGACGTCGGGGTTGGCCGCTTGATGAAATCCGATGTGGCTGTCGCTGATCTGCACGAAGTCCGCGGTGGCGCTCGCGCCGGCGAGCGCCCGGCCCGTCATCAAGCCTCCGGCGCCAAGCGTATAGGCGATCCCGGCGCCCGTCCAGGCGACGTGCTCTAGAAATGAGGCGCGCTTCATTGCGCGGCCGCCTTGACGACGATCGTCCCCTTCATGAAGGGGTGTAACTCGCAGAAGTAATTGTATACGCCGGGCTTTGCAAACGTGTGATGCCAGGTGCCGCTCGTATCGAGGCCTTTTGAATCGAAGGCGCCGTCGGTCGCGGTAACGGTGTGGGCGTCGTCATCGGCATTGCTAAAGGTGACGCTCTGGCCGGCGGTGACGGTCAGCGTCGTGGGGATGAAGCTGTCGTTTTGGATCTTCACGGCCGGAGGCGCCGAGGCGCCGGCGGGTGTGGCCAGCATGACGGAGAGAATCAGAATCAGGTGGTTCATGTCCCTGATATGCCGCTGCCGGCCGAACGGTTTTAGCTCTTTTCAGCCCTTTCCGCCGAATGGTACTTGCGGCGGATCTCGTCGAGATCGACGCTTGGCGACGGAAACTTCATCCCCAACGACTCCAGCGTCTCGACGACGATCTTTGAGACCGCCAGGTTGCGAAACCACTTGTGCCTTGCGGGGATGACGTACCAGGGCGCGTACGAGGTGCTCGTCTTCTCGAGCACGTCCTCGTACGCTTTCGCGTAATCTTTGAAGAAGGCGCGCTCGCTATAATCCGCCTCGCTGATCTTCCATTGCCGCGCCGGATCGTCGAGCCGCTTCTTGAAGCGGCGCAACTGCTCTTTTTCGGAGATGTGCAGAAAGAACTTGAGGATCGTCGTGCCCGCTAACGATAGGTTACGCTCGAACTCGTTGATCAGCTCGTAGCGCTTCGACCAGACGGATTTCGGAACGAGCCGATGGACGCGGACGACTAATACATCTTCGTATTGCGAGCGGTTGAAGATCACGAACTCACCTTTGGCCGGCGCCTGAAGGTGTATACGCCAGAGAAAATCGTGGTCGAGCTCTTCGCGCGACGGTTCCTTGAACGAGTGCGCTCGCGCTCCCTGCGGATTGAGCGCGCCGAAGACATGCCGGATCGTTCCGTCCTTCCCGGAGGCGTCCATCCCTTGCAGAACGACGAGCACGGAGCGCTGATGGGTAGCATACAGGAGATACTGAAGGTCACAGAGCTGTTTGTCGTCGCGCCGCATCTCGGTGCGCGCCGAGCGCCGGCTCTCGTGCCGCCCGGTGAAGCCCGACTCGATCTCGGAGAGCCGGGCGCGCGTGCCCGGCCGCACGCCGAAGAGTTTACGGTAGCTCAAGCGAGCAATCCGGTCTCTTTCCCAACTTTTTCGAAGGCCGCCAGCGCGCGGTCCATCTCTTCTGTGGTAAGCGCCGCGCTGATCTGGACGCGTATGCGCGCCGTGCCTTCGGGCACCACCGGATAGCCGAAGCCGGTAACGAAGACGCCGTTTTTGAGGAGCTGGTCGCTCACCGTAATTGCAAACGCCGTCTCGCCGACGATGATCGGGACGATCGCGCTCTCGCTCTCCAGCGGCTTGTAGCCGATTCGCTCGAGGCCCGCGCGAAAGTAGCTCGTCTTTTCGCGCAGTGCGTCGACGAGCTCCGGATGCGCCTCGAGATACTCGATCGCCGCGAGCGAGCTGCAGGCAACCGTTGCGGGAAGGGCGTTTGAGAAAAGCTGCGGGCGCGATCGCTGAATCAAGGTGTCGACCAGCGCGTTGCTGCCGGCGACGAAGCCGCCCGCGGCCCCGCCCAGCGCCTTGCCGAGCGTGCCCGTGATGATGTCGATCTTTCCGGTCAGGCCGTAGTGCTCGATGGTACCGCGCCCCGTCTTGCCCATCACGCCGGTTCCGTGCGAATCGTCGACGATGGTGATTGCGCCATATTTCTTCGCGAGCTCGACGATCTCGGGGAGTTTGGCAAGATCGCCTTCCATCGAGAAGACGCCGTCGGTGACGATGACGACGGGGAAGCAGCCTTCGACGGCCTTCAGCTTCGCTTCCAACTCGCCCATATCGCTGTGTTTGTAACGCTCGCGACGCGCCTTCGAGGCCAGCCGGACGCCGTCGATGATCGAGGCGTGGTTGAGCTCGTCGGAGACGATCGCCGAACCGGCATCGCAGATCGTCGCGAAGAGACCGGTGTTGGCATTCCAGCAGGAAACGTACGAGAGCGCCGCCTCGGTACCTAGGAACTCCGCGATCCGCTCTTCGAGGATGCGGTGGATGTCGAAGGTTCCGCAGATGAAGCGCACCGATGCGGTACCGGCCCCGTACTTTTCCAGGCCGCGTATGCCCGCATCGACGACCTCTGCCAGGTCGGCGAGACCGAGATAGTTGTTGCTGGAGAGTACGATGACGTCGCCGGCTTCTTCCATGTGCACTTCGGGCGCCATCGGGGTCGTCAGGTGACGGAGACGCTTATACGTTCCCGCCTTCTTGAGCGCATCGAGGTCGTTCTGCAGCTTCTCTTCGAAAGCCTGATTCATGATGTCGAAGGTGCTCCTTTGAAATCGAGGACGATCTTGGCCGCCTCGCCTTTGCTCATCAGATCGAACGCGCGATCGAAATCCGTGTACGGCAGCACGTGGGTGATGATCGCGCGCGGGTCCACGCGTCCGCTGCGCACGAGCGCCTCCGTTTGGTACCAGGTTTCGAACATACGCCGCCCGTTAATCCCCAGCACGGTCAAACCTTTGAAGATGATACGCTCGGCAAGATTGAGGTTCACGTTGTCGGCCGGTATTCCGAGCAGCGCCGCGCGGCCCCCGTTGCGGACCAACTGCAGCCCGAGGTCGATGGCGGCACCGCTGCCCGACATCTCGAGGAGCACGTCGACGCCGTCGCCGCGCGTGCGGCGCTTGATCTCGTCGACCAGGTCGCTCTGAGTCGCGCTGAAGGTGGCGTCGGCCCCCAAGCTCTTTGCCAGTTCGAGCTTCGCAGGGTTGACGTCGATCGCGAAGACGAAGCTGGCGCCGGCGGCGCGCGCGACCGGAATCGCCATCAAGCCGATCGAACCGACGCCGGTGATCGCGACGCTGCGCACGCTGACGCCGGCCGCCATAACGGTATGCACCGCGTTACCGAGAGGATCGAAGATCGCCGCAACTTCATCGGAAATCGACGGATCGAGCCGCCAAACGTTGTATTCGGGAATCGCGATGTACTCGGCAAAGGCGCCGTCGCGATCGACGCCGATGATCTTGACGCGCTCGCAGATGTGCGCGTTTCCGGTTCGGCAAAGCAGGCATGTCAGATCGGCGATGTGGCCCTCCGCCGAGACGCGCTCGCCGGCGCGCACCGAATGAACGGCGTCGCCGACCGCGGCGACGGTGCCCATGAACTCGTGCCCGACCACGATCGGCGGCTTGATGCGGTGCTGCGCCCATGAGTCCCAGGAGTAGATGTGGTGGTCGGTTCCGCAGAGCCCGGCCTTTTCAACCCGAATCAGCACGTCGGTCGGTCCGATCTGCGGAATCGGTACGTCAGTCAAGCGAAAACCGGGCCCAGGGCCCGGTTTGACGAGCGCCTTCATCGTCGAAGCCATGTCGGCGCTGTATTGTACGCGATAAAGCGCGAACCCCCGCGCCGGGCGGCTAGGGAAGTCCCTAGCTCGCGCGCCGCCCGTCCGGGAAGACCGCGAGGTCGCGGGGCGTGATGAAGATCTCCTCGCCCTTAGAGAGTGCGAGGTCGGCAAAACGCTGCTGCGGCAGTTCGATGTGAACGGGTGCCGCCCACTCGGTCGTCGCTTCGACCTTTACGACCGGCCCCGCCGCGTTGATGTGCTTCACGGTAACGCGCAGGGAGTTCGCGCCGGACGCCCGGCGCGCGATGTCGAGATCGTGCGGACGGACGAAGACCAAGTGCCCCGTCGCTTCCCGGTCTATGCGCGTGGTGCCGTCATCGACGCGACCGTGGAACAGGTTGACGTTCCCCAAAAAGTTGTAGACGAACGAGCTTGCCGGATGATGGTAGACCTCTTCGGGGGTACCCACCTGCTCGATGCGGCCGCCGTTCATCACCGCGACGGCATCGGCGACTTCGAGCGCCTCGTCCTGGTCGTGCGTCACGAAGACGCTCGTCACGCCGACCTCGTCATGCAGTTGCCGCAGCCAGCGGCGCAGCTCTTGACGGACCTTCGCATCCAGCGCGCCGAACGGTTCGTCCAAGAGCAAAACGCTCGGCTCGACCGCGAGCGCTCGCGCCAGCGCGACGCGCTGCCGCTGACCGCCGGAGAGCTGCGAGGGATAGCGGCCGGCCTGATTTCGCAGTTGGATCAGCTCGAGCAGCTCGAAGACCCGGGCCGCAATCGCGTCTTTTGTAGGGCGCACGCTTCTCGACCGGACGCGCAGGCCGAAGGCGATATTCTCGAAGACCGTCATGTGACGGAAGAGCGCGTAATGCTGGAAGACGAAGCCGACGCGCCGTTCGCGCGTCGACTGCCGGCTCATATCGCGACCGTCGAAGCTCACCTCGCCCCCGTCGGCATTCTCGAGGCCGGCGATGATCCGCAGCAGCGTCGTCTTTCCCGAACCCGACGGCCCGAGCAGCGCGACGAGCCGTCCGTCCGGGATATCGAGGCTGACGTCGTCGAGCGCCGTGAAACTCCCGAACTTCTTGACCACGTTGCGTACGGCGATGCTCATTTGGTTCCCCTTTCTAAGACGGCACTGCGCCATTCCACGGCGCTCTTGACGACCAGAGTAGCGAGCGCAAGCAGCGCCAAAAGCGAAGCGACCGCAAACGCCGGCACGAACTGATAGTCGTTGTACAGCACTTCGATTTGCAGAGGCATCGTGTTGGTCAGGCCGCGAATGTGTCCCGAAACGACCGAGACCGCGCCGAACTCGCCCATCGCACGAGCGTTGCAGAGAATCACGCCGTAGAGCAGCGCCCACTTGACGTTCGGCAGCGTCACCTTCAGAAACGTCTGCCAGCCGTTGGCGCCGAGCGTCAACGCGGCTTCCTCTTCGTCGTTTCCCTGAGCCGACATCATCGGCAAGAGCTCGCGCGCGATGAACGGAAACGTAACGAAGATCGTCGCGAGCACGATACCGGGAACGGCGAAGATGATCTGCACGTTGTGCGCCGCAAGCCACCCGCCGAACCAGCCGTGGCTTCCGAAGAGCAGCACGTACGTTAGTCCCGCGACGACCGGAGAGATCGAAAAGGGCAGATCGACCAGCGAGATCAGCAGGCTTTTGCCGAAGAATTCAAACTTGCCGATCGCCCACGCCGCCGCAACGCCGAAGACGAGGTTGCAAGGAACCGCAATGAGCGCGGCGAGCAAGGTTAGCCGGATCGACGAGAGCGTATCGGGATCGCGAAAGGTCGTAAGATAGGCGACGATGCCGTGTCCGAAGGCGACGGCGAAGACGCAGCCCAGCGGCGCGAGCAAAAAGACGCCGAGAAAGAGCACGGAGACGCCGATGAGCAGCCACTTGACGAGCGGCGACTCCGAGACCGCCGGTGCAAGGCTCGCCGGCAACGCGTTAACCACCGACGCCGAACGCCGGGCGCATCGCCGGCTCCTCCGGGGCTTCGGCCTCCGAGCGGCCGCCGCTCCATCGTTGCAACCCATTGATGCCCAGCAGCAGCGCGAACGAGATAAGCAGCATTACGGTCGCAATCGCGGTGGCGCCGGAATAGTCGTACTCCTCGAGCTTGGTTACGATGAGCAGTGGCGCGATCTCGGTGCGCATCGGCATGTTCCCGGCGATGAAAATTACCGAGCCGTATTCGCCGACGCCGCGCGCGAACGCCAACGCGAAGCCGGTTATCGCGGCCGGCGCGATGGCGGGATAAACCACGCGTCTGAACGTCTGCCAGCGTCCGGCGCCGAGGCTTGCCGCGGCCTCTTCGAGTTCGCGGTCGAGGTCTTCGAGCACCGGTTGAACCGTTCGCACGACGAACGGCAAGCCGATGAACGTCAGCGCGACCACGATGCCCAGCCTGGTGAAGGCGACGTGAATGCCAAGCTCGGCGAGCGGGCGCCCGAGGAGCCCGTTGGGGGCGTAGATCGTCGTGAGCGCGATTCCCGCTACCGCGGTCGGCAGGGCGAATGGCAGATCGACGAGTGAATCGAGGAGCCGCTTAAAGGGAAACTGGTAGCGCACGAGCACCCACGCCACGAGCGTGCCCAGCACGAAGTTGATCGCCGCACCGATGAGCGAGGCGCCGAAGCTCAGCCCGTACGCCGCCAGCGCGCGCGGCGCCGTTACGATATGCCAGAACTCGTGCCAGCCGATCTTCGACGTCTGCACGAACGTCGCGGCCAGCGGCAGCAGCACGATCAGGCAAAGATAACAGAGCGTGAAGCCGAGCGTAAGGCCGAAGCCAGGGATTATGCTCTTGCGCACGAGCTATTGATTCGGATTGTAGATCTGATCGAAGACGCCGCCGTCGGCGAAGTACTCCTGCTGGGCTTTACGCCAGCCGCCAAAACGGTCGATGTCGACGAGTTTCATCGCGGGGAACTGATCGGCGTAACGCTTTGCGACCGAGGCGAGGCGAGGACGGAAGTAGTGTCGCGCGATGATGTCTTGCCCCGTCGGGGAGTAGAGGAAATCCAGATACGCCTGCGCGACGGCCCGAGTTCCCCTCTTGGCGACGATCGCGTCGACGAGCGCGACGGGCGGTTCCGCGAGGATGCTAAGGGAGGGACGGACGATTTCGAAGCGCCCCTTCCCAAGCTTGTTGACCGCGAGCAGCGCATCGTTCTCCCAAGCGATCTCGACGTCGCCGATGCCGCGCTCGACGAACGTCGTCGTGGAGCCGCGCGCGCCCGAATCGAGGACGGGGACGTTCTTGTAGAGCTTGGCGACGAAGTCTTTTGCCGTCGCGGCGCTGCCGCCGTGGCGACTCTCCGCGTAAGCCCAAGCCGCCAAGAAGTTCCAGCGCGCACCCCCGGAGGTCTTGGGGTTCGGCGTGATCACCGCGATGCCGGGCCTCACTAAATCGTCCCAGTCGCGGATGTGCTTGGGATTGCCTTGGCGCACGAGAAGCACGATCGTGGACGTGTAGGGCGTGCTCTTATTCGGCAAGCGCGTCTGCCAGTTCTCCGGCAGCAGCTTCGCCTTATCGGCGATGGCGTCGATGTCGTAGGCGAGGCCGAGCGTTACGACGTCGGCCTGCAGCCCGTCGATTACCGCACGGGCTTGTTTACCCGACCCGCCGTTTGACTGCTGCACCGTTACGTCTTGGCCGGCCTTCTTCTTCCAGTACTTGGCAAAGACGACGTTGTAGTCATCGTAGAGTTCGCGTGTGGGATCGTAGGAAACGTTGAGGATCGTGGCCGGCGCCGGCGGGGAGGCCACGCCGGCTCGCAGGCCGCCGCATAACGCGAGCAGAGTTGCGGCGGCGAATGCTCTGAGGAAAAACGTCTGTCTCACTAGTAATCGCTCCATTTTAGCTTTTAGAAGTCGTACTCGAGCATCGCCCGGCTGTACTTGAAGATCGGAAGACCGCCGAACTCCGTCGAGCCGATCGCAGAACCGGCCTGACAGTTCGTGGCGGCCGCGCCGCAGTATGTATTTGAGAGGTAGCGCTCGCCGTAACGATAGCGAAGCAGCAGTCCGTGATAGGGGGCCTTACCGACATGGCTGAAGCGGTAGCGGCCGTCGAACCACCAAATCTTCGTATTCTCCGGGCCAAGCGCGTTGCCGTAGTCGTACCAGGCGTCGGCCGCTTGGACGATCCATTTTTGATTCGTGGAGGTGAACGTGAGGGTAGCCTGCCACGAGTTGCCGGGAGCGCGCCGATCGGGCTGTCCCTGCAAGAAGTTCGTCGTGTAGAACGGGTCGCTCGTCGTGTTGTCGGTATACGGGCCGGCCCATCCGCCGTAGTAGATGCTCGTCGTGCCGTTGGGGTTGTTGAAGCACTGCGCGGTGTTCAACGGAAGGAAATAGGCGAGCGTCGACTTTGCCGAGATCTGATAGTTCGAGCTACTGCAGGTAACGTTTTTCGGTAGAAAGACCGAGTCGGTATGCCACGGAACCGAGTCGTAGCCCACGGTCAACAAGAAGTTCTTCGTGAGGTTGGCGCCGATTTGCGCGCCGATCACCTGGCTGTCGACCTTGCCGAGATACGACTGTCCCGCGTTGCTCTCGGTACCGCCCTGCACCGCAACGAACGGCGCGAACTTGCCGGGAAAGACGTACCTGCCGTCGCCCCACCACATGTTGACGAGGTCGCTGACGTTGTAGAAGTATCCGTTGACCCCCAGCCCCGTTCCCGACGGATTCGCGTAGCCGGCCCTGGCGTAGGAAAAGCCGTTGGTGTTGATGCCTTGGCCGCCCGGGACGACGATGTTTGAAGGCAGGCCGCTCGAACCGGCGGGATAACTGGTCAGCAGCGTCTGGTGGCTGAACGCCGAGCTGGTACGTCCTTCAAAGGTCAGCATGTCGGCGCCCCCGACGCTCCAGCCGGATGGCGCCGTGTAGTTCAGATAGGCGCCTTGGAACGCTTGCGGTTTCAGCCGCGTGTCGGCCGGGTTCGCCCACGGCGAGGTAAAGAGGATGTTGCCCAGCGCCCCATCCCATCCGTACTTTTTGTACTTGAGGTAGGCCTCGTAGAACGTGCTCATCGTAAAGCCTGGGACCGTGTCGTCCGGATTCGTATTGGGCGGCGTCTGCGAGACGCAGACCGCGCCCTTTGCGTGATTGGCCGGAACGACGCACGGGCCGTTCATCGGGTTTGCATAAAGATACGATCCACCGATGTCCCAGCCGGTATTGGCGAACGCATAATCGGCATGCGGCGCGATCGCGCTGTTCCACGTCGCCTGGTTAACCGCGTTGCTGTTGTACTTGGCGCCGGGCGAAAAATCGAACTGCGTTCCCGGATTGTTTGACGCGTTCTGACGCGTGAAGTAGTACGACCGGAAGTATCCGCCGACCGTCAGCGGATTGGGTGTCGGCGGCGGCGGAGGCGGAGGCGCGACCGTCTCTTCGGGCGCAGGAGCCTCCGTCGGCGGAGGGGTCGGTTCGACATACCGCACCACCACCAAACGGCGGTCCGGAACCCATTGCACGTACGCGCCCATGCTCTCGGAGATCACGCGAATCGGAACCAGTACCACGCCCTGGTACACGATCGGCGGAACGTCGAGCGGACGCGATTCGCCGTTGATCACGACCACCGGCTTACCGACCGTCACGACGATCGTCGCGCCGGGTTTGGTAACCGTGGCCGT
>JBAQAW010000012.1:0-2887 GCA_049285915.1 Candidatus Cybelea sp. | reverse complement strand
CGCCGGCGCGCGCGCGATCGGCGCCGAGCATCCCGCGGTCGTGCGCGAGGTTCGCGGCTTGGGCCTGCTCGTCGGCGTCGAGCTGAGCCACGAAGGGTACGGCGGCTGGATCATTCCAGAGATGCTCAAGGCCGGCGTGACCGCGGCGTGGACGCTCAACCAGCAGCGCGTGATCCGCATGGAGCCACCGCTGATCGTGACGGAGAGCGAGATCGACCGCGCGATCGACGCGCTGCGCGGCGGCGTTGCCACGGCCCACGCAAAGTTGGGCGTGCTGTAATCGCCGCACGATGCCGTATGTCGAGAGCACGATCGTGATTGATGCCCCCGCGCAACGCGTCTACGAGTTGGCGAAGGATCAGGAGCATTTCCCCCAGTTCATGCCCGATGTCGAGACCGTAACGATCCTCGAGCGCCGTCCCGACGGCGTGATCTCGCGTTGGAAGTCGCTGGTCGAAGAAGCGCCGATCGAGTGGACGGAGGACGACCGCTTCGACGACGCGGCGTTGCGCATCGATTACCAGCTGATCGAGGGCGACCTCGACAAGTTCGAAGGCGCCTGGACCTTCGAGGATCGCGACGGCCGCACGCACGTCGTGCTCGGCGTCGATTTCGATTTCGGCGTTCCGACGCTCGCCGAGCTCATCGGTCCGACGCTCGAGCGCAAGGTGCGCGAGAATAGCGAGATGATGCTGGCTGCGTTGAAACGCCAAGCGGAGGCAAGCGGTACGTGACATCTCGGAGGCCGGCCTGAGTGAATAAATTTTGTTTCGTCATTCATCCGCTCTCGCTGCAAGATATCGAGCGGTACGAGCCTGGGGCGAAAGGCAAGGGCGAGCCGATCCTGCGCAAGATCATGGAGTGGATGCCGCCGTATGCCGCCGTGCACGTGACCGGGGTGCGCACGCCCGACGGCCGGGAGACCGAAGGCTGGTTCGTTGCCGCAAGCTTTCTGCCGCAGTCGATGCTCGATCTTCCGCGCGACGAGGTGTACGGTAAGGTGCTGGGCGCGATCGAGATCGGCGCGCAGCTCGGCGCGCAGATTGCCGGCCTGGGTGCCTTTACCGGTGTCGTCGGCGACGCGGGGATCACGATCAACGAGCGTTCGCCGATTCCGGTGACCACCGGCAACTCGTTGACGATCGCCGCCGGTGTCCAGAGCCTCTTCCGCGGCGCGCAGGAGATGGGAGTCGAGACGAGCTCCTGCACGGCCGCCGTGATCGGCGCGACCGGATCGATCGGCGCCGCGTGTGCGCGTTTGATCGCCCCCAAAGTCGCCCGTTTGATCCTCGTCGCGCGCAATCTGACGCGTCTGCGTAAGTTTCACGAAGAGGTCGCCCCGACGCTGCCGTGCGAGAGCGAATATACGACCGACGTCTCGAGTGCGGTACGGCGCTCGCAGCTCGTGCTGACCGCGACGAGCTCGACGCAGGACGTCATCGAGCCCGAGGACCTGCAGACCGGCGCGATCGTCTGCGAGCTCTCGCTGCCGCACGACGTGAGCCGCCGAGTCGCGGCCGAGCGCCCCGACGTGCTCGTCGTCGAGGGCGGCAACATGCGCGTACCGGGGAATCCCCGCTTCGAGCGCGTGCGCGAGCCGGGAACCGACTTCGATTTGAATCTGCCCGCGCGCACGGCGCTGGCCTGCATGAGCGAGACGATGATCCTCGCGCTCGAAGGGCGTTTCGAACCCTATACGATCGGCCGGGGCATCAAGCTCGAAAAGGTCATCGAGATCCAAGAGATGGCGCAGCGCTGCGGATTCGAGCTCGCCGACATGCGCGCGTTCGACGCCGCGATCACGCCCGAGAGCATCGCTGCGGCCCGTGAGGCGGTGGAGCTGCGCGAAGCCGCAGGAAAGTTGGCGAGCCGATGAAGAGCGTCGTCTCCGTATCGCTCGGCTCGAGCAGCCGCGACCATCGCGCCGAGGCGACGCTGCTCGGCGAACGGTTCGATATCTCCCGCGTCGGCACCGACGGCAAACTCGACGTCGCGATCGGGATGGTCCACGAGCTCGACGGAAAGGTCGACGCCATCGGCCTCGGCGGCATCGACGTCTACCTTTACGCGGGGCGGCACCGTTACGCGTTGCGCGACGGCCTGCGGCTGCTCGAAGCCGCGAAGATCACGCCGATCGTCGACGGAAGCGGATTGAAGAACACGCTCGAGCGCGAAGCGGTGCGCTTCATGCAGGACGAGCTTTCGATGAACCTGCGCGGCAAGCACGTCCTGATGGTCAGCGCGCTCGATCGGTTTGGGATGGCGCAGGCGCTGGTCGATGCCGGAGCCGACGTGCTCTTCGGCGACTTCATCTTCGCGCTCGATAAGGACATGCCGGTGCGCGGGCTGCACGAGTTCGAAGCGCTCGCCGAAAAGTATCTGCCGGATGCGTGCAAGCTTCCGTTTCAGTTCTTCTATCCCACCGGAAAGAAACAAGAGAGGCCGCCCGAGCCCAAGTACCCCCGCTATTACGAAGAAGCCGAGATCATCGCCGGCGACTTCCACTTCATGCGCCAGTTCATGCCCGAGCGGCTCGAGGGGAAAATCGTCCTGACCAATACCGTGACCGAACGGGACGTTAACGAGCTGGCGGCGCGCGGCGTCAAGACGCTCATCACGACGACCCCGGAGCTCGCCGGCCGCTCTTTCGGGACCAACGTGCTGGAGGCGGCGCTCCTGGCGCTGCTGGGGAAGAAGTGGAGCGACGTCGAGCCGGCCGACTACGAACGCCTGCTGCTCGAGCTTCGGCTGCGGCCCCGCGTCGTCGAGCTCGGGAACCTTTGAAACGGGTTAGAAGGAGGCGGAGCCCGGGTATAGGGAGGCGTTCCCGCTGAGCGTTGAGAACAATCGGCGCCAGCGTTCGCAAGGCGCATCATTAGCTGTTGGG
>JBAQAW010000011.1:0-27511 GCA_049285915.1 Candidatus Cybelea sp. | reverse complement strand
AACGAGCATCGGCGACGTCTTTAACTTCGATCAGAAGCCGAGAAAGTTCAGGCTAATTCCCGCTGCCTACCCGAAGTCGTACTTCTTGCACGAGCGGCCTTCGCATATGCCGGTCGATACGAACTAGCTACTTCGTCGTAGTCTCCTTGCTCGAGACTTTGACGAGCTTACCGTTTTCGAAGCGATAGGTCGTATCGATAAAATCAGTCGGATGCCGCATCGCGCTCTCTTTCTGATCTTTGAACGTAACGAGGTGAAGCGCTCCGTCGCTGAAGTAGCTTCTGAACAGCGTCGTATCGGTCTTGAACGAGCCTAACAACTCCGGCGGACCGCACGGGGACGCCGTCGTCAAACGATAGATGATCAGCGATTGGATTCCGACCGAAGCGTTGAAATCAAGGGGGATCAGCGCCAGCATCGTGTTGCCGACCTGGCCGGCCGCGACGCTCGTTACCCCGGCTACGTAAACGAGATCGGCGGTTTTCGGATTGGAGGCAAGCGTCTTTGCCCAATCGATGCTCTTATTGGCGGCGCACTGATCGGCCATCGCTGGAGCGCCTGTCGAAAGAGCTACGGCGAGGACGCCCGCGGCGAAAAGGGTTCGGAACTTCATAAGTACCGGGTCTGTTCGGCCCGTGCTGGCGACGCTACTGCCCGCTCTACCGGCCGGTCATCTTGCGCAGTTCGTCTTCCGTATAGACGAACGGGACGTGACCGGGCGTCACGATCCGCGCGATGTCGCGCACCATCGCGCTCGCGACCCCTTCGACCGGCTGCGGAGCCTGGTAGTCGATCCAGGCGAGGATCGTCATTCCGGTCGAGGGTGAGTAATAGTCGCCGGTATTGTAGCCCGGCAGCGCACCGGTATACCCGTACCAGCCGGCGCTGCAGGTGATCCCCAGTCCGAACGACGTGTTGCCTAAGAACGGGATGCAGTCGATTAAGTCTTTGTAGGTTGCCTGTCCGCTCGCCTGACCCGTCGCGTACAGTTTTATCCAGCGGCGAATATCGTCGACGGCCGAGATCATCGCGCCGGCCGACCAGGTGAACGCCACAGGAACGGTGTTGCTGACGTCCTGCCATTGCGCGTTCTTGTCGAGGCCGTATCCGCGCACCCACGGTTCGGGCATCGTATCCACTTGGGGGAATGAGGTCTGCGTCAAACCGAAGGGTTCGATCAGCCGTTTGCGTATCTCGTTGGCGACGCTATCTTTGGTGATCGCCCCGATGATCAGGCCGAGCAGAATATAGTTGGTGTTGGTGTAGCGATAGCCTTGATTCGGGGCAAAGTATGGCTTGTGCCGTACGGCCCATGCGACGAGCATGCGCTGGTTGAAGTTCTTCGGGACCTTCCCGTTCAGGGCGGCGAACTGCGGCGTATCGTACGCTTCAAAGAGTCCGCTGCGCATGTCGCAGAGTTCGCGCACCGTGATCTTACCGGCGTTGGGGATGCTGACCCCGAGTTGAAACCGGCTGAGCGGATCATCGAGCGCAAGCTTTCCCTCAGAGACCAGTTGAAGTAAAACGCTGACGACGAAGGTCTTCGTATTGCTGCCGATGCGGAAGTGGTCGCTTATCGTCAGCGGCGCTTTGTTTGCGAGATTCTCATAGCCGAAGGTCCTAACAAAGCTGTGGCCTTTATCGTCCCAGACCCCGATAGTAGTTGCGGGTATGGGAGTGCGGCCGCCGTACCGCACGCGATCTCGCTGCACCGCAGCGACGATCGAAGATTGCACGGCCGGGCTCGAAATCGACGGGAGGCTCGCCGCCGGCGTCGCCAGCGGCGCGACGCAAGCGAGAAGCGCGATAGAGAAGACGGCAACCGATGAAGCGCAACGACGCAAGGCGACTCCTTTATTGAGGCAGCAACGCTCCGAGAAACATTCGGACCGCGGAGGGAGCGCCCTCTTGAACGCCCGACGCTTCCCTAAGCGCCTAAATTTCTAGGCACCGTGCATTTTGCGCGAGTTGCTTTGCCTTTGAAAGGGCGAAGGAGCGAAATGCGGGCGGCGCTATCTCGGAGATCGTCTGCCAACGTCCACGGCAGGGTTGCCTCGTTATGTCGTTAAGCTCCGACGCGACGAAGACGTCTCCCACTCGTTGAAAGCTGAAACTAAAACTCGGGTAACGGACGCTAAAGTACACGAAGCCCTCCGTGGCTGCAAATCCGCTGTCGCCGCGCGAATCGTCGAAAACGAATGTGACCTTTCCAAAGGCCGGATGATCGACGAGGAAGGGCGTTGAGAGGTCGTGCGAATCGACGCCCACCGTTGGTGGCGACTTCTCTAGGCGGCCGCAGCGGCCGGTTCCGAGTTGGGCTCCTCCACCTCTACCAAGCGAACCGGAAACGAAAACGGCAGCGCCAGTTCGCCTAGCTGCAGCCAACCCTGTTGTTCTCTGAAAAGTACGCTCATTTTTCACCTCCAAGCTGTCGGGGGCTCCCGGCAAGCACCAGCCAGTCGGACTTGACCGGGAGCCGCAGGGCATCTTCAAGGAAAGTGACCAGAGTCATCTTTTGTAGGAGTTCGGGGGGAATCAATTTTTCCGGGGACAAGCGGGCTGCCTTAAGCTTGCTTGCTTTCCATATCTCGGATGGAGAGACGGGCGATTATCAAGGCCACCGCGACGTTTCAGGGGACAATCGTTAGGTGTGGCGTGGCGCCGGGGTTGCCTAAATCGATTTCGCCGAAATGGCCGTCTCTCAAGAATGCGATCCGATTGAGACCGTGCTCGGGAAACCAAAGCACGCCTTGACCATCAAGAGTCAAATTACCCGGCGTTGCGGTTTGGCTCGGGAGTCTGTAGTTCGTTGCAGTATTCCCAGCGCCGATGTGCCAAAGCGTTTGCAAGCGATCCGCCACGAACCAGACACCTCCATCGCCGTCGGAGATTCCTTTCTCGGGACAACCGGGCGTATCGAAGTGGCGTTCGATCCCGCTCATGTTTACGTGCCGAACGCTATCGTGGAAGCAGTCGAGAAGCCAGACGCCGCCGCGCCTGTCGCTAACGGCAGTCGCCGTCTCGGCTGACAGGCCGCCCCCCGACTCTTGAAAGGTAGCGAGAAGGACGCTCGCCTTGGCGCCTTGCCGGAGCGAATAGAAAGCGAGATTGGCGCGCGTTAGATCCGGCGCTAGCTTCTTCGACGCGGCTCGCTCGACCACGATTGTCGAACCGGAAACCCTGGCCAGGTCGGCTGCATCATTTACGTTGAACCAGACGGTTCCGTCCTCTCCGACAGCGGCCTCGTATAGCTTCACGTCGGCCGGAACGGCTATTTCGGAGACGCGTCGGTCGGCCGAGATGCGGAAGAGTCTGCTCGGATAAGCTGCTGTGACCAACAGTGATCCGTCCGATTGTGGCAGGAGGCGCTCGATTCGAGGCGTCCGCCGATCGCCGGCGGAACTAAGGGCGACTTCGGTTATATCGCCGAGTGGGCCGGCGTGACCGACGAAGCCGCCTGCTTCTGAGAACCAGGCCCCTTGTTTTCCGTCAGAGACAATGAAGTGCGGTGAATGGCCCCGCGGCAGCGAGAACTCTCGGTGCGTTCCATCGAGCTTCGCGATTCCGACCGTGTCTCGGCCGTCATTGGTGAACCAAGTTCCCGAAGAACTGCCGGCAACAAATACCGGATTGCTAAAAAGCGTACCCGTATATCCGAGCCGGCCGAGCACGTCAGCGGCGCTTAGCGCTACGGTCACATAATCTCCCGGACGGACGCCCGAAAGGTCGATTGGGAAATTCGCATGCCGGCAGCAGTCAACCCAAATGCGCAACGTCCACTTGGCGCGCTGAAGGCTGTCGGCATAGAATGCGCCGTTCTCGACGTCGACGAATCGGGTGTCGGAGCCGCCGCCCTCGCCAACCAACTCTAACCTCGCCACGGGCATGCGCAGCATCCCAGCCAGTCCCGCATGGTCGTGGTCGAATGCCATGCTCCAGAAACCGCCGAGGACCAGTGACGTCGATCGCGATGAGCCGGCAAGTACGACGGCCATCACCTGGCCGTTCGGACAGCCGGCTGAGCGACCGTAAATCTCGTAATTGCCGGCGGGAAGCGTCAGGGTAAAGCGGCTGACCCCCGGCGCGATGCGGCGGCCGACGGCCTTTCCGGGAGTGGACATCGTCGTTGGCCCGTGCAGAAAACCATGCGCTAGATTCCTGTCGTTCATCTTCAAGTAGGACAGCTGCGGCAGCGAGCTCAGGTCTTCGAGGCAGTCGATCGTCGTGACCGTCAGCGTCCCAACGGACTTGGGCGCGTCCGTTTGGGCCAACCCCAGGGTGGCGGCCAACGATAGAGTCAATAAAAACGGGCGTAGCGTCAATGGAGTGCCTCTACGCGCTTGGGCTGTATAGGTAAACGATCGACGCGGTCGTCCGGCCCGATACGATAGATCGCGAAGTCGTGACGATTCAGAAACCATACATTGCCGGCGGCATCGGGCACGAGCTCGTTTACGGCCTGCCCTCCGATGGCATCGGAATGTACTGGAGGAAGGCGAACCCGAGACGTCCGTCCGTCAAGGCCGACGGAGACCGCCTCGTGCGTCCCGCTGTCGACGAACCAAAGTCGATGATTTGCTGCAACTAGATCGAAAGCATTTAGGGGCCGCTCCAACTGAAGAACCCGTTGACGGCCGTCGGCGTCGACGCCGACGAACGCACTACCCTTTCGATCTATGAACCATACGCGCTGGTCTAATTGCGCTGGAAATGCCACGGCTCCATCGTTGGTTGCAGGAACGCCGAGCGGCCGGGCGCGCAGGGTCGTTGGGTCGTCGATCATTCCGGCACCGTCGGCTCCCCGCCAACAAGAGAAGAGCCGCGCCTTTCCTAATTCGTATACTCGATTCGGGCCGCAGTTCCACGGCAGAGTCGCCTGCGTCATGCTGCCGTCCGAAGAGAATCTTACGATCCGATTTCCCGCAAGGCTTGTGTACCAGACCGTTCCATCGGAGGCGGCCATCAGGGATGTGTTCTCTCCGCCGGCGTCTACGCGCGGCAATACATATGCGTGAGTCCTTTGGTTGCTTGGATCGTAGCGGCCAACGACCGAAGTCTCGAAGTCGGCCATCCATATCGAGCCATCGCTCGCGCGAGCAATCTTCGTGTAGCGTTGCCGAACGTCGAGGCTTACTTTGGTGATCTGCCCGCGTGGCGTGATTCGGTCCAGAGCGTCGCCGTCGGCGATAAACCAGGCTCCTCCGTTTGGGTCCGGCGTGAGAGCGTAGGCGTTTCCACGCCCGGAAAGCTGATATTCCTCCAGCGCTCCGTCACGATCTAAGTGCGCAATGCGCGTCGTGATGCCGAGGTATTCAACGAACCACGGAGTGCCGTCCGCGGCGATAACGAGATCGGATAATGACGATTCGGAGAGCCGCTGCGCGAAGGCTTGGGCGTAGAAACGGGATACGTCCAGCTGAACGACCGTCAGCGCGCCGCGCGTTACGGTTGCGTCCTGAGTGAAACCGCAGCAATTCCCAAAATGAACGAACAGCCTGTAGTCGCCGGGTTTAAGGCTCTCTGCGTAAAACTGCCTTCCATCTACGCGGGCCCAGGCGCCACTATCGCTCGGTGACCGCCTAGGGCTCACAAAAACGCGTAGTCCTCCAATGGGCGCGATCCCAGCGAGCGCCCCGGTTTGTGCCTGTTTCTCAAGCTCCGCCCGTTCGACGATGCCGATCACCCTGCGGACTCCAGGCAAGATCGCTACGTCCCCTGTCGCCTCGCATCTCACCGATTGACTGGTGACCTCGTAGTACCCGCTGGGCAGCTCCTGATAAAACCACCAAGAGTCTTTTCGCCAAACCCCCTTCTTCAAAAGAAACTTCGCCGCCCCATAAATGCTAACGACGGGAGGCTGACCTAGCGCCTTTTGGCACGGATAAACGACGATCGTTAAGGTTGCCGTTTTCGTATTTGCAGCCGCCGCCTGAAAGTCGCAAAAGCAGCAGCAAAATAAAAGAACAAGCGTCAGTTGGAGGCGCACAACAAGGGAAATATGCTCCCCTTTCATTGAGACCTGCAGGTCCGGATGTGGTCTGGCTAGGTAGGACTGGATGTTAAGGGCAGTGCCCTAAGGGTGGCGGGTCGCAGCTTCTGGATCAGCAGTCCCTTAGCAAATCCGGTGTGAGCTGCCAGCGCGCGCGGATGGAGAGACGGGAGAATATCGACGCTGCGTAATTCTCCACTGTCCGCGGCTTGAGGTTCAACTGCGCCGCGATTGCTTTATTGCTGTAGCCCTGCGAGACGAGCGCGGCAATCTCACGTTCACGTGGCGTTAGCCGGGTGCGTTGCGGCGCTTCTTTCTTCAGTGCGGCAATCAGCGACCGCGCGTGATCCCGATAAGCGCGCTTTTTCGTCAGCCGGTGAGCGCATTTATAGGCCGCCACAAGATGATGCAGCGGGCGCATCGCCTCAAGCTCGCCGATCGCATCTTCGATTACCGCCGTAGCGGTGCGCGGGTCACCGAGCGCTTCGAGGGCTTCAGCACGGACGCGCAGCGCAACGCCCTGGCCACCCAAGTGCGATCGTTCCCATGCGTCGAGCGCTTCGCCGGCGGCGCGCTCGGCGTCGGCGAACCTTCCCGCCTTGAAGAGGATCCGTGCACGTTTGGTCGCCGTAACCGGCCCAAAAAATATCGGAAGCCAATCCGATCCCTTGTCGCGCGAAGGGAGAGCGATCCGGTCGAGCACCTCGATCGCTTCGCCGTAGCGCCCGTGCGAACAGAGCGAGAGTGCCGCCAGCACGGGATCGTCGGCCTTCGACGGCGCGACCAGCGCGTCGTCCAGCGTCTCGCGCACGATCTGCGTTTCGAACGGCAAGGCATCGCAGTCATCGCAGTAGAGCCAGAAGTTGACGATGTTGAAGAGCGCGTCGTGCGCGGTCGAAACCATGCCGTTGTGTAGCGCGAGCTCCAACGCTTCGATGTTTTCGATGGTTGCCAGGTGCGCGCGCGCCGGATCGTGCAAATCGACGACGCCGCGCGTCGTAAGCGCGTGCGTCTTTACGTACGGCGGTGCGTCCGGGACGGCGCGTAGCATCTGCGCGGCGGTCGCGGCGGCTGCCGATGCGCCGGCGAGATCGCAGCGATGATACCGGTCGACGGCGAGATAGGAGTTGATCCGGATCGCCAGCGAGGCCACGCGTTCGCCGGCAGGTCCGCTGCGCGGTGGCGCCGGCGCCTCGCGAGCCCGGCGTTCCAGATCGAAACCGTCGCGACGGGAGAAGGCATATCGCGCGGTCGCATAATTCAATTCCGCTCGGTCCTCGACCGAGATCTCGGCGCCCGGTGCCTCGAGGCATCGCTGCATTTCGATCAAGTGCTGCTGCGCGGTCGCGAGCTCTCCGGAGTCGCAGGCAATCTCCGTGAGCCGGGAGAGGGCCGCTAATCGCACGCTCTGTTGCATGGGCGCTCGCGCGAGTGGGACGAGGCGCTCCGAAGCCGGTGCCAGCACGCCGAGCTGATAGAGGGCGTCCGCCTGGCGGAATCGACTCGCAAGAAACACGTCTAGCCTAAGTAATTACTCTTGTGGGTCTGCAGATCGGGGCGTACCATCGTCCACAAACCATTCGACGGTGTAAAGGAGATTCCGCAATGGATTCATGCCGGCCGCGTAGCGCGGCAGCGCTTGCTTTGGTGCTCCTAGCGGCGGGCTGCTCCGCCGCAGGCACGTCGCCGCTGGGCTCCTCCCAGGGCCCGCCGCTCTCGTTAGCTCGCGCGCACGGGCGGCCGATCCCCGATGCGCAGCGCAAATACGTCTACGTTGCCGACAACTACGCCAGCACGGTTTGGATCTTTCCCGCGGGGAAGGCAAACCCAAATCCGACCGGCTCGATCACGACCGGCATTGTGGGCCCGCAAGGCCTTGCCGTCGATGGCTCCGGAAATCTGTACGTCGCCAATACCGGCGGCGGCACCGTCACCGTCTATCCGGCGGGCGGCTCATCGCCGTCGCTGACGTTGAGCCAAGACCTTACCGATCCTACGGCTGTGGCCGTCGATTCAAAGGGAGACGTCTGGGTTTCGAACGAGGAGGGCGGCTACCAGGGAAGCCTCGTGGAGTTTCCCGCAGGACAGACCACGCCTTCGACGGTTATCAACAATTTGAATCCGTTGGGCATTGCCGTGGACTCCGCAGATAATTTGTACGCCGAAAGTTACAATAGTTCGACTGCGTACGTAGCCATCTATCCGCCGGGCGCATCGCAGCCGTCACAGACGTTCGGGCAGAAGGACTTGCTCGAACCCCTGGGCATCACGGTCGGCGCAACCGGCGACGTCTATGTCGGCGATTACTACTACGACGACGTCTTCATCTTCGCTGCGAAAACGCATAAGCTGCGACACAAGGTTTTCGTCGAGGCCGGAGACTTGGTCGGACTTACCATCTCGCGGGACAAACGTTTGTACGTGGCCGACGCGGACATGGCGGTCGTTAGCGAAATCTCAAGGCGCGGATTCGGCAAAGTGCTTGCAGACCGGTTGCACAACAACCTCTCGAGCGCGTTTGGCGTGGCAGCCGATCCGGCCGTCGCCCCCGGACCGTAAGTCCGCGCAGACTTAGACGCCGCCCGTCGGAGCCGAGGACGGCCAGGGGCTCTGGAGCTCTAAACGCCGCATTGCAGGGGGTAAGTTCCAGGCTTGTCCTTTGTGAGATCAACCGTGACCACCACGAGATATTCGAGCATCTCCACATCGTGTCGCTGCCGCGTGCTTGCCGAGCAAACGCAATAAAGGGTTCCAGGCGATTCCACTCTTGACGAATTAGCTGCTCGTATTGATACACAAAGAGATCGCGGTCGATGCATCCGTTTTTGAGGAGCAGGCCCATCTCGTCGAATGTATTTCCAACGGAAATGGCCGCGAGCAACGAGCGCAGACGCCTCCAGATACGCCGGCGCCTCAAACTTCTTACCGATCTCCAGCATGGCGTTGATCTGAGGCGGTGGCCGAGACGACGGCCACGGTTAGCAGACTGGCCACCGTATTAAGCATTTCGAGCGACATTGTAGCCTCCAGCAGCTTCGTTGCTTTGGTATCCCGGTGCTATCCTGCCGGCGCGCCGCCGGGCCACACCGGAATTGCATCGCCGCGGGCGAATCGTAGAACATGGCTTTATCTTCCGTACGCTATTTATTTGTGTTGGGCGCGTTCGTCGTGTTCTCAGCGGGATGCGGCGGCTCGCTACAGCCCGTCTCTACAGTCCCCCAGAGCAAGCCTTCGTCGTTGCACGGTCATGCACGAGTCGTTTCGAGCCTCGTTCGAGCCGGCGGACGAAACTACGTCGTCGACGAGATGTACACGCCGTCCGAGAGCAATCTCGACGGCATCGCTCCCGGTCCGAAAGGTGACGTTTGGTTCACGGGGGATACGCTGGTCGGTAAGTCTTCAATCTTGAGCGACATCTCCGAGTATCCGATCTCCGACTTCGGCAACGTTACTTCGATCGTCGAGGGGCCGGACAAGAATCTGTGGGTGACGCTCTATCCGGGTGCGATCGGCAAATTGTCGGCCGACGGTCGTCTAACGGCGTTTCCATTGAGCCGGAAGCTGGGCGGATCGCAGAGCAGTCCGTTCTCGATCGCCAGCGGCCCGGACAAGTCGCTGTGGTTCGTTGTCGACGCGTCCTCGAGCTACGTCGTGCGAATCTCGCTGGCCGGCGCGATGAGGGCGTATCGAATGGCGCCGGGCGCGAAGCTTGCGGCGTTGACCGTCGCCAACGATGGAAAGCTGTGGTTTACGGACGCGGGAACAAACAAGATCGGGCGGATGACCGCGGGCGGTGCCGTCACGGAGTTTCCCGTTCCGACGCTCGACGCCGGGCTCACGGGAATCTGTCAAGGCCCCGACGGACAAATGTGGTTTCTCGAGGAGAACGCAAACAAGGCCGGCAGCATTAGCTCTGCGGGATCCGTTCACGAGTACGATATTCCGACGGCAGCGAGCGGCCCGCTCGCCATCGTGGCCGGCCCAGATAAAGCCTTATGGTTTACGGAGGCGGCGGCCGGAAAGATCGGCCGCCTGACGACCTCGGGAAGGTTCGCCGAGTTAACGTTGACGAGCTCGTATCCACGGCCCGCCGATATAACCGTCGGCAGCGATCAGAACGTTTGGTTCACCGAATCGGAGTCGTACGGGATCATGGGGCGCGTCGACTTGCACGAAGTAAAGGGCTCGGATCCGACCTACTCTGAGATATCGTTATCGCTAGGGAAAAAAAGCCATCCCGAGCTGGGCGTTCGCGCAAAGCTCCCCCTCTCGATTACCGCATACAACTTCGGCCATCACGTGATCGATGGAGCGTATCCCAATCCCATCCATCTCACGACGAGCGACCGCGAGCGCGCGGGGCTCTCCGAGAAGACGGTAACCGCGTCATCCTCAAAAGTGAGTGTGTTGTTCTCCGGGCATTACACTGACGCAACGATCGGTGCGAGTGCGGACGGCGGCGGCCGGATCGATCCGGCCACCGTGCTGCCGTCGGCGCCGCGAGAACAGAAGCTGCCGTCGCCCGGTTATGGTTTGGGTGCCGGGCCGAGCGGCACAATCTGGGTCTGCTTGTCGAGCGGAAAGATTGCGGTGTACTCGATGCACGCGCCGCTCAAGGTGTACCGTGCGACGACGGGGTTCAAGGAAGAAGGCTGCTCGATGATCGAGGGCCCGGACGGCAACATGTGGTTCACCGACTATTCGAACGATCGAATCGGGATGATCACCCCGGAGGGACACGTCACCTTTTTCGATGCAGGTTACGACGCGGCACCGTATTCAATGACGCTCGGCGCCGATGGAGCCTTCTGGTTTACCGAAGGCTTCGCAGCTAAGATCGGCAGGCTCACGGTGAGCGGGCAACTCTCAAGCTTCAAGGCGGCTTCGACTCCATACGACATCGTGACCGGCCCCGATGGAAATCTTTGGTATAACGCGGAAAACGGCGGCATCTACAAAATGACGACGGCCGGCAAGACCACCCGTGTGCGAAGCGTCTATCGGGAAGGCGGCCTCTGGGCAGCCGCTGCGAATATCTGGTTTTACGATGCGCTAAACCGCCTTGTCGAGGAAATGTCGACGACGGGCAAGATCCTAGCGAAGTATGCAGCACCCGACTGCCTGCCGTTCGCACTGACCGGCGGACCGGAGAACAGCATCTGGTATGTCGACGCGGCGAACGACTGCGTGGCGCGCCTAACGCTCTCGGGGAAATTCTACGTCGTACCAACGTATAGTCAGAAGAATAACCCGCTGCTGACGACTGGTATTGCCGTCGGTCCGGGCGACGATCTTTGGTTTACCGCGACGGGAACGCGGGGTCTCGGCTGGATCGACCCACGAACGATATAGGTTGCTAGCGGGGAACGGCGAGCACGGAAAACTGCTCTTTTAGGGCGTACGTATGCACCGGCGTCGAACCGCCGGGAGCGAAGACGGCGATCGTGTTCGTCCCTTTCCTAGGGACGTTTGCCACGTAGAGGCGCCCCGAGCCGTCGAATGCGAGCGCTGCCGGATAAATGATTCCCGAATGGATCGAACGCCAAAGGGCCTCTTGCCCGCTACGATAGACCGTTATCGATGCCCCCGCCTTTCTGGTTTTGCCATTGCCGACGTATATATTACCGTCGGCATCGACGGCGACGGCGCTCGCTGAATGTATGCCTGCAACGATGGTCAGCGACGGCGTGCTTTGTCCGGGCGGATAGACCACTACGTTAGAAGCGCCGCTAAAGAGCCCGTTGGCGACGACGAGATCGCCGTTCGGCGCGATGGCCAGCTGGATCGGGAGGCCGATCCCGTTCTGGATGGCACGCGACGGAACGTGCCGTCCGTGCCGGTAGACGCTTACCCAACCGGGAAACACGTCGAAGTTGCCCACGTAGAGATTCCCGCGCTTGTCGTGCACGGGTGAATGGGCGAAGCCGCTGAGACCCCTCAAGCGCTGCCGCGGCGTCGTTGCGCCGGCCGCGTAGATTGCGCCGGTGCCTTCTAATTCACAGCACCCGGAGCGATATTGAGCGATGACGGTTAGACGTCCGGCGGCGTCGGCGGCGAGCCCTTTAGGAACGCCGATTATTCCGCTTAGAATCCGCTGCGGCTTCACGCTCTTCGGAGCGTAGACGCTGACGTTACCTTCGTTCGACGCGGTCGAATTGCCGACGTAGAGATTGCCGGAACCGTCGAGCGATAACGTCGTGGGGTTTTCGACGCCCTTGGTAATCGCCGGGCCACCCAACATCTGCACCATTCCGTTCGGCGATGGGCAAGAAGAACTCGACGGGCATATCTGGGCGACGTAGGCGAACGGGCGCCCGCTTTTGGAAGTACGTGAAGAATCGATCGTTGAGGTTAGACTTGGGGGTGTTGCCGGCGCCGGGATGCTGTTGCCGCAGGCCGACATCATCGGAGAAATAAGGATCAGCGCGGTCAGCAGTCTCAATCGCATGGCCACGCAACGTTCGACGATACGAAGGTTTGCACCCTATCTAAAGCGCTCCTAACCTGTCCCTCAAATGTGCTGCTCGCTGCGTAGAGTCGTCCGCGGTTTCTCCACGGCCGGGGAAACGACGGTGTCGAGCGGATAGTTTTGAATAAGCGTCCGAGTGGGGCCCGAACCGGAAGGATAGGAAAAGAAGCCGATGCTTTCGCCGGCTGTAGCGATTAATTTGCGGTTTTTTGCGTTTCCCCAAGCGCCAACGATCGAGTACCCTTGCAGATTCCAGTAAGCCGGTAATTGAGTAGACCCGACGACGGTGGCGTTTGAGCCCGAAAAGGATAAGCGATAAATCACGTTTTGCACCGAGATCGTGATGTGCTTTCCATCCCATTGCAAGTAGCCCGGTGGCCACCCGAGAGAAATATCGAGGGAAATTGTTTTGAAGGTAGTCCCCCCTTTCGGGAGTTCGGCGAGGCTCACGCGACGCTCCGAATAGTCCTCCCCGTCGACGAAGAGATTGCCTTCGTTGTCGTAACTGCACCACTCGGGCTCGAGGAATGGCAGGCCCGAATAGATAGCCGTGGGCACGGGGGCCGCGCGGTTGGCGTCCCAAAGCACAACGTTGCCGGTCCCGGCGTCGCGGTCGAACTCGTTTGCCACCGCAAGTGTGTGCGTCGTTGGATCGACCGAGCAGCCTACTGGGTAACCGGGGTCCGGGAGGACCGCCTTCGGTTGCGACGCGCCGTGCGCGTAGAGGTATATTTGGTGTGCGTTATACCCAGTAATGAACACGCTGCCCCCGTCGACGCAATCACCCGTAGGGGAATTTATCGAGAGCTCTTGGAGAAGCTTTCCGTTCGGATACGCGTACACGTAGGCATCGAAGCCTTCGTCGGTAACGTAGAGCAGCGGGGTGTGGCTCATTGCCTCTTGTTGCGCGGCACCGTCCACGCTTACGTCAACAGCAGGGACGCTCGGCGGTGCGGTCGATGCGCAAGCCTGCAAGGCGGCAATTAGGATGAGCACCAGAGGAGCGCATCGGCAATTCGGCATCGTCTTGTATCTCCGTTTTTTACGGTCCGAACGCCAGTGCGGACGGAAAGGATGACAGTGGCCCCATACTCAGCTGCCGTAACACTTTCTTCGTGTTGGCGGCGTAGACGGTAACGTAGCCTTCCCCGTTGAGGTGGATGCTCGGAACGTAAAGATTATCGGCTGCGTCCAGAGCCAATGCAGCTGCGTTACGGATATGCTTGGATATCACTCGCAACACCCGTGCAGTTCCCGCTTCGTAGACCGACACGTCCTCAGAGAACGGCGGCGAATCCAATACGTATAGGTTATCGCCGTGATCGAAGGCAAGGGCGATCGGAGCGCTCACGGAGTTGGAGAGCGTTCGCAAGACTTTTCCTTTTCCCGGAGGATAGACCGTGACCGTGCCTCCGTCGAAGTTCGCAACGTACAAATCCTGCGAACTGTCTAACGCGACCGCACTGGGGCCGTAGACGTTCCGGTAGACTTCGCGGAACGGACGCTTGGCGCCAGGCGAATAGATCGCGATAATATACCGCCGATGAGACCACGTGCCGTTTGCGACGTAGAGATTTCCCGAAGGGTCTAGGGTCTCGGCGACGGGTTCGTTAATGCCGTTTGTGATCGTTTGCAAGAGAGTACCGTCGGGTCGATAGACCGTTACGCTGCCGGGGTCGGCGCTGGAATTGGTGCCGTGGTTGACCACGTAAAGGTTGTTGGAGCCGCCGACGGCCAGCGCGACGGGAGTGCTGATTCCTGTTGAGATAGTCTCGGAGACCGTCGTGCTGCCGGGCGCGTATACCGTGACGGTCGCATTACCGTAGTTTGCAACGTAAAGATTGCCCGACCCGTCGAACGCGAGTGCGTCGGGCGTGCTTACGCCGTCCGTAATGGTGCGCGAGCGCTTCTGAGACCCGACCGGAAAAACCTGAACGCTATCCTCGCCGGCACCCTCGCGCTCATTGGCGACGTAGAGGCTCGCAGGCCCGGACGAACGCGTTGCGTGGTCGGCCTCGAGAGGGAACGTTCCGCCATTGTTTCCGCCACAGCCGGCGAAAAGGAGAAGAGAGATGGCGATCGTAGCGACATTTCTAAAGATCTGCATAAGTTCTCCGGTGAGTTATTTCTTCGCGCGCGACGCGGAAATGGCGATGCCGGTTGGATCGGCGGCCGCTAAACCCAAGAAGGCTCCGCCTCCCGCAGGGTACCTGCTGACCGAGGCGGAGTCCAATGCTGGAAGCGTTGCTGCTAAGATGGAACCGTCAATGGCATAGTCGCCCATGCAGCAATCGAGTTCGACGATACCGACCCGCTTCGCGGACGCGCCCAAGAGCTCGTACCTCCAGACTTCGTCATGGCTGCCGCCGGGGACGAGCACGGCTAGATATCGACCGTCCCAACGAATGGGCCCATGTTTTGAAGGGTTTGGTTTCAATTTGAAACTCAGGATTGCGGGAGCACCCGCCGGTAACCAACCAGGTTTCCGTGACGAGCCGGAAAGATATGCGTTCCCTGCGGCGTCGTAGGCGATGCTGCTCGGCTTTTCAACGAGGCCGGCCGTTGAGTAATAGGTGGGCGTACCCTCGGCGTCCGGATAGATCGCGATGTTATCTTGGCTGTTTGCCACCGCCAGGTTGCCGGTAGTCGGGTCCACCGCGCACGCGCGCGGGGAGTTATTCGGATCCTCTAGCGTCGCGATTGCATGTTTTCCTCCAGGCGCATATTCATCGAGGAACCCGTCGCCGGTATAGGGGTCCGTATCCGTAACCCACACGTTCCCTTTTCCATCCGAGCAGAGACCCGCTGGAGCGTAAAAACCAATGATCGTGAAAATATTCTTGCCGCTTGGATAACTTACCAAATAGACGCTGGCCTTTATCTTCGAGCTGATGTACACGATCGCGTGCCTGGTTTTTGGTTGCCGCTGTACCGCCGCGTGCTGCGAGCCCGGCGTCAGAGCTTGCATCGTCGGGCTGATTGCATCCATGCGCGTCGGCCCGCAGCCCGAAAGCAACGTTGCGATCGCACAACATGCGAAACCAGAGCGGCTTGTATTCAAAGGCCTCACGTGTTTGCTCCTCATCCGCGATTACCGCGGCTCCCTTTATGGCTTTCGCCCGTGGCACTCCGTGCCTCGCAACGGCGAAGGGGCACGGTATACTCGGCAGGCGCGAAGAGCCCCTTCCTACCCGTGCTTCCGGCGACGCCCGCGCGAACTTGTGCGCCCGCCGCTCGCTTTGTGTGCCGGACCGAGAGGCCGTCTAAAGGCCTAAGTTGATGGGAGTGTTAGGCCGGCGCGCGCATGATGATCGTGCGAGGCACCTTCCTCCGCGGTCATCGGTTTGGAAAGCGGATGCGTTTTAAAGTATTCCAGAGACCTGCGCACGTCTTCCAGTAAAGCGTCGGCAGAATCCAAGCTAAAGCCGTGTCGAATCAGCAGGCGCATCACGGCCATATCGGCGATGTTCGGGACCATCGTGTACGCCGCGACTTGCCAACCGCGCGCACGCAGTCGATCGGAGAGGTCGAATAGCGAGTATTGCGCACCTGGGCGCATCGTCCACGAGACCGCCGGAATTCCGTCGCGGCTGGCGCCATCGAAGAGCAGTTCGAACGGCTCAAGGGCGGCAATCCGGCCGGCGACATATTGCGCGACGTCGTAACAACTTTGGTGGATCCGCCGGTAGCCATCCATGCCCAGGCGCAGCATCAGATAGTACTGACAAATGACTTGTCCACCGGGGCGAGAAAAATTGAGCGCGAACGTCGGCATGTTTCCGCCGAGGTAGTTGACGTGAAAAATGAGCCCTTCGGGCAGATCGCTCGCTTCGCGCCAAATCACCCACCCAACCCCCAGCGGCGCCAATCCAAATTTATGGCCCGAGGCGTTGATCGAACGCACCCGCGGTAAGCGGAAATCCCATTGGATCGTGGGCTCGACGAAGGGCGCAATGAATCCGCCGGAAGCGGCGTCAACGTGTATCGGTATATCGAGCCCGGTTGCACGTTGAAGAGTGTCGAGGGCTTCGCTGATTTGCGCCACGGGTTCGTATTGACAGGTGAAGGTGACGCCGAAGGTCGGGACGACCCCGATCGTGTTCTCGTCGACTCGCTTGACGACGTCCTCCGGCGTCATGACCAAGTGGCCACGCTCCAGCGGAACCTCCCGCAGCTCGACGTCGAAGTAACGGGCAAACTTGTGCCAGCAGACCTGCACGGGGCCGGTTACGATGTTCGGCTTGTCACTGGGTTTACCAGCCTTCGAGCGAGCTTCGCGCCATTTCCACTTGAGGGCGAGGCCGCCGAGCATCGCGGCTTCGCTCGAACCGGTCGTCGAGCATCCGATCGTCGTTCCGGCTGCCGGCGAGTTCCATAGATGCGCCAGCAAGTGCACGCATCGCCGTTCGATCTCGGCCGTTGCAGGGTACTCGTCTTTGTCGATCATGTTCTTGTCGAGGCTGAGATCCATGAGTTTGTGGATCCCGTCGTCGAACCACGTCTGGCAAAAGGTTGCGAGATTCTGCCGGGCATTGCCGTCGAGCATCAGCTCGTCAACGACAAGTTGCAAGGCTATGTCCGGGCGTAGGCCCTCGGAAGGCACGCGGTGCTTGGGGATCGTCGCGTCCATAGCCCGCGTCGCATAGACATCGACTTCGTCGGGATCGCTCGGGTGAACTTGCCGGTGCAGAGGCATAGCTTTATCCGTCCGTTCTAAAGAGTGCGCCGCCCTCGCTTTCGCGACGGCCGCTCGGAGCGACCTTCAACGCGAGGCAGCGCCATGCTAGTACGCCGCGACTCCGGCCGGCAACGGCGCGTCTTGGGACTAACGTGAGACTTTGCTGCGAGGAGCACGGCTCCGTCAACGGAACTCCGATGGAAGAAGGAGGCACGCATGCGCCTGTCAGGATTTCCGCTCGGTGCGGTTGCTATAGGAACTCTCGCCGCTTGTGCGGGGAACGGCATTTCGCCCAGCACCCCGGCTTTCGCGCCGCAGTACTCAAACGCCGGCGTGATCGCCGCGCTCGAAACGCCCGACGCGGCCAAGGGCGGCCTCTACGTGAGCCAGTTCAACAGCCCGAGCATTCTAGGCTACAAGAGCAACAACAAGAAAAACGGCGCGCCGACGTGCAGCATTTCCGGCGTGCAATATCTCAACGGCGTCGCGGTCGACGGCAAGGGCAACGTCATCGATCCCGACGGTGGCAGCCGCTCCATCATTATCTTTAAAGGCCCGGGCATGTGCGGAGCCAACGCCGCCTCCACCAGCGACCCGTACGGGCAACCGGTCGATGCCGCAAGCAACAACGCGCTTAAGGATAAAATCGCCGTCGCCAACATGATGGACAATGAGAGCAAGCCCGGCAGCGTCTCGGTGTGCACGATGAAGAGCGGCTGCAAGACCAACCTCACGAACTCGGCTATTTTCGAAATGGTCGGCGTCGCGATGGACAAAAAAGGCAACTGCTGGGCTTCGGCCTATACCCCGCAGTTCTTGCCGGCCCTGGTCTATTTTGCGAAGTGCAAGGGCGCCGGCGTGAGTGCTACGGGCTATCAGAACACGAGCCCAGGCGGCCTCGACATCGACAACGCCGGTAATCTGGTTGCGATCGATACCTCCGCCAACAACATCGGAGCGCTCTGGGTCTACTCCGGCTGCAAGCCGGGTTGCACGCTCGTCGGCGGCCCATTCGCGCTGCACGGCGAAACCTTCTGGGGTCACCTCAACGAAGACTCGACGGCCTTTGCGACGGCGAACTATGTGGCCGGCGAGATCGATGTGTACAAATACAGCCCGACCGCTCTGACGTTCCTTTACAGCTTTACCAATGGTCTGACGCCGAGCGATTCGGTGAAGGGAGCCGCCTACAATCCCCGCTCCAAAGAGTAGCTAACCGGCTCGTCATCCTTCGACAAGCTCAGGATGACACAGAGAGCTCAGGATGACACAGAGAGCTCAGGATGACACAGAGAGCTCAGGATGACACAGAGAGCTCAGGATGACACAGGGGTGCGGGCTTCGATCCTCATGCGGCGCGCTGCGATGGAGGCCATCCCCAGATCGCTCAGCGTGCCGCGAATGTCGAATACCGTATTCAACTCGAGGACCTCGATGAGCCGCTGCACTGTTCCGTGGACGCCGAGAAGAATCAGGCGGCCGCCGCGCTTTTGGGTTATCGCGTGGAGCTGCACGAGACAGCCCAGCGCAGTCGAGTCGAGATACGACGTCTTCTCGAGGCTCGCGAAGACGATCGGCGCGTTCCCCGCGGTTCCAAAGGCATCTAACAAACGATCGCGTTCGGAAAAGTCGAATTCTCCGACGAGCTCGACGAGGAAAACGTCGAGCCTTTCGGGCTTGGTGGGCTGAAGGTTCACACACTGCATGCCGATCGCTCCTCTTGGACCATCGAGTGGGCCGGGCCAAAGATCTCTTTCTAGGGTACTTCGCGAAACGGACGGCGTCCTGAAATGAGGCTGTGACGCTCTTGCTCATACCGAATAAGCGAGCGGCGGGTTAGTGTGACTGCGAAGCGAGCGAAGGATTCTTGCCTTATTTCGTACCCTTGCTGACCGCCGAGCCAAAAGGATCGTTGAATCCGCCGATCGCTTTTGTCGGCAAACCGCCAGCGGGATATTTCCAGAAGAGGACGTTTTCGTTGCCGAGGTTGGGCCCGATGAAGGTGTTGCCTTGGATGAAGAACTGAAAGATGCCGGTCGTACCGGTAAGCGGAGTCTCGCCGACCACCGTGCCGGCAGAGTGCGTGACTTTGACGTGATAGATCACCGGGGTGCCCGTCCCTACGATGCCGCCTCCGTCTCCAACGGCTAAGTACTTGCCATGCCACTGAATGTTGGTGGCTTGGACGATGCTCTGATTGAACGCGATTGGGATGAGCGTTTCGCGTTCTTGCGAAGCTCCGCCAGCTGGTACGCAAGCGACGAGTCGACTCCATTCGCGTAGAGGTTGCCTCTGTCGTCGTACGCCACGAACAGAACGAACTTCATCTGGCTGGAGGTGTAGAGCGTCGGCGTGCCCTGAGCGTGTGCGTATACGCCGACACTTCCGGGGCCGGCGCTCAATGTCTGGGCGTTGGCAACGGCGAGGTTTCCCGTCGTCGGATCTACCGAGCAGGCCTCCGGGGCGTTGTTGGGATCGGTCAACGTGGCGATCGGGACGCTGCCGCCGTGCGCGTACTCAACGATGTCGTTGGGCCCCTCTTCCACGATCCAGACGTCGCCCGCTTTGTCAACGCATTCACCCGTCGGGAAGCTCAAGCCGGTCAGCGTTCCCTGGAGCTTTGCATCGGGAAACGAATACACGTACACCTTACCGTCGCCGTCGTCTGAAAGGTAGAGAAGGTCGCGCTTCGCCAGGTCGGGCGCCATCCACGATGCGCCTCGTCTTAGCAACTGCGCGTTCGCGGTGGGTTGCGTTGGCGATCCGCCACTGCACCCGGCAACGGCGACCGCCACTACCAATACGCCGACGACCCAAGGGACCGAAGGCCTCTGTCTCATCGGTTGCTCGTTGTTTTACGGTCGCGCCGAAGCCTGCTCGCCTGCTGGCGCTCCAGATCGCCGAAAACATTCCGGGACTAGCGCGCGGCGGCGATCGCAGCCTTGAGCCGCGCCTCGGCGCTCGCAGCGTCGGCGCTGAGCTTGTCAAAGACCGCGTACTCCGCGGCGGTCGGGCGGACGTAGCCGGTATCGACCTCAGCGTTGAGGTACGCAACGAAGTCGCGCAGCCTCGCTTCGTAGAGCAGCGACCCCTCGTCGGCCTGGGGGTGGACGATGTCGACGACGCCAGCAATCGCCGCATCGAGCTGCGCCGCGACCGGGCTGGGCGCTCCAACCTTCGCCCGCGCCGCAATCGCGGCGTTGGTTGTTTGATCGAGCTGATCTTGCAGCGCTTGGATCTTCAAACCGAGATCGCGCCTCGCCGCCAAGTCCTGTGCCGTTGCGTTGCTGCGGGGATCGAGCGCGAGCTCGAGCGGTTGAGAGATCTGCGCGCCGCCGTACTCGAGCGTGACGGTGTAGTTCCCAGGTACGATCTGTGGTCCCAGTAAGGAATCCTCGAGCCCACCGCCGGAACCCGACGGTTCGAAACCGGTGATCTCAGTTGCATCAGGGTATCGCAGATCCCATTGAAAAACATTCATCCCGGGCGCGACGCCGGTGAGACTCGCGAACGCGCGCGCCCGATCCTCGGTGGGGTGATAGCGCTCGCTGGGCGCTTCGGGTTTCGCTTGACTCTTTAGGCGAAGCGCGTAAGAACGCACGATGTTACCCGCGCTGTCTTTGAACGTGAGCGAGACTGGTGTCTTTCCGTCATACGAGCGCGGCACGTAGAAGATCGCCGTCGCACCGAACGGCGGATTTTCACCGTTGCCGGAAGAATTCGCTGCGCCGCCGAACGCCGGCGTACCGTACGCGTGCGTGAGCCACGCGCGCTGCGGAGCATAGAGCACTGCGCCGTTCGCATTGGCGGACGACGGCCTTGTGAGCTGCTCAAGCAACGTGAGGTTGTCGAGCACCCACATCGAGCGACCGTGTGTGGCGATCACGACCTTGCCTTCACGTGCGTCGATCGCGACGTCGCGTACCTGGACGTCTGGCAGATTGAGAGTCAGCGGTTGCCAATGCGCCGCACCGTCGAAGCTCACGAAAACAGTGCTCTTTGAAGTGAGAAAGAACAGATTCGGTGCATTGGGATCCTGGCGAACGGTGTAGAGGTACTGCCCGGAGGGAAGGCCATCGTCTAGCGACTTCCACGTTTTGCCGAAGTCCGTCGTCTCGTAGATGAACGGATGGAAGTCGTCATATTGGTACCGCGAGGCAGTTAGATATGCAGTGGCCCTATCGGTGTGCGATGGCTCGATTGAGGTGATCTCCGCCCACTGCGGAAGCGCCGGCGGCGTAATCGCGCTCCACGTGGCGCCATGATTGGTGGTCAGATGGACCAGGCCGTCTACCGATCCCGCCCACAGTTCGTTGCCATCGAGCGGTGAGACCGCGAGCGCGGAAACATACGGGTAAATCTCCGCACTCGATGCGTCGTTGTCTATCGGACCGCCGCTCGCCGCTTCGCTCTTCGTATCGTTGCGCGTAAGATCGGGGCTGATCTTTTTCCAAGTCTTACCGTAGTCCGTGCTGCTGAGTACATACTGCGCTCCGAGGAGCAGCTCTCTCCGATTGACCGGCGAGAAGAGAATTGGGTGCGTCCAAGCGAGACGGTCCTCTAACTCGCCGGAACTCGCGCCTTCACGGTATAGCGGATACGGACTGACGCTGTTGTACTCGTCCGTGACGGCATCGTGCCTCATCATGATGCTGAAGTAGCCGCTGCCGTAGTCTACGTTCGTATTTCCCGGCTGCGGAGCGATGAACGTGCTCTCACCGAGAGCAGTGCGCTTCCAATCGGTTGTGAGGATAGTGCCGCTCGGTGACGCGCTCGGCCCTTCGAACGAGCCTTCGTCCTGCTGCGCACCGTAGATGTTGAATGGAAACGCTTCGTCGAGGGCGACATGGTAGAACTGCGCGGTTAGCTGATTGTGCTCGCTGCTCCACGTTTCTCCACGATCGGAGGAGACGGTCGCGCCGCCATCATTGCCCTCGAGAATGATTCGCGGATTGTGCGGATCGATCCAAACGACGTGATTGTCCCCGTGCGGCGGATGCAAGAGGCCGAAGTTTTTGCCGCCGTCGTGCGAAACGAAGAAGCGTGCGTTGGGCACGTAGATCCTGTTGGGATCGGTCGGATCTGCGTAGATCGCCATATAATAGAAGGCGCGCTGTCGCATTTCCATGCTGTTGTTGACGAGCGTCCAGTGGGCGCCACCGTCCTCCGAGCGGAAAATGCCCCCATTCTTTGCCTGTACTATCGCGTAAATAATTTTCGGGTCACTCGCTGCAACACTCACGCCGATGCGGCCGAGCACGCCGGTCGCGAAACCGGGATTGGCAGAAATCTTCGTCCAGTGCCCCCCGCCGTCGGTCGTCTTATAAAGACCGCTGCCGGGGCCGCCGGAGTTGAGCGAGTACGGTGTGCGGTGGGCCTGCCACATCGCGGCATAGAGCGTCTTTGGATGCGACTGATCCATGACGAGGTCGCACGCACCGGTCGCGTCGTCGACGTAAAGCACCTTGCTCCAGTGTGAACCGCCGTCGATCGACTTGAATATCCCACGCTCAGTGTTCCTTGCGTAGACGTGGCCCATCGACGCGGCGTAGACGACGTTGGCGTCGTGCGGATCGACGACTATTGTCGCGACCGTATGCGTGTCCTTCAAACCCGCGTAATGCCAGGTCTTGCCTGCGTTGGTCGTCTTGTAGACGCCATCGCCCGTGACGAAGGTGTTGCGGATGTCGGCTTCGCCGGTACCGACGTAGATCGTCTTCGGTTCCGAGGGCGCGACAGCCAAAGCCCCAATGCTATTGGAACCGTTAAGTTGGCCATCCGTGATGTTCGCCCACGTGAGACCATAGTTCGTAGACCTCCACACGCCGCCGTCGACGCCGCCGAAATAGAACGTGAATGGAGTTCCCGGCACGGCATCGACAGCCACGGAGCGTCCGCCGATTCCCGGACCGACGTTACGCCAATGCAGCGCAGTCATGACGGTTTGCGCGCTCGGCGCTGAGATTTGCGCGCCGGCCGGGAGCGCCGCGGTCAGCAAAAATGCGATTAGTGCAGAGCTCTTTGCTGCAACCAAGCGTCTTCCGGCCTGCTGCAGCCGGGCCACTCGTTTAAACCCCGCCTTCATGGTGGCTAACTGCGAGATCTTACGCCGAAACTCCCGCGGATAGGTTGGACGCCCTCCCATGATGGCATCCTTCGCCGTAAGAACGAAGGTGCGCAAAAATCGCGTCAAGTCCGCCTCAACATTCTTCCTGACCACGCACATATGGACGCTTTCATAACGGACGAATGGTGATCCGAAAATTCCCTTCGGACGGAAAGCAGCTACCAATATCTATTAAGGGGGTTGGTCCACCATGACGCTTTGATCGCCAAACCGGCGAGACTCGCAGAACAGCAGACCGCCAGTTCGCGGATTCAGGCTTCACAAGAGCGGGGCATTTCGCCTGAGCGCAGACTGCGCCCCTTACGCAGTCTCGATCGCGGGTGAAGGTTGATTAGACAAAAACTCGTTTATTGCGGAAGCGATTGCATCGACTGCGTTCCCGTTGCGAAATGCCCAACATCCAAGAAGCGAACGTGGGCGGTCGGAATGTCTCGCCTGAACGCCGCGGCTGGCGAGCAGCCGGTTGAGCTTGGCGGAGGTATCCCTGAGACTTCGGGTACATCGCGACCGGGGGCCGAGCTAAGTAGAAGTTGTCGAGTGAGTGACCATCAGGGAGACAAGCGATCCTTGTCCGGAGCCCCGGCTTCTATGGCACGACACATGGAGGCCGCCACCAAGCCGGAACGATCTTTCGGTACAGACCGTAGATGCGGCGCTGAGTTGCGCGATCTTCGCCTAAGACCACCGCCCGCGACGCGACCGGGTTGCTCCTCTCGCTAGGGAGGGTCCAAGATTTTGCTAGCAAATGGCAGCCTTACGGCGGTTAACGAGTCCATTTGCGGAAACCGCAGTAACAATCGACGTTAGCGGCTTGGAGAGGTGGCAGAGCGGTTGAATGCGGCGGTCTTGAAAACCGCTGAACCTTTACGGGTTCCGTGGGTTCAAATCCCACCCTCTCCGAATCCCAGCTTGGGCGGGCTGCGCCTCGATCTCCGTACTTAAAACTCGCGCTACCCAATGAGAGGCATTCGACGACGCGGTGGGCGTAAGCGGTGAGACGACGTAGATTTGATCGAGCACTTTCAACATTAGGGCGTTGGCGGTCGGGATTTCGTCGACGGAGACGGTTAAGTTCGTCCACACGACCAACGTCACTTTATTGGCGGGATCGTAGCCGATGAACGAATTGTAGCCGGCCGTCTCACCGCCGTGATAGTATATGGAGTTCTTTCCCCAGAGGATTTGGATGATGCCGTACCCGTATCGTTGCCCGTAGGGCTTCTTCGGATCTTCGGGCCGTAGGCTGCTGATCCAGCGCTCTTGATACCGCGCGTCGAACACGCGGCCGGAGACCAACGCTTGGATCCAGGTGGCGCAATCGTTTGCGTTAGAGATGGCGCCCCCGGCTGCCCAACCAAAGGTGGTGTTCAGGTTGGTGTAGTCCGTCGGCAAAAGGGTACCGGCGCGGGCCGCGGCCTTGACGGCGGTCGAATATGGCGGCGTCCCCGTGAAGGCGACGGAGGCGCTGCCGTACATGTATCCGTGGGAGTACGGTTTTGGCAGCGTGGTGACATTGTTTGGAGGTAATGAGGTGTGCCGCAAGCCGAGTGGCTCGAACAAACGGACGCGCATTGCCTCGGCCAACGTCTTGCCTTCAATCTGTTCGATGATGAGGCCGAGCAGGATGTAGTTGGTGTTGTAGGCTATCGCCAGCAACTCTGCCGGAGTCCAAACTTTGCTCATATCGTGGTCGGCGGTCGTCGCGATCTTCGGGGCCTCAAGGTAGTTGTAGAGGCCGCTGCGCATCTCCATCAGCTCGGCAATGGTGATGTGGTCGCCGTTGGGCACGCCCGCGACGTACTTTGAAACGGGGTCGCTGAACCTGAGCTTGCCTTCCTGGGCCAGCTGCACGATCACGGCCGCCGTCATCGTCTTGGTGTTCGAAGCGATTCGGAAGTACGTGTCGGCGGTCGGCGGGCTCGTCGTGCCAAGCTTCGTGGTGCCATAGGTGACCGTGAAGGTACCTGGGGTATTCGCAGGAGCACCACGGCGCCGGGAATCAGGAGTTTGCGAGCCGTCGCGTCCACCATCGTTTTCAGGGCAACCTGACTGATCGGCTTGAGCGCAGCAGTCGAGGTCGACGCTACCCGCGTGGATGTGCTCGCGGCCGTCGCGCCCGCGCCCAGCAGGGCGACGCCGAACAGTAAGCTCACGACATGCAAGGGCCTGCGCGGCCGGCTCGATCGTCGTATGCACGTTTGAATAGAGTCTCGCCCCCCGTTGGTGCGGCGGATGGTTGAGCTTGGCGCTAATCCTTGGGTTTTGGATACGCCGCGAGGCCGGCCGGGTTTCCAACGCTGATCGATTCGAACGGCGTCGTCTTACCGCTCTTGTAACCTGCGACATCGCCTGGATAGTGCAGGCTATTGCCTACGAAGAGCGTGCCGCTTTTCTCGAATGCGATCGAGTAAGGCCCTGAAAGTCCGCTCGTGATACTGATGAACGACGACGTGTCGCCGAGATGGAAACCGAGCACGGTGTTGTTCTGGTCGTTCGCTACCCAGAGATTATTGCTCGGGTCGATCGCGACGCCGGTCGGATCGTCCAAGCCGCTCAGGCCGAGCTTAGTTGGCGTGGTCGAACCCTGGGGCACTTCCCAAACGACATTTTGAAGGACGTCGCCGACGTAGAGGTTGCCGCTCTTGTCGAGCGCGAGGCCGACCGGAAGGTCGAATCCGCCGATCTGCTCGCTCGGCGTCGAGGCGCCTTTCGGATAGACAAGGACGTAGCACGACCCGGCGGTCGCGCCACTAGTCACGTAAACCGTACCGTTGTTGTCGACGGCGATGCCGTTGGGATAGATGAGTGGCGAACCGCTCAGCGTCACGCTCGGACTCGTCTTACCGAAGGGGTATTCGGTGACGGTGCTGTTCCCGTTGTTGGCGACGTAGAGCGTGCCATGGAGGTCCACCGCGACGTTGACCGGGGCATTGATGCCGGTAGTAATAGAACCTTTTTGCTTGGGATTCTTCTTGTTCGCCGGGAAGAGGCGGATGGCGTCAGCGTCGAGGTCCGAAACGAACAGCGTCGCCTTGCGTTTGGATTTATGGAAATATCCGCCGCCGCGTCGCGCATCGGCTGACGCTAGCTGCTTCGGAGTCAGGCCGAATCGGATGTCCGCTCGGACCGACTGCACGCGGGCGCCCTCCGGTACTTGATTGGGCGTCGTCGCCGACGGAGACGCGCAGGCTGCCAAGAAGGGCACGACGAGCGCACCAGCGAGTAAAACGAGCCGAGCTCGCATGAGGTACCTCCTGAACACCGCGCCTAATGGGCGCAACGGGGCTTGCTGGAGAAGGCTCAGAATTGCTCGTTCCAATCGGCCGAACCCTCTACAAATCCCGACCCGTTACCGATTCAGAAACGTGGAATCGTCGCTGTATCGAGCTGAACGGCTACGGCGGCTCGGCGCCGGAGGAGGAGCGTGTTTGTCGCTTGATTATCGGGTCAGTTTTTGGACGATGCCAGGCCAAACATCGCGCGAGCCGCTTTCAGCTCGGGATTGTCGGTAGGATCGGCGTCGACGCTCGGCCCACGCCTTAACACCTGTGCTTCGAGCATCGCGGCGCGAGCAGGGTCTACTAAGCGACAGCGCATTATTTCCGCTATCGTTTCTTTGAGTTTCATAGGAGCCTTTCGGGCTTTGCTTTGGGGGGAATACAGTCAGTTGCGTGCGCCGATGCGAAAAGCCTTTAATGAGGCGAAGATCGACCGTTCTCCCATTTCGGGTGGTCGACCGCGGAAAACGCGCCGGCCGCCATTGCGCTTCGCAGCGCGTCGATTTCCGCGCGGAGAGACTCCTGCTCGCCGCTGCCGACGAGGGTTTTCGCCTTGATGGTAAGCGCGCGTTCGTAAAGCGCGAGCGCATCGTCGATCTGCCCTTGTTCTTTGCGCAGCGATGCCATGCCGGCGAGCGTGTCGGCCACAAAGACATTATCTGGCCCGAGCGCGCCTTCCCGAATAGCCAAGGCGCGTTCGTAAAGTCTATCGGCCTCGGTGTAATTGCGCTGAAGGATCCGCAGGGCAGCAAGGCCGCAGAGCGTCTCGGCAACGTCGGGGTGATTCAGCCCGAGCGCGTGTTCACGGACCGCCAACGCGCGCTCATGCAGCGCTTGAGCCTCGTCTGGCCGGCTCTGCTCGCGATAGGCTGTCGCGAGGCCGTCCAGGCTCGTCCCCACGGTCGGGTGCTCACAACCGAATGCACGTTCTCGAATGGCCAGCGCCTGCTCGTGCAACGTCTGCGCCTCA
>JBAQAW010000010.1:0-62055 GCA_049285915.1 Candidatus Cybelea sp. | reverse complement strand
GCAGCATCTGATGGCGAATCCTGCCAGTTCCAGAAGCGTGTCAAGTCGATCTTTTCCGCCGACGGGCAATGACCCAGTACCGCCTCACCGAGAACGCCTTGCGTCGGCAGCGTGATGAGCGACTGCGGCGGCACGAACGCGGCCTGCTGATAGGCGAGCAGCGAAGCTTGGAGTTGCGCGGGATCGAGGTCCATCGACTCGGCAACCGATTGAGGAATAGAGAACGGCATAACCATTGAGTTCCCAAAGAAGCCTACAACGCGATTTTGAACACAGTTCAGCAAGGGTACCAGTTGGCTGGGATCGCTGACGCCGCCGGGCGGCACGCCGATCGTGTAGCCGTCAAGCAGGATCGCTCGCTCCTCGTCCGAGAGAGACGCCCAAACGAACTGGGAGTACCGGGCCGTGTTTCGGATAATGTGCTGCGCGGCTCTCTCGATTTCGAGGATTTCCTGATACCGTAGTACGGGAGCCAGCTGGAGTGCAGGAATGGGATACGGCCGTAGTGGGAGCACGACGCCGTTGAGCGGGTCGTTCGCGTAAGTTTCGTTCGGATTCGGCGCAAGGGCAGATCCAGCTGATGTTATCTCCTCGATTGCCGCCGAGAAGTGCGTGAGCGTGACAGCGCCGACCGCCGTCTCTAGGTCACCTGGTGTAAGCGTTACGGTCTTCGGAGGCTGGGGCGGTGGTTGCGGCAAGACGTACGGCACCCCGAAGATGTTCACCGTAACTGGCGGTGGCGGCGGAAGCGGCGCCAGCGTATAACTCACGGTCAGCCACGAGCGCGTGATTTCGAATCCAACGATGTCGGTTCGGTTCAGCGATGGTGGCAATGCCACTGTGCCTACCAGCGACGCCGACGTACCTTGACGCTGCTGCAACAACCAGGCGATCAAGTCGTCTCGTGTCAGAAACTGGTTCGCTGGGATCTGGGTCATGCCGTTTATCGCGTTCACCAGTTGCACGGGGCCAACCCGAGTCCCGCGACGCGTTACGGCATTTACGCTCACGGTCTCGCAGGGGAGAAAATTGCCCTGTAAGGTGAGTGCGATAACATCTTCAGCGACCCCAGCGGCGCCGCTAACTTGAGCTGTAGGATCGCTAGCAAACTGCCCGAGAAGCTTTAGGCCGTACTGAAACTGGCGTGGCACGACGATGCTCAATACGTCGAGGTGGTCGATGATGTTGGCATAACGTGCGAGCACTTCGGCCCGCGTTTGGACCTGTGCCGTGCCCGTAAGCGCTACGGGTTGACCCGCGGGCATGAAACGAAGCATTTTCAGTGGCACGAGACAGACGAGCGTCAGTCCATCGATAGTTGTGGTGACGTCGTAGTTTCGCAAGACTTGCCAATACTGCACGGTTAGCGCACGCGTATGATTGTGATTAGTTATCGTCTTGGTCGTAACGGACTGCGACTCGGTTGCGCTTGCCAAACGCATCCCGACCCTGTTTGCCGACCGCCGAGCCGCCGCGGCGCTGGCCGCCGAAGATTGCATGTTTTCTGCAGTATCCTGGGTCGTATCGCGGTGCCCACTAAGCGATTGGCTACTCGAGCCTCCCGACGCGGAAGCGCCGGCGCCGGCCGCAAGAATTCCTAAGCCGGCGAGACCGGCGAATCCAATTCCTGCGCTTGCGGCCTTTGTATTGAAGGAACTTGAGCCGCTCGCGCTTTCATTGAATGCAGAGTAGAACGTTGCCTGCGTCGAGCTATCGCTGAGCGCTTGCTGAGTTTCCACCTCTGAATCGCTGAGAGACTCGCTTTCGAACACGGACGCGGTATCGGAACGCTCGAAAATCGCCATCTGTATCTGTTCGCCGGGCGCCAACGGCAGAGAATACACGAGTTCGCCCAATCCGATTCCCTGGAAGGTCCACTCCTGTTGCATCCAAAGTACGTAGCCGAGACCGAGCGTCCCCGCCATGGGGACGGTCTCTCCCGAAACGAACAAGCCCGTCGAGTCGATCCCCGCTAACGATTGCAAGAAGGTGTCGACATCCAAAGGCTGCTCGATGGGAACTCGATCGGAATACAGCGCCGTGGTCGTTGCAACGCGCTCCGTGTTGGTGTCCTGCGGCTGAGCGAGCTCCACGAGATCCACCTGGTGAACCATAGAAAGCTGCGGCTCAACCAGGCGGAAGAAGACCCCGTATGGGAATTGGTCAGTCGTGGCGGTGCATGAGAGTGTCTGGCTGCACGGGCTCCCGGGTTCGCCGATGGTTACCTGCGGAAGATTTGTAGGCGCGTGGGGCGCGGCCGTGGCCGGCAGGGTCGCCGGAACCAAAGCAGCGAGCGCGGCGAGAATGCTAACCGAAAGCGGCTCGAGATTAGTTGGCAATGGGATTCTGCCGACAAGGCCGTTGGCCGCAATCTGCGACGCCGCTACGGCTATCGTCGCGTTACCGTTGGCACCGTGGACGACGAACGACAATCCTGCGCTCGGAATCGTAGCGCCGCTCGGCATCGCAAGAACGAAATCTCCGTCGTCCTTCGTTAGGACCGTCGTCGTCGCGCCGGTCTTTCCAACCGTACTTGGGCTGAACTGCACCTGAAGGTTAGCTCCGGCGCCCCCGTTCGGCATGACGAGTGTACCGACGATAAAGGCAGGGAGCGGGGGAGCTAAGAGGACCGAGTCTAGAGTGGCAAGCGTGAGCTTGATGTCTTGAAATCCCACGAAAATGTGGCCTAGAGATTTCGCCCGGAACAGGTCGCGCGCTGGTCCCATGGTAGCCCCTTGAACGCCGACCGGATCAAAAAATGCCACTGAAATACCTCAATGCAAGGCGGCCTCGACGAGCATGGAAGCTCGAGCCGTCCGCTTAGAATACCACCCTAACTGGGCAGGCGCAAGTCTGCTTAAGCTCTTTCGAAAAAAGTCAAATAATGCATCGGCCAAGTTGCTTTGTCCTCGGCTCGCGCAACCCCGCCGTCGCAGCATCCGGGACCGAACCGTCGCAGCTTGGCTGCCATCTAGACAGGCTTCAACAAGGGGACCCCAAGCGTCGAAGCGTTTTGCTAGAACACCAGCGGACTTTGACTCCGCCAGCGTTGGTTCGAATCCAGCCACCCCAGCTTACCCTTGGCGGAGTCGCGGGGGTTAGGTCAAGCTGCCTGGAGGCGGCGCTTCGTGCGGATGCAAAACGATAGGTTGTGATCCATCGTGCAGATGGCCTAGACAAAATCGCCGCGCGAATCGCGTGCATCGTCGCGCTCTTCGTGTGCGTTCCGTCGTGCGACTTGCAGCGAGGCGGCGGTGCGCCCGCCGTTATGCCGTTACCTGCTGGAGGCCGAGCGTTGGCGGAGTTTCCGAGAGAACGTCTATGGGGAGCGCCCGGCGAGACGCGCTGGGAGCCGGTCGTTGCTGCAGATCCTCATGCTCCGTGGGTCTATCAGTTGAGTACCGGACAGCGTCCGGATTATCTGCTCTTCCGCGCGTCGAGCGACGGCGGCAGGACGTGGGGTGAGCAACGGCATCTTTGCCGCCGCGGCCTTCGCGTACCCTTTCAATACGATCCGCAAATCGCCGTGACCGAGAGCGGCACGATCTATGTCGTGTGCCTCGACGGATTTCGGCCCGGCGCCGTCTTCGCGCGGTCGCGCGATCATGGCGCCAGCTGGAGCAAGGCGGTGCGGCTCGACGGCAAGCTCAAGTATAGCGACAAGCCGACGCTGGCGATCTCACCGGACGGCAAGAACGTCTACGTCGCCTACAACTCATATTACTCGCTGCGCGTCTCCGTCTCGCACGATTACGGCCGTACGTGGGCGGCGCCGGTGCGCGCGACGACGCACCACCGCTGGTACTACTCGCTCTCCGGTGCCGTCGGCCGCGACGGTGCCGTCTGGTTCGCCGTCGACGGGGAGACCGGGCGTGACGAGACCGGCGACGGGCACGTGAGCCTTATCAGGTCCGCCGACGGCGGGGCGACCTGGGGTGAGATCCCGTTCGTCGTCAGCCACGAAGGCGCGAAATGCAATCGGCGCAACTGTTATCCCGATTTCTTCACCGCCCAGGATGCCGTAGCGGCGGATGGTCGCGGGAATCTCGTCTTCGTCTTCGCCAAGAACGAGCGGTCGCAGGGGCCAAACGCATTGTACGTCAGCCGGTCCACCGACGATGGCGCTACCTGGAGCGAACCGGCGCTCGTCTCGAATGCCGGCAACGCCATGAGCCCCGCGACCGCCGCAGCGCCTGACGGCAGCTTCCGGCTCGTATGGCAGGACGACCGCAACGGGCACTCATCGTGGAACACGTGGTATTCGCGCAGCGGCGATTCCGGCGCGACGTGGAGCAAGGCGCTGCGGCTCTCCGACAGAGGATCGGGTGCATCCTATAAGCACGCCGGCGGATATGACTTCCCGTTCGGCGATTATCTGGGGCTCGCGGTCGACGGCGAGGGCGTTAACCACGTCGTATGGGGCGAGGGCTCCGCAATCTACGTGCCGGGCGGCACGTGGTGGACGCACGGACAGTGACTCAGACCACTGCAACGCTTCACATTACCAACGGTGACGGCGCCCTCTACCTTTTGAAGAAGGCCGGCGTTCTTGGAACGCACGTCGGATGGCAGGACGCCCTCAACGTCGGTCCCGTTCCCGCCGGCCTATCCCTCGAAGAGACGACCTCGGTGCGGACGCGCTATTTGGCCGCACGCGGTTACGACAACCCGATCAAGCTGATCCACGATTTCCAACGGCGCGACGCGGAACTGCGGCGAGCGCGTGAGTACGAAGAGGTCGTGTTGTGGTTCGAACACGATCTGTTCGATCAGCTGCAGTTACTGCAGGTGCTTACGGCGCTGGACGAACTGCAGCTTCACCCCGGTCACGTCGCCCTCGTGCAGACCGATCACTATTTGGCGAGCGTGACGGTCGACGAGATGCTCGCGCTCTTGCCGAAGCGCCGTACCGCGACCGACGCGATCTTTCGCTCTGCCCGCCGCAGTTGGGAACGATTCGTCTCCCCGGCGCCCGACGGGCTCCTCGCCGCAGCGGGAGAGGATGCGATCGGATTGCCGTACCTGCGCGCCGCCCTGCGACGCATGTGCGAAGAGTACCCGTCGACGCGAGACGGCCTCTCGCGCTCGGAGCGCCAGGCGCTCTACGCCGTCGCGCAGGGAGCCGCGGGAAACGACGAGCTGTTCGCGCGCTCGCAGGCGCGCGAAGAAGCCACCTTTCTGAGCAAGCGCGCGTTTGCAATGGTGCTCGAGGAGCTGCGCGCCGGGGAGGCAGCGCTGTACGAGGGCGACGGTGCGACGATTGCGTTGACGGCCTTGGGCCGGCGCGTCCTCGCCGGCGACGCAGATTGGCTCGAGGAGCACGCGATCGATCGTTGGATCGGCGGCGTGCACCTAGTCTCCGGCAACCTGATCCGCTGGAATGACGATGCGGGACGCTTCGTATGAGGATCGCATTGGAGCGCAAGGCCCAGCTTACGCGAGGCCCGAACCCGTGGGCCCTAATATGACCAACGACGAGCTCAGCATCGACCTCAAACCCGAAGACGGCGGCGAAACCCTCGTCCTCAACCTCCGCGGAAGCATGGATATCGCAACGTCTCCGACGGTGAGGGCGGCGCTAACGGAGGCGATCGACGGCGGCGCCAACCACCTCATCGTCGACTTGACGCGGCTGGACTTCCTCGACTCCACGGGTCTGGGCGTCCTCATCGGCGCGCACCGGCGAACCGCCGAAAACAACGGTTCTCTGCGACTGATCGTCAACGACGGACCGATCTCGCGCCTGCTCAACATCACCGGTTTGGTTGCCGTCTTCGCCGTCTATCGTTCGCGCGAGGACGCTCGCCGCGATCGCGGCCGTCTCGGCGCGCCCGTCTAACCGGAAGCGTACGCCTCGTCGAGCAGCTCGACGAGATGACGCACGACCGCGCGGCTCTTGCCGCCGAGTCCCGACGTAATTTGTAAAGCGCAGCCGGGATTGGCGGTAACGACGATGCTCGCGCCGCTCCGCTCGATCGCCTCGACCTTCCGGCGCTGCAATCTGGCGGCCATCTCGGGCTGCTCCAGGTTGTAGATGCCGGCGCTCCCGCAGCAGACGGCGCTCTCCTCCAACTCGACGAGTCGCAGGCCCGGAATCCGCGCGAGCAGACGGTGCGGCGCTTTCGAGATGCGCTGAGCGTGAACTAAGTGGCAGGGTTCTTGGTAGGTCGCGGTCGCATCGATTGCACGCGCGGGCGTCCCCAGATCCATCGCATCGAGGACCTCACTGACATCGCGTACGCGTTCCGAGAAAAGGCGCGCCCGCGCCGCCCACCGCTCGTCGGCCGCTAACAACTCGCCGTACTCTTTGAGCGCGCTGCCGCAGCCGGCGGCATTGACGACGTAGACGTCGGCGCCGCTGCGCTCGAAGCTTTCGATGTTGCGCCGGGCGAGCACCCGCGCAAACTCGGGATCACCGTCGTGCGTGGAGAGCGCGCCGCAGCACCCTTGACTGCGAGGCACGACGACCGAGAGGCCGGCACGCAGCAGCATGCGGACCGTCGCTTCGTGCACTCTGCCGAACGCGACGGGCATGATGCAGCCGGTGTGAAGAAAAGCCAGACCGGCCGCTTTGGGCGCCTCGAAGCGCCGGTCGTCTGCGACGAAAAACGAACTCGGAATTTGCGGCGCGAGCTGTACGGCGCGACGCAGGCCCAAGGCCCCGGCCAGCGACGTAAGGTGCGCCTGCTGGGCGAACCGCAGGAGGCGTGCCGCCGCCCGCATGAGCCCAGCGTTGCCGACGAGCTCGCGCAGCGCGAGATCGCGCAGCCGGCGGCGCTTGCCGGGGGGCGCCTCTTGCTGGGAAGCGCGGCGAATCTGCGCGCGAGCGGACTCGACGAGCTGACCGTAGTGAACCCCCGAGGGACAGACCGCTTCGCAGGCCCGGCAATCCAGGCACTGGGACATCTGCTCCACGAAGCCCGGGCTGAGCAGATCGAGGCGCGCTTGCGCGACGTCCTTGATCAGACTAATTCTGCCGCGCGGTCCCGATGTTTCTGTCATAGTCTCCAGGTAGGTCGGGCAGGACGGCAGGCACAGGCCGCAGCGAATGCATGCGTCGTAGATTGACGCCTGCGGCTGGTCGGATCCGCTGAAGGTCCGGAGCGGGTGCTCGGTCATCGCCGGAGTGGCTTCGCTCGCAACGCGCGAGCTTTCCCGCTATCCACGGAATCGCAGTAAGGACGGAGGTCGCGTGAAAAAACGAATGAAGGTCGCGGTAACCGGTGCCGCGGGACAGATCGGTTACGCTCTGCTCTTTCGCGTCGCGTCGGGTCAGATGTTCGGCCCCCAGACCGAAGTCGAGCTGCAGTTGCTCGAGCTGGAGGCGGCGCTGCCAAGCCTTGCCGGCGTAGCGATGGAACTGGAAGATTGCGCCTTTCCGCTGCTCAAGCGCGTTTGGATCGGCTCGGACGTCAACGAAGCGATGCACGGCGTGGATTGGGCGCTCCTGGTCGGAGCGGTTCCGCGCAAGGCAGGAATGGAGCGTTCGGACCTGCTTCGCATCAACGGCCAGATATTCACGGCGCAGGGGCGCGCCATCAACGAGCACGCCGCCAAGGACGCCGGCGTCTTCGTCGTCGGAAACCCGGCGAATACCAACTGCCTGATCGCAATGAAAAACGCGCCGCGGATCTCGCCGGATCGCTTCTTCGCGATGACGACGCTCGACGAGCTTCGCGCGCGGGCGCAGCTGGCTCGCAAAGCCGGCGTCGACACGACCGACATCGCGCGGATCGTCGTCTGGGGCAATCACTCGACGACGCAGTTTCCCGATTTTTCGCACGCGACGATCGGCGGGAGACTCGCGCACGAGCGTATCGAACGGCCGTGGCTCGAAGGCGAGTTTCTTTCGACCGTACAGAATCGCGGCGCGGAAGTGATCAAAGCGCGCGGCGCTTCGTCGGCGGCTTCGGCGGCCAACGCGGCGGTCGTCGGCGTCTACAACTTGACGCACGACACGCCGGCGCACGAGTGGTATTCGGTCGGCCGCTGTTCGCACGGCGAATACGGCGTCGACCCGGGGCTCATCTTCTCGTTCCCGTCGCGCACCGATAACGGCGTATCGCGAATCGTCGAAGACGTGGAGCACGACGAGTTCGGCCGGGGCAAGCTCCAAGCTACGCTCGAAGAGCTGCGCAAGGAGCGCGACGCCGTCATCGAGCTTGGCTTGATTCCCGCCTGAGAGAGAAACGGACTCGCCCTGCCTGCGAACGAACTACCGGGAATGAGCGGTCCCCAGAAGAACCAACCGGACCTGGATCTCATTCATGTGAACGTTGCCTCGGCCGCCGGAGCCTACTCGGTCGGGAGCGTTTCCTTCTTTCGCTATATCCTGCGGCTCGGTGAGCTGGGACTCTCGCTTTCGCTAGCCGATCAAGAGGCCGTGGACGTGCTCTCGGCCATCCCGCACGCGCTCGGACCAGAAGAAGAAGTGGCATTCGCCTCGGGGCGCGGCTGGCGCGTTATCCCCGCTCAAGGGGAGCTCGACTGGCCCGTCCTCGAGGCGACGCCGGAGCGCTTGCACAGCGCACTTGAACGAGCGCGCAGCCTGCTTTGGACCCACGCGGCGCGCTTTGCCGTCAGCGCCGGCGAGATCGCATCGATCGAAGAAGAGCTCGATGCCGTCTACGGCATCCTGATGCGCGCGCAGGCGGCAGGGGTCGCCGTCAACGTTTCCTACGTAGCCTAGAACCAATCTCGTGGCGCTCCTCTGGGAGGTGCCGCTCGTCGGCGCAGGGGGCGAGCCGATCTCGTTCGCGCGCACCGTCCACTCGCACGGATGCGCGCGGCTGCCGCCCGCCGAGGTCGTAGAGGATCCGTTGCGCTACCGGCGCCGCTTGCGCATCGGCGAGCGCATCATTGCGCTGACGATGGAAGCGCGCGGCAACAAACTCGCCGTCGAAAACGACCTTAAGCTCGGCCGGCGCGATGCGGAGAAGGCGCGCGACGTCGTCGCCAAGATGTTCCGGCTGCACGATGACCTCTCACCGTTTTACGCGCAAATTGCCGGCGACGAAGGGCTCGGCTGGGTCACCGCCGGCGCTGGGCGCATTCTGGCGAGCCCGACGGTCTTCGAAGACGTCGTCAAGACGATCTGTACCACCAACTGCGCCTGGTCGGCGACGATTCGGATGACGGGCGCCCTCGTCGAACTCGGCGGCGGCGCCTTTCCGGATGCGGCGCTGATGGCCCGCACCCCGCTCAAGTGGTATAGCGACGTCGCGCGCATGGGCTATCGCGGCCCCTACCTTCGAACGATTGCCGCCGACGTCGTCGCCGGGCGCCTCGATCTGGAATCCTTGACGAAGCGGGAACGCTACGACGACGCAACGATCGAAGAGTTCCTGCTGGCACTGCCGGGCGTAGGTCCGTACGCCGCGGCCCACGTCATGCAGCTGCTCGGCCGGCACCGGCCGCTGGTTTTAGACTCCTGGACGCGCCCGACGTATCTTCGCCTGAGCGGACGCAAGCGCGCCGTCGACGGCACGATCCGCCGCGCCTTCGCACGCTACGGCGAATACGCGGGGCTTGCGTTCTGGCTCTTTCTCACGCGGGATTGGATCGAAGACTAGGTTGCAAAGTCAGCAAGACCATTGAAACTCTCCGGAGCGCTTGGGCGCGGCGCATCCGAAGCGTATGCCTGTGCATCAATCAGCACAAACGATGGACTCTTGACAAGCAGGGTGTGCCATGCGTGTGGCCTTAGGACGTGATAGATTGGATTTTGTCGGCGGGAAAGCGAACACTCGCGCCCGGACGGCAGCCGCGCTCGAAGGCGTAAGTCAGGGTGAGCGAGGTGAGCGCAGTTGGCGCTCAAGAGTGACCCATATCCGGACACGGAGACCAAGGAGCACGTGGGCGGTTTCTGGATATTGGAATGCGCTGACCTGGAAGAGGCGCTGGCGTGGGCGCGCAAGGGTGCAATCACCTGCGATGCGGTGGGCGAGGTGCGCGAACTCCTTTTCTTCCCGGCTGCGGAGTAACGCGCGACCAGGAGGCTTTCTAAGGCTCCATCCGGTCGCGCGGATGCGCCTCGTCGTAGGCGCGCCGTTTGTGACCCATCGCCAGTTGCAGGTAGATGCCGGTCGTTGCGAGGCTCTCGTGACCGAGCAGTTCCCGAACGGTCTCGAGATCTACTCCGTTCTCGACGAGGTGCGTCGCGAACGAGTGGCGCAGCGTGTGAGGCGTCGCGCGCTTCTGTATGCCGCTGACGCGATAGACGTCGCGAAAGATGCGCCAGATGTGCTTGGGCGTAAGCCCTTTGCCGCCACGCCCGAGAAAGAGCGCGGGGTCGCTGCTCCGCGGGCGCACTCTAAGGTAGGCTTCGATCGCGTCGGCGGCCGCGTGATTGATCACGACGGTGCGCTCCTTGTTGCCCTTGCCGGTAACGCGAATCGTCCGTTCGGCGAGATCGACGTTGGCAAGCGCGACGCTGGCCACCTCGGCCCGGCGCGCGCCGCTGGCGTAAAGGAGCTCGAGGATCGCCGTATCTCGGAGACGGGCCGTATCGGTCCGCCCGGCGAGCGTCGTGCGGAGCAGGCGCATCACTTCGTCAACCTTTAAAGGCGCCGGCTTACGTTTGGCGACCGCCGGCCCCGGGATCGCAAACGCCGGGTCGTCCGCCAGGACGCCGGTAATCTTCAGAAAACGATAGAGCGCGCGGATCGACGAGAGCTTTCGGCAGACGGTCCGGCTGTCGTATTTTCGCGAGTCGAACAGGTACGCGATGTACCGCCGGATCTGCGTCGCCCGCACCTCGAGCAGCGCCGCGCTGGCAAACTCATCGGGCTGCGCCTCGTGCGAGCGCTTGAGGAACTCGGCGAACTCCCGCAGGTCCCGTTCGTAGGCCGCCACCGTCAGGGGGCTGCGTCTCCGCTCGGTCAGCAAGTACGCCGAGAGGTCCTTCACGCAGCCTTCTATTGGCACCGAATACGACATAATAAATCTTTCATCGCATTCGCGGGAGCCGGAATAACCCCCTTTTCGGGGGTGGGGCGAATGCGAGGGAAGACTGGGTGGCAAAAAGATTGGGGGGTCTCGGGGCTGCGCTCGAGAGCGAAATCTATGAAGACGACGTACCGGAGCAGGTGACGATCCAGGCGGTGAGCTGGAGGCGCTTTAGGATCGGGGTCACGCCGTACTGCGAGTCGCTCGCGCAGGTCTGGTTCAGAAAGCGCGACTCCTTGAGTTGATTGGTGTACTCTACGTCGACGACGAGGCGGTTCTGATTGGTGTAAACGGTGAACTGCTTACACCACCCCTGCTTGAAGCACTGCTCGACGACCGCGAAGTCATAGACCTTGACGAGATCTTTTACTTGGCCGTTGTCGCCCTTCTGGTCGGCGGTGAGTCCGAGCGCGTGCGCCTCTTTTGCAACCCAGGAATCGTAGGTCAGCTGCTCGCCGTACGTAATCGGAAAGCCGGTATTGTTCTGGTAGCCGTCCAGATTGTCGGGATCGACGCCGTCGAAGCCCTTCTGTTTGCACAGCTGCAGGCGATGTTTCATCAGCGGCTCGAGGATGGACGTCTGACGCACGTCGAGCCAGCGTTCGCCCTTCCAATGGCCGTCCTTGTGGCCCAACACGCTCTTGGGAAAGTTGCCGGCGTCCGGGCGCCAGTCTTCCCACGTGCCGACGTCGACGTAACACATCACCTTGCGGTTCATTGCGTGCAGCTTCGCGACGACCGAGGGCTTGGTGTCGAACATATCGAGATCGTAGATCTGCGCATCGACGCTCAAGTCGAGCTTCCCGTCGTACTGAATCTGATAGGATTCTCCGGTCGTGGGAATCCAGCGCGAGGAGGCCGCCACCGTAGCCGGTGCGGCCATCGAACCGGCCGTTGGGGTCGCGCCACTGCCGCAAGCGGCCAACGCGAGCGCGGCGAGCGAGGCTGCGGCGGCGAACGGCTTCATGGCGCCAGTATACCACCGAGCTCCCAGCGAAAGCGGCTCTTGTGAGACGCCGTTTTCTTCTTCTTTCGCTTCTTCCGCTGCTTGGTTCGATCGGCTGCAGTTCGCCGCAGCCCTACGTCAATACGATCGGCGCCTTACTGCCGGGATCGACGATGACCGTTCACGTCGGGGACGCGCCGCTCTCGGCGTACGCACCGGCGGTCTCGCAGCCCCACAACGTCTTCACGATCTCCGCGACCGCGATGCCGAAGGGCACGACGCCTCCCGCGCCGCAGCTGCGTACCGACCGCAACGGGATCGTAGTAACCGCGCCCAATCCGCTGGCCGCGCTGCTCGTGCGCGTGCCGCAAAGAGTCGATCTCGTCGTCGATTCGCAGCGTGGTGACGTGACCGTCACCGACATCAGCGGCAACGCGCGGGTGAAGGCGGCTCACGGCAACGTAACCATGATGGTGCCGGGGTACGCGCAGGCCTCGACGCTGCAAGGAAATCTCAAGGTGACGATGGGGGCACTCGATTGGCCGGGGACGCTCTCCTTCTCCTCGCAGCACGGCGATGTCGAGCTGTGGATCAGCACGAAGGCGTCGTTTACGGTGCGCCTGCACACCGATAGCGGGACGCTGTTTACCGATTTCGGCCTGCAGGGTACCTCGAGCGGGACTTCGGAGACGATCGACGGCAGCGTCAACGGCGGCGGCCCGCAGCGCATCGACGTCGAGACGAAATCGGGCGCGATTCGCCTGTTACGTTTGCAGCCGCAGGCGTGAACGCCCGAGCAACGCTTCGCGCGCCTTGACGAGGCGAACCATCGCTTCGTTGTAGGGCGTCGGCGTCGACGTGCGCCGGCCGAAGGCGACGACCGCGCCGTTGATGTGATCGATCTCGCTGGGGTGTCCCGACTCGAGATCGTAGGCCATCGAGCTCTTGGCGTCGGCGCCCAGCGCGATGACCTCCGTCACGTACTGCCAGGGATTGACGAACGGGAGATTGATCTTCAGCGCAGCCGCGACGTTTGCGGTCTCTTCCGCGAGCGCTTCTGCTAAATGCGCGGCGTTGGGATCCTTCGGGATCTCGCCGGCGTCGCAGTCGAGGATCGCGGAGAGCGCGTTGACCGAGGCGTTGGCGACGAGCTTCCCCCACAGGTGAGGGCGGATGTCGTACACCGCCGCCGCGCGCAGCCCGCTGCCGTTGAGCAGCTCCGAGACCTGTCGCGCGACGTTCGCCGACGCGCTCGCCGAGCCGATAATCGTGTTACCTTGCTCGGAGCTGCGCACGTGCCCGGGAGCAATCGTGTGCGACGATTCGGTCGTAATCCCCAAGATTACGGGCACTGCTCCGCCGAGCGCCGTCTTGATCGCGTCCTCGTTGCCGACGCCGTTCTGCAACGAGATCACGGGCGAGGCCGGATCGAGCTCGCCGGCAAAAGCGCGCAGCGCGCGCAGCGTATCGACGGCCTTGACGAAGAGAAAGAGCATGCGCGAACCGTAGAGATCGTGCGGGCGCCGGGCGATCGCCACTTGCCGCGCGGGCTCGTCGTTGACGCGCAGGCCGTGGTGCTCGACCGCTTCGGCGACATCGTCGTTGTCGTCGAGCATCGTCACCTCGGAGCAGCCGGCCAGATGGTAGCCGAAGAGCGTCCCCATGGCGCCTGCGCCGATAATTCCGATGCGCATCGTGCGGTCTCGAGGCTCCCTAGAACTGATACTGCACGCCGAAGGTATTGCGTCGCGAGGCGTGCGTGACGTCGCGCTGTCCGAAAAACAATTCTGCGCCCGGCGCGATGTGCAGGTTCCCGTAGAGGTCGATCATCGGATAGGTCAGATCGTAGATCCGCGTCTCTAACCCGAAGCCGTGGATCGGCGCGTAGGCGCCGCGAAGGCCGATCTGTGAATACAGCACCCCGCCGCCGTACTCGAAGTCGCCCTTCTTCTGCTGCAGCAGCGCGTTCCACGTCGTGTTGTTGCCGATCGAGTTGGCGCCGAGCATCAGGTTGGTGGTCGAATGCGGCAGCAAGAGAAGGTTGATGTCGCCCAGCGGGCCTTGGCTGCTGGTCATCACGGGATTGAGCCCGGGATTGTGCTGCGGCGAGAGGCCGCTCAAGCGCACCTGGATCGCGACGAGGTTACGCGCCAGCGAGGCGAGCTTCCCTTGAACGTTCGCGCGCATCTGCGGTGAGACGCCGGTGTGCTCGGGTTGCGTCGTGGGAACCGCGCCGGGATAGGGCGGGAAGGGCGACGTGCTCGGTACCGTCAACGGCGCCGGCGTCGCGTTTTGGTCGACGCCGTAGACGCTGCTCGTTCCGCCGAGCTGCCCCAAGAGCGAGTTCGCCTTCTGCATGACCGCGTCGAGGTTCGCAATCGTGCTGCGCATCTGGGCCTGCGTCTGCGGGTCGCCGGTCACCGTGCGCAGGTCCTTGGTGAGCGCGGCGAGCGTCGCCGTCGTCTCGGCGATGTTCTGCGTCGTCGAGAGGACGTTTTGCTTCAGCCGCGGGTCGCTGGCAAGCGACTCTAGTGCGGTCATCGACTTGTTGAGCGCGACGGCGGTCGAGTTGAACTGATCGAGCAGGACGCCGACCTTCTTCGAATCGGTCGTGGCTGCGCCGTTGAGCGTTGCCGAGAGCTCCGCGATGTTTTGGCTCGCGGCACCGAGGCTGCCCTGCAGCGTGTTGCCGATCGCGGCGAGCTGGCTGCGCGTCGAGATCGTCAGAGCATTTGCGTTATCGAGGGTCGACTGCAGCGTGTTGAGGAGCTTCGGCGTGCGCGCCTCGATCAGCGCCATGAGGCTGTTCAGACGCTTGATCTCACCCTGTCCCTCCGCCAGCAGATCGCCGATGCTGACGCCGTTGGTGCCGCGGGGCTGCTGCGCGATCGGAAGCACCTCGCGCGGAAGCAGCGCGATCGGCGGGGGCTGACGCGGGGGAATGATCACCAGCGCCGGGTTGCCGGTCAGCGGCGCTTGGATCAGAAACTTCGAGGCCGCCGGCACGTCGATGTCGTTCTTCATCGCGAGGATGACGTCGACGGTATTATCGGGGAGGAGCTGCACTTGATCGACGGAGCCGGCGTCGACGCCGCTGAAATAGACCTGCGCTCCGGTCGTCAAACCCGCGGCCGATTGAAAGTGGACGCCGATCCGGTACCCGGTGTGCCGCGTTCCAAAGTCGGTGATGAGATAGAATACTCCGAAGAGCAGGAGCAACGCGACGAGCGTGAATGCACCGACCTGAGCCTGCTTGGTCATCCCGGCCTATTTTCGCTTCTGTGCCCAAGAGCCTCGCAAATCCGGCGAAAGAGCGCCTGCTGCCCCGGGAGCGTGGCGCCAAGCCCTTGACGGGATTTCGCGAAGCAAAAATCGCAGAGGGAAACCACCATGCGAAACAGACGCGAGGGCCGCAACGGCAACAGCATCTCAGAGAGCATCGGCGCGCCGGCCGATGCGCAACGTTTCACCGTTAACATCGCCGCGGAGGTCGCCGCAGAACTGCGCACCATCGCCGCAAAACATCGCGTAAGCGAATCCTCCGTCGTCGAGATATCCTTGCGCCAACTCTTTCGCCGCATCCCGCCGGCAACGATGGGCAGCTTCCTGCACGACCACGGTGCGTGCCTTCGGCGTCGCTAGCGCTTCGGCCGGAGCCTCGCTAGATCGGGATCGGGCCGGCCTCGGAGCCCGCAAGGAACTGCTGAACGATCGGGTTGGAAGAGTTGCGGATGCGATCGGCGGTGTCGTAGGCGATGATCGCACCCTCGAAGAGCATCGCGATGTAGTCGGCCATTGCAAAGATAGACGGAAGGTCGTGTGAGATGACGACCGCCGTGCCGCTGAGCTTTGCACGAAGTTTTAGAATCGTCTCGGTGATCAGCTTGCTGACGATCGGATCGAGCCCCGTCGTCGGCTCGTCGTAGAGCACGAGCTCCGGCCGGGTAACGATCGCCCGGGCGAAGCCGGCGCGCTTGAGCATGCCGCCGGAGAGCTCCGCCGGAAGGTCGTCGTAAGCGTGAAGGAGGCCCACGCTATCGAGCGCGTCGAGAACGGTCCGCCGGATCTCCGAACGCGAGAGTTTCGAGTGCTCCTCGAGCGGGAGCGCCACATTCTCGCCGACGGTGAGGCTATCGAGCAGCGCGGCGAACTGAAACGAGAAGCCGATCTTCTGCCGCAGTTGATTGAGCTTCTCTTCGGACATATGGCAGAGGTCGTTACCGAGAAGGTAGACGTGGCCGGTGTCGGGCGCGATCAAACCGTCGAGCAGACGCAGGATCGTCGACTTGCCTGCCCCGGAGAGGCCGATGATGCAGGTGATGGCGCCCTCTACGATGTCGAGGCTGCAGTTGCGCAGCACGATGCGCTCGCCGAAGGCGAGGTCGACGTCGTCCATGCGGGCGAGTAGCTTGCGCGCTCCGTCGTTCATTTGTTGAAGAGCAGAAACGAGAGCACGAAGTTGGAGCCGAAGATCAAAATGATGGCGAGGACGACGGAGAAGGTCGTCGACTTGCCCACCCCCGCGGCGCCGCCGCGCGTCGACAGCCCCTGGTAGGCGCCGACCATCGCGATGATCGTCGCGAAGACGAACGTTTTCACCAGACCCTTAACCACGTCGACGAAACCGATCGACTCGCGGACCGACGCGATGAACGAATCGAAGGGAATGTGCGCGTACTCCTGCGCGATCCAGGCGCCGCCGAGAATCGAGACGACGTCGGCGAAGATCGTGAGCAGCGGCAGCATCAGCAACAGCGCCAGCAATCGCGGCACGACCAGGAAGCGCGCGGGTTCGAGCCCCATCGAGCGCAGCGCCTCGATCTGCTCGGTCACCACCATCGAGCCGAGCTCGGCGGCGATTGCCGCGCCGACGCGTCCGGCGACGACGACCGCCGTCAGCATCGGCCCCAGCTCGCGCACCGAAGCGTAGGCGACCGCGCCCCCGACGAGGTTCGAAAAGCCGTAGGCAACGGCTTGCTGCGCCGACTCGAGCGAGATCACCATGCCGGTAAAGAGCGAGGTGAGCACGACGATCACCAGAGACTGCACGCCGAGCAACGCGCACTGCGAGATCGTCTCCCCGACGCGAATGCGCAAGCGGAAGAGAAAGCCGGCGGACTCGGCCGAGAGCAGCGTCAAACCGCCGGTGTATTCGAAGAAGTCGTTGGTCGCGCGGCCAACGCGCGCGAGCAGCCTCACGCGCCGCCGTCCCGCGCCGCGGCGAGCGCGTGCAGCAGCGCCTGCGTCGCCTCGATCCGCTTGACCGCGACGCCGCGTTCGGCGCTGTAGTTGAAGTGAACCTGGTTGAGCCGTTCGAGGCGGCGGTCGACGTCGCGCAGATGCGCCCGCGCTTCGCGATCGAAGCCTTCGAAGTACCGGCTTACCGCCTCGTAATAGGCTCGGCGCGCGCCGTCGCCGGCCTCGCCGTCGCGCAGCGCGGCTTCGATCGATCGCTGCGCGTCGCGCATCGCACGGTCGGTGATGTGAAACGCGCCGACCTGCGTGACGAGCCGCCGAAGCGCTTCGTCAACCGGCATGAACGTGCGCGTCCAGGGCCGCGCGCTGCACGTCGAAGAGTTGCCGGATTCCACCCTCGGCGAGTGCGAGCAGCGCGTCGAGTTCGCGCCGGTCGAAGGGCCGCGCCTCAGCGGTGCCCTGGAGCTCGACGTATCGCCCGGCGTCGGTCATGAAGACGTTCATATCGACCAACGCCTGACTATCCTCGTCGTAGGCGAGATCGAGGAGCGGAGCGCCGCCGACGATGCCGACGCTGGTCGCTGCGACCATGGCTTGCAGCGGCCACTTGGCGCGGTCGGCCGGATCGAAGCGCGTCCGCAACGCGAGCTCGAGCGCGACGTACGCCCCGGTGACGGCCGCGGTTCGAGTTCCGCCATCCGCTTGCAGGACGTCGCAGTCGAGCCAGAGCGTTCGCTCGCCGAGCTTCGCGGTGTCGGTCACCGCGCGCAGGGCGCGTCCGATGATCCGCTGGATCTCGTGCGTTCGCCCTCCGAGGCGGCCCTTGGCTACCTCGCGTTGGTTGCGCTCTTGGGTCGCGCGTGGAAGCATCGCGTACTCCGCCGTCACCCAACCGATGCCGCGCCCTTTCATCCACATCGGCACGCGATCTTCGACCGAGGCGGCACAGAGCACCCGCGTGTTGCCGAGGCTTATCAGCGCGCTGCCCTCGGCGTACTTGAGAAAGCCGGGCTCGATCGAGACCGGTCGCAGTTCGTCGGGGCGTCGCCGGTCGGCCCGAAGCATTACTCGACGGTGACGGTCTTCGCCAGGTTGCGGGGCTGGTCGATATCCTTGCCTTCGATGTCGGCGATGTGGTATGCCAGCAGCTGCAGCGGAATGACGTTGACGATCGGCGAGAGGAGCTCGTCGACGCGCGGCACCCAGAAGACGTGATCGGCGACGTTGCGGACCTCTTCGTCCCCGTAGTTGGCGACCGCGACGACCGGCGCTTCGCGAGCCTTCGATTCCATCAGATTCGAGAGCATCTTCTCGCGCACGCGATCCTCGGTGACGATTCCGACGACGGGCACGGTCGAATCGAGCAGCGCGATCGGCCCGTGTTTCATCTCGCCCGCCGAGTAGCCTTCGGCGTGAATATAGGAGATCTCTTTGAGCTTGAGTGCGCCTTCGAGCGCCGTCGGGAAGTTGACGAAGCGGCCCAAGAAGAGCACGCTCTGCGCCTTGCGCAGCACTCGGGCGACGCGCCGGATCTCGTCGGAGGTGTTGAGCACGACGTCGACGGCTGCGGGTAAGAGCTTCGTGCCATCGGCGATCTCGCGCAGGCGTGCCTCGTCGGCGGTGCCGCGCAGACGCGCGAGGTAAAGCGCGAAGAGCGTCAGCACGATCACTTGCGAAACGTAGGTTTTCGTGGCCGCTACGCCGATCTCGGGGCCGCCGCGCGTGTAGAGCATCCCGTCGGCCAGACGCGTGAGGTGCGAACCCAAGACGTTGCATATCCCGAGCACGCTGCTTCCCGACTGCTGGGCGATCTTGATCGCCTCAATCGTGTCGGCCGTCTCGCCGGACTGCGACATCGCAATTACGAGCGTCGTCGGGTCGATCACCGGATCGCCATACCGGAACTCGCTCGCAAGCTCCATCTCGACCGGCAATCGCACCAGCGACCGCAGCAGGTACATGCCGACGAGGCCGGCATGATAGGCGGTGCCGCAGCCGGTGATCGCGATCTTGCTCAAGCGCTCGAGGCGCTCGGGAGCGAGATTCGGGAGCTCGCCCTCCAGATGAACGTCGGCGAGCTCGTCGATCCGTCCGCTCATCGTCTCCTTGATGACCTGCGGCTGCTCGAAGATCTCCTTGAGCATGAAGTGTTTGAAGCCGCTCTTCTCGGCCGAGCCGGCGTCCCAGGTGATCGAGATAGGATCGCGCTCGACGCGCGCGCCGGAGTAATCTGAGAGCGTGAACCCGTCGCGGCCGACGACGGCGATCTCTCCTTCGTGCAAAACGACTTCGCGGCGTGTATAGGGCAGGATCGCGGGCGTATCCGAGGCGACGTACATCTCGCCCTCGCCAATCCCCAGAATCAGCGGACTGGCACCGTTGCGAGCAAAGAGCAGATGCTCCGGGTCGTCGCTGGAGATGACGCCGAGCGCGTAGGCCCCGCGAACCTCGCGCAGCGTGCGGCGAACCGCTTCTTCGAGGTTGCCGTCGTAGTGCAGCTCGATGAGATGTGCCAGCACCTCGGTATCGGTCTGACTCTTGAACACGTGGCCGAGCTCGACCAAACGCGCTCGCAGCGCGGCATAGTTTTCGATGATGCCGTTGTGGACGACGGCGATCTTCCCGCCGCAATCCAGATGCGGATGGGCATTGGCGTCCGACGGCGGTCCGTGAGTCGCCCAGCGAGTATGGCCGATCCCGACGATGCCCGAAAGCGACTCGCCGTTGCGCAGGCGCTCCGCAAGGCGCGAAAGCTTGCCCTCGGCCTTGGAGCCGCAGAGGTTCCCCTCGGCGTCAATGACGGCGATTCCCGCGCTGTCATACCCCCGGTACTCGAGGCGGCCCAAGGCATCCAGAATGATCGGGACGCTATTGCGCGGACCAATATATCCGACTATCCCGCACACGACGGTTTACTTAATTCCTTCCTTCGTGCGGTGGTACTCGATCTTTCCCTCGGCGATCTCGTCGAGCGCGATCGAGACCGGCTTATTGGGATTGATCGTATCGCGGTCGACGAGCGGCTCGCTGGCGAAATACTCGCGCCGGTCGGTGGCGGGAAGCTGCTGAACGCGGATCCAGTTGTTCAGCTGCCTGGCCCGTTTGGTGACGATGTTCACCAAGCTGAACTTCGAGTCGGCATGCTCCAGCAGGGCGTCGAGATCCCCGAATACGGATTTGCTCATGATTCCTTTCAATAACGAAGACGTTATGACGACTCGACGCGCTGCAGCGAGTCGTCGGGGTAGCGGTGGATGCGAAAGCGCTCCGCCTGTAAAATCGCCTCGAGGTCGCGCACCGCTTGCTCGGAACGATCCTGTTCGTTGACGACGATGTAATCGAACTTGCGGATGAACTTCATCTCGCGAGTCGCAATTTCGAGCCGCCGGGCAATCTCCTCGTTCGTCTCGGTTCGCCGCGCAAGCAGCCGCTCGCGCAGGTTCGAGAAACGATCCGGAACCAGAAAGATCAAAACCGCGTCCGGAAAAGCCGATTGCACGGCGAGCGCGCCGTTGACCTCGGGCTTCATGATGACGTCGTATCCCTCGGTCAAGCTTTGCTCGATGTAATCCCGCGGCGTCCCGTAAAGGTTGCCGTTGTACTCGCGAGACTCCAGCAAGAGTCCCGCGAGGCGGAGCCGCTCGAACTCTTCTTGCTCAACGAAGAAGTAGTGCTCTCCGTTGTGCTCGTCGGCACGCGGCTCCCGGGTCGTCGCCGAGACCGAATACCGTAAGGAAGGCCGCCGCCGGCGCAGGGCCTCTACCAAGGTGTCCTTACCGGCTCCAGACGGCCCAGACACCACGAACAGCAGACCCGGCCCCGTGATCAACGAGAAGCCCCCTTCACGCTCGGCGCTTCCGTGACCTACGCCGAGATATCCAAGAGAACGAAGCCGCCCGCGCTCACGATGATGGCGATCCCGTCGGAGATCGCCTGCTTGCCAAGCCCCCCAAGCTCCTCCCACTGGTTGGAAATCGTCGAAAAGAGGCGGACCTTATAGGTGTCGGCTTCGAGCGTATCGAGGGAGGCGGCGGTGATCAGCGTGCGCGTCGTCGAGTTGCCGACGAAGAGCAGCGATCCTTGCTCGCCCGAGAAGGCAACCAGCGTCGCCGAGGGCTCGGCGACCCGCGCGCCGGCCGAGATGTCCTTGGCGTAACGGGTCGTCTTGCAGTTCGAGTTGAGCTCCGAGGTCGTGTAGAGGCTGAGACCGTCGGGCATCCGGCACGCGATCCAGGCAATGTACCCGTCACGAAACGGGACGTTGACCGCGGCCAGCCAGCGCCAATCGTTTGCCAGCGAAGGCTCGATTCGCGCCTCGGTGCCGATGACGTGCAGACCGCCGGCGCCCTCGATCGCAGCCCAGAGATAGCGGGGTGCGTCCCAGGGCGAAAGCATCATCCCTTCATTGGAGAGGATCTCGCCGTGCAGCCACTCGGCGAACTGGCCGGGCACGGTATTGTTGCGGCGCGGATCGATCGAAAAGTGGCGGAAGGCGCTCGAGAGCGCCTCGGCCATCGAGCCCGGCTCGTATTTCGCGGCCGCAAAGGCAAACCAGTAGGTGACCGCTACCCAGACGCCGCCGAGCAATCCGAAGCCGTGCACCGGCCCGTACGAGAGCGCGTCGCGCGGGACCGTCCGAATTCCGGCGTCGGTCCAGAACGCCTCGTTGCGCAGCGCGCCGATGATCCGCGCGGCACGGCTCGGCGGCGCGACGCCGAAGAGCACCGGAAAGACCAGATCCGCGGTGACCTCCGTCCGCCTGGTTCCGTCGACGTCGATCGCAAGCAGATAGAGGTCGTTCTCCGGATTGACGAGGTGCGTGTTGATCGCGCTTCGCAGGGCGTGGGCCTCGGCCAGGTACTTCGTGCACGCCGCCGAGTCGCCGCAGACGCGCGCCATCTCGGCCAGCGAGAGGAGCGCCGCGTAGCATTCGGAATTGATCTCGGTCGAGGCGCCGCTGATCCGGTAGTTCTCGATGACGTTGCGCCAGCCGACAATGCCCCACTCCATCTCCTTCGTCGACGTGCACCAGATCAGACCTTCGTCGTTGCGCTGGGAGAGCATATACTCCATCGCGGCGACGGCGTTGGGATACCGCTTGCGGAGATATTCGTCGTTGTGGGTCGCGGCGTAGTGATGCCAGAGTGCGATGACGACCAGCGGTGTGTCGTCGTTGACGTTGAGCCCGTAGTCGTCGCTTTCGTCGTTGCGCACGTCGTAGTACTCGACGATCTTCCCGCAGGGCTGCTGCAAGCGGAAATACGCGTCGAGGCATTCGCGGGCGAAGTGATGGTTGACGTAGTCGGCGCCGAAAGCCATCCACGCCGTATCCCGCGCGACGCTGTTGTTGCTTCGCGTCGGATCGTTGGTAAAGCACCAGCCGGTCGGGGCGTAGGTCTGGACGCGCAGCATGTTGGCCTTCGCCCAGAGAACGCCGTGGTTGACGTTGCGATTGGGCGTCCGCAAAACCGAGCGTTGCAGGTAACTCCAATAGTAATCCGTGGTTTGCTTTTTGGCTTGCGCTCCCGCCGGACACCGGCGGCGCGCCTCGCGCAAGTCGTCGCGCGATGTGGTGGAAAGCACGCACACGAACTCAATCCAGCGGCTGGCTCCGGGCGCGAGGTCCACCGCAAGCGCAAGCGCGCCGATCGGGTCGTCCTGGGCCTCCACGCGGTTCGAGAGCTTACCCGGCGAGAGCCGCGATAGCGCCTTTCCCGGATCGTCGTTGACCTCCCAGCCCGCGATCTCACCCAGCGATGCGAAGAGTCGAAGCTGGTTTGGCGCATCGCGGTTCCACGCGACGATTCCGCCGAGTTCGGCGTCGTACTCCGCGACGAGATCGTGGGGCGTGTTTCCCCGCAGCTGCGCAAAAGCGTATGCGTCGAGACTCACCGGCTCGTCCGACGGGTTGTGCAGGCGGATGCGAAAGTAGACCGCCGGCGGCGGGATATCGTTACCCTGCCAGCGGTCGTTATAGGCGAACAGCTCGTCGTGAACGTGAATGCCGTTGTCGAGCGTGTAAACGTGATCTTGCCGCTCCGGATGAATGTGAAACTCACCGGGAAGCGGAGAGAGGCGAATGCGGCTGCGCCGGTCCCAGTAGTGCACCTGGACGGCTCCGAAGAAATCGAAACCGGCGTCCGGACTGAAGACCTTTTGAATGGCGCCGGTCGGTTTGATGACCATACAGCAGCGGGGCGCACCGATCGTGCTTCCCTGCGCCATCTGATCGTCCGGAAGAACGTACGCGAAGCGTGGATCGACGACGGCATGGCGCGTCGCGTCCGTCGGCACGGGCGAGGGATCGAATCGAGCCACGTTGCGGCCTAACAGAGTGCCGATTGCATGGCGGCGGCAACGTTTGGGTCGGCCGGCGCGCTCGCCGGACGAACGTACGTAACGCGCACCGCCTCCCCGTCCGCGACGGCGAAGCCTGCCTGCAACACCCGTTCGCCCGCCAAGCTGAAGGTCGCGAGGCCGGCGGCACCCGGACACGGCGCCAGCGGACTGGTGCTGCGCAGCCGCGCACCTCGACTCTTTAACAGCACGTCGATCGTCACGCGAGAGGAGAGATCTGAGAGCTGACCCGGAAACGTCTGCCTGCTATACGAGTACTCTTGGCGTTCCGCGCCGCTGCCGGTCGACCAGAGATTCTTGGCTCCCGGCACCGGCGTCCAACCCTTGGGCGCCGGCGAGGCACTGCTGCAGGCCGCCAGAAGCAAAGCGGCAACGACGATTGAGGTCTTCACGAATAGGAAGGTTTGATGCTCACCGATTGGGTCCTTATCGGGCGGCTGGCTCGCGAACTCGACGAGCGGCTGCGCGGCGGCCGAATCCAAGAGGTCGGACTGCTCGACGACGGGCGCTTGGCGCTCCTCTTTCGTTCCCGCGCCGAATCCCGCGTGTTGGCGATCGATCTCTTCTCGTCGCCGCCGCTGCTGACGCTCGAAGATGCGCAACTCGCAATCCTCGAGGAACCGGGCTTCGTCCGCGCCCTCTCGCGAGCGCTGCAGGGGATGGTACTCCAAGGCGTCTCCTCGCGCCGGTTCGACCGGCTGTTGCGCTTGCGCTTTGCGACGCGTTCGCGTTTCGGCGTCGGCGACGAGCTCGACCTTTATATCGAACTCGTCCCGCGGTTCGGCAATGTCGTACTGATCAAGGGTGAGATCGTCGTCGCCGCTCGCAAGGAGTTCGCACCGTCGGAGAACTCCCGCCGCGCCGTGCAGATCGGTGCGCCCTACGCGTTGCCTCCGCTGCCCGCATCGCCGCGCACGCTCGCACCCGCCGGCGATCCCGAGGTCGAAACGGGCAAACCGCTCTACGTCTACCGCCGCGAAGGGAGGGTCGCGGCCGCCTACCCCGTGCCGCTGGAAGGCGACGAGGGCAGCAGCGTAACGCGCGAAGACTCGCTGATCGATATCTTCGCGCAGGTTCGCGGCGAGATGAGCGCTCGGGCCGAGAACGAACGCGGCCGGCGCCGGCGCGACGCGCTCCTCAAACGGCTCGTAGAACGCGACGAGCGACTGCAACGCGAGCTCGAGCGCCTGCGGCGCAAGCGCGCCGACGCCGAGGGTCGCGAAGCGATGCGTACGCAAGGCGAAGAGATTTTTGCGACCCTGCATACGCGCACGCCGGCCGAACGAGAACTCGCGAAGGAACGCGCGGCCGAGCTCTTTGCCGAGTACCGAAAGCTCGCCAACAGCCTTCCGCACCTCGCGCAACGCGAGCGCGCGATCGAGCAAGCCCGCGGCGCGATCGAGACGCTGCGCTGGGAAGCGGAACGGACCTCCGCCGAGGATTTCGGCGACGTCGAGGCGGCGGTGGATTTGCTGCTGCGCCGCCGCGAACCGCCTGCGCAACGCTCCGCGCGCAAGCGAAAGCGCCAGGTCCTGGAGCTGCGCACCGCGACAGGGTCGCGCATCGCGATCGGACGCTCGCCGTCGGAGAACGCCGAGCTTACCTTCCGGGTCGCGCGGCCGAACGATCTTTGGTTTCACGCCAAAGGCGTGCCGGGAGCGCACGTCATCCTCTCCCGCGACGACCGCGGTCGCGTGCCCGAAGAGGATCTCGAGGCGGCCGCTTCGCTTGCGGCCTTCTACTCGAAGGCTAAAGAAGCCAATGCCGCGCCCGTCGACTACACCCTGCGAAAACACGTCCGCAAGCAGCGCGCGGCGCCTCCGGGCCTCGTCTGGTACACGAACGCCAAGACGATCGTTGCCCGCCCGAACTCACTCGATGCCTTTCAAAAGGACACCCTGCGGTAAGGCGCAACACAACCGTTTGCGCCGCGAATCAGAGGAGGTTTACGTGAAGAATCCGTTGGACTCGATCTGGGGCACCGTGATCTGCGGTTTCGTTTTGACCGCGATTCTCTGGGCGATCGCGAGAGCGATCGTCTCTGCGGCGATGGGAGCCGGTGCATGACGGCGCACACCGATTGGATCTTTCGCTGGTTTCATATCCTGGCCGGCATCATGTGGATCGGCCTGCTCTACTTCTTCAACTTCGTCAACGCCGAAGCGATGAAGGAAGCGAATGCCGCCGGCGAGGCGGGGCCGATCTCGAAGTACGTCTTACCGCGGGCGCTCTTCTACTTCCGCTGGGGGGCCGTCGTTACGTGGCTCTTCGGCGCCGCGCTGTTGGGCAGCTACGAGTCTCCGAGCGGAAACGGATTCGTCGCCGCGTTTACCCTGCAGGGCCCAATGGCGCCGATCGGTTTGGGCGCGTGGCTCGGCACGATCATGCTGCTCAACGTTTGGGGCGTCATCTGGAGAAATCAGAAAAAAGTACTGGGCATCGTCCCGGCGACCGACGCGGAGAAGGCAAAGGCGCGTCGCGTCGCGTTCTTAGCCTCGCGCGTCAATACGATGCTCTCGATTCCGATGATCTTCTTCATGGCGACGGGCCCGACGTCGATGTCGCAGTGGATCTACCACTAGTTCGGCGTTAAAACCAGCTTGCCGATGTGCGCGCTGCCTTCCATGCGAGCGTGAGCCTCGGCCGCCCGCGCAAACGGAAAGACCGCATCGACGGCCGGCACGACCGGATCGCGCTTAGGGAGCAGCGGCCAAATTCGCCGCTCTAACTCGCGGGCGATCGCGGCTTTCTGCGCCCCGGTGCGCGGACGCAGGCTCGAACCCATGATCGTCGCACGCTTGGCGAGGAGCCGATGGAGATCGATCTCGACCTTGCGTCCGCGTTGGGTAGCGATGCAGACGATGCGGCCGTCGGGCGATAGGCACTCGATGTCGCGCGCGACGTAATCGCCGCCGACGATATCCAAAACGACGTTGACGCCGGCGCCGGAGGTCAGGCGCGCGATCTCGGCGACGAAATCGCTCGTTCGATAGTCGATTGCGGCCCTCGCTCCGAACCGCAGACAGGCTTCGACCTTCTCGGCGCCGCCCGCGGTGGCGTAGGGCGTTGCGCCCAACGCGAGCGCGAACATGATCGCAGTCGAGCCGATTCCGCTCGTTCCGCCGTGCACGAGAACCGATTCGTCGCGTTCGAGCCGTGCTCGGGTGAAGAGATTGTCGTAGACCGTAAAGGCATTCTCGGGGAGCGTCGCCGCTTCGACCGCGCTCCAACCCTGCGGAATCGGCAGAGCCTGGCCTTCCGCAACGGCGACGAACTCTGCGTAACCGCCGCCGTTGGTGAGCGCGCAGACGCGGTCGCCCGCTTTCCAGCGCGAGACGCTCGCACCTACGCTAACGACGCTGCCGGCCACCTCGAGGCCGAGAATCGGCGACGCGTCGCGCGGCGGAGGATAGTTTCCTTGCCGCTGCATCACGTCGGCGCGCGAGATGCCCGCGGCTTCGACCTCGATCAGCAGCTCTCCGGGGCCCGGCGCCGGCGGCGCCATCTCCGCGACCTGTAGAGCCTCCGGAGATCCGTAGCGCTCGAACGTTACGTATCGCATCGTTGTCTCGCAACGAGCATCGCGTCGCCAAACGAGTAGAAGCGGTAGCGGTGCTCGACGGCTTGCGCGTAGGCTCGCAAGACGTCGGCGCGGCCGGCAAAGGCGCTGACAAGCATCAAGAGGGTGGAGCGCGGTAAGTGGAAGTTCGTGATCATCGCGTCGACGACGCGAAAATCGAAGCCGGGGCGAATGAAGAGTTCGGTCGCGTGCTCACCCGGCGTGAGATGCCCGAAGGAGGCGACGTTCCCTTCGAGCGCGCGTACGGCCGTCGTCCCGGCGGCGACGATTCGCCGCCCGGCCTGCTTTGCACGAAGGATCGCGGCCGCCGCCGCCGAGCCGAGCGCGTAGGCCTCGGCGTGCATCACGTGATCGTCGATTCGCTCCGCCGTCACCGGGCGGAACGTGCCCAGCCCGACGTTGAGCGTCAGTCGCACGAGCTCCACGCCGCGCGACGCGAGCCGTTCGAGCAGCTCCGGCGTAAAGTGCAGCGATGCCGTCGGTGCCGCGATGCTCCCAGGAACGCGAGCGAAGATGCTTTGATAGCGCTCCTGCGCTTGCGCGGAACGCGTGCGAATGTAGGGCGGCAGCGGCATCTCGCCGGAGGCGGCCAAAAACTGCTCGAGCGGAACTCGCAGCTCGAACTCGATCTCGCGCATTCCCTCCGCGAGCTCGCCGGTAACGATCGCTTCGCCGAAGTCTTCGAACAGAACCCGCGTGCCGGTGCGCAAGCGGCGCGCCGGTCTGGTCAGCGCGATCCAGCGCCGCGCGCTGGGGTCGTACTCGAGCGACCCCGCCGGGTGGAGCAGCAGCAGTTCGACGCGCGCATTCCCGCCGGCGTATCGCCCGAAGAGGCGCGCGGGAATCACGCGCGTCTCGTTGAGGACTAGAAGGTCGTCACCGTGCAGGATCTCCGGAAGCTCCGTAAACTCGCGGTGCTCGAGGCGCGAACCATCGAGGAAGAGCAAGCGGCTCGCATCGCGGACGGGCGTGGGCGACTGCGCGATGAGTTCCTGCGGCAGCGCGTAATCGAAGGCTGCGGCCAGGCTTTCATCGGTTGAGATAATCGACTTTCGTTTGGGGGAAGTACTGCGCGAGGATATCTTGCGCGCTGCGGTTCTGCAGCGCCATTCCCCGCGCGCCCCACTGACAGAGGCCGACGCCGTGCCCCAAGCCGCCGCCGTCGACCGCGATGCTGCCAGCGAGCGGCGGTTGTAAATCGAGCACGAGCAGGCTGCGAAGCGTCCGCGGGCCGACCGCCATCCGGAACGCGCTTCCCTTAACCGTAAGGCTACCGTGCTGGCCGAGCAGCGTGACGTTCCGTGCGCGACCGCTCGGATCTCGCGCCGCGATCGCGACGCTCGTAAGATTTCCGAACGGCGCCAACTGCGCCGCGTAGCGCGCTGCGATCGCATCGAGCGCCAGCGTCGCATTCCAGCGATAGTTCGGCGAGTCGCCGCACGACGTGCAGACGACGCCATTGAGGTAGGGAATCGGCGTCGTATTCCATGCGTCGGCCGAGGCCTCGGTGTGTCCGCCGCAACACGAGGAGTAGGCGATCTGCGCGAAGGTGCCGTTGAAGGTGAGTACCCGTCCGGCCGTCGCGTCGACGGCTGCGGTGGCGTCCGCGGATTCGCCCGCAACGCCGTGGTAGACCTGGTTGACTTCGGAGGGAACCAGATCGTACGTTCGGCGTGGATCGCTGCGCTGCAAGACGTACGTGCGCGAACAGATTGCCTGCGCTTGCAGCGCCGCCGGCGGCCAGCGCGGCGCCATCTCGCTTGGAACGACGCTGTAGAGATACGCCTCGATGTCGACGAGATTGACGATCTGGCCGTCGCTGCCGCGCGTAAAGCTGCCGCGGTAGAGGCGGCCGTTGTAAGTAAACATTCCGCCCGACGACGGCGCCGCATCGCCGGATCCGAGCAGGACGCGCAGCGCGGGCCGCGTCGAGCTGCTCGCGGGATCGGCGTCGCTCTGCGCCCGCGCTCGTCGCGCGAGAACCGGCGCGGCCGCCATCAGCAAAAACGTCGCGCGCCCGATCTTCGGCGCGTTCACTATAGCAGACGCTCCTGAGAGGGCTTTCCGCCGGCGACGCCGAGATGCCGGAAGGCCGCCGGCGTTGCGCGCCGCCCGCTCGCGGTGCGCGTGATGAAGCCGGATTTCAGCAAGTACGGCTCGACGACGTCTTCGAGCGTCTCGGCGTCTTCGGTGAGCGAGGCCGCGATCGCCGCGATGCCCGCGGGTCCGCCGCGATACTGCACGACGAGCGTCTGCAAAAAGGCGCGGTCGAGCCGGTCGAGCCCGGACTCGTCAACGCCCTCGCGCAACAGCGCCTCATCGGCCACCGCGACGGTGATGCGGCCGTCCGCGCGGACTTCGGCGAAGTCGCGAACTCGCCGGAGCAATCGGTTGGCGACGCGCGGGGTTCCACGGCTGCGCGCGGCAATGGTTTCGGCCGCTTCGGCGTCGATCGGCACGCCAAGAACGTTCGCCGAACGGCGAACGATCCGTTCGAGTTCCGTGACGGTGTAGTAATCGAGATGATGGACGATGCCGAAGCGCTCGCGCAGGGGCGCCGTCAGCATGCCCGCACGCGTCGTCGCACCGACGAGGGTAAAGTGTTGCAGCGGCAGCTTCAACGTCTTCGCATACGTGCCGCGATCGACGACGAAGTCGATCTGAAAATCCTCCATCGCGGGGTAGAGAAACTCTTCGACGACGCGTCCCAGCCGGTGAACTTCGTCGACGAAGAAGACGTCGCTGCGTTCGAGCGAGGTGAGAATGCCGACGAGGTCCTTCGGCTTTTCCAGCGTCGGGCCGCTCGTCGGACGGAAGTTCGCGTTGAGCTCGCGGGCGATCAGGGCGGCGAGGGTCGTCTTACCGAGTCCCGGCGGTCCGTAAAAGAGCACGTGCTCGAGCGGCTCGTCGCGGCGCTTCGCGGCGTCGATGGCGATCCGCAGGTTCTCGACGACGCGCTCCTGTCCGACGTACTCTTCGAACGAGCGGGGCCGCAGGCTCGCGCCGAATACTTCTTCTTCCAACGCGTCGTGCGGATCGACGATGCGATCGCGTGCCGGCGACGACTCCGGTTGCGGCGAGACGTCGGCGGGACCCAGCAACCGACGGCGTGCGTTGGGTTCGCTCATGACGCGTCCTTCGCCGACTTGGAGCGGTATATCTCCGCGAGCAAATCTTCGGCCTGATCGATATCGGGCTTGCGCTCGAGCGTCTGGCGAATCATCGCTTCACCTTCGGCACGGCGATAGCCGAGCTGCACGAGCACCGCCAGCGCTTCGTCGGCGAAGTCGGGAATCGCGACCGGCTCGGACTCCGGCGCGTCTTGGATGAGCAAGAACTTCGTCACCTTCCCCTGCAGCTTCGCAACGACGTCTCGCGCCTTTTGCTGCCCGATGCCCGGCAGCGTCTTGAGCAGGGCGTAGTCGCCTCGATCGATCGCCGCGGCGATCGTCGACATCGGCAGCGAGAACGCCCGTGCTGCGGAACGCGGACCGATCGACGAGACGGTCAAAAGCGCCTCGAAGAACTCGCGCTCGATCGCGTTGGTGAATCCGTAATAGGTGAAGCGGCCGCTGTTGCCATCCATATTCAGGACGGCGTAGATCTCTAGGGCGACGCGGTCGCCCGCGCGCACCGGCAGCTTGTCGGCGATGCAGGGCGGCAGGACGATTTCGTAGCCGAGGCCCGCGGCTTCGACGATCGCCGTGTCGCCGGTGCGCTCGAGGAGCGAGCCGGAGATTCTAGCGAACACGAACGGGACCCAGCGGGCTTCGGATCACATTGACGAAGGCCAGCGCCAGCGCCAGTGCGTCGGAGACGTCGTCGGGTTTGGGCGCACGCTGTAATCGCAGCAGCCGCGTGATCATCGCGTTGACCTGCGCCTTGCGGGCGCTGCCCGAACCGACGAGCGCGCGTTTGACGTGCGCGTGGCCGAGCGTGTGCACCTCGATCCCGGCTTGCGCGCCGGCAAGGCAGAGAACGCCGCGGGCGTGGCCCATCAAGACCGCGGTGCGCGGATTCTTATAGCTCGTATACAGATCCTCGATGACGATCCAACCCGGTTCGACCTGCGCGATGACTTCCGAGATGCCGGCGTGGAGTTCGTGCAGCCGCTGCTCGAGCGTACCGCGCGTCTGTGGCGCGACGACGCCCGCTTCGATCAGATAGAGCGAACCGTCGCGGAATTCGATCGCGCCGTAACCGGTCGTGCGTAAGGCCGGGTCGATGCCGAGGATTCGCAGAGAGCCTGCCTTGCTCAGGGCGGCGGCGTTCCGTTGATGGTGATCGTCACCGACGAACCCGGGGCGAGCGTCGTGCCCACGGGCGGCGTCGTCCCGACGACCTTGCCGTCGGCGCCGACGCTCGTCGTGTACTCGCGCTTGGAGACCTGGTAGCCAAAGGCCGAGAGCGTGTCATACGCCCTAGCCGGCGTCATTCCGTCGGTGTCGGGCACTTGTCCTGAGACCGATAGGGTGATCGTGATCGTACTTCCTTGAGCCGCCTGGCCGCCGGAAGGATCTTGCGAGACGATCGTCCCGTTGCCCGTGCTCTGCTGAGCGTACGCAACGGCAGGATGGAAGCCGGCTTGCGTCACCGCTTGCACGGCGTCGTTGTATGGCAGCCCCGCAACGCTGGGAACGTCGGCCATCGGGCCCTCCGCTGCCGCAGTGGCGGCGTTCGCCGGAAGGCCGCCGTTGACGACGACGTGCAGAATCGCGTTCTTGTCGACTTTGCTGCCTGGCGCGATGCTCTGCGACGCGATCGTATTGGGCGGGTTGCCCGCAATGTGTTGGCCCGAGTCCAGCGTTATTCCGAGCGCGTTGACGCGCGCTTGCGCCTTCTCGAGCGTCATCCCGACGAGGTTCGGGATGAGGATCGGGGCGGGACCGTCGGAGACGACCAGCGTCACGCGGCTGCCCTCGGGAACCTTGGCGCCGGGTTTGGGACGCTGATCGATCACGTTGTCGCGGATCGTATTGTCGAATCGGCGCGCGAGCGTCACCGCGAATCCATGCTGCTGGAGCGTGCGCTGGGCGTCGTTCACGCTGAATCCGCGAACGTCGTCGAGCCCAAGCAGCGGCTTGCCGTTACTGATGAAGAGCTCGACGACCTGATTCTTTTCAACCTTCGTGCCCGCCGCCGGCTGCTGACGAATCACGTGATCGGGCGCGACCGTCTCGCTCGCGGTCTTCGTAAAGCGGGTGCGCAGACCGGCGTTCACGACGGCTTCCTGCGCCTGCGCCTGCGTCATCCCCGTGTAATCGTCGACGGTGATGCCGGGGGCGAGGGCCGGCAGCGGGCGGCCGAACAGAAAATATCCGAGCGCGGTTGCGCCGATGAGCGCAAGGAGCAGTCCCGCCGCGATCCACGCCCGGCGTCCCGATGCCGGCGCTTCGAGTTCGTCGAGATCACGGCGGTCGGGCATCGGCGAGCGGCGCGGCGGCAACGAGCCGCGCGATGGCGAGCGTCGCCCCGGCGCGTCGTCGGCGATGCGGTAGCTCGGAATGCTCGGACGCTCGCGCGCCTCGCGCAGCGCGGTGGCGAGCTCGCTTGCCGACTGAAAGCGGCGCTCTGGGTTCTTCTGCAGCAACCGGTTGACGATCGCCGCGAGCGCCGGGCTGACCTCGGTTTCGTGCGTGTCGATGACGGGTACGGGATCGCCGATGTGTTTGAGGGCGACGGTCACCGGCGATTCGCCCGTAAACGGCAGGCTGCCGGTGAGCATTTGGTAGAGCACGATGCCAAGGCTATAGAGATCGGAGGTCTCGTGGACTTCGTGTTCTTGCGCCTGCTCGGGCGAGATGTAGTAGACGCTTCCCATCACCAGACCCGGCTTGGTCAGCGCCATCGTCTGCTGTGAGACGGCGCGCGCGATGCCGAAGTCTGAGAGCTTCACGACGTCGTCTTTGGTGACCAGGATGTTCGCCGGCTTGATGTCGCGGTGAAGCAGCCCTTGGCGGTGGGCGTAAGCGAGGCCGCTTGCGATCTGGGCCGCGTAATCGATCGCGACCGGTTCGGGCAGACGCCCGTCGGCCGCAATGATCTCGGCTAGCGACGGGCCGTCGACCAGCTCCATCACGATGTAATAGGTATCGTCTTGCCGTCCGACGTCGAACGTGTTGACGATATTCGGATGCGAGAGCTTCGCGGCCGATTCGGCCTCCTGGTAGAAGCGGCGAACGAACTCGTCGTCGGCCGCGTACTGCTCTCGCAGCACCTTGATGGCGACCCGGCGGCGGAGGAGCGTATCGGTGCCGCAATACACGGTTGCCATCCCGCCCTCACCGAGCTTGCGATCGAGGCGGTAGCGGTTGTTGAAAATCCGCTCTTCGATCAACTCCCCGAATTTCCGGTGCTTTGCAGCGCCGTCTCCATCACGTCCTTGGCGATTGGCGCCGCGTAAGTCGCGCCGTACCCAACGTTCTCGACGACGATCGCGACCGCTACCCGCGGATGCTCCGCGGGAGCGAAGCAGACGAACCAGGAGTGCGAGCGACCGAGCGGATTCGTCGCCGTCCCGGTCTTTCCGGCGACCGTCACGTGCGGGATCTGAGCCGGCGTGCCGGTTCCTCGTTCGACCACGGCGATCATCATCTTCGTCACCTTCGCGGCCGTCTCGCTCGATACCGGGTTCGCGAGCGTCCCGGTGGCCGAGACGCTTGCGGGCACTCCGTCACGAACGATCTGTCGAACGACGTACGGTCGCGGTTCGGCCCCACCGTTTGCAATCGTCGCACCGATCAATGCCATCTGCAACGGAGAGACGAGCAGCGCGCCCTGGCCGAAACCCATCTGCGCGAGTTCGCCCGGGACGATTCCCGCCTTTGGGGGCAGCCGGGTCGTCTCGGCGGGCAGCTGAAAATCCAGCGACGCGCCGATGCCCCAGCGATCGAGATAGGAATAGAACGTGTCGGTACCCATCTTGAGCGCGATCTGAGCGAAGTCGACGTTGCTCGAAAGTGCGAAGGCGGTCGTCAAGTCGCCGTAGCCGGTCGCCTCGCTTTCGTTGTCGTGCAGCGTAAAGTCACCGATTTGAAGATACCCCGGATCGTCGAAATGCGAATCCATCGCCACGGTGTTGCTGTCCAGCGCTGCGGCTGCCGTGAATATCTTGAACGTCGAGCCGGGCGGATAGAGGCCGTCGAGCGCGCGGTCGAGCAGCGGAGAGGCGGCGTCACCGCGCAGCGAGGGAAACTCAGCGTCGAAGTCGTTGGGATCGTAGCTCGGGACGCTCGCGATCGCCAGCACCGCACCGGTCTGCGGGTCCATCACCACGCCTGCCGCGCGCGAATAGCGTCCGAGCGCGTCGAACAACTGCGCTTGAATGGCCGGGACGATCGTGGTAATCACGTCGGCCCCGCGGGGCGGCGCGGTCGATCCTCGCAGGGTTGCGCCGAGTTCTTGCAGCTGCGCGATCGCGTCGCCGCTTGCGTCGGGAGGTGAGAGCGCGCGATCGAAGGCGGCCTCGATGCCGCTGGCACCGTAGCGGGTCGAATCGTAGCCGACCAGCGCGGCCAGCGACGCCCCCAGCGGGTACTCGCGCCTCCCGCCCGCGGTTTGCGCGAGGACCGTCCCGTCGCCGGCAAGGATTCGTCCGCGCCCCGCGTCGAGCAGCGCGTGGCGCGGGTTGTCGGGGCGCTGGGCGATTCGCGGCGCCTCGATCAACGCAATGTAGATCTGGCGGATCGCTAAGACGATGAAAAGCGCGACGAAGAGAGCGGCGAGCTCGCGGATGGCGCGGTTGGTCATGCCTCGCGCAGCAAGGAGAAGCCGGCGTCGGTTTTGACGGCCATGTGCGGTCGCGACGGCGGCGTCGCGACGAAGGCGTTCACCAGCGTGAGCGCGACCTTCGGGGGCACTTTACCCATCACGAGCACCTCCTCGACGCCAAGCTCGTCGAGCAGCGGCGTCGCGACGTACGCGCACTGCGGAATCGTCTCGAAGTGGCGCTCTTCGTACGGACCTTCGTGCCAAGGCCCGCGCTTTCCGAACGCGGCCGCGTGGTGATCCCAGGCGCAGAGCTGCTTCTCTTTCCAAAGAAATTCGTCGCGCACGCAGAGCCGGCGGCACGCCGTACAGGCGACGAGATCGCTCGGCGGCTGCGAGAGGCCGTCGGCGACCGCTTCGGGGAGGTCCTCGAGGTTGAGAACGCTGCGCTCGTCGAGCACCTGAGGGAAGGGAGTCTCCCAGCGCGTGCGCGCCAAAATCTCGACGTCGCGAACCGAAGCGATGAACGCGCCCTCGTCTTCGGGCGGAAAGGTACGATCGATCCAATCGAAGAGGCCCGAGAGCGGAATGCCGACGTCCTGGAGCGCGGTGCCGACGGCGACGCCGCGCGGCGTCCAGGCGAGCGGCACGAGCCGAATCGTGATGATCTCGCCGCCGCGATCGCCCTTTTTTGCGGGCCGGAAGCTGCTCGTCGCGGCCATCGTGCTGGCATTGCCGCCGAGAACGAAGACCCGTTCCTCCGGCGAGCCCGCTACGTCGCCGTCGTCGTCAAGGCGCTGCGGTACTCTTGAAGGCTGCGCGGAGGGCCGGCCCGGCTTGCGAGTGCCTCCGCCAGCGCCCGGGCCGTATCTAAACTCGTCAAACACGCAATGCTCGCTTCGACTGCGGCCCTGCGAATCTTGTAGTCGTCGGTGATTTCCCTGGCTCCCTTCGCGTCGTTGATCACCAAATCGACCGCACGCGAGGCGATCATGTCGACGACGTGCGGCGATCCATCGGTAATCTTGTTGACGCGCTCGCTCTCGATGCCGGCGGCTGCGAGCAGCGCGTGCGTGCCCGGCGTCGCAACGAGCCGGTGCCCCAGCTCGGCGTAGGCGCGCAATACGGCGACCGATTCTTCCTTGCTCTCGTCGGCAATCGAGGCGAGAACGCGCGCGCCGCTGCCCGGCAGCCGGATGCCGGCCGCGAGGAAACCCTTGCGGAGCGCGCCGCCGAAGTTCTCGTCGATCCCCAAGACTTCACCCGTCGACTTCATCTCCGGCCCTAAGATCGTCTCGACGCCGCGCATCTTCGAAAACGAGAAGACCGGCACTTTAACGACCACGTACGGAACGTGCGGTCGCAGCCCGAGGCCGTACTCCATATCGCGGAGTCGCTCGCCCAGTGCGATTCGAGTCGCGGCCGCTACCATGTTGATGCCGGTCGCCTTTTGGATGATGGGGACCGTGCGGCTCGCGCGAGGATTCGCCTCGATGATGTAGAGTTCGCCGCGGTGGACGACGAACTGAATGTTGATTAGCCCGCGAATGCCCAGCTCTTGTGCGATCGCGTGGCTAACCTCCGCGACGCGTTGCTCCATCGCGGGGGTGGTCACCTGGACCGGATAGACGCTGATCGAGTCGCCCGAATGGATGCCGGCGCGTTCGATGTGCTCGAAGACTCCGGGAATCAGCACGTCCTGGCCGTCGAATACGGCGTCGACCTCGATCTCGAGCCCGCGAAGATACTTATCGACCAGCAGCGGCGCTTCGGGCAGAATCGGCGGCGCGGATTCGGCGTACGACGCCAGCTGCGCTTCGTTGTACACGATCTCCATCGCGCGTCCGCCCAGCACGAACGACGGGCGCACCAAGACGGGGAACCCCAGCTCGCGTGCGATCGCGCGAGCCTCGCGGAAACTGCGCGCGGCCTTTCCCTGCGGGCGGGCGACGCCCAAGCGTGAGAGCGCGGCGTCGAACTGCTCGCGATTCTCCGCCATATCCAGGGACTTGCGATCGCTCCCGACGATCGTGACGCCGCGGCGCGTCAGTTCGCCGGCAAGGTTGATCGCGGTCTGTCCTCCGAATGCGAGCATGACGCCGCGTGCGTTGGTTGCGCGGTACGCTGCCTCGACCTCATCGGCGCCGGGCGGCTCGAAGACGAGCGTGTCGGAGATATCGAAGTCCGTCGAGACCGTCTCCGGATTGTTGTTGACGACGACCGGGGAGCGTCCCGCGGCCCGCAGTGCCCAGGCCGCGTGCACGCAGCTGTAATCGAACTCGATACCCTGTCCGATGCGAATCGGCCCGCTGCCCACGACGACGACCGCCTCCGCGGGCGGCGCGCGCATCTCGTCCTGTTCGCCGGGCGAAAGATAGTAGTACGGCGACTTTGCCGGAAACTCGGCGGCGGCCGTGTCGACCATGCGAAAGGCGCGAGCCTCGCCGTTGGCGCGCTCGAAGCTTGCGGTCGAGTAGCCCGATGCGAGCAGCTTCGAGGCGTCGCCGCTGCCCTCGCGTGCCCGGCCTTCGAGGTCGACGAGTTCGGCAAATTCGTGGAGCCAGAATCGATCGATTGCCGAGAGCTCCACGATCCGTTCGATCGTTGCGCCGCGGTCCGCGCTGCGTGCGAGCAGCTCGCACACGGCGAAGAGCCGCTCGTGGGTCGGCCGCGCGATGACGGCCTCGAGTTCGCCGTCGCTCCATTCGCGCAGAGGCCCCGTCAGCGTCTCTCGATTGAGATCCAGGCCGCGCACCGCCTTGAGCAGCGCCGCGCGAAAGGTCCGCCCGATCCCCATCGCTTCGCCCGTCGACTTCATCTGCGTCCCGATCAGCGTGTCGGCGATCGGGAACTTGTCGAACGGCCAGCGCGGAATCTTGACGACGACGTAGTCGAGCGTCGGTTCGTAGGCGGCCTTGGTTATGCCGGTGACCGGGTTCTCGATTTGATCGAGCCGGTGCCCGAGCGCGATGCGCGTCGAGATCTTGGCGATCGGGTAACCCGTCGCTTTGGACGCGAGCGCAGAGCTGCGCGAAACGCGCGGGTTCACCTCGATGATCGCGTACTCGCTGCTGGCCGGATGGAGGGCAAACTGGATATTGCAGCCGCCCTGGACGTCGAGCGCGCGGATCACGTTGATGCTGGCGCTGCGCAGCATTTGATACTCGATGTCCGAGAGCGTCTGCGAGGGAGCAACGACGATCGAATCCCCGGTGTGGACGCCGACGGGATCGATGTTCTCCATGTTGCAGACGACGATGCAGTTGTCGGCGGCGTCACGTAAGACTTCGTACTCGATCTCTTTCCAACCCAGCAGCGAGGTTTCGAGCAGCACCTGATGGATCAGGCTCGCGGAGAGCCCGGCATCCAGCGTCGTGCGCAGCTCGGCCTCGTTCGAAACGATGCCGCCTCCCGTACCCGCGAGCGTGTAGGCGGGGCGCACGACCAGCGGATAGCCGGCGACCTCCGCAAAGGCGAGGCCCTGGTCGATGTCCGTGACGATCGCGCTCTCGGCGACCGGCTCGCCGATCTCTTGCATCTTGAGCTTGAAGCGCTCGCGATCTTCGGCGAGGCGGATCGTGTCGATCGGCGTTCCGAGCAGCTCGATGCCGTAGCGTTGCAGGACGCCGGCTTCGTCGAGCTCGACGGCGAGGTTGAGCCCGGTCTGTCCGCCGAGCGTGGGAAGCAGCGCGTCGGGACGCTCGCGCACGATGATCTCTTCGATCGACGCCGTGGTCAACGGCTCCAAATAGACCGCATCCGCGATCTCGGGATCGGTCATGATCGTTGCGGGATTCGAGTTGACGAGGACGACGCGGTGGCCTTCCTCTCGCAACGCCCGGCACGCTTGAACGCCGGCGTAGTCGAATTCGGCGGCTTGGCCGATGACGATCGGTCCCGAGCCGATGACCATGACGTTCCGCCGCGACACTTCGGGCCTCTCTGTTACAGGAGCGGTGCTGCGGTCCCTATCGCCAGGGAACCTAGGGCTGCAGAAGGCGGCTGCGCCAATCGTTTCCGCTGCGTTCGTAGGCGGTGCGCTCGTGCATTCGATTCGGCCGGCCTTCCCAAAACTCGAAGTAGCCCGGAACGAGCAAATAACCGCCCCACGAGTGCGGGCGCGGTACCTCTTGGCCTTCGAAGCGCTGTTCGAAATGCTCGTAGCGCTCGGAGAGCAGCGCGTGCGATTCGATCTCGGCGCTCTGCTCGGAGGCCCAGGCAGCGAGCTGATGCCCGCGCGGCCGCGCCGCGAAATAGTCGTCCGACACGCTCTGCGCGAGCATCTTCACCTCACCCTCGACCCGCACTTGGCGCTCGATCCAAGGCCAGTAGAACGTCGCGGCGGCGAAAGGATTTGCCGCGAGTTCGTGCGCTTTACGGCTTCCGTAGGAGGTGTAAAAGCGCAGGCCGCGATCGTCGAGGCCGCGCAGGAGGACCATGCGGGCCGAGGGATGCCCATTGGGATCTGCGGTCGCCAAGCACATCGCGACCGCCTCCAAGCGGCTCTCTCCGCCGGCTTGCGCGATCCATCGGTTCAAGAGTTCGACCGGCGAGTTCATGGATAGCGGCCCAGACCGAATCCCAGGAGAAACGCGCCGAGCATTCCGAACGCGCCCGCAACGGCAAACGGCACGGACGCGTCGATGTGCTGCTTCTGCAGCGAGGTGATGCGACCGAGCCGGGCGAGTGCATCGCGCAGCTGCGCGGCATTCTCGACGCGCGCGTAGGCGCCCCCGCTGACGGCCGCATAGTTGCGCAGCGCGTCTTCGTCGATCGTCGCTTCTTGGTTCGTTCCGGGGATGAGGCCGCCGTTCGGCGTTCCGATGCCGACGGTATACACCGGGATATGATGCGCACCGAGGTACTGCGCAACCTCCGTCGGATCGGTTCCGCTGTTGTTGACGCCGTCGGTAATCAAGATGACGACCCGGTGCCCGCGCGGCGGGAGCTGCCGTCCCGCCATCGAGAGCGCGTCTCCGATCGCCGTCGCACCGTTCGGCGAGGGAATTTCGTCGAGCCCGGCGATGACCGCCTGATGATCGGCGTTGAGCGGAACGACGACGCCCGCCGCGCCCGCAAAGGCGATCACACCGATCTTCGTGCCCGGCGGACTCTCGCCGATGAAGGCCCGCGCGGCCGCCTTCGATGCCGCCGCGCGTGTAGGAAAGACATCGGTCGACGACATCGAGCCTGACGTGTCGATGCAGATGAAGACGCTGCCGTCACGCGCCGGCAGGTAGAGCGAGAGATGCGGACCGCTTGCCCCGAGCACCACGGATGCGAGCGCCACGAGCCAAAGCACCTGTAAAGCGCGAGGGACCCACGTTCGCGGCTTGGCGGCCTGCGCGAAGAAGACCACGCTGCTGTACGCGAGGTCTTGCGAGGTTGCGCGCCGCTGCAGCAGCGCGTAGAGAAAGCCGAACGCGATCAGCGCGACGATCCCGGCGAGCAGACGGATCGGATGATCGAAGCTCACGATCGTAGACCAAAGGCGGCTAAGAGCGAACCGCGCCCGTTCTCTTCGCGCAGCACGCCGGTTCTCCAGTTCGCCGTTTCGAACCGATGAAGCAGCGTCGTTTCGCGGGCGCGCACCGCGGCGTGATAGGCCGCGCGTTCGCGCTTGCCGATGTAACCGCGCAGCTCCCCGCCCTCGGCACCGCGCAGACGAACGATTCCGCCCAAGGGGAGTTCGTCGTACCAAGGATCGCGCGCCACGAGCGCCGTGCAGTCGAAGCGCGAGCCGAGATCGGCGAGCTCGCGATCGAACTGCTCGCCGAGCTCGTACCAATCCGAGATCGCTAAGAGCGCCGTGCCGCGCGGCAACGCCGCGCGCGCCGTACGAAGCGTACGCCCCAAATCGAATGCGTCGCCAGCGTCGCGATGGGCGACCGCCCGACGCGAGCCGCGCTGCAGCGCCGCCGGAGTGATGTCCGCGCCGTCGACGCGAATGCAGCGGTCGTCTGACGAGGCGGCGCCGAACCAATCCTCGAGCGCTTCGCGTCCGGCCGACAGCAGCGGGCGTCGCCGGCCGACGCGCATCGAACGCGACGCGTCGAGGATGACGGCGAGCGTTAGGGTCACGTCCTCCAGGATGACGCGCGACTGCAGCTCGCCCGAGCGCGCGGTCGAGGCCCAATCGATACGCCGTACGTCGTCGCCGGGCACGTAGGATCGCAATTCGACGAACTCGTAGCCGTCGCCGCGATAGATCGTCGGCGACCCGGCACCGAAATGGCGCGGTCTCCGGCGCGCACGCAGCAGCGCTTCCCGCAGTGTCAAGGGGCGGGGACGGCGGCGATCATTGCGGCGATGACCTCATCCGCAGCGACGTTTTCGGTTGCCAGCCGGTAGTTGAAACCGATTCGATGGCGCAGCGTGGCCGCGGCGACCGCGCGCACGTCGTCGGGCAGCGCGAAATCCCGCCCGTCGAGCAGCGCCCGGCCGCGAGCGAGGAAGGCGAGTGCGAGCGTCGCTCGCGGACTCGCGCCGTAGTCGATCAGTTCCGAGGCCCGATGCATCGCGCCATCGCTCGAACGCACGGATACTCCCTGCGCGTCGCGCGTAATCGCCACCAGGTCGACGATGTAGCGCTTGAGCTTCTCGTCGACGTGCACGTCGTGGGCCGCGGCGCGCCAGCTGCGAACGTCGGCGAGCGTCGCTACCGCCCGCACGGGCTGCGTATCGGCCAGCGCAAAGCGATCGAGGATCTCGCGCTCCTGATCGCGCGTCGGATACCCGACGTTGAGCTTCATCAAAAAGCGATCCATCTGGGCGATCGGCAGCGCGTAGGTCCCCTCGGAATCCAACGGATTCATCGTCGCCATGACGACGAACGGGTCCGGCAGCGCGTGCGATTGCAGTCCGATCGTCACCTGGCGCTCCTGCATCGCTTCCAGCAGGGCCGACTGCACCTTCGCCGGTGCGCGGTTGATCTCGTCGGCGAGCACGACGTTGGCAAAGATCGGGCCGAGCACCGTCGCAAAGCTGCTCTCGCGCTGATCGAAGATCCGCGTGCCGACGATGTCGCTGGGAAGCAGATCGGGCGTGAACTGAACCCGTTTGAACTCGCCGTCAAGCGCAGCGGCCAGCGAGCGGCACGCGAGCGTTTTCGCCAATCCCGGCGGCCCTTCGAGCAGCACGTGTCCGTTGCAGAGCAGCGCGAGGAGTAATCCTTCGATGACCGCTTCTTGCCCGACGATTGTCTTTGCCAGCGCAGCCCGGAGATCGGCGGGCTCCCTTGCCGCAATCATACGAGCGATCCCGCGTATCGTTCGAGCGCGCCGCACGCGTCTTCGATCGCCGGTTGAAGGTCGGCATCGTAGGTGAAGGCGCTGCGCTCGAGCGCGATCAGCACGTCGCGCAGCGGCGCTTCGTTGGTTCCGGGACGGCGCAGCACGTCGGCGAGCGTCTCCCCCTCGGAGGCCCCGATCGTCCGCCAGACGGCGGCGCGGACGCGGACGGCGGAAGGCCTGGTGCGTTCTGCTCTCAACACGACCAGTGCGTCTTCGATTTGCTGACGAAGCGTCCGCTCGGGGAGCGGAGGCGGCGCGACCGGCTGCACGACGATCGGAGCGACGACCCTGGGGCGGGCGGCCGCCGCACGCACCGCAAACAGCACGACGGCGCCAAGCGCGACGAGTACGAGGACCGGCACGAATATCCAGACGATTCCGAGGAACGCGGAGCGTACGGTCGAGGCGATTCGCTGGGGCGACTCTCCGGCGACCAGGCGCAGGTCGTTGGTATACCATTGCTTGGGACGGCCATCTCGGGCGTCGATCGCTTGCAGCGTTGCCGGAGCGATCGCAAGCGTTCCGGCGTCGTGGGCGACGACGGTGATGACCTCGCGGTATTGCGATCCGTGCGAGTCGCTCGTAACCTCCCGCTGGTCGCCCAGCAGTTCGAGCTGGGCGAGCAGCGGGAGCTCGATATTGTTGATCTCGGTCACGCGCTCGCGCACGCGCAGGGAGACGATGAGGTGGAAGGGCGTGTCGACCTTTGGCCGGGCCGTGTCGGCGGAGAGAACGAACGATTGAACGGAGAGCCGCTGCAGGTTCTGTGCACTGCAGAGGCTGCAGGAAAGAAGCGCCCCCAGTGCGGCCGCGACGGCGCCGGTGACGAAACGCATCAAGCTTTAGGCACTCCCGAAAGCCACTTTGCGAAGAGGTAGCGCGCGTCGAACGGCCCTGGCGAGGCCTCCGGATGAAACTGCACCGCCGCGATCGGCAGCGTGCGGTGGCGGAAGCCTTCGTTCGTGCCGTCGTTGAGGTTGGTCATCGTTGCCTCGAGATCGTCGGGAAGCGACTGCGCGTCGACCGCGTAGCCGTGGTTGTGCGCGGTGACGATCACCGCACCGGCCTCGAGCTCCTTCACCGGTTGATTACCGCCGCGATGTCCGTACGGCAACTTGTAGGTTCTGCCGCCGCACGCAAGCGCCAGGAGCTGATGCCCTAAACAGACGCCGAAGAGCGGTGTGCGACCGACGAGCGCGCGAAGCGCGTCGATCGTCTCTGCGAGATCGGTCGGGTCTCCGGGGCCCGGCGAGACGACGACGGCATCGGGTTCGAGCGCGAGCACTTGGCCGGCGGTCGCGTCGTAAGGAACGACCGTCACCGCCGCACCGAGCGCTTCGAGTTGCTGGAGGATGGCGCGCTTGACGCCGCAGTCGATCAGGACGATCCGTGGGCCGGGACCCGACCCGGCAACGAAGGTCTCGCGAGCGGCGACGCTGGGAACGAGCCCCTTCGTATTCGCGGTGCGCACGAACCCGGCGAGCCTCTTTTCGGCCTCTCGCAACGAGAGCTCTCCGACGGCCAGCGCCGCCCAAATCGTTCCGTGTTCCCGCAACGCGATCGTAATCGCGCGCGTGTCGGCTTCGACGAGCGCGGGAACGCGCCACTCGTCGAGCCACGATGGGAGGCTCTGCTTCGAAAGATGGTGCGACGGGTGGTGGGCGATCTGTTTGATGACCGTTGCAGCGGCGCACGGCCGGCCGTACTGCGAGGCGCTTCCCGAGATGCCGTAGTTTCCGATCATCGGGTAGGTGAAGGTTAGAATCTGCCCCGCATAAGACGGATCGGTCAGCGCCTCTTCGTAGCCGGTCATCCCCGTATAAAAAACCGCCTCACCCAGCGCGACGCCCTCGACGCCCAAACCGTGGCCGTCGAAGCGGCTGCCGTCGGCAAGGAATAGCGCCGCGGGAGGAAATGCCGTCATACGGCGATCTCGCGCGCTCGATAACGAAGCTCGCCGCCGACGATGGTCGCGACCACTTTGCAGGGCAGCTTTCGGCCCGCAAACGGCGTCGATTTACCCTTTGACGCGAACGCGGCCGGATCGACGATCCAGTCGCGTTGCGCGAAAATCGTGACGTCGGCGCTCGCACCCGGCTCCAGCGACCCGCCGGCGATCCCCAAGATGCGCGCGGGATTGGCCGATAGCAACTCGACGAAGCGCGACACGGGGAGATCGGGCAGCGCCTGCGCGTAAGCGCCGACGGCGACCTCCAAGCCGGAGAAGCCGGGAGCGACGTTTGCGAAGGCGCCGCTCTTCTCGGCGCCGGTGTGCGGCGCATGATCGCTGGCGAACGCATCGATCGTTCCGTCGCGAACGCCTTCGCGCAGCGCGGCACAGTCTTCTTCGTCGCGAAGTGGGGGGTTGACGCGCGCGCAAGCGCCGAGTTCGCGCACGCTCGCGCTTGAAAGAATAAGATGATGCGGCGTCACTTCGCAGGTGACCGGCGCCCCCTGCCGGCGCGCGAGGCGCACCAGATCGAGCGCGCAGCGCGTCGAGAGATGCGCGACGTGCCAGTCTTTCTTCGTCGCCGCAGCGATCACGAGATCGCGCGCGACGGCGAGGTCTTCGGCCATCGGCGGGCGGCCTCCAGTGCTCGGGAAGCTCGGGTCTTCGCAGTGCGAAATGAAGACGCCCGCGACCGCGCGGCCGCGCCGCGCGACGTCGAGCGCGACGGACGCGTCACCGATCGTGTCGCCATCGTCGGAGAACGCGACGGCGCCGGCGCGCGCGAGCGCCTCGTAGTCGCAGGGCTCCAGGCCGAGTCGCCCGAGCGTCATCGCGGCGATGGGGTAGACGCGGCAGCGCGCGTCGCGGGAGATCTGCTCGCGCAGCCGTTCGAGCGTTGCCGGTGCGTCGAGCGCCGGCATCGTATTCGGCATGCAGGCCACGCTGGTAAAGCCGCCGCGCACGGCGGCCTCGGTGCCGGTCGCGATCGTCTCCTTTTCGGGATAGCCGGGCTCGCGCAAGTGCACGTGCATATCTATGAAGCCCGGTGCGACGATTGAGCCGCCGGCGTCGATGACCCGTTCTTCTTCTCGCGCCGTCAAGTGCTCGCCGATCTCGGCGACGACGCCCGCGCCGATCCGCACGTCGCGCAGGCCATCGAAGCGGTTCGCGGGGTCGACGACCCTGCCGCCCTTGATGAGGAGAGCTTCCATCAAGGCGCTAGTGGCTTCTCGCGTTGACGAGCAGATCCAAAACGGCCATACGGATCGCGATGCCGTGATGCACCTGGCGCGCGTAACGCCAGCCCGCGAAGGCGAGCACCGAATCGTCGAGCTCCATGCCGCGGTTATACGGCCCGGGATGCATGACGATGGCCTCCCGGCGCAGCGACTTGAGCCTGCGCGCGTCGAGCCGGTAGGCGCCGACGTACTCCGTATCGTTGATCGGCATCTCGGCAAAGCGCTCGCGCTGAATGCGCAGCAGAACGATCGCGTCGACCTCCGGCAGCACGGCGTCGAAATCGCGTTCGACGCGGATGCCGTTGTTGGCATAGCTCGAGGGTAAAAACGGCTCGGGACCGACGAGAATGACACTGGCTCCGAGCCGGCCGAGACCGCGAATCGCGGAATGTGCGACGCGGCTGTGGAGAATGTCGCCGACGATGGCGATCGAACGCCCGGCAAGGTCGCCGAACTCTTCGATCAGCGTGTAGATGTCGAGCAACGCCTGCGTCGGATGGGCGTGCGCACCGTCGCCGGCGTTGATCACGTGCCCATCGAAGCCAAGGGCGATCTTCGCGGGGTAGCCCGCCTGCGGATGGCGCACGACCAGGACGGAGATCCCCATTGCGCCGAGCGTAATCGCCATATCTTCGAGCGTCTCGCCTTTGGTCGCCAGGCTCGAATGGCGCGGGGCGAGGTTGACGACGTCGGCGCCGAGGCGGAGCTCGGCGAGGTTGAAGGACGTGAACGTCCGGGTGCTCTCCTCGAAGAATATGTTGACGCAGGCTTTGCCCGCGAGCCGCGGCCCCGGCGGCGTCTGTTCGAACTGCGTCGTGCGGTCGAAAATGTACGCGAGTTCTTCAGCGGTCAGATCGTCGAGATCGAGGAGGCTACGGCGTATCCGCATCGGTGGTTCCCAGAATATCGATTTCGTCGGAATCGGAGGGCTGCGGCGAGAGGACGACCTTTACGCGCTGGTTGCGCGACGCCGGCGTAAATCGGCCGACGTAATCGGCCTGAATGGGGATCTCGCGCAGGCCGCGGTCGACCAGCACGCAGAGCCGAATGGCCGCCGGGCGCCCGAAGTCGGTGACCGCGTCGAGCGCGGAGCGAATCGTACGTCCGGTATAGAGCACGTCGTCGATGACGACGACGTGGCGTCCGGAGAGATCGACGGGAATCTGTGACTCCGGCAGCTCGTGAGTCACCCGGTCGTCGCGGTAGAGGTTGATATTGAGGAAGCCCAGCGCCGGCATACGACCGGCAATCCGTTCGATCTCCGAGGCGATTCGCACGGCAAGGGCCTCGCCGCCGCGGCGCACGCCGAGGATGACCAGCCTGTCCTGCGCCTCGTTCGGTTCGACGATTTGATAGGCAAGCCGCGAAACGATCCGAGCGATCTCGTCGCGCTTGGCCAGAATGCGATGGGGCGCGGTCGCGGTCATGCCGGCTCCTTTAGCGCGCGCAACGCCGCTTCGACGCGCTCGAGTTCGGTGCGGTATCCCTGCAGCTTCGCGCGCTCTTTTTCGACGACGTGCGGCGCGGCGTTGGCAACGAAGGCTTCATTTTCGAGCTTCTTCTCCCCGCGATCGATCTCCGACCGCAGATGCGCCACTTCCTTGCGAAAGCGCTCCTCGAGGACGCCGTGCGGTGCACGGACGCTGACCGAGGCGAGCGCCTCCTCGAGCGACGCCCCGGCGCTCCCGGATCGCTCGACGTTGCCGGCGGCAAAGAGCGCGAGCAGCTCGGCCATCTCGTCGGGAACGTTCGCGGGCACCGCGATCGCAATGCGTTCTTTGGGATGCAAGCCCGTTTCGGCGCGCAGGTTGCGCACGCGCTCGATCGCGCGCGTCATCGCGGCGAACTCCGCCGCGGCCTCGTCGAAGGCGGGAATCTCGAAAGCGTCGGGCCACGTTGCGGTCACGATCGTCGGCCCATCGTGGGGCAGCGCGAGCCAAATCTCCTCGCTGATGAAGGGCGCGATTGGATGAAGCAAGCGCATCGCGTTGTTCCAGACGAAGGAGAGCACGGCCGCTCTCGTTGGGCGGTTCGCTTGCGCTTTGGTCGCTTCGACATACCAGTCGCAGTACTCGTACCAAAGGAAACGCCAGATGGTTTCGGCCGCATTGCCGAAGTCGTAGGCCGTCAAGAGCTCGCTCATGCGGACGACGGTCTCCCGCAGGCGGCTGAGGATCCATTTATCCGCGAGGCTCAGTTCGGCGGGGGCCGGGAGCGTCGCGGCGTGCGGCAGACCTTCGGGCAGTGCAAGGAGGTAGCGGGTAGCGTTCCAGATTTTGTTGTTGAAGTTGCGTGCCTCCTCACAGCGCGCTTCGTGGTAGCGAATTTCCTGGCTCTCGAGGCGCATTTGGCGCAGGATCGAGAGCCGAAATGCGTCGGCGCCGTATTTGCCGGCAAGATCCATCGGATCGATGACGTTGCCGAGCGACTTCGACATCTTCCGCCCGGCGGCGTCGAAGAGGAGCGGGGTGATGACCACATCGCGAAACGGCACGTTCTTCATGACGTAGAGTCCCAGCATCACCATGCGCGCGACCCAGAGGAAGATGATCTCGCCGCCGGTCAGGAGCGCTTGCGACGGATACCAGCAACGCAGCTCCGGCGAGTCGTGCGGCCAGCCCAGAATCGAGAACGGCCAGATACCGCTTGAGAACCACGTGTCGAGCGTATCGGGATCGCGCGTAAGCTCGCTCGTGCCGTAGCTGCGCCGCGCGATCTCTCGCGCTTCTTCCTCACTCTCGGCGACGACCTCGCGGCCGTCGGGCGTGTACCAGACGGGCAGCTGGTGTCCCCACCAGATCTGTCGCGAAACGTTCCAGTCGCGAATATTCTCAAGCCAGCGTTCGTAGGTGCGGCCGTGCCGCTCGGGCACGAAGCGGACGCGCCCGTCGCGGTAGGCATCGAGCGCCGGCTCTGCGAGCGACGCCATGCGAACGAACCACTGCAGCGACAGCAACGGCTCGACGACGTCGCCGCTGCGCTCGCTGGTGGCGACCGAATGCCGGTGCGGCCGGGCTTCGAGCAGCAAACCATTTTTTTGGAGATCTTCGACGATCCGTTGCCGCGCCTCGTAGCGATCCAAACCCAGATATGGGCCGACGTTGCGGTCGGCTTGCGTGATGCGCGCGTCGAGCCCGATCACCGACGGCATCTCCAGCGAATGACGCACCCCGATCTCGTAGTCGGTCGAATCGTGCGCCGGCGTCACTTTGACCGCGCCCGTGCCGAACTCGGGGTCGACCGCCTCGTCGGCGAGGATCGGAATCGCTCGGTCGAAGAGCGGCGGCAGCCAGACGCGCCGGCCGATGAATGCCGCGTAACGCTCGTCGTTAGGATGCACGGCGATCGCGACGTCGGCGAGCATCGTCTCCGGGCGCGTCGTCGCAATCTCGATGCCGCTGTTGGGATCGTCCTTATCGAACGGATAGCGGATGCGCCACAGCGTGCCGTCGCGCTCGACGTACTCGAGCTCGGCGTCGGAGACCGTCGTCTTCGCGGTCGGATCCCAGTTGATCAGACGCGTTCCGCGGTAGATCAGGCCGTCGCGATACAGGGTGACGAAGACGCGGCGTACCGCCGCCGAGAGCTCGTCGTCCATCGTGAAGCGCGAGCGCTGCCAATCCGGCCCGAAGCCGAGACGGCGAAACTGTTCGAAGATCTGGCCGCCGTACGTCCGCGACCACTCCCAGGCACGCTCGACGAATGCTTCGCGGCCGAGGTCCTCGCGGCGCAGGCCTTCCTTGGCGAGCTCTCTCACCAGCACCGCCTCGGTCGCGATCGCCGCGTGATCGACCCCCGGCAGCCAGTCGGCATTATTTCCGAGCATCCGGTGGTAACGCGTGAGCACGTCCATCGCCACGTAGGTCGAGCCGTGCCCCAAATGCGCGCGCGCGGTTACGTTCGGGGGCGGCATGCAGACGATAAACGGCGGCCGTGCGGGATCCGGGTCCTCGTGAAAGTAACCGTTGCGCTCCCAGTGCGCGTACAGGCGCGGTTCGGTCGCCTGCGGATCGTACTGCTTGGGGAGGTCCATCGGTGGGCCTGCGTTCAGCGCCCGCGCCGACGCCGCCTCTCACGTCCTGCGCAAAAACTATCTAAGGGCTCAGATTTAGGCCAAATCTAGGAGCCGAGAGCCGAAGTTTGCCCGCAACGTGTGTCATCCTGAGCTCGTCGAAGGAAATGTCATCCTGAGCTTGTCGAAGGAAATGTCATCCTGAGCTTGTCGAAGGATGCGACAGAAATAGCAAGGGGCCCGACGCGCGCAGTCGCGAACTTCTCGGCCCGCTATGAATCTGATGGAGTACCAAGGCAAGGAGCTTTTCCGCCGAGCCGGCATCGCCGTGCCCCGCGGCGTGCACGCGCAGACACCCGAGGAGGTCGCCGAGTTCATCGAACGGACTCCCGGCGAATGGGTCGTCAAAGCGCAAGTTTTGATGGGAGGCCGCGGTAAGGCCGGCAAGATCAAGATGGCCGCGGACGCGGCGAAGGGACGAAGCGTCGCACAAGAGATCATGGCGACGCCGATGCCGCCGAACCGGCAGAATCCAAACGGCGAGCCGATAAAATCGGTCCTCGTCGAAGAGCGGCTCGAGATTGCGAAAGAGGCCTATTGCGCGATCGCGATCGATCGCGCGGCGCGGCGCCCGGTCTTCATCGTCAGCCGGTACGGCGGCATGGAGATCGAGGAAGTCTCTTCCGAACATCCCGACTCGATCTCAAAGTTTTACGTCGATACGACGATCGGATACTCTCCATTCATCGGACGCGAGCTCGCCTTTGCCGCGCAGCTCGATCCCGGTTATCGCAAGCAGTTTCCGGCGATCGCGGGCGCCCTTTATCACGCGTTCTTCGCCTACGGCGCGAAGCTCGTCGAGATCAATCCGCTGGCACTTACCGCCGACGGGCGGGTCGTCGCCTCCGACGCCAAAGTCGAGCTCGATGACGACGGCTTGTTCAAGAACCCGGAGTTTGCGCAGTGGCAATCGGTCCTGCCGCTCGACCAGGACGAACTGCTCGCTTCGAGCGCCGGCGTCGGCATCCGCAATTTCCGCCGCTTTCCCGGCGACGTCGGCACGATGGCCAACGGCGCCGGCTTGGCGATGGCGACGATGGACGCCGTAAGCAACGCGGGCGGCGAGATCGCGAACTTTCTCGACGTGGGCGGCGGCGCGAACGCGCAGCGCGTTCGCAACTGCTACGAACTCGTCGTCAATAATACCGGCGCAAAGGTTCTCTTCGTCAATATTTTCGGTGGGATCACGCGCGGCGACGAAGTCGCGCGCGGCATCGTCGAAGCGATGAGGGAGACGACCTCGCGCAAAATCCCGCTCGTGATCCGCTTGACCGGCACGAACGAAGAAGAGGGGCGGCGCATCCTAGCCGAGGCGAAGATGACGCCCGTCGAAACGATGGATGAAGGTGCGCGCGAAGCCGTGCGCCTCGCCGCAGAAGCGAAGGGCTGATAGCCGATGTCGATTTTTTTGGATAAGAACAGCCGCGTCATCGTGCAGGGAATCACCGGCGCGGAGGGCTCGTATCACACCGATCGCATGGTGAAGTACGGAACGAATCTTGTCGGCGGCGTCACGCCCGGCAAGGGTGGCCGGCAGACGCCTCAGGGCCTGCCGGTTTTCGACACGGTAAAAGAGGCCGTCGACGTAACCGGCGCCACGCACTCGTGCATCTTCGTTCCGCCGCCGTTTGCAGCCGACGCGCTCTTCGAGGCGTACGAAGCCGGAATAAAACTTGCGGTCTGCATTACCGAGGGCGTACCGGTACACGACACCCTGAAGGTCGTCGGCGCAACCTCCGGCATGCGCATCATCGGGCCGAACTGTCCGGGGCTCGTCTCGCCGGGCAAGGCGCTGGTCGGCATCATGCCGGGCCACGTCTTCAAGGAAGGCAGTATCGGCGTCATGTCTCGCTCCGGTACGCTGACCTACGAGGTGGTCGATCTGCTGACGCGCGCCGGACTCGGGCAATCGACCTGCGTCGGCGTCGGCGGCGACCCGATCATCGGCACGACCTTTGTCGAGTGCCTGCGCGAGTTCAAAAACGATCCGCAGACGCAAGCCCTCGTGCTCTGCGGCGAGATCGGCGGCTCGGACGAAGAGGATGCGGCGGCATTTATCGCCGAGCACATGCCCGAGATGCCGGTCGTCGCCTTCATCGGCGGGCGCAACGCCCCTCCGGGCAAGTCGCTCGGCCACGCCGGCGCGATCATCTCGGGCAACTTCGGCACCCCCCAGAGCAAGATCGCGGCCTTCGTCGCCGCCGGCGTCCCGGTTGCCGAGCGCCCCTCCGATATCCCCGGCTTGCTCGCCGAGCGCCTCGCCGTTAACGCGTAATCCCGGCCGCGGCCTTCCCTTAAGGGCGGCTAAAGGAACCGAACTGGTCCTGAGGAAATCCTTGGCGCAGTGGGTCACTCTGTGAAGTTCCTGAGGCATTTAAGCCGAGGGGACTCGGGGCGGCCTGCGCTTTGACAACTCAAACTAAATGCAGAGGGTTAACGAACAATGAGTTCACAACCAACCCTCCGTCGTGCGGTCACAGCCGTAGCGTTACTGATGGCGTTCCTCAGCCAGGGAACATGGGCACTGGCAGGTGTCACCGGTAATATCGCGGGTGTGGTCAAGGATCCGAGCGGCAATCCGCTTGCCGGTGTGCAAGTACAGGCCGTCTCACCCTCGGAGACCCGGTCCGCAACGACGGACTCGGGAGGTCACTTTGCGATTCTCTCGCTGGCCCCCGATACGTATACGATCAACCTCAGCAAGGCAACCTACCAAAACGCTTCAAACCCCGGCGTCGTGGTCTTTGCCGACCAGACGCAACAGGTCGCCTTCACGCTCAGTAAGGCGCTAATTACGATCGGTCGAGTGACCGCACAGTCCGGAGCTTCCCTCGTGAAGTCCGGCGTCGGCTCCGACCTTTATAGCGTCAACGCGGCGCAAGCCGCGGCGGCTGCCTCGCTAGGCGGCGGCGGTAACCTCAACAACGCCTACTCGGCGCTTGCTTCGGTTCCCGGCGTCCAGACCTCGCAAGGCGGCATGGGCTGGGACTTCAACGCCGCGTACGTCCGCGGCCAGAACTCGTACTACACCGCGTACGAGTACGACGGTATCCCCGTCAACCGCGCCTTCGATAACTACAACTCCTCGACCGAGTCAAGCCTCGGCCTCTCGGAGCTGCAGGTCTACACGGGCGGCGGTCCGTCCTCGATTGCTTCGGCCGGTACTTCCGGCTTCATCAATCAGGTCATCAAGACCGGCACCTACCCGGGCTTCGCGACGGCGAACTTCGGCCTCGGGACACCGACCTTTTACCACCAAGCGGCGGTAGAAGTCGGCGGATCGACCCCGGACCGTACGTTCAGCTATTACGTCGGCCTCCTGGGTTACAATCAGGACTACCGGTTCTTCGATAACAACAGCGGTGCCGGATACATGACGCCCGGCGGCATCTTCTCCGGCAACACGATCGGCTCGGCCATCGGTTACGGCTTCGGCAGCAACCAGGTCCTCAACGTCGGCTATGCCTGCGTCGTCGACGTTACCTGCCAAGGCGTCAAGCCGGTCTGTCCGCTCGCCGGCGCCAAGTTCAGCTACCCCGATCAGGGCTGCTGGCAATTCTACAACGGCAACTCGGCCAACCCCATGCAGATCTCCGATCGTGAAGACGTCGTAAATCTGCACATGGGCATCGCCAAGGCCAACGGCCTCCGCGACGACATCCAGTTCTTGTGGAGCGGTTCGGCTTTGGCCAACTACTTCTACCAGAGTCCGAACGACATGGGACCTGGAGTGAACCAGTTCTACCAGGCGCTCTACGGTACGAATTACCGGGCGCCGAACTGCGGTCCGGAGACGATCGCACCCGGACTCAACGTCAACGGATGCGTGCAATCGGCAAACCACGGCCTCGGAGGGCAGATCACGTCGTTCCTCCAGCCGAACCAGCCGTACTTTGGCGGTTCGGTTGGGCCGATTCTCTGCCGCCCGAAGACGCCGTACGCTTGCGCTCCGACGTATCTCGGCTACGGCGATAACATCGCCTACAACGTCCCCTTCGGCACCGCGATCGCGACGCCGACCTCGTTCCTGCACCCTGGCGTTTACATGGCGCCGGACACGCCGGCGCACGCGTTCAACGCCCCCCTGCCGAATTTCGACAATTCGCAGAACACCAACCGGAACGACACCGGCATCACGAAGATCCAGTACACGTACGCGTTGAGCCAGTCGGCGTATCTACGCGCGTACGGCTACACGTTCTACTCGGACTGGATGCAGAACGACCCGATGTTCGGCGCCTCCGCCGAACTCGTTCCGTCGCCGATCTCGGCCCAGTACCAGCTCATCACCCACACCTCGGGCGCTGCGCTGAACTTCCAGGATCAGCTCAACGACCAAAACCTCCTCAGCATTGACGGCAACTACACCACGGCCAGCGTGTTGCGCTTCAACAACTCGTCGGCTTACGCGGGTTGCCTCGGCGCGTGCGCCTCGGGCTCGCCGATCGGTTACATGGCGAAGGCCGGTAACGGCTTCACCTGCTACGATGCGCAGAGCGTCAACAAGAAGGGCCAGCTGACGGGTAAGGCGGTTCCCTGCCTGACCAGCAAATACTACGACGTTGCCACGAGCACGCCGGGTGTCGCGCCGCTCTGGACCAGCAGCGCTGTCGCCGGTCCGGGTGGCTTTGCCGGAGCCAACACGCCAGCCGGGCGCGCCGGCGCGACTTGGGACAGCCTCTGGCAAGGCAATGCCACCGGCTCGCTCAACTCGGTGAAGCCCGAGTTCACCAACGCCTCGCTCTCCGACCAGTTCCGGCCTAACGACCGGTTCCTGTTCAACGCGTCGATTCGCTACGACAACTTCACCTACCAACTCCCCGACTCGGCCGGACCGGCCGATGCCTTCTACGCGCAGATGACCTCGAACTACACCTGCGTGCAGGCGGCAACGAACCAGGTCCTCACGGCGCCCCTTCCGCCAGGCTCTACGCCTCCGGCATCGGCGCAGTACGTGGTCGGCGATTGTAACAAGGCTGCCACGGCGCTGGCTCCGGCCGGCCCGCATACCGGCTGGGTCCATCCCAACGGTACGACGCAAGACGGCGTTGCGGCACCGAACTTCACGGCGACCTCGCCGAGTTCGTACAGCCTCAACTACTGGCAGCCGCGCTTCTCGATGACCTTCACGCAGTCGCCGGACGTCGTCTGGCGTCTATCGGCCGGCCGCTTCACGCAGCCGCCGATCTCGGCGTCGGTCCAGTATCTCAGCGCATCCGGCGACGACCGGTCGGTCTGGAACAATACGATGAACCTCGGGTTCTACTCGCCGTTCCACCCGATTCCGGGCGTCTCGTCGGGCCAGTACGATCTCTCGTACGAGCAGCACTTCCGTGGAACGGACATGAGCATGAAGATCACGCCGTTCTACACGTGGGTCAGCAACTGGCAGCAGCAGACGTTCATCGGTGCCGGCTTCGTGACGCAAGTCCCGGTCGGCGTCAACCGCAACCAGGGCGTCGAGTTCCAGTTCAACAAGGGTGACTTCACCCGCAACGGGCTCTCCGGCCAGTTCGCCTTCACGTACACCGATTCGAAGGTCATGTTCCAGAACATACCGACGAGTACCGGCGGTACGATTCCCAACGAACTGACGGCGCTCAATCAGGTGATCCAGGCCTACAACACCCTGACCAAGTCGGGCGGCGGAAGCCCCTGTTATCAAGCCGGTCAGGGCGTCTCTTGTAAGACGCCGAACGGGAAGATCTCGTCGGGTTTCGACACGATCCTCAACCCGTACTACAACCAGGCGCCGCAGGGACTCCTGAACGAGAGCGGCTGGTACAATCCGTACACGACGGCAATCGCTCCGAACCTCAGCGCTGCGTTGGGCAGCTACATCTCGCCGATCGTGTCGTCGCTGCTCATCAACTACCGTCACGACAAGCTGGCGGTCACGCCCAGCTTGACGTTCCAGACCGGTGGCTTCTACGGAACCCCGCTGGATACCAACGGTCTCGATCCGCGCGTCTGCGCCCAAAACTCGGCGGCTACCGGCATCACCAAGCTGTCGCCGCACACGAACCCGCAGCAGTGCAACTACCTGACCAACACGCGCCAGCCTGGTTTGGGACAGTTCGGGTACCTGTACATCCCCGATCCGCAGACAAATTCATTCTACTTCGATAACCTGCAGCAGCCGAGCTCGCTCGTCGGAAACCTTCAGATCTCCTACGACGTGAGCCCGCGCATCAAGCTGACGATTCTCGGAGCCTCGCTCTTCCACGCCTGCTTCGGCGGATCGGCCCAGCCATGGACGGCTGTGAACCCGCCGAGCAACGTGATTTGCGGATACACTCCGGACGGCGGTGCCTTCAACAGCACTCTCTACCCGGCGAACTTCTACAACGGTACGGGCATCAACGACCGTGCAGCCAACAAGGCGAGCACGCCGTTTACGCAGAGCTACATTCCGAGCGGGCTCAACAACGGAGCCATCGGCGCATCCGTACCGCCGATCAACGTCTACTTCAACGCTCAGATCAAGATCTAAGCAACTCACCAAGCGGTCGAGTAGACAACCAAATAAGCGGGGCCCTTCGGGGCCCCGCTTCGCTTTGTACGGCAGGCGGAGCGCCCACGCTCGCGAAAACGAGTCGACGATGCAGAGGTTGAGTCTGCTTTGGGCTTGCGCGTTCTCCGCCGCCGCACTTCTGCCGATGGCCGCCCGCTCCGACGGCACGGCACCGGCTGCTGCCGGCGGCACGCCGCCGCCGCAAATCTATCACATCGTTACCAGCGCCCTGTGCGCGAAGCTGCACGAAACCGTTCGTCCCGCGGTCGCCATGGTGTTGCAAAACGATAAACTCATCGACAGGAGCCCGCCGCTTTTCAAGGACTACGCTCAGGCCGCGTTCATGGGTGCTCCTCTGAGTAATGCCGGCGGGGATTCGATCAACGTCGATACGCCCGGCACGCGGATGGCGCTCCAGCGGATGGGATATCTCGTCTTGCCGACGGGGCATAACCTCGTAACGGCGCAGACGCTGCTGGACGACCAGAAATTCATCGCATCCACCGGCAGTCCGACCGACGACGCGACGATCAAGAAGATCCGCGAGCAGCTGCTCGAGACGATCGCGTTTCAGAGCGCGTCGCTCGACTTGATCAATGGGTTCGTCGAGACCCAGCAGCTGGGGAATATGCAGCACGCGGGGACGGAGTACATCGCGCAGATTAATGGCAGCGACGAGTCGCAGCAGCCGATCAAGAACACGCCCAACCCGTGGCAGGATCCCAATACCCCGGGCTTGTCGCCCAATCCTTATGCGTTCGATCCCGCGACGATTCCGGGCCTCGCGGTCGGCTACAATCCAATCACGAACATCGTCGGCGGGTTGAAATGGACCCAGGACGAGACGCAAAAGCGTGAAGATGCCGCCGGGAAGACGATCTCCGCAGCGATGAGCCAGTGTCCGAAATAGGTTTCTCTTAACGGAAATAGCACCGACTCGAATCTTCGAGAGGATACTTCTTTATTCGAAACACTACGGGGTGACCAAATGCTAAAACTACGCGCAACCTTAGCGATCGCCGGCATTGCGGCCGTCGCCATCGCTCCGAGCTTGGCTCGAGCCGACAACCCGGCAGTAACTACGCTGGTCTATAATTTCTCGTACAGCGCCAATCAAAGCGTCAGCGCACGGGACTCGGCCAATCCCGTTCAGGACTACGGCGCACCAGCCGGGGACGCCGGCGCCTATCCGATGAACAATCAATCGTCGGGCATCAGCCATTACGCCGGTACGCTGACCGATAAGGGCACGATGACCGTGCAGATCATCGGGAAGCCGCAGGCCGACGGCGGCCAGGTCGTTACGATCAGCGAGGCGGGTGAGAACATTCGCCGAGCCCCAGCCGCGACGTGCGTCGTCTACGGCAACACGCGTGCCGTCTGCGATCCGAACAAGACGGTATACACCGAAGAATATACGCTCTTGCGCTTTCTCGGCGCGAAGTTCGTCGATCCCAATGCGCTCGACAAGAACAAGCACTGGCAGGTCTCGCAAGATTCGCCGGTCGATAACGTCACCGCCGACTACTCGATTAACGCCAACAACAATGGGGCGATGCAGATCAGCGAGGTTCGAAAGATCCGGCAGGCTAAGGGCGGCAGTCTGACGACCGACGTTCAAGCGAAGATCGGCTACGACGTCGCGAAGTCGGTTCCGACGACGGTCGACGAGTACGTTACGCAGCGCCACGACAATGGAGTCGAAGGGACTTCCACGACGATCTATCAGACGACGCTGCAGCTCGTCTCCGATACGATGGCCAAGATCTAACGGGGCAGTCCCCGAGCGGCTGAAGTGAACTCGTACTCAAACGCAGAAGGGCTGCAAAATGTTGAGACTACGCACAAGCTTGGCAGTAGCCGGCATGGCTGCGGCGTTTATCGCCCCTTGCCTTACCCGGGCCGATTCGCCTGGCGTGACGACGCTCGTGTACAGCTTCTCTTACAGCGCGGATCAAAGCATCACCGCTCGGGATTCGAACCAGAACGCGGAGGCGGTCCAAAGCGACGGCCTAGCCGGCGGCACGAACGGCATCAGCCACTACGGCGGCAAGCTCGACGATAAGGGCACGATGACCGTGCAGGTCGTCGGAAAGCCGCAAGCCGACGGCGGCCAGGTCGTAACGGTTAGCGAAGCAGGCGAGAACACGCGACGCGCGCCGGCGGCGACTTGCGTCGTCTACGGCAACACGAGCGTTATCTGCGACCCGAACAAGACGGTCTATACCGAAGAGTACACGCTCTTGCGCTTTCTCAGCTCGAAGTTCGTCGACCCCAATGCCCTCGACAAGAACAAGCACTGGCAGATCTCGCAAGCCTCGCCGACGCTCAACGTAACCGCCGACTACGTGATTCAAAGCAATAGCAACGGAGCGATGCAAATTTCGGAGACGCGCAAGCTGCGCCAGTCCGGCGGCGGCAGCCTGACGACCGACGTTCAAGCGAAAATCGGCTACGATATGAACAAGTCGGTTCCGACGACGGTCGACGAGTACGTCACGCAGCGCCACGACAACGGAGTCCAAGGAACGTCGACGACGATCTACCAGACGACGTTGCAGCTCGTCTCCGATACGATGGCTAAGACATAGCGCAGTACGGCTACCAATGTGAGGATTGCGAGGTGGCCGTCTTTCCGACGACGACCCGCAACGAGCTGCGTTGGCTCAAGGACCGGCTGCACGTCGTGCGCGAGGTGGCCAAGCACTCGAACGACGGGCTTGATTCCTGGATGATGGAGGGTCTGGCCTTCCTCGACGAACACGTGGGCCACTCGGTGGTGCTTGTCTCCCGGCGCTAAGTAAAAGCCGCGCTTTAGATGCGCGGCTTTGAACTATTGAGGGCTAGCCCGACGAGGGGGCCGGCTCCGGCCCTTTACTCCGGGATTCGGAGGTGCTGGCCGGGTTGGATCGTCCCATTCAAATGGTTGACGTCGCTGATCCGATCGACGACCTCTTGGAGGTCGGTGTTCGGGGCCGAGTGAGCGGCCGCGATGCCCCAGAGGGTATCGCCGGGCCGGACCGTGACCGTCGTATAGTGCCGGGCACTGGCCGCGTACAGGCGAACGCTGGAGAGCGTCGGAAGGGCGACCATGAGGCCGAGTGCCGCCACCGCGATCGCCGGCATGAGTGTGAATCGTTTGCGCCTACCCACCGTCTTTACTCCTATATTTAGTGCCAAACGCTTGTTCGTCCACTAGATTTTACCATAGGGCCGCCAAGTGCTGTCAAGGGATTACGAACGTATGTTTGCCTTCGATTGGCTTTTATGATAGGGTTGTACCGGCGCTAAGTGCCATACGCATGGCATTATGACTCGACGGAGGACCGATGCGGAAAGACCCTAGCGACAAGCCGGCGACCGAACGGCAGCGCAGCATTCTCGACGTGATTCGCGCTTTTACCGCCGAGCGAGGCTACCCGCCCTCGGTGCGCGAGATCGGCGAGCGCGTCGGGCTCTCGTCCTCTTCCACGATTCACGCCCACCTCAAAGCCCTCGAGCGCCGCGGAATGATCTCGCGAGATCCGACCAAGCCGCGGGCGATGCGCTCGGCCGGCTCCGTTCCCGGCCACGATACCGTGGTGATGCCGATTCTCGGCCGGGTGGCCGCGGGCGTGCCGATCACGGCCCAAGAGGATGTGGAGGGCGAGTTCGCCCTCTCGGCGGCCTTCGTACCCCGTTCCTCCGATGCGTTCATGCTGCGCGTCCAGGGCGACTCGATGGTCGATGCCGCGATTCTCGACGGCGATTTGATCCTCGTGCGCCCGCAGCGATCGGCTGAGAACGGCGAGATCGTCGTCGCAATGCTCGACGGCGAGGCCACCGTCAAGCGCTTCTACCGTGAATCGGGTCGCGTCCGACTACAGCCGGAGAATCGCACGATGGCGCCAATCTACGCGAGCGATGTCGAGATCGTCGGTCGCGTCGAGGCCGTGGTCCGCCGCCTCTAAGATTTTCCTCGCCTTCGAACGGCGAGCCGTCCCGATTATGCGGCGGCTCGGCGAGCTTCCGTTCGTCGTCGCGCTGCGCGACGGACTCCCCTGGAGCTTCATCGGCCTCGCCGTCGCGTTCGTCGGGATCCTTTTAGCGCAGATCGCCGGCGGAGCGGGGCAAAACGAAACGCTCGGCCTGCGCGTCGCCGGCGCCTTGCTGCCCGCGTTCGGCGTTATGGCGGCGGCGCTCGTGGTAATTCTGCCGGTCCGCTTGGCGCGCACGACCGGCTACGCGATGCTCCCGCTGCTGCTCGGCAGCATCGCCGCGTTCGCGCTCGCGCTGCCGCGGCCGTTCGGGCCGAGTGCGATCGAGTATCTGCGCCTCACCGGCACCGCCGGGCTCTTCATCGCGATGTTGGCGTGTGGAATCCCCGCCGCTTGGACCTGGCTGCTGCGCCGGCGCCTTCGTCCTGCGCTTGCCGGCTGGCTCGGTGCGGTGCTGGGCGTCGCAACGTTTGCTGCGCTCTATGCTTTGCACGTGTCGCTGCCGGCGGAGATCGCCGGCGCGATGCAGCCCATCGCGCACCTCGGCGATACGTATCTCGCGCTGATCGCGATCGTCGTAATTGAAACGCTGCTCTGGACGGCCGGGGTCCACGGGCCGGCGGTGCTCGCGGCGATCGTCACGCCGGTCTATCTCACGATGCAGATGGAGAACACGCACGCCTTTACGGTGCACCAGCCGTTGCCGTACGTCGTCGTGGTCTCGCTCTTTCTCTTCGTCTTTCCCGGAGGCGCGGGTGCGACGCTGCCGCTTGCGGGGCTCTTCGCCTTTTCGCGAGTGCCTCGATTGCGACGAGTCGGCCGCGCGACGATCGTGCCGGCGCTCTTCAACATCAACGAGCCGCTGCTCTTTGCCGCTCCCGTCGTCTTCAATCCGCACTTGGTCCTGCCGTTCGTCGGTGCGCCCGTCGTCTTGGCGACCGTAACCTATATTGCGGTCGCCACCGGGTTCGTCGCGCGCGCGGCGTTTTACGTCCCCTCATCGATACCGACGTTCGTCTCGACGTACTTAGCGACGCAGGATCTGCGCGCGATCGCGCTGGCCGCGTTCAACATCGCGCTCGCGACGGCGATCTACTATCCTTTCGTTCGCGCCTACGAGCGGCACGTCGAGCGTGAAACGTGATCGCGCGAATCTGCGAGCGTTTCGGCATCGGCGGGCGCGTGCGCGAGGCGGCGCTGGCGGCCTACAAGCGATGCTCGGTGCTCGAGTACCCGGCGCAGCGCCAAGCCCAAATCAACGTGCTGGAAGCCTTTCTTGCCGAGGGCATCGCGGAGAGCGACTTCGCGGGGACGACCGGGTACGGCTACGACGACGCGGCCCGCGAACGGTACGAAGCCTTGCTCGGGCGGGTGCTCGGCGCGCAACGCGCGGTCGCGCGCCTTTCGATCGTCAGCGGAACGCACGCGATCGTAGCGGCGCTTGCCGCCTGTACGCCTCCATCGCGTACGCTGCTCTCGATCTCGGGCGCTCCCTACGATACGCTGCGCAACGCGATCCGCGGCGCACCCTATTCGCTCGTCTCCCAAGGCGTGCAGTACGCGGAGGTTGCGCTGCGTGCCGACGGCGGAATCGATCTCGACGCGGTCGAGCGCGCGCTCGCGGACCCAACGATTGCGAGCGTCTTCATCCAGCGCTCTCGCGGTTACGCGCCGCGGCGCGCGCTGAGCGTCGCCGAGTGCGAGCGCGCGTACCGTCTCGTCAAAGAGAGGGCGCCCGAGGCGGTGGTGCTCGTCGACAACTGCTACGGCGAACTGGTCGAAGAACGCGAACCTTTGCCGGCCGGCGCCGATCTCATCATGGGCTCGCTGATCAAGAATCTCGGCGGATCGATCGCGCCTGCCGGTGCCTACGTTGCGGGGCGGCGCGAGCTCGTGGAACGTGTCGCCGCGCGGCTCTTCGCGCCGGGGCTCGGCGCCGCACTCGGGCCGACGCTGGGATTCGGACGCTCGTTCTTTCAAGGGCTCTTTCTCGCGCCCTCGATCGTCGAGGCGACGCTGCGCGGGCTCGATTTTTTCGCCGCGCTCTTCGAAGGGCTCGGTTATCGTATCGACCCGGTCTGCGGTGCGAAGCGCGCCGACATCGTGCAGGCGATCGGCTTGGGCACCGCGGAGCGTCTGGGCCGTTTTGCAGCGGGATTGCAGAGCGCGCTGCCGGTCAACGCGCGATTTCGTCCCGAACCCGGAGCCGTGCCGGGATACGCCGATCCGGTGCTGATGTCGTCGGGAGCCTTTGTCGGCGGTGCAACGATCGAACTTT
>JBAQAW010000009.1:0-30224 GCA_049285915.1 Candidatus Cybelea sp. | reverse complement strand
AGCATAGCCAGCCGATTCGCCCTCGCCAGCCGGCCGCTTTGCCCGGCTTCGATCGCCAGGAGGCTAGGCAGCCGAGCAGGTGTCTCGTCTTGGCGGCTCTGGCTCCTTTCCCACCACGCTGCGGCACCGTGGCATTTCTTGTATTTGTTGCGGATGAAAAAAATCGCGCCACAATTTTTGGGCGGTCGGGCGTCCAGGAAATGAGTCGCGCGAGGGCTCGGCCTGCTACGAGGGGGTGGCACGTTGCACCGCCTCTCGCACCCGCGCGCGTGTTGGGGAGGGTGCCCGCCGCATAAGAGTCGCGCGAGGGCTCGGCCTCCCGTCAGGGGGTGGCACGTTGCGCGACGTCTTTGTACGCGCGCGCGTGTTGCGGGAGGGTGCCTGCCACGTGAGAGTCGTTTCGAAGGTCGCCGCGCGCTCTGCGGCTTGGTACAATGGTGAGGATGACGCGCGCCGAGATGAGGCGAGAACTCGAAGACCTGAGGAAGCTGCTCGGTTTAACCAAGCCTCGGACGATCGACGAGTGGGAAATGCTGCCGCCGACCGTGCGCGATCCGATGGCCGCCCGCGCCTGGGTCGCAGAGTGGGGCGACGTTACCCGAGCCTTAGTGCGGCTCGGTTTCCCGTCCATGAATCGCCTACCGCCCGGGAAGGTCCGGCTTTACAAGCACTACGCGGACTGCGTTTTCGGGACGCCCGGCGTCCAGGCGATTTTGAAGCGAGACCTGTCCCGGCTCGACGCCGAACGCGAGGCCATCCTCTCACGGCAATTGCAAACGGCGCTGTACGGCGAAGATGCAGAGAGCGTGAGGGCCGCCGCATTGCTCGCCAACGTTTGCGGGTGGGAATGTCGCGGCAACCCTACTGCCGTATCGGCCGCGACCGTGGAGCCGTAGAGCTATCGTAGAGCTACCACACTCCAACCCAGCCGGACCCAGCGGACGCAACGGGCTACTCTTAGGAGAAAGCCGCCTCGTCGTGCGGCGCTTGAACGGCCTCCTAAGCCCAAGGTTGCCAGTTCGATTCTGGCCGGGCGCAAAAACAAGAAGCCCCTAGACTTTAGGGGCTTTTGTTTACCGTGGCTCGCGGGGAGGTCGGGACGCCTTAGGGGCGACCAGACGGCGGGGATGGCGTCACAAAGGCTTCGGGATCGATCGCCTTGGGAAAAGCAAAATCGGAATAAGCGATGTCGACGCTGATGTGCTTAACGGCTATACCGATGGCTCGTAAGTCGATGTCGAAGCGTTCACTCGTGACGACTTCATAGCCGGCAACGTTCTCGAGATCGAGCTGGGCGTTTCCAGTTGCGCCGACCAGTCCGACCGCTGCGTTTATACGGGCGCTAAAACGCACCGCGCATAAATCGCCGGTGGTTAAATCGACCGTCGCGCCCGTCAACGGGTATCGCAGTGGATCGTGACGCGCCACCAAGCGAACTGAGTGGCCGGCATTGGCGTTCGCACAGGTCGCTCCGCCGGCATCGTAAACGTTGTAATTTGCTACGGAAAACGCGGAAACGACGGCGATCACGGGCAGCGCGGAGGGCGGTTCCGCCGGGAGCGGGGTTGAAGGTGGCGGCTTCCCCGTGCCGATGAACCCGTGCCGAATGATCGTGTCGATGCCGGGCCACGTCGCGTTGAGGAAGGTCGAGTCGCCGAGAACGAACGACGCGCCCTCTCGATGCAGGGCTACCCGTCCGTCACTCTCTCGAAGATCTATCGAAAACGGTTCTTCGGATTTTGCGGTGCTTCTGCCGAGGGTGCACGCCATGCCGTCGCTTTGCACGGTGCAGTTCAGTCCTTTGATGGATGCATCGTAGGTAGCAAAGACCGGCTCAGCGTGGCGCCGCATCTGCTCGATGGCATGGGCGTAAAAGGTCTCCGCCGATGACGGTGCAGGCGCAACTCCCAAGAGCGGCAGCGCCAACGCAGCTGCGAAAACCCGTTTCGCGCGGCGCTTAAGCATGCTCACAGTAGTCTAATAGCCACTTGGCAGAGACCCGCGCCGGCACACATAGCAGGAACGGTTCCCCCCAACAAGACCCACGCCGGAAGCGGAGCTTGAGACGATGGGAAGCCAAGTAGCGCTGGAACGGCAAAGGCAAGGACGAGAAGCGCCGCAGCCCAAAACGCGAGCCGCATGCCGCCGCTGCGAACGATCAGTCCGAGGACTGCGCCGAAGACGGCTGCGTCAATCCAATCCGCACAAAGTGTCACCGCGAGCGGGCAACGTGCCAGACTGCCATATACGGCCTGGAGGAAAGCGTCGATCGGTATTGTGGCCAGAAGCATCGCGACGAGGACGGCGATTACCGTCAGCCCGACGCCGACCGCGCGAAGTGCCGACCGATGCGTTCTCGAGTAAGTGAGCAGTGAGGGGATTGAAAGCAGCACTTGCGACCAATACCAGCGATTTGCCGCTCTGGTGCTGCTTGAGTGCACGTAGCGAAGATATTCCTCGTGCAGATCCCCCGCGATGCTTTCATAATCATTCGGCGCGGCGACGGCCGCGACGAGCACCTCAGCGAGATGAGGCGGTCTCATGCCGTGCCGTTTCGCAGCGACAACCCCGCGTGAAGCCGTTCGAGAGTCTTTCGGGCGTCCTTAAGGGCTACTACACCCGCTGCCTCGACCTTGAAATGACGCTTGGCCTTACCACCCCGCTCTGGTGTCGGCTCGCCGATCCACGACGAAACCATCCCTTTTTGTTCGAGGCGTTCGAGCGTCGCGTGAATTGCGCCAATCGCGGGGAAACGTTTTGTTACGCGTTCGATTTCGGCGCGAATCACCGCCCCATATGCACCATCGCCTAAGCGCAGCACGGTCAGCAGCACGATATGCTCGAACTCGCCGAGGTAGGAGCCCTTTGCCATAATATCTACATATTAGATAATATTGACGCGGCGTGTCAAGCTGTTCGTCCAAGGCGCCGCGCCAGTCAATCGCAACGTCGAGATTCGATCGGAAATCCGGCTTTGCCGACCTGCAAGCCAACGTTGCCGGTCGAGGCGCCGGGGCGGCGATTGTCGGGCGCCACGAGTTTACGGAGAAAGCCCGGTCAAGACGTACGATTGGCCTGCCCTGCAGCGCCCGATAGCATTGTGGAGTGCGCGTCCGGCAGGGCCAACAAGCGGCGCCGTCGATCCCGGCTCCGGCGACCGCGCGGTAACCGACAGCACCGACCCCTGGAGGACGGACAAGCAAGGGAGCGCCCTTCGACTTCGCTCGCTGCACTCGCTCCGCTCAGGATGACACCGAGCGGCTCCGCTCAGGGTGACACGGGGGCGTCCTTCGACTCCGCTCAGGATGACACTTGGGCCCGGGGGCGATTCGCGGCAAGATCAAGAATGGCGCGATTCGGGGCGTTGCAGGGCTGGGGTGGATGTGTTAGCATTGATTTCCGAACGGACCGCCGGTCCGTTTTCTTAATGTTGTGGTAGACTACTGATGGCAAAGAAAGAAACTCGCGTGATGGTAGTGATGGCCTGCACCCAGTGCAAGCGCCGCAACTACAACACGCAGAAAAATAAACAGAAGACCACGGACCGGTTGGAGCTCAGCAAGTACTGCCGCTTCTGCCGCTGTCACAAGCCCCATCGCGAGACTCGATAGCGTAGAGGGCGGTAGCTCAATTGGTAGAGTCCTGGTCTCCAAAACCAGTTGTTGCAGGTTCGAGTCCTGTCCGCCCTGCCATCCTTCGCCAAGCTCAGGATGACAAATCTCAAGCTCAGGACGACGGAATTAAGGTAAACCTTTGGTGAACGAACAGCAAAAAAGAACGGCCCAGTCCATGGCGGGTGGCGACTTCATTCGTGGCGTGATCATGGAACTGCGCCGCGTGACCTGGCCCACCCGCGACGAGTGGATCTCGGCGACGATCCTGACGATCGTTCTGGTCGTGGTGATCGGGCTGTTCGTCTTCGTCGTCGATCAGCTCTTCGGGTGGCTCTTCAGTCTCATTCATCCCGTGGTCGGATCGGGGTAGTGTCGAGCGTGTACGACGCGGAGCCGATCACCGAACAGCCCACTGCGGACCAGCCCATCGCCGATCAGCTCGAAGAGCAGGTCGTCGACGATCAGGCTATGAGCGACCCGGCGGGCGCGACCGCGGCGCCAGAAGAGGCGCAGACCGAAGAGACGTTCGATTCGCCGGCACTCGAGCTCGAGGAGACCGAGGGCGGGGAGAGCGACGGCGAGGCCGAAGGCGCCGAGGCCATCGCGGCCAAGCCAAAGGACAACCGCAACTGGTTTGTCGTCCATACCTATTCCGGCTACGAGAATAAGGTGAAGGCGAATCTGGAGCGCCGCATCCATTCGATGGGCATGCAGGACAAGATTTTCCGCGTGCTCGTCCCGATGGAGGACGAGGTCGAGTTCAAAGACGGCAAGCGCAAAATCACGCCCAAGAAAGTTTTTCCGGGCTACGTCCTCGTCGAGATGATTATGGACGACCAGTCCTGGTACGTCGTGCGCAATACGCAAGGCGTCACCGGATTCGTCGGCAGCCCAGGGCCGGGCGAGAAGCCCGTTCCGCTGCAGGATAAAGAAGTCAAGACGATCCTCAAGCAGATGGGCATCGAGGCGCCAAAACTCAAGATCGACTTCAAGAAGGGCGATCGCGTCAAGGTCACGTCGGGACCGTTCTTCGACTTCACCGGCGTCGTCGACGAGATCGCACCCGAGAAGGAGCGCTTGCGCGCGCTCATCTCGATCTTCGGCCGCGAAACCCCGGTCGAACTCGAGTTCTTCCAAGTTGAGAAGGTTTAAGGCATCCTTCGACAAGCTCAGGATGACACTAGTGGGGTCAGGGTGACACTAGTGGGGTCAGGGTGACACTAGTGGGGTCAGGATGACACTGGCTTGCGCGCACTTTACCCCGGTGCGCGTAAGGAAAAATAGCGGGGGAGAAGCCACGCTTCGAAAGGACAGACTCAATGGCTAAAAAGGTCGTAGGCAAGATCGGCCTGCAGATTCCCGCCGGCAAAGCGACGCCGGCGCCGCCGATCGGTCCGGCACTCGGACCCTACTCGCTCAACATCATGGATTTCTGCAAGCAGTACAACGAGCGCACGCAGTCGCAGGCTGGGATGATCATTCCGGTCGAGATCACGGTGTTCGAAGACCGGACGTTTTCGTTCATCACGAAGACGCCGCCGGCATCTTTCTTGATTAAACAGGCGCTCAAGATCGAGTCGGGCAGCAAAGAGCCCAACCGAAATAAGGTCGGTAAGCTTACCCAATCGCAGCTTGAGGATATCGCGAAGGTGAAGATGCCCGACATCAACGCCAACGATATCGACGCAGCGAAGAAGATCGTCGCCGGCACGGCGCGTTCGATGGGCGTCGAGGTGGAGGCGTAGGATGCCGCAGCACCACGGAAAGCGCTTCAAAACACTCGCCACGAGCTTCGACAGCAAGCGGCTCTTCTCGACCGCCGAAGCGGTCGCGCTGGTCAAGCAGAACGCGAATGCAAAGTTCAACGAGACCGTCGAGGCGCACGTGCGCTTGGGCGTCGATCCGAAGAAAACCGACCAGGGCGTTCGCGGTACGGTTTTGCTGCCGCACGGCACCGGACGGACGGTGCGCGTGATCGCGTTTGCCAAAGGCGATAACGCGAAGGCCGCTCAAGAGGCCGGCGCCGATATCGTCGGCGATCAGGATCTGATCGATCGAGTCAAGGGCGGCTTCACCGAGTTCGACATCGCCGTCGCGACGCCCGACATGATGGCGTCTGTCGGTAAAGAGCTCGGCCGTATCCTCGCGCAAAAGATGCCCAACCCGAAGGCCGGCACCGTGACGCCGAACATCGCTGCGGCGATACGCGACATCAAGGCCGGTAAGGTCGAGTTCCGTCTCGACAAGAGCGGCATCATCCACACGATCGTCGGCAAGGCGAGCTTCGAGGAAGCGCACCTGCTCGAGAACGTCACCACGCTGCTCGACGCAATCGTGCGCGCGAAGCCCGCAGCGGCGAAGGGCACGTACGTACGCAGCGTTACGCTGGCTAGCACGATGGGGCCGGGCGTTCGGGTCGATCCCAATCGGGTCAAAGCCACGGCGTAGAGGCCTCGCTACCGGGTGGGTTTACGAAGCGGTCGCGATTTCGCGGCCGCTTTTCGTTTACGGCTCATCGCCGCTGCGTCTAGTGGTGGAAGAGGATGGTGAGGATCGTTGTGATCCAGGTGCCGATCACGATGCCGATCAACCAGTTGAACCGAATATCGATCTGTGCGAAGCGGCCATCGATCTGTGCGAAGCGGCCATCGATCTGGACAAAACGAGCATCGATCTGGGCAGAGCGAGCATCAATCTGGGCAAAACGTGAGTCCACTTGATTGAAGCGCCCATCGATCGAATCGAGCCGACGGTCAATGCTGCCGAGCCGTTCACCGATTTGCTGAACGAGCCCCTCGAGATGAGCCATGCGAGCTTCGAGCGGATGGGCGTGCATGTTACTACCTCCCTGCTATACAACAGGGCTCAATCACGCACCTTGAGTCGTTCGGCTAACGATGGAAGAGGATCGTCAGGATCGTCGTAACCTGCGTCGCCGTCATCGTCACCCACGTCCCTACGATCAGACCAATAAGCCAGGTGAATCGGCGATCCACTTCGTCAAATCGGAGCGCAACCGTGTGTTGAAACGAGTCGAGGCGACGGTCGAGGCTGGATAGGCGCTCGTTCACCTGATCGAATGCGCCCTCGACGTGAGCTATGCGAGCTTCGAGTGGATGGGCGTGCATGTTACTACCTCCCTGCTATACAACAGGGTTCAATCACGCACCTTGGGCCGTTTTAGTGTTCGGTCACCCTTCGACAGGCTCAGGGTGACACAGAGGCGCTCAGGATGACACAGAGGCGCTCAGGATGACACTGGCGCGCGTCCTTCGACTTCGCTCGCTCCGCTCGCTGCGCTCAGGATGACAGCTTTAGCTTTGCTTCGAGGTCGGCAATGCGGGCGCGGGCGCGGTCGGCGTCGATGTGATCGTAGGCGGCGCCGGCATTATGCGCGATCGTTTCGAGCAGCTCGCGTTCGTCGCTCGTTAGCGGTTGTTCGTTGTTGCGCGGCCCATAGAAGACGAAGCCGAAGACCGAACCACGTACGAGCAGCGGCACGACGAGCGACGGTGCTCTCGAGCCGCCGGGGAGAATCGTTTCGGCGCGCGGACGCCCGTCGAGCGTCATCGGCTCGGGATCGGCGCGAAGTTCGGCGATCAGCGGATCTTCCGCGTCGATCGTTTCGGATTCTTTGTTGTTCCAGCCGTTATCGGCGGCGCGGATGAAGGCCCCGTTCTCGCCGCGTGCAAGGAAGAGCGCGGCCGACGTTAGGCCGAGTACGCGTACCGGTTCGTGTACCAGAAACTCGACGAGCGTCTTTTCGGAGTTCGTGTTGGCCAGCGCGCGGGCGGCGTGGCGCAGCGAGCGTTCGTTGCGGCGCTGTTCGCGGAAGAAAACGTTATTGAGCAGAGATTCGACGTGCTCGTGGACTGCGTTGAGCGAGAAGCCGATAAAGAGCGCGGCGAAGAGGCTCACGTAGATTGCGGGGCGGGTGCTCTCGAAGATTTGCTCCGCCCACCACTCGATGACGCCGAAGAAGAGCAGCAGCACGGCGGTGATGCCGACGTAAACCGCGGCGCGCCCGATGACGAAGCGGATGTCGACGACGCGCTGCGAGACGAAGGCGTAGAAGACGAAGGCGACGCCGATTAAGCCCACCCAGGGGCCGAGCGCCTGCGTCCAATCCTGGACGTCGAGCAGCAGAATCGACGAGTTGCCGATGAGCGTGCTCAGAATATTCGCAACGGCCCACATCAGATCGGTGATCGGGGCGATCGCGATGCCGGCGACGATCCAGGTGATGCGCCGCGCGCGTTCGCCGCTCGCGCCGGAGGAGATGTACGCAAGCCCAATGATGACGGTGAGGATCAGCGCCGCGTCGGCAAGGCTCATCATCAAGTTGGTCGGGCCGGGGAGCTGGAATTGCTGGAAGACCATCCAGATGATCGGATCCATCCAGACGAGAAAGTCGACGATCGCAAAGAAGATTGCCGTCCCGACGAGCCAGCGCCACGCTCGCGTCTGCACGCCGTAAAGGCGGGCTGCAAAGACCAAAATCATCAGTTGCGCGAGGGGAAAGACGACTTGAATCAGCAGGTCGGCGCGGAGGCTGATCGGCCAGATCGCCAGATCCAGCGCCGCCTTATTGACCTTGAGCAGCATCAAGATCGTGTAAATGTAGAAGGCCAGCGTAATCGAGCGGGGGCGCATCAAAAAGAGCGCGCTCGCGAGCCCAAGCGAGAGGAAGAAGCAGAGCGGAATGCCGACGTCGCGCACGAACTTCGCGCGCGGCGTGTAATCGGGCGACGAGGCCGTGATCGCTTGCGGAAAGCGCCGCCCGGCGCGCGTGACCATCAGCGTCATCTTCGTACCTGACTTCGCGCCGCGAACCAGTTCGAAGCGCTGCTGCGGGCTTAGGAGCGAAAGATCGATCCGGTCACCGTCTTTGAGAACTTCGTGCACGTTGGGAAGCGGCGGCGCCTGCACTTCGTTGGTGTTGTCGAGCAGGATTACGGGGAACGTGCCGAGCTGCGTCGCGTTGTCCTCGACGGCGACGAAGACGAGGATCATGAAGACGGTCCCGACCGCCACGACGGCAAGCGAGAGGCGTTCGCAGACGAACGCGACGGCGGATTTCAAGCGTCCACTACGAGAAGGCGACGCTGCCCGTTCGGAGATCATAGAGTCCAGCGGCGATGCGGAGCTCGCCCGCCGCGACGGCGGCGGCGACGATGACGGATTCGCCGATGAGCGCGCCCGCATTGCGCTCGACGTTATGGGCGATCGCGTTGGCGATCCAGTCGCCGGGAAGCCGCCGGGTCGCCTCCACCGAGGGCGCGAGCGCGACGATGAGGTTATTGATGTGGCCCGGCAACTCAGTGCCGCTCTTTGCATAGTTGACCGCGCCGGTCAGCGCGCCGCAGTGGGTGTGGCCGAGCACGACGACGATCTTCGATTTGAGGTATTGCACCGCGAACTCGATCGAGGCCAGGTTGTCGGCGTTGAGAAAATTGCCCGCGACGCGTACGACGAAGATGTGGCCGGGCTGCTGATCGAAGATCATTTCGATCGGGACGCGCGAGTCGGAGCAACCGAGCACGATGGCGAATGGACTCTGCCCCTCCTCGAGCGCGAGCTCCTCCGGGGTGACCGGCGCGGAGCGTGGCGTGCCGGCGACGAAGCGGGCGTTGCCCTCCGCAAGCAAAGCGAGCGCCTCGGCGGGATCGTCCGTGGCCATCGTCGGGCGCGGCATGCGTGCGGCTTCTCGGTAAAATGCTTGCATTCCCCGCCCGTGCTGTGGTAGTCTAACCGACGGCTCCAAAGACCGTAGCCGGCCGCAAGGCCTTAAACCTGGCTACCGAGGACGCAAAGACCTGAAGTGTTCCGTGCCGCTGCGGCGGCGCGAAACTTCAAACGATGCGCCCTCGACGGGGCGCTTTTCTTTTTGGTTTCGAGCGTTATTGCGAGGAAGTAGAATTTTCGATGCCTACCGCACGTAAGGAAGCCGCGATCGGGGCGCTCTCCGAGAAGCTGGCCGCCGCGAAGAACCTGTTCTTCACCGATTACGCCGGCCTCACGGTCGAAGAGATCACTAAGCTCCGCGGCGAGTTGCGCAAGGACGGCAACACCTACGCGGTCGTCAAGAACACGCTCTTCCGGATCGCCGCCGGCGATCTCGCCTCGCAACTGGAGGACGTTCTCGCCGGACCCACCGGCGTCGTTTTCGCGGGAGTGGATCCGGTGGCGCCGGCCAAGGCGCTCAAGACGTTTAACGATCACGTCAAGAAGATCTCGGTCAAGGCCGCCTATATCGACGGTAAGCTCGTCGATGCGAAGGCCGTCGACGTCCTCGCGAAGCTTCCGCCCAAGATCGATCTCCTCGCCAAGCTCGTCGGCACGCTCGCCAATCCGCTGCGCGGACTGGTCACCGTGCTCTCGGGAAATTCCAGCGGACTCGTCCGCGTGCTCAACGCCATCCGCGAGCAAAAAGAAGCCGCAGCACCCACCGCTTAGATAAGGAAGAATCACAAGATCATGGCACTTGCCGAACTCATCGAACAAATCGATAAGCTCACCGTTCTCGAACTGGCGGATCTCGTCAAACAGCTCGAGGAGAAGTACGGCGTCTCTGCGGCCGCGCCGGTCGCGATGATGGCCGCCGCTCCGGGCGCCGCCGCGCCGGAGGCCGAGAAGACGGAATTTGACGTCGTTCTCGCCGAGATCGGTCCCGAGAAGATCAAGGTCATCAAGGCGGTTCGCGAGCTCACGAGCCTCGGCTTGACCGAAGCGAAGGCGTTCGTCGAGAGCGCCCCTAAGGCCGTGAAGGAAGGCGTCACTAAAGACGAAGCCGAGGCCGTGAAGAAGAAGCTCGAAGAAGCCGGCGCGAAGGTCGAAATCAAATAGGCTCTTCTTCGGCGCAAGTCGCGCCGTGGGTTCAGCTGCTACCGCTCGGCATCGTCGTAGTGGTACTAGCGATACGCATGCTGCGCCCCCAGCGCATCAGCGTGACCCGCATGTGGGTCTCGCCGATCATCTTGTGCGCGTTGACGGCGTGGGTCATCTACGCCAACAACCTTCTGAACCCGGCGCCGCCCTTCGAGATCGCGCTGGGGCTGTTGATCGGGGCGATTGCCGGGGTACCCTTCGGGATTTTGCGTGGGATGCATACCGACGTGCGTCCCACCGATCGCCCGGGCGTGATGTACCTGGGCTCGTCGTGGGTGACGCTCATCATTTTCGCGGCGGCCTTCGGTCTGCGGTACGCGATCCGGCTCATGCTGCCGCAGCACGGCAGCCTCACGGGTACCGTCGGCGACGGGTTGCTCGCATTTGCGATCGTCTTCATCGGCGCAAGCTACGTCGTCATCTTCCGGAAATACGAAGAGCTTTCACGCCAAGGTCCGAGAGTCGATGCTCCCGCTCCATAAAAGCGAGGGAGCGGCTTCGACCGCTCCCTTTACCTGTTAGTCTAGCTACTCACTAGCCGCTTAACACCAGCGGCCATCCGACCAATAATATCCGTGATGATTGTGATGCCACGACCCGGCGCACCAGTGCCCCGCATGATGGGCGTAATAGCCGTGTCGCCACACGTAACGTCCACCCGAATACGTGTAGTATCCCCCGACCCAAACATATCCCGGTCCCGGACTTACGGGGACCGTTTCGTAGACCGGCGCGGGCGGACCGACCTCTACGTACGCGTATTGGGCGGAGCCCGGCAACGCGGAAAGCGCAAATCCCAGACCCATCAACGTTGCGATACACAAATTTCTCAGCATTCAGATCCTTTCTCGGCGTTTGAAGGCGTGGCCGGTTTCTATCGAGGTTGATCGTACCCACGATAGTACCCATAACGCTCAGAATTGGACCGCAGGAATTTGTTTTAGGATCCGCTTGCATCGTCGAGCGGACGAAGGAGCAGCATCGTATCGGCGACCTTCGCGGGCAGCGGTATCGTATCGACTGCAAATGAGCGCTTTCTTCCCGCGGCATCTTGCAGCTGCAGCGTCGAAGGCGACTGCTCCCACGCTTCATGCACCCCGGGAAGCTTGCCGGCATTGCGCTCGTACAATGCTTGATACTCCTGCGAAACGACAACGAGGTTACGATTCTTATCGAGCAGGCAGACGATCAGCGGCGTGCGCTCGACGACCGCGCGTAAGGTCGCCAGGCTCTCGCGAGCAAGCAACAGCTCCGCATCGCGCTCGTGGCCAAGCCGTTCCAGTTCGTTGCTGCGCGCGGCGAGCTCTTCATTGGTCGTGTTGAGCTCTTCGACCGTCGCCTGAAGCTCTTCGTTGAGCGTTTCCAACTCCTCGCCGGTCGCCTGCATCTCTTCATTGAGGGTTTCGACTTCCTCGGCCGCGGCCTCGGCCTCCTCGGCGGAGATCAACAAGTGTTCGTTGCTGCTGCGAAGATCGGCATTAGCCGCCGTCAGTTCGTTGTTACCGTCGATAAGGAGTTTTTGGCGGCTCTGCAGCTCGGCGTTTTGCGCCGCCAAACGCGCGCCCAACTCCTCATTGCGGCGATTGCTGCTTTCGAGCCCGCGCAGCCGGGCTGTATTTTCGGAGACGTCGGTTACGAGGACGAAGACGTTCTCAACGCGGGTATCTTTATTTGAGCTTCGGTCGGGAAAGCAGGAAAGATGAAGGTACCGGACGGCGTTCGTGGCGAGATCTTTTATCTCGAACTCGCGCTTGCGTGCAGGCGTCTCGCTGCGGAAGGCTTCATCGAGAGCCGCCTTGAGTTCGCCGGAAGGCACTTCCGCCAAATGAACGATGTCCTCGCCGATTCCCTGTCCGTGAATGCCGAGCATTGATCTGGCCGCGTGATTGATCGTCATGATGTCGTAGTTTCGGTCGACGACGACGATTCCGAAATCGGAGTCGAAGAGGAAGGCACCCAAGCGGTCGACCAACGACCAGCGCGGGACGGGCGACTCGCCGAGGCTGCGGCGTGGGGAGCCCAGCGAAATCGCGACTCGTCGCGCCCCCGCGCGCTCGCTCCCGGATCCGCCGCCGAGCGTCGCGGGCGCGGGGATGAGAAGCCGCTCGCCCTGCCGCTGGAAGACCTTGAGCGCAGGCTGAACGGTCGTGAAGTATTGCGGCAACGGGCTCGTTGATTCCGATTTTCCGAGCACCAGATAGCCGTCGGGCCGCAACGAGAATGCAAACAGCTGCAGCGTCCGCTGCTGAAGCTCCTTGGTAAAATAAATCAGTACGTTGCGGCAGAGCACCAGGTCGATCCGGGGAAACGGAGCGCGCTGCCCCAGGTCGTACTCTCCGAAGACCGTGAGATTCCGGATGCGCTTCTTGATCTGAAAGGCGTCATCGACGCGCGTAAAGTACTTGGCGAGCAGTTCCGGCGAGATCTCTTTGAGAGCACTCGCGGGGTAGATGCCGCGGCGCGCAAAGGCGATTGCGTCGGCGTCGAGATCGGTCGCGAATATTCTGATCGGCATCGTTTCGACCTCGTCGCCGAGCAGTTCGGCCAGCGCGATCGCGAGAGAGTACGCTTCCTCTCCGGTCGCGCAGCCGGCCGACCAGAGGCGCAACTCCGCGCGATTGCGGCGGGCGTGTTCGATGATGCCGGGTAATATCTGCTCCTGAAGGTACGCGAAGAGCGCTGGATCGCGAAAGAACTCCGTTACCTTGATCAGGAAGGTGCTGGTCAGCCGCTGGTAGGCCTCGGGATGCGCGGTTAGATGCCGTAGATAGTCCTTTAGGCTCTCGCAGTTAGCGGTGGCCATGAGCCGTGAGAGGCGTCGCACGATCGTCGGCGTCTTGTATTGCCGAAAGTCGATGCCCGTGCGCCCGCGCAGTTGGTTCAAGAACGCGCTGAGCACATCGGGGTTGCTGATATCGGCGTCGGGCGGCCCGGCGGTCAGGGTCGTCAGCAGCGGAGCCATAGCCTCGAGATTCGCCGTGTAATCGACGTGGCTGAGCGGTATTGCCGCGGGCAGCGCGGGAAACGCTGCCGATTCTGGCTCTTGCACCAGCACGGTGCCCCCGGATTCTTTGACGGCGCGGACGCCGGCGACGCCGTCGGTGCCCATACCGGTCAGAATAAGAGCGACGACACAATCGCCGAACGACTCCGCGGCGCTGACGAAGAGGGTGTCGATCGAGGGAATCGGATGGCTGGCGAGCCGCCCGCTCACGACGGCATGGTTCCCGCGAATCGATAGATTATGACCCGCCGGCGCCAGATAGATCGAAGCCGGCTTCAACTCTTCGGTGCCTTCGGAGATCATATGGACGCTCAGGTGAGTTTGACGCTGAAGGATCTCAGCCAAGTGGCTCGGTACGTGCGGAGCGGCGTGCTGTGCGATGACAATCGGTGCGGGGAAATCGTCGGGAAGCGCTCCGGCTAAGCGCGCGAGCGCCTCGATGCCACCGGCCGACGCACCAATGACTACGAGATAGGACTCATCGGTCCCACTTTTTTCTCGCATGCGTGAGGTTCTTGGCCGAGCAGGGGACAATGCCTCCGACCGATTCTCTCGCGGAGTCTAAGCGAGCGTAATGATCGAAGCCATCCCCGCCGGAGCCTCGCGGTCGAGAGCGGAGTCGAGGCAGCTAGCCGCTTCGGGTCGACTGCGCAGCCAGTTCCACAGCGGGCCGTCGCAGACGACGGCGGGCGCAGTCGAGTGCAGCTCCGCCGAACCGGTTGCGATGCCGCCGGCTGCAGCGATAAGCGTGGCCGGGCCCGGGTGATTCAGAAGAATCGGCGGCGAGAACCCCTGCGTCGCGAAGTCGATCGTATGCGCAGAGAAATCTATACCAGCTACGAAAAACGGCGCCGGTGCTCGACGCTCCGCGACGATCTTCGCAAGCGACGGGCCATCGAGAGGTCCGTCGAGCAACCGGTGCGTGAGGGCGGCGTTCTCATCGAGATTCAGCGTCAGCAAGCCTCGCGTTTCGCTAACGAAGCGGTATCGCCACGGGATCGAACAATTGCTCGAGCGATAGACGTCGAGCCGAAGCATGCCATCGTGCAGACGCTCCCAGAGCCGCTCCTTTTGCAACTGGGGGATGTGGCCGTCGCTTTGGACGAGCCGGCCGAAGCGACCGACGATTATCGCCGCAAGAGCCTCCAGAGCCTCGAAGGATTCCGGGCCGGCTCGCCGCTCCGTCGAGCAAGCAACGAGAACCCCAAGATGGCGGCCCGTCTCGGAAACCAGCACGATCGTCGAAGCCGATAGCGGGCGCATTGCTTCGAAAACGAGCCGCTCGGACGGATCGCCGGTCAGTTCGTCGAGAAAATCGCTTCGGTACTCGGCGTCGAACGCGCTCAACCCGCTGAGAAAATTGTTCGGAACGGAACGAAAGACCGGTTGAACTCCCAACGGGTTTTCCGCACGGTAGATCGCCGCTCCGTTGAGCAAGAAGCAACATCCCCAACCGCCCATAATCGCCGCGGCCTTCTCTGCCGCGAGGTCGGCGATCTCTTGGAACGTCAGGGCCGCTTCTGAGAGACGCCGGCTAAAGACGTTTTCTTCGCGCGCGAGGTTCCGGCGTAAGAATGCCCCTTCATTGGCCAGCTCTTTGACCGTCTTGAAGATGAGCTCTTCGGAGGCATCGTGCGGCAAAAAGCGGTCGACGACTGCCGGCGAGCGGTGGTGCGGCAGGGCGGGGGTTCCAAACGCCAGGACTCGCAACGCGCCGTAGTCGGCGATGCGATGGATCCTGGCGATTGCCGACATCGGTTCGTGCAGCTGCCGCAAGTCGACGGCGACGATGTCGGGGATCGCGTCCTGCAATCGAAGCGCTAACGCGCCAAACGATTCGATGCGTTCCAGCGGCCACGCTCGCGTGGATACGGCGGCGAGCAGACGCGCGTGAAGGTCGTCTGCGAGAGCGAAGCTCGCGATCGTCGGATCCGCAGGGACGATCTCCGCCCGAACGCGCGGCGACAACGCGAGCCCGCCGGCGGGGATCGTAATGCTTTCGAGCGCCGCAAAAAAGTCGTCGTGCGGTGAAAGCTCATCGGCATCTCGCAGCGCAGCAAGAGCGACCCAGCGGCGGCTGCCGTGCGCGAACGGAATCGCAAGCGCCTCGCGACCGCTTTCCGCCGGGTCGAAGATGCGCGATGGCTTCATGCGGAGGAATAGCCGCCGAAGCGGCCAGCCCAGCCACGCGCGCGTTTGCGACGCGCTCATCGCGCGCGAGGCGGTCGTAACGAACGCTCCACCACCGTATCCGGTAAAGAGCGCGGCGCCGGTGAAGCGCGGGGTGACGTTCAGAAGGGTGTCGAGCAGGTGCTCGAGCGCGGAGGGTTCTTCCGCGGCGGCACTAATCGCGCCGAGGAGGGTCGCCAAATCTTTGACGGCCCGGTCGGTTTTCACGCTTTACGCCGCAAACACGCGCCATGCTCCGTGAGAAATGCCGCTAACTCCGGCGAGCCGACTCGAGCAAAGAGCTGCCGAACCGCAATCTCCACGATGGAGCTTTCGCTCACGCGACATCTCTCTGCGACCGCTCGCAATGCGCTGCCAACTTCTCCAGAGAGATTCACGGTAATACGGTGCGCCTCGCGCGGATCGCCGAGGGAAACCGAGAGTTCAGCGGCCGAATTTCTAGACATGGTGTAGATTTGGCGGATTCGGAGCGAAATCATCTATCAAGCAAGCCCCCATCAGGCTCGACGCACCAGGCCGCAATCTTCGCGCGGATCTCATCGCGAATGAGGCGGGTCTTTGCCAGACGCTCCTCCCAAGTTCCCGGCAGCGCTGCGGGATCTGCGAAGCTCCAATGCAGGCGGAGCGCTTCGCCTGGGAATATCGGACAACGCTCCGCGCTTGCCTGGTCGCAGACGGTAATCACGTACGTGAAGCATCTACCGGTGGCGAGGACATCGCGAACGCTTTTCGTGCGCTTTGAGGATATGTCGATTCCGGCCTCAGCCATCACCGCAACGGCGAGCGGATTGAGGGTTCCCGGCTCGAGGCCGGCGCTTTCAGCCCCAAAGCCGTCCGGGCAGAGTTCGTTGAGGAAGGCTTCGGCCATCTGACTGCGCGCGCCGTTATGCACGCAGACGAATAAAACGTCACGTCTCAACGGGTTGCTCCATCGTGCGGCACGAGCACCGGGTCCGATTCGATTTTCGGAAACGGTGCCACCGTTTGAAAGGCATACGTCGCCACCGCGGCGCCGGCCAACTGCGCGAGTACGAACGCGGGTACGTCCAGCGGGCGGATCCCCGCGAAGGTATCCGATAGCGAGCGCGCGAGCGTCACCGCGGGATTGGCAAACGAGGTCGACGAGGTAAACCAGTACGCGGCAACGATGTAGGCTGCAACGGCGAGCGGCGTAAGTGCCGAGCGCGAGCGGACGCAACCCCAAATCACGACGACCAGCCCAAACGTTGCGACGAATTCGGCCAGCCAGAGAGATGGCCCGGTTCGGGCGTGCTGCGACGTGAAGAAGACCGGCAGCCCGAACATCACGTTTGCGAGGGCGACGCCGACAAGGGCACCGGCGATCTGGCTCAGCCAGTAGGCGGGAAGCTCGCGCCAGGGGAGTCCGCCGCGGATAGAGTCGGCGAAGGAGACCGCAGGGTTAAAGTGCGCACCCGAGAGTGGGCCGAGCGCGGCGATGAGACAGACGAGTACGGCGCCGGTCGCCAGCGTATTGGCGAGCAGCGCGATCGCCTGATTTCCGGCGCTGAGCCGTTGCGCCATGATTCCCGAGCCGACGACCGCTGCGAGAAGAAAAGCGGTTCCCGTTGCTTCTGTAAGGCTACGTTTGAGGAGTGTCACTTTCAGCAGCAGCTTATGCGGTGCAGCAGGCGCCGGGTTCGCCGATCTCTTCGTGGACGGTGTAAATCTCCCAGCGACGCCCCATCGGATCGGTGGCCCAGACCTTCGTTTGATTGGCATAGCAGCACGTCGTCTCGCGCTCGATCTGCGAAGCGAGCCCGGCCGCTTTGAGCCGCTCGATCGCGTTCTCTACTTCGCCGGCGGACTCTACGAAGATTCCGTAGTGGTCCCGGCCGATCCGCGGCGGAGAATCGACCGCGTCCAGTGCCAGTTCGAGTCCCGGCCGCTCGGTGATGAAGAGCGCGTAGTCGGGGAGGAGCTTTGCGGGAGCGGCGTCGAGCAGCGTCGAGTAGAAGTCGACGCTGCGCGCAAGGTCGGTCGTTGCAAGACTCAGGTGGGTCTTCATGCGTAGGCCTTCTGAGGAAAGATGGTGGACAGGGCATCGGCGAGCCGTTCGGGTGCGTCGGCCGCGAGCTGGTAGTACACCCACGTACCACGACGCTCGCACCTTACCAATCCCGCATCTCTTAGGATTCGCAGGTGATGAGAGACCGTCGGCTGATTCAGCGGAAGTGCTTCGGTGAAATCGCAGACGCAGACCTCGTGGTCGCTGGCAGCGAGGGTCGCGAGCATGGCAAGGCGATACGGGTCCGCAACGGCTTTCAGCAGGCCGGCGGGCGCGTCAAAGTCCCGACGAACGATCGTTGCGGAGGGACAGCAGCGCTGCATTGACATTCTTCGATACTACAAGTTGTATCGACGAGTGTCAATACAGAGTGAGGATTCTTTCGGGACGGCTCCTTAGGGGCCGACGGCTACGCCGGCGTTGCCGCCGGATAATCGTTCGAGCGGTCGTTCCCGACCGTTTCCGGTGTTGTCGTAGACGAGCACGCCGCCGCCTCCGCCGCCGACGTCTATGCAGCCTTCGTATAGATATTTCTTGTAGACGGCGAGACCGTAGCCGAGCACGCCGCCGCTGAAGCTGACCCGGCAACCGGTACCCACGATCGTTCGCACGGCGTCGCCGGGCGCATCGAGTTTGAAGACATCGGTCGCGAGAAAGAACGTGCTGCCTTGCAGGTCGTAGTATTCGGCGAAGAGGTGCTCGGCATCGGTCGCCACGCCATTTGCCGGCTCGTTGCCTGGGCCAAGCGCGAAGTCGATCGGTTTGCCGCCTGGCGAACGTTCGCGCAGACCTTCAACGCCCTCGTCCAGGGCCTCAATGTAGACGATGCCGTGCGAGGCGGCGAGGGCATTAACGCCGACGCCCGAGATCTGGTTAAGCGGCTTGTCGTGCCGGCTCGCGTTAGGAGCGTAAACGTTTGTGGTGTTGCCGCCGGTCGCCAGCGTGCTGACGTCGAGGTAACCGCGCTGGTCGACAGCGACGTAGAGCGGCTTTTGCGGAACGTACAGCCGGCGGATCGGTTTCGCGCGTCCCGAGGCGCCCGGTACGTAGACGTCGACCTCGCATTTGTGGAGATCCTTGCAGTCGTCTTGGGAGCCGTCTTTGGTGACGTAGAGGTCGCCGTCGGGGCCGATCGCGATCGAGCCGGCATAACGAAAATCGAGACGCAGAACCCCGTCGGGTTTCTTCGCGGGAAATCCCTCGGCGTCGAGGGGATACCGGTAGACGAGCGGCGCGATGTCGTCGGCCTGCGCGACGTACAAGTGTCCAGGCGTAAAGGTTCGCGCGGGATTCGCGATCGAGGCGGCCGGTGGAGTTGGGGCGAGCGAAGAGCCGCTGGAACTACAGGCGGCGAGCACAGCGGCGCTCGCCGCTGCGACGAGTAGACGATATGTCTTCATGAGTACACCCTCCGCGGTTAGGGTTCGACGGGCGCCGGCGGGCACCCACGCGGGTTAGACCGCGACGAGCAAAGAGCTCAGCGGCGGCCGGATGTCGCGGTAGCCGTGGAGTATCCGAACGACGTAGACGCGACCACGGGCTATTCGGTAGAAGATGAGGTACGGGAGCACTGGGAACATCCGAACGTTCGGGCCGAGATCGTCGCGGGAGCGGCCGGCTTTCGGATTACGCTGAATTAACCGTTCGAGCGTCACGGTAATTCGTTCCAAGAGATCGATTGCGATTTCCGGCCCCGCTTTATCCCAATAGTAGTCTTTGATGTTTTCTAGATCGGAGGCAGCTTGCGCGGAGTACTCAATTCTCATTATGCCCTTTGCCGCCGGGTGCGCGGTTTTTAGGACGCTGGAAGAGCTTCTTGCGCAGAGCTTGTGAAGTGATCGTTCTGCCGGCGGCAATGTCCGCTTCTCCCAGGGCAATCGCCTTGCGAAGCCACTCGAGTTTCTCCGCCTCCTCCCTCATCAGAAGGCGGATGCCGTCGCGAACAACTTCACTCGCATGAGCGTATTCTCCGGCCTCAACCTTCGCGTCGACGTATGCCTCGAGTTCTTTGGGAAGAGAGATGTTCTTGGTACCCATTACCGCAGTGTAGCAGCATTGGCGTTTTTCGCCAAGGCTCGCCGAGCGGGTCGAACCGGTCCCTCTATTGTCCTTCGACTGCGGCGCTTAGGATGACACCGAGAAGCGTCACCCGCTTCCGCTAAATGCTAGTGCAGGAAGCCCACTAACAGAAGGGCGACGATGTTGAGCACTTTGATCATCGGGTTGATTGCCGGGCCGGCCGTGTCTTTATACGGATCGCCGACGGTGTCGCCGGTGACCGCCGCTTGGTGCGCGATCGAGCCTTTGCCGCCGTAGTGTCCGTCCTCGATGTACTTCTTCGCGTTGTCCCACGCGCCGCCGCCCGACGTCATCGAGATCGCGACGAAGAAGCCGGTGATGATCGAGCCTACGAGGATGCCGCCCATCATCTGCGCGCCCGTGTCGCCGGGAAGAATGTTGAAGTAGGAAAGCAGCACGACGATGACCGGCACGAGCACGGGAATTAGAGCGGGAACGATCATCTCCTTGAGTGCCGCGCGGGTGACGATGTCGACCGTGGTGCCGTAATCAGGGCGCGCGGTTCCGGCCATGATGCCCGGGATCTCGCGGAACTGCCGACGCACCTCTTCGACGACGGCACCGCCGGCGCGACCCACCGCCTCCATCGAGCGAGAGGCGAAAATATACGGCAGCAGACCGCCGAGGAAGAGTCCGGCGAGCACGAAGGGATTGCCAACCGCAAACAGATTGCGTACGCCCTCGATGCACTGCTGCGTTTCGCCGGCGCCGCACTTGTGGTTAGTCAGCTGTTGTAAGAAGGAAGCAAAGAGCACCAGCGCTGCTAGGGCCGCCGAGCCGATCGCGTAGCCCTTGGTAACGGCCTTGGTCGTGTTGCCGACGGCGTCGAGCGGATCGGTGACGTTGCGCACGTCTTCGGGCATGTCGGCCATCTCGGCGATGCCGCCGGCGTTGTCGGTGATCGGTCCGAACGAGTCGATCGCGACGACGATGCCGGCCATCGAGAGCATCGCCATGACCGCGATGCCGACGCCGTAGACGCCGTTGAGCGCATAACTCACCAATATCCCTAGGACGATCACGATCGCCGGCCACGCCGTCGCCTTCATCGAGACGGCAAGGCCGGCAATGATGTTGGTCGCGTGGCCGGTGATCGAGGCCTTGGCGATTGATTGCACCGGTGGGAACTGCGTACCCGTGTAGTATTCGGTGATAAAGGTGATCAAGCCCGTGATGAGGACCCCGACGACGGCGCAGAAGAAGACGCCGTTGGCGTTAATGACCGATCCGTCGCCGAAAACTTGATGCGCTGCGAAGTAGAAGCCGATCAATGCGAGCACGCCCGCGACGCCCATGCCGCGGTAAAGGGCCCACATGATCCTGCTGCGCTGCACCCTGCCGATGCTCACGGCGACAACGCCAACGATCGAGGCTACGATGGAGATCGCGCCTAGCACGAGCGGAAACGTCGTCGCGCTGGGAAACTTGTCCCCGAAGAAGAGGTTGCCGAGCAGCATCGCAGCGACGGTCGTGACGCAGTAGGTTTCGAAGAGGTCGGCGGCCATACCGGCGCAATCGCCGACGTTATCGCCGACGTTATCGGCGATGACCGCGGGGTTGCGTGGATCGTCTTCCGGAATGCCGGCCTCGACCTTACCGACGAGATCGGCGCCGACGTCGGCGGCCTTCGTATAGATGCCGCCGCCCAGACGCGCGAAGACCGAGATCAGCGAACAGCCGAACGCAAGGCCGACCATCGCATTGAGCGAGGTGGCGACGTCGCCGTTGTTGACGGCGAGCAGAATCGCGTAGTAGCCGGAGACCGCGAGCAATCCGAGCCCGACGACGAGCATTCCCGTTACTGAACCGCCGCGGAAGGCGACATTGAGCGCCGGCGTCAAGCCGCCTCGCGCCGCTTCGGCGGTGCGGACGTTGGCGCGCACCGAGACGATCATCCCGATGAAGCCGGCCGCGCCCGAGAGGATGGCGCCGATCAGGAAGCCGATCGCGGCCTCCCTGCCGAGCGTCGGTGCGAAGAGGATGACGATGGCCAGCACGACGGCTACGATGCCGATCGTGCGATACTGCCGCTGGAGGAAGGCCATCGCGCCCTCCTGGATGGCGGCGGCGATCTCCCGCATGCGCTCGTTGCCGGCGGGTTGCTTCAGCACCCAGAACGTCAGGGCAACGCCGTAGAGCACTGCGAGGATACCCCCGATGAGTCCGGCGTCGATGGCTGTCTGTGCGGTCATCCTTCTCTTTCAGGTAGGCAAAAAATGGGCCCCTGCGGGGCCGACCGGCTTGGCTACGCCGAACGGGCGCGCAAGTCCTAGGCCCGCCCGTACCCCCAGCGACGAAGAAAGCCCGCGCCGACGCAAGGTTTCTCCCCTTGAGGCCGGCCGCCGCCTGCATTTGCCGGGAGGTGGCCCGTGCTGCCGGAAGGTGCACCATGGCAACCTGCGAGACTCAGCGAAATAGCGGTTATTGCAAGTGTCAGCGAGTGTGTAGCTTGTTGATTTTGAGACTTAAGGGCGAAGGAAATTAACACAAGCGAGCTAGTCATTATAGGCTGTGGGCCGGCCGGAGGGACCGCAGCGCGCGAGGCCGCCCGAGCGGGGATCGAGACCGTCGTTCTGGAGCGGGATGCGGTCGTCGGAGCCAAGCGCGTCTGCGCGGCCGGGCTGCGCCCGGGATTTTGCGAGGAGTTCGACCTGCCGCGTTCGCTCGTACACTGCGACACGCCGCGACTGGGACTCTTCGACGCGCGCGGCGCCGAGCACGAAGTGATCTTCGGGCCGGGGCACACGACGACGCGCGAAGAATTGGACGGCACGATGGGGCGGATCGCGCTGCAGGCCGGTGCGGAGATCCGGACGCAGGCGCTCTTTCGCGCGGTCGACTTTTCCGGCGGCCGCGCCGTCGTGGAGTATGCGGATCTCGCGAGCGGCCGGCGCCGCAAGATTCACGCGCGTCACGTCTTCTTTGCCAGCGGCGCCACGTCGCGGTTGGAATCGCCGGCCTTCGGACGTTTGGCGATGCAGCGGTGGAACGAAGGCTTGATGACGACGCTGCAGCACCGCGTCTACCTCACGCGCCCCGCGCTGCCGATCGCCTACCAAACGCTCGAGATGCACTATTACGCCGGGCGTGACGGGCGGCAGATCATCGGCTGGATGTTTCCCAAACGCGATCATCTTGCGATCGGTTTGGGCGTGCTCGGCAAACTTGGCGGTGCCGCGCTGCGCGCGGAACTGGACGCGCTCGTGCAGCGAATCTGCGCGCGCTTGCGCGCCGACGTACGAGAGTGCAGGCAGGAGGGAAGCCTGCTCTACGGCGGTCTGCCGCGGCCCGGCTTCGGGGACGGCGCTCTGCTCGTCGGTGGAACGGCCGCCGGGCTGGTCGACGCGACCAACGGTGAGGGCATCTTCGAAGCGGCGATGAGCGGACGGATCGCGGCAGGCTGCGTCGCCCGGGAGCGCGCGGGCGGCGGAGATGCAGGCGCGCGGTTTGCCGCTCTGTTGCGGCAGCGGTTCTCGAGGCGTCTCAAACACCGGGTCACCTTGATGCGCTATCTCGGACGCCGCCCGCGCCGCTTCGGGCTTCTTTTCGAGCAGCTCGCGAGGACTCCGCGGTTGGCTGCGGTATTGCAGATGGAAGATCACGAGCGAACAATGACGGATCGTCTGTACCTCTACATTCAAGCATTGCAATTCGGCATGCGGACGTTCAACTGCCGTGAGTGAAGCACCGCGCGGGAGGCCGGTGCGGCTCTACGACATCGGAGGCAGTCAACTCACGCGCGAAGCCGTCATTCACAAATACCTCCACCTCGTCAAGTACGTCGCCGGCCGCATCTCAGTCCATCTTCCGTCGAACGTCGACCTCAACGACCTCATAAACGACGGCGTCTTCGGTTTGCTCGACGCCATCGAGAAGTACGACGGCTCGCGCTCGGTCAAGTTCGAGACGTACGCGGTCACGCGAATCAACGGAGCGATCCTCGACGCGCTGCGCAGTCTCGACTGGGTCCCCCGCACGATCCGACAGCGCGCCCGAGAGCTGGAGCGGGCGTCGGAGGAGCTCGAGGCGGTCCTCGGACGCGCGCCCACGAGCGAAGAGCTGGCCGAGCGTTTGGAGATGACGCCGGGCGAACTGGACGCGCTCGTTGCACGCGTGCGCGCGACGGCGCTCCTTTCGCTGGAGGAGGTGCTGCCGCATCGCAGCGGCGACGGCGTGCCGTTGGCGGACACGCTCGCCGACGACGACAGCGACGTCACCTTCGATCTCGAGCGCGACGAGCAGCGCGCCGAACTCGTTCGCGCAGTCGAATCGCTTCCGCCGCAAGAGCGGACCGTCATCACGCTCTATTATTTCAAGGGGCAGCGATTGCGTGAAATCAAAGCGGCGCTCGGCGTCTCGGAATCGCGCGTCTCACAGATTCACTCGGCGGCCGTTGCGCATCTGCGGCAGATATTGCGGTAGGTAAGGTTCGCGCCGAAGTCCAACCTCAGGCTCATGGGGATGCGTCTGGCGATTCTGCTGCCGTTGCTGTTTTCTTTGGCGGCGAATTCGGAGGCAGCGAGCCGCGACGTCAGCACGGCGACGACCAGAAAGATCGAGGCATCCTATGTTGCGCAGTGTACCGCGCTGCTGAAAGGCAACTACGATGCGCTTCTTCCGATGATGAGCGCTTCGTTCGTCCTGACGGATACCTCGGGAGCTAAAAGCAGCCGCAAAACGGTTGTTGCGAATCTGAAGGATGCACGGGCGAAAGGCTTGCGGTTTATTCAATGTTCGATCGGGCTTTCATCCATCGAGCCGGCCCAGCGCCTCGTGGCCGTTCGCGTAGAGAGCTCGGTGGTTTTGAGCGTGACGGTTAAGGGACACACTCGGAGGGCGGAGTCGAAGAATGTCTCGATCGACCACTGGCAGGTCGTCGGGGACAAGGTTTTGGAGGTCGCGTCTCGCGAGATAACGGCACGAACGACGAGCCTGCCCGGCGCGACGCCGAGTCCGGCGCCGGGCGCAACGGCATTGCTACCCGCTCAGCGCTTCGTGCCGATTCTCGGGACGCACGAGATAGCCCAGCGCGCTTAGCGCAAAGAGCAGAACGAGCACGCTGAGCACCACCGTCGCCATCGCTTGCGCGTAGCCGGAGTGCTTGGCGAGCGAGGCTTCGAACTGCGCGACTCCCGCCGCGATGAGGTTTCCAAGCTGATAAGTCAAGCCGGGAAAGGTTCCGCGCACATCGGCCGGAGAGAGCTCGTTGAGGTGGGCCGGAATGACGCCCCAGGCGCCTTGCACCGCAAACTGCATCGCGAAGGCGCCCGCCGCGAGCAGCGTAATCGTGGGGCTGAAAGCCCAGAGCGGTATCGCGCAGGCGGCGAGAACCGCGCAGAGCATCACCATTACGCGTCGCCCGAAGCGTTGCGAGAGGGTGCCGAAGAGAATGCCGCCGCCGATCGCGCCGACGGCTGCGATCACCGAGAGCAGCGTCACCGTAGCGTGCGAGAAGCCGCGGCCTTTTTCGAGGAAGGTCGCGTAGAGATCTTGCGTGCCGTGCGACATCCCGTTCATCGCGGCGAGAAACGCGACGGCATAGAGGAAGAGGGGCCAGTGCGCGCGCAGCGACTGCAGTAGGAGCGTGCCGGACGGCGCGATGCGTTGCGCGCGGCCGGCGAGCCACACGGGCGATTCTGGGACGCTCGAGCGGATGAAGAAGATCAGGCCCGCGGGGAGTACGCCGATCACGAAGAGTCCCCGCCAATCCCAGTGCGTGTACTTGAAGACGAGAAAGTACGCCAGCGCGGCAAGCAGGTAGCCGACCATGTAGCCCTCTTGCAGAAAGCCGCTGAAAAAACCGCGGCGCTTGGGCGGGAGTGATTCCATCGCCATTGCGGCGCCCAGGCCCCACTCGCCGCCCATCGCGACGCCGTAGAGCGCGCGTAACGCGAGAAATACCGTGAAGTTCGGCGAGAACGCCGTGAGCAGTTCGACGACGGAGTAGAAGGCGATGTCGACCATCAGCGGCGTGCGGCGGCCGTAGCGGTCGGCGAGCCAGCCGAAGAGCAAGGCCCCGATCGGGCGGCACGCGAGCGTCAGCGTCAAGGCGAACGCCACTTCGGCGATCTCTTTGTTGAAGCTCGTCGCGATGCGCGTGATCACAAAGGTCAGCAAGAAAAAGTCGAACGCGTCGAGCGTCCAGCCGAGAAATGACGCGATGAAGGTCTTGCGTGCGGCGGAGGTCATCTCCATCGGGCGTCGCGTTCGACGCGGCCGCGGTTCTACCCCAGGATAGAGGTAGGGGACAGGCTTAGCTGTCCCCTACGCGGTGTCTAAGCGCCGATCGGCGCTCGCACCAACTTTTCCGTCCTTCGACAAGCTCAGGATGACACGTTTGGAAGGGTCAGGATGACACGGTGTTACTGGGCGGAGACGGCGTTACTGGCCGCTGCCGCTTGTTGGGCTAGCTGAGGTTGACGGCGAGGGTGATGGCGATGGAGTCGGCGTGCTGCCGGGAGGGAGTTGCGCGCCATACATTGCGAGCAGCCAGATCTGGCTATGTCGCACGGTTATCTTCGGCACGGTGAAGGTGAACTGCACCGTGTTGCTCGTCGGCGTCGTGAACTTGGCGTAGTTGCCGATCAGCTGATCCGTGCGCTTGCCGCGCAGGTACGTTTCATTGTACAGCTGCACGGCGAAGACGCGGCCGCTGTACTGCAGCGAGGGCAGCGTGTACTGCACTTGCGAACCGCCGTTGAGCACGAAATCGGTATTGGACTGCAGGCGGATCGCCATCAGCGGCGTCACGTGCATGAAAGCGGGGTTCGGGTTGGTCATCGTCGGGACGTCTTTCGGCAGCGGCTCGACCTGCAGCGTCATCAAACCGCCAGGCGGCGGCGACGGCGTCGGCGTGTCGTCGGCGCTGTCGCTGTCGTCGCTATCGTCGGAGGATGCGCTCGGCTGCGGCGTGGGCGTCGGCGACGCGGTAGGCTTTGCGGTCGGAGCTGCCGATCCACTCGGTCCCGGGCTCGCTGGGATGTTGAAAGCCAGGTTGCAGGCGTACTGCTGATTGAGCAGCGCAACGTTGGGGCACTTCAATCCGGCGGGCCCCTGCGAGATCGGATATTGGGCTTCATTGGGTGCAAGCGTTGCGCCGGGGTTGGCCAGCTCGGCTTGCCCGTTCATGCCAATCGTCGGCCCGGACATTCCGCCGGCGCCTGAGTTGGAGTTCAAGTTGCCGCCGCCGGCCATCCCGCCGCCTGCGCCGATGCTGCCGGGCTGCGAGACGGGCGGGGTCATGTCGCCCATGCCGCTATCGAGCCCGCTGCCTTGACAGGAGGCTAGAACCAGCGCGAGCGCGCCAAAAACGGCGCGAGTATCTAATCTCATCGTCCTTATCGTTTCGCTTCGACTACGGTCCGCAATTCGTCAACGAAGCCACCAATCGAAACGTTGCGTTTCTCTTCGGTTCCCCGTTGATTTACGTTAACGGTAGCGTCTTCAACCTCTCGCTTGCCCGCCACTAAAATGTATGGCACTTTTTGCGTCTTCCAATGCCGAATTTTGTATCCGAGCTTTTCATTCGATTCGTCGAGCTCGGCACGAAAGCCCGCTTTTGTCAGCTGATCGACCACTCCCCGAGCGTACCCCGATTCATTCTCTGATATCGGCGCAACGACGGCTTGGATCGGCGCCAGCCAAGCGGGGAAGGCTCCGCCGTAGTGCTCGATGAGCGTGCCGAAGAAGCGTTCGAGCGACCCGGCAAGCGCGCGGTGAATCATGACCGGGCGATGATCTTGACCGTCGCTGCCGCGATACTTCAGCTCGAATCGTTCGGGCAGAACGAAATCAACCTGGACCGTACCAAGCTGCCACGGACGGCCGAGCGCATCGCGAACGTTGATATCGAGCTTTGGACCGTAGAAGGCGCCGCCGCCTTCGTCGACGGTGTAGGGCAGCTCGTGGCTTTCGAATGCGTTACGAATCGCCTTCTCGGCGACGGCGTCGGTCTCACCGCGATCCTCGAGCGCGCGGCGCGAGAGCACGTACTCGAAATCGGTGAAGGCGAAGGCCTTCATCAAGCGCAGCGCTTCGTCGAGGGTTTGTTCGAACTCGTGCTGCAACTGATCGGGCGTACAGAAGAGATGGGCATCGTCTTGCGTGAAGCCGCGCACGCGGTTGAGCCCGTGCAACACGCCGGAGCGTTCGAAGCGATAGACCGTCCCAAATTCGGAAAGGCGCAGCGGCAGATCGCGATAGCTGCGCAGCGTGTTCCGGTAGATGAGGATGTGGCCTGGGCAGTTCATCGGCTTTAACCGGAACCGCTGGCCCTCCACCTCGATGGGTCCGAACATGTTCTCACCAAAGTTAGCGAGATGTCCTGAGATTTCGTATAGACGCTCGTGGGCGACGTGCGGCGTGACGACCGGCTGATAACCCCGCTCTCGCAGGCCCTCGCGGATGAAATTCTCGACGATCTCGCGGACGATGGTGCCCTTGGGGTGCCAAAAAACCAGCCCACCGCCGGCCGCCTCTTCAATTGAGAAAAGGCCGAGTTCGGTGCCGAGGCGCCGATGGTCGCGCCGGCGGCCCTCCTCGAGGCGCGCCAAGTACGCGTCGAGCTCCGTTTTGTCGTACCAAGCGGTCCCATAGATCCGCTGGAGCATGGGCCGGTGCTCGTCGCCCCGCCAATAGGCTCCGGCCACGCTGGTGAGCTTGAATGCCCCGATTGCTCCGGTCGAATCGGCGTGGCCGCCGCGGCATAGGTCGGTGAACTCGCCGATCGTGTAGAGCGTGATCGGCTCGTCCTTGGGGATCTCGCTCGCGATCTCAACCTTATAAGGGTTGCCCTTGAAGGCGTCGATGGCTTGGTTTCGGGCGACCTCGCGGCCGGTCATCGGGTAATCCGAGGCCACGATCTCATTCATCCGCTTCTCGAGACGCTCGAGGTCCTCGGGCGTGAACGGGTCGGGCCGATCGAAATCGTAGTAGAACCCGTTCTCGATCGCCGGCCCAATCGTCGGCTTCGCCTCCGGGAATAGATCCTGGACGGCATAGGCGAGTACGTGAGCCGCGGTATGCCGCAGCTCCGGAAGAGTGGCCATATCGGCGCCGTGCCTTCGGTGCGTCCCTCCGGGGCTCATCCTTCGACCGTCCTTCGACTATCCTTCGACAAGCTCAGGATGACATTCCTTAGCGCCTGCGCGAAGCGCAGTCCTGAGCCACGCGCGTAGCGCCGAGTCGAAGGCTCAGGATGACAGGTAGCTAGGCTGCCTAAGACACAAGGGGTTCTTAATATGGAGTTAATCGGGCTGCATTACAAATAAGGCAGGCCTTCGGCTCTGGAGCGGAGGCCGCAATTTTTCCTCGCTACAAGGAGCCTGAACTCTGTGATACGTTCGTTGCGTCGCTGCTCTGCTGCGCTCGCCGTTGTGGCTGCCCTAGCCGTGCCCGCTGCTGCCGCCACGCAGCTTACCGGAGCGGGGTCGACCTTCGACTTCCCGTTCTTCTCGAAAGCCTTCTATATTTATAGCCAGAAGAATCCCGACGTTACCGTCAACTACCAGTCGATCGGCAGCGGCGGCGGCATCAAGCAATTCAGCGCGAAGACCGTTGATTTCGGGGCGACCGACGTTCCGATGAACGCCGAAGAGTTGGCCGGCGCGAAGGATCCCGTCCTTCAGCTTCCGGTGACCCTCGGCGGCGCCGCCATGGCCTACAACCTTCCCGGCGTCGACAACCTGAAGCTGACGCGTCAGGTCGTGGCCGACATCTTCCTCGGCAAGATCACCAAGTGGAACGACCCGCAGATCACCAAGCTCAATAAGGGCACGAACGTCCCGGACACGTCGATCGTCGTCGTGCACCGTTCGGATGGTTCGGGTACGAGCTACATCTTCACGGACTTCCTGAGCCACGTCTCGCCGGAATGGAAGAGCAAAGTCGGCACGGGTAAGAGCCCGTCTTGGCCGACCGGCGTCGGTGCGAAAGGGAATGAAGGCGTCGCCGGGCAGATCCGTAACACGCCGGGCGGCATCGGTTACGTCGAGATGGCGTACGTCGTCGAGAACAAGATGACGGCCGCGTTGCTGGAGAACAAGGCCGGCAAGTGGGTTGCCTGCACGCCCGAGAGCGTCGCGGCGGCCGCTGCGAGCAAGCCCGAGGTGAGCGCCTCGAACTTCTCGATCGTCGACGCTGCCGGCGCCAACTCGTATCCGATCACCGGCTATTCGTGGGTCGTCGTCTACAAGAAGCCTTCGGATGCCGCCCGCGCGAAAGCCCTCTACAACGTGCTCTCGTGGCTGATCGGACCCGCTGGACAAGACAACGCGAAGTCGGTAGACTACGTACCGTTGCCGCACAACGTCCAAGAGACCGCGGCCGCGACCCTTCGCCAGATGCAGCACTGATTGTCAGCTGAGCCGCAGTTTCGGCGCGTTGCGCGTTTCGTAAGCCCTGTCGACCGCGGCGTTGCCGCGGT
>JBAQAW010000008.1:0-9488 GCA_049285915.1 Candidatus Cybelea sp. | reverse complement strand
ACATTCCGCCTCCGCCGCGAGATCCTCCGCCGCCGCCGCGGCCGCCACCGCCTCCGCGGCCACCACCACCGCCGCGACCGGCATCGGCCGCAACGCACAACTGCATAACGAAGACGACAGAGAGAATCAGCGCGGCGTATTTCTTCATTGTTTTATTAGCTCGTCGATGCGCCCGCGAACGTTGATGAACGTACCGTTGTTCGTCGCAAGCGTGAGGATTAGGCTATTCGCAGGCAGTTTGGCCGACGTGTGCGACAACGGCTGCTCCGAATTCGTATAGTTTAAATAAATCGTCCCGGTTTTGAGATTGAGGGCATTGGTCTTGCCCTCTTGCACCAACGCAGCCGTGGTGGGCAAACACACGATGATCTTATCTCGATACGAGCATGCAGACCGGGTGACGACGATCGTTCCGTGGCCGTCTTCGGACGTCAGGAACAACGAGCCGGCGAAGACTCGAATCTCAACGTCGCCGTACGAGTTCTTCGATCCGTTTGCGTGCTGGATGTTAATCGTTCCGGTAGCGCTCGCCGCTGCCGGTAGCAGAACGCTGGAGGCCGTCAAGACGGCCGCGACAGCGGTTTTTAATGAAAAATCCAAAGCCTCAGAACACCTGCAGCGTAGTGATTTCCGTTAGCGTAACCCCGGGTTTGGGCCGCTTCAACCACGCGCTAAGGTCCACCTGGCAAATGGAGGGAGGGCTCCCAAGGCGGACACCCTTTAGCTTACGCCCTCGGTTCCATCGAGCGGCCAACGTGCGATTCGCGCCGAGCGATCGAGGGCGGCCGGTTCTGCGCGAGACTTTCCAACAATCTGAATTTCTCGGCCGTCTCGCGATCGGCCGGAACGAGCGTGCGGAAGATGAGATCGGGGCGCATCGAGGCGTTGAACTCGATTGCGTACACCAGCAGCCGCCCTACGACCGCGTGGTTTCGAACCGCGGCGTTTTCGTTCGAGAACTCGCCGGCTACGAGTCGTCGGTTCCAGGCCTGGAGAAAGGCCGGCTCGTCCTTGATCCGCTCGTACACGGCCTCGGCGAACGGACTCGGCCGCTGCGACGAATAGTTGAGCCGAAACATCCCCACGGCGTGCAAGAACAACTCTTCGCGCGCGGCGCCGAGAAGTGAAATGAAATCGTGGTCGAAGATGCAGCGTACCAGCGCATTACGCTCGACGGGATGTTGGTACCGAGAATGAGCGTATATCGCGTCGGCCAGCGCGTTCCAGCGGAGTGGGGTGAGAATCTTGTCACCGACCGTAGCCGCGACTCCTCGAAGGCTGTCGAGGAGCGCCGGAATGGGCTCGGGTATCGTCGTGTTCACCTCGACCTCGGAAGGCAACGAACGCCGCAGGCCGGCGAGCTCGAGCATGTATTCGAATTCGGCGGCCGACAAATTAAGTGCAGTGGCGATCCCGGTCAGGGTGGATTCAGACGGGTGTATGTCGTCGCCGGCCTCGAGCCGCGCGTACCATTTGACGCCGATGTCGGCGAGAAATGCGACCTCTTCCCGGCGTAGCCCGGGCGTGCGACGCCCTCGGCGAGACAAAATACCAACATCTTGCGGGATAATCGACTCGCGCCGCTTGCGCAAGAAACGACCTAGGGCTTCACGCGGCGTTTCAGCAGCCCCAGTTTCAAAGCTCAAATCGGAGAGCCGGCCCCGCATTGACACCTCTTTAGCAGGCAGGCGAACTTAATCCTACTCTCACGAAGGCGCCTTGTCAAAGCATAAACCCCGGGTCTTCCATAACGAGGCGGCCGCGCATGGCACCTTAAGTGCCACCTCCTGGGGGGACCTTCATGAATGCCCCCTCGTCGAGGGTTAACGAACGCCGGTTCGACGAGGCATCTAGAGGGAGTAGATGAGCGTTACGCATCTTCAGAAGTGGGACGTCACCGCCATCGAGATCGCGTTGGATTTGGAGATGCTGCACTTTGTCGACCCAAACCGCTTTGTTTTTTCAGGGCCGGCTGAACCGCGGATTTGCCTCGTGGCGGGCTTTGCGCTCACGTCGCAGCTCAAACGCGTCGTCGCGGCAGTCAACCGAGCCGTGCCGGCACGGCCGCCCTCGCGATTGCGAATTGCTCCGGCCGCGGCGCGAGCCGCGGTTCCATCGTTGGGCGTTCCCGTTTCGGTTCAGCCGATGCCCGCTCTTTTGCGCCTGCAATCGAAGTTGATTCGTGCCATCGAGCCGGGGTTGGCGCACGAGGTCTTCTCTCTGCGCGTGAAGCGTGCCATGGACGACGGCCCGGCACGGTTTATCGGCGGCTTCATATCTGCCAAGACGCTTCCGAGCTTCGAGCCTTCGTCCGCCGCTGCCGACTTCGAAGTTATGGAACTGACGGTAATCGGAATCACCATTTACCGACTCGATCAGCGGGGTGCTCCGACGTCAATTCTCGGCCACTGGGCCTATCCGGCTGACCCTGGTAGCGTCCACTTGCGAGGTGGCCCTTAATGCGTGGTTGTGGCAGGCCAATTGCCCCCGTACGCTGGTTGCGCGCGACAAGAAGAGGAGTATCCGCCTTGAAGAATCGGCGACGTCCATTACGTTCCGTGGCGGCGGCGTCGAGTTTCGCCGCGTTTTTCATCGTGCTGGCCGCCGTGTCGCCGGCAAGAGCGATCGCCGCGTGCGTTTCGGCGGCGCCTCCCCCTGCTCCGGTGGCATCTCCTGCAGCTGCTCCCGACGCCGGTACGGTCGTCTCGGAGGGCGCCGCGCCGTCCCCGACGCCTTTCGTCGAGACGCCGCTCTACAGCATCGGCGATCAAATCTACACCGAAGACCGCGACGGCACGCTGTACTACTACTTCCAAAGCGGTACCGACGGCGCGGGCAAGATCAAATACGATATGCGCTACGACAGAAATCTCTGGGACACTTGCGCGCAAGCTCAGATTCGAGTTCCCATCATCACCAAAATTCCGGTAACCGGGAATCCCTATTCGGGCCTCGGCAACATCGAGCTGGGATACTCGTACAGCGTGGCCTCGAAGACCTTCGACCACGCGCTGCAGGCGAGAATCGCGCTGCCGACCGAGGACAACAACGTCGATAGTTACGACACGCAGCTCAAGCTCTTCTACGACGTAAAATGGAAGTTCAGTAACGGGCTCTCCGTCGCCTACAGCAACGAGTACGATCAGAGCATTACGCAGCCGCCGGGCGCCTCGTATACGAGCTACTACGAAGGCAAGCTAACGACGCCGGGCTACTCGTTCGTCGACGCGCCGGGCTGGAAAGGCCTGAAGCTTTCCGGCATCTATAACTACCGGATCGTCTTCAACAAGGGCGGCATCTTTCAGCCGGCGGCCGGCTTCATAATGTTCGGCAATATCAACGACGTTGCGCTCAATGTCATCGATACCTGGGGCATGGGCGAGCACGCCCTTTGGAGGTATAAAGTCGAGGCAACCGCGGTGGCGAGGTTCTGATGTGCTAGCGTGGTTCGTCGCGATGCTGCAACAGAACGCCGAACTGGCGATCTTTCTGGCGCTCGCGATCGGGTATTTGGTGGGCCCGCTAAAAATTTCGGGGTTTAATCTGGGCAACGTGACGACGACGCTTCTTGCGGGCGTGCTCGTCGGGCAGCTCAATATTCCTATACCGGGGCCGCTCAAGGCCCTCGTCTTTCTCCTCTTCCTTTTCGCGGTGGGCTACAAGGTCGGACCGCAGTTCTTTGCCGGTCTGAGGCGTGATGGCGCCGCCCAGATCGTCTTCGCGGTATTTGCCTGTGTGGTGATGCTAGGGGTCGTGACGGTATTTGCGACCGTCGTGCATTTCAACGTCGGCGAGGCGGCCGGACTCCTATCGGGCTCGCTTACGCAATCGGCGGCGATCGGAACGGCGAGCGACGCGATCGCAGGTCTCAAGTTGGATCCGACGATTACGAAGACGCTTCAGGATCAAATTGCCGTCGGCTACGCCGTCGCGTACGTCCTCGCCACGACGACCGGCGTGCTGGTTTGCTCGCGGCTCGTGCCGGCGCTCTTCCGCTTCGATCTCGCCGAAGAGTGTAAGAAGCTCAGCGCGCTGATGGGACTCAAACCCGAAGCTCCCGCCGGCGCAATGGCTGCCTACACGGTCAACACGGTGCGCGCAATCCGGGTGAAAGGCGACGACATGGCCGGGCGAACCGTAGGTCAGCTCGAAGAAGGTTTCGAGCAACGCGGCCATCGCGTCTTCGTCGCGGCCTTTCGGCGCGCCGATTCGATCACCACGGCTTCGCGAACCGACGTGTTGGCCGAAGGCGACGTCGTCGCGCTGGCGGGCTCTTCCGTGGCCGTGATTCCGGAATCCGCCGGAAGGGAAGTGCACGACCCGCAGCTGCTCGACATTCCCCTGGCGCAGCTCGACGTCGTCGTCACCAATCGCGCGGTGAGCGGCCGCACGGTGGAAGATCTCATGACTGGCCGGGCGCGCGGCGTCGTGCTCAAGAAGATCACGCGCAGTTCGTTCGACGTTCCGGTTCTTCCACTCACCGTGATCGAACGCGGCGACACGCTGCAGATCGCGGGCTTCACGGGCAGCGTTGAAGCCGCCGCCAAAATCGTGGGCTATCCGTTGCGGCCATCGCCCGCGGCGGACGTCGTTTTCATCTCCACGGCAATCATCGTGGGCTTTTTGGTTGGCTCGTTCAGCGTCGTCGTTGCCGGCGTTCCGATCGGTTTGGGCGGGAGCGTCGGTGCGTTAATTGCCGGCCTCGTCGGAGGCTATCTCCGCGCAAGATACCCAACCTTCGGCAACATATCGCCGGGTGCGCAATGGGCTTTTGACTCGTTTGCGCTCACCGTCTTCGTTGCGGTCGTCGGCATTCAGGCCGGCCCCGGTTTCATCGCCGGTATCGAGTCCGTCGGCTTGCCGCTCGTCGCCGGCGGAGTCCTCATACCGCTGGTATCGCTGCTGGCCGCGGCGCTATTCGGAAAGTACGTGCTACGGCTCAACAACGTAATTCTTAGCGGCGCCCTGGCGGGCGCCGACACCTCGACGGCCGCGTTCGGCGCCGTCCAAGACGTCGCCAAGAGCAATCTCGTCACGCTCGGATACACGATAACGTATGCCGTCGGCAACGTGTTGTTGACGGTCTGGGGCACTGTGATCGTCGCCATCTTCGCCAGCAAGACCGCCATTTAAGGAGTAATCGTCATGGCTAGCAATACTACCGAATCCGATCCCCTCGAGCGCTTTCGCAGGTTCGAAACGCTCAGCCCCTTCGAGCTCAAAGACGACCTCATCAAGCTTGCGAAGGATCCGGAGAACGCGCACGTCTTCCTCGACGCAGGCCGCGGCAATCCGAACTGGATCGCCACGACGCCGCGCCTCTCGTACTTTCTCTTCGGCCAGTTCGGCGTCGAGGAATCGAAGCAAGTCTGGGACGCGCCCGATTTGGGGGGAATGCCCAAAAAAGACGGGATCGGCGCGCGCTTCGACGACTTCATCAAGCGCCACAAGGACGATCAAGGGGCGGCGCTGCTGCAGACGATGATCGAGCACGGCGTGCAGAAGATGGGCTTCGACAAAGACGCGTGGCTCCACGAACTGGCCGACGCGATCATCGGCGACATGTATCCGGTGCCGATGCGAATGGGCCGGCACATGGAAAAGGTGGTGCAAGCCTATCTCGTTCGCGAGATGTGCGGAGACTCGCCGCCGCCCGGCACCTACGACGTCTTTGCCGTCGAGGGCGGAACCGCGGCCATGTGCTATATCTTCGATTCACTGATGGTCAACGGGCTGCTCAAACGCGGAGACCGCATCGCCCTGGCCGTGCCGACCTTCACGCCCTATCTCGAGATCGCCCATCTCGATAAGTATGCGTTCGAGACCGTCGAGATCGACGCGAGCGGCACCTACGAGTCCGGCGCGCATTCGTGGCAGTATCCCGACGGCGAGATCGATAAGCTGCTGGACCCCACGATCAAGGCCTTCTTCGTAGTCAACCCGAGCAACCCGCCGTCGTACGCGATACAGCGCTCGACGCTCGAGCGCATCGCCGAGATCGTGCGCGGGAAGCGCAAAGACCTCATCATCATCACCGACGACGTCTACGGCACCTTCGTCGAAGGCTTCGAATCCCTGATGAAGTACGCGCCGCGTAACACGATCACGGTCTATTCCTTCTCGAAATACTTCGGCTGCACCGGCTGGCGCCTCGGCGCCATCGCGATCCACCAGGATAACATCTTCGAAGAGTTGATCGCGGCGCTCCCCGAGCCGGAGCGAGCCCGTCTGCGAAAGCGATACAGCCCGCTCACCCTCACGCCGGATACGATCAAGTTCATCGATCGCCTCGTTGCCGACAGCCGTCAGGTCGCGCTCAATCATACGGCAGGCCTCTCGATGCCCCAGCAGGTGATGATGACTTTCTTCTCGCTCTTCGCCATCACGGATTCGAAGAATGCGTACCGCGACTTGACGCGCCTCATCTGCAAACGGCGCATGGAACTGCTGTGGAAGGGCATGAACCTGCCGCTCGTCAACGACCCTCAGCGCGCCGACTATTATTCGACCCTGGATCTCATGAAGTGGGCCGAGCTCACCTACGGGGAAGGCTTCATGAAGTTCCTGGTCGACAACTACCACCCGCTGCAGATCGTCTTCGCCTTGGCGGACTTCCACTCGATCGTCTTGCTCAATGGAAGCGGGTTTGGAGCACCGGACTGGTCGGTCCGCGTCTCCCTGGCGAATCTGCCGGACGAAGCATACGGTGAGATCGGCGCCGATCTCTCAAACGTCGCGCACACGGCGGTTGAGAACTGGAAGAGCAAGGGATGAAACGCACCGCTGCTGCCTTCGTTCTTCTGGCAGCATGCGTCGTCCCGAGCGGATGCGGGCACGGCGACACGGAGAACCAAGCAAATGTCGCGGCTCCGCCCCCGACCGTCGTCGTTCAGACCGTTCGCCGCGAAAACGTGCCCATCTCGGAGGATTACGAGGGCACCTTCGGGTCGATTGAAAGCGTTGAAGTGCGCGCGCGCGTCGAGGGAACGCTGGACAGCGCGCCGTTCAAAGAGGGCGACCTCGTGCGCAAAGGCGACCTCATCTTCCGGATTCAGCAAAGCGAGTACATCGCCGCGCTGCAGGCGGCGCAGGCCCAACTCGCGCAAGCGCGCGGCAATCTCTTCGCTCGCCAGGCCGCACTCGCTCGTGCAAGTACGACGGTCGCGCGAAACCGGCCGCTTGCCGCCGACCGGGCAATCCCGCAAAAAGATCTCGATAATGCCATTCAGAACGCCGAAATCGCCAAGGGCGACGTGCTGGTCGCCCGCGCGCAGATCGCGTCGGCTCAGGCAGCCATCGACAACGCGCAGATCAACGTGGGTTACACGACGATCCGCGCGCCCGTCACGGGCTTGATCGGGTTCCTCAACTACGACGTCGGCAACGTCGTCGGCGGCGCGGGATCCCAAGTGCTCGACACGATAAACTCGATCGATCCCATCAGGGTCAACTTTTCGCTGGACGAACCGACGTACTTGGCCTTGTCGCGCAACCGCACGAACCCCGACGTTCGAGCGCTGCGCGCTCAAGATTTGAGAATCATCTTGGCTAACGACCAGCCCTATGCGTATTCGGGAACGATCTATGCCTTCAGTCCGACCGTCGATCCGAAGACGGGAACGATCAACGTGGAGGCGAGGTTCCCCAATCCCGACGGTCTCCTGCGACCGGGTGGTTTTGCCCGGGTGCGCGTCGTCGTCGAAAATCGGCGCGACGCGTTGCTCGTGCCTCAAACGGCAATCACGAAGTCACAAGGCGTCGATACGGTCTACGTCGTCAACTCGAAGAACGAGGTCGTCCTGCGCTCCGTCACCCTGGGCACTCAGTATAAACAATCGTTCGTGGTGCAGTCCGGGCTCAATTCCGGGGATCGCGTGATCGTCGAGGGGACGCAGAAGGTGCAGCCGGGCGTGAAGGTCGTCGTGAAGGCGAAGTAGCGTGGCACACTTCTTCATCACTCGGCCGATCTTCGCGATGGTGCTCTCCATCGTGATCGTCATACTCGGGGGCGTTGCGATCCTCGTGCTTCCCGTCGCGCAATTCCCGCCGATCTCGCCGCCGCTGATTCAAGTGCAGACGACGTATATCGGCGCCAGCGCAGCGGTAGTGGAGCAGTCGGTCGCGTCGGAGATCGAAAACGAGGTCGTCGGCGTCGACAATCTCATCTACATGCAGTCGACGAGCACGTCCAGCGGCCAGTACACGCTCAACTGCACCTTCAAGGTCGGCGCCGACATTCAGAAGGCGCTGATCGACGTGCAGAACCGCGTCGGGCAGGCGACCGGGAAGCTTCCCGAATCGGTAAACCGGTTCGGCATCACGGTTCAGAAGAAATCGCCGCAGATATTGATGGTCCTCGCTCTCTACTCGCCGACCAACTCGTACGACCGGCTCTTTCTGAGCAACTACATGACGCTCAATCTCATCAACCCATTGCTTTCGGTTCCCGGCATCGGCGGCGAGAGCACCATCGGCGACCAGGATTACGCGATGCGCGCTTGGGTGCGTCCCGATCGGCTGGCAAAGTTTGGTTTGGAGGCGAGTGACCTCGCCGACGCCGTCGGCAAGCAGAACGTGCTGATCCCGACCGGCGCCGTCGGCGCGCTGCCGGCCCCGAAGAACAATCAGTTCCAGCTCTCGGTCAACGCCCAGGGACGGCTCGTCGATCCCAAGCAGTTCGGTGATATCACCGTGCGCTCAAATCCGGACGGCTCGGTCTTGCGGCTACGCGACGTCGCGCGCGTGGAGCTTGGCGCCCAGCTCTATCAGACGCTGGGGTCGCTCAACGGCAAACCCGCCACGCTGGTCATTCTCTATCAAACGCCGGATGCAAACGCGCTCACCACCGCCAAGGCGGTCAGTGCGCGAATGGAACAGCTCTCGAAAGCCTTTCCGCCAAGTCTGAAGTACTCGATCGCTTACGACAGCACGCTCTTCGTCAAGGATTCCATCAAGGACGTCATCAAGACGCTCTTCGAGGCGATTGTGCTCGTCATCATCGTCGTGTTCATCTTTTTGGGCAGCTTCCGGTCTTCGTTCATTCCGATGCTCGCCGTTCCCGTGTCGCTCATTGGAACGTTCATCGCGTTTCTGCCGCTCGGGTTTAGTGTCAACACCCTGACGCTCTTCGGCCTGGTGCTCGCAATCGGCATCGTGGTCGACGACGCGATCGTCGTCGTGGAGGGCGCCGAGCATCACATCGAGGCGGGGCTTGAACCGCTGGCGGCCGTCGAGCGGGCGATGAAGGAGCTCACCGCTCCCATCCTCGGCATCTCGCTCGTTCTAACGTCGGTTTTTTTGCCCTCGGCCTTCATCAGCGGCATCACCGGTCAGCTCTATCGGCAGTTCGCGCTCACCATCACGATCTCGGTCAACCTTTCGGCGATCGTCGCGCTCACGCTGACGCCGGCGCTCTGCGCGCTCATCCTTCGAAAGCGAACGCGCATGTGGGGCCCGTTCGGATGGTTCATCGACGGCTTCAACAAGAT
>JBAQAW010000007.1:0-3341 GCA_049285915.1 Candidatus Cybelea sp. | reverse complement strand
ACCACGCCCTGGTACACGATCGGCGGAACGTCGAGCGGACGCGATTCGCCGTTGATCACGACCACCGGCTTACCGACCGTCACGACGATCGTCGCGCCGGGTTTGGTAACCGTGGCCGTCCGGCCGGATGCATCGAACGAGACCGTCGCTCCCATCTGTTCGAACATCGAGCGCAACGGTAGGTAGATCGTTCCGTCCTTGGCGTAGGCCGCCAGCACCCGGCCCTGCTTGAGGACGTCGGGTTTGGAATAGACGTGACGATCGTTGTAAAGAATCGGGATCTGGCCTGAGGGCGGGCTGCCGAAGTCCGGCGCGCTTGCCTGGGCGACCGGCGTTGCCTGTGTCGCCCCGATCAGAACGGAGGTACCGCTCAGAAGCATTGCCGCCCCGAGAAAGGCACCTGGGGTGGCGGTCCGGCAACGAACGGCTAACCGCGCAAGAAGACGGCTCGAGGTCCAAAAGGTCATCAAATCAGCTCCTAAAAAGATGGCTTGGGTCATCTTTTTAGGCTTCAAAACGTTAATCCTGGTCATCTTTTAAAAATTTGATGACTAAGGTCACTTGTCTTGACGGCCAACTGAAGCGAGGGTTTCGAGGTCGGCCTGACCCCCGCTAGGGCGCTTCGGCTAGGAGCGCGAGAACCAGCGTTTGAGCGAGAAGGGCCGATCGCGCGAAGGGTCTGCAGCCGGAATGAGGGCGGCGACTTGGACTTCGATTTCACGCCACGAGGGCCAAAAAACGCGCGGGTCGAGCCGGTCTTGTGCAAGCCCGAACAGCAGCGCGTACGCGGTTTTCGTGAGCTGTGCCGCGGGCGTGGCGTCCTCGAGGTCGTCGAACGAAAAGCTCGAGTGCCGCAACGACGGATTCAAAAATTCTGCCACGAAGCGATCGGCTTCGTCGCCGGCCTCGAGCTTGAGTGCGCGCCCCATTCGCGCAAGCTCCCGGCGCGGCTGCTGCATCAGCAAGTCGTAGTCGACGACGACGAACGGCGCACGTGCGATCGTGTGAAGGAACGGCACCATGTGCACGAGCCACAGACGATACGCGTCGTCGGGAATCATGCCTTGGCGAGCGAAGAGCGAGGCGGCGATGCTGCGCGGATTTCGCGTGGCAACGACGTACGAATCCTGCGCACCGCAGTCGCGAAGCACGTTCTGCCAAAACGGCAGCACGCGAATCGCCCGCGGGTCCTTGAATCCCCAAAGCGTCCGCGAGGCAAGCCTCTTGCGGCAGTACGAAGCCGCCTCGCGCTGCAGCTTGCGTACCTTGCGGCTCTCGAACCCCCGCGGGTCGATACGCCCAATGCCGTCCCAGCGCAAGCCGAACGATTCGAGAACGCGGTCGTCGAGCGCGACGAGATTGCGGTCTTCCCAATAACCCGTCGGATTCTCCGGCTGGGCGTCGAGAAAGTCGTTCCCTAAGTACACGCCGAGGGAGGAGATGCCGCGCGCGATCGCACTCGTTCCGCTTCGATGCATTCCCAAAACGAAAACGGCGCGGGAAGTCGGCATACGCCTCTCTTACTTCCCGCGCCGTGCGTGACCTGGAGCCCGATTATTCTAGAAGTCGTACTCTAGCTGGGCTCGATTGTACTTGAAGAGCGGCAAGCCGCCGAGGAAGGTCGAACCGAGCGTCGAGTTCGGTGCGCAACTCGTAGCAGCCGCGCCGCAAAACGTGTTCGAGAGCGACCGCTGCATGTAACGGTACCGCAGCAACAGACCGTGATACGGGCTCTTCGTTACTTGACTGAAGTGGTACTGTCCGTCCAGGTTCCAGTCGGTAGTCCGCTCCGCCGCAAGCGCGTTGCCGTAGTCGTACCAGGCATCGCTGGCCAGGAACACCCAGCGCTTGTTCGTGGACGTATACGTCAGCGTGACCTTGTACGACGAGCCGGGCGCGCGCCGGTCGACCATGCCTTGGTCGATGCTCGTCGTGAAGAGCGGATCGGTCGCGTAGTTATCCGTGTACGGGCTGGCCCAGCCGCCGTAGTAGACCTGCGTCAACCCCGTGTTTATGTTCGTGAAGCACTGTGGCGCGTTGAGCGGCAGGACGTATGCGAGCGTGGAGCCGGCGCTGATCTGATAGTTCGAGTTGCTGCAAGTGACGTTCTTCGGCAGGAAGACCGAGTCGGTGTGCCAGGGAATCTGATCGTAGCCGAACGTCAGCAGGAAGTTCTTCGCGAACGTTGCGCCGACTTGCGCACCAAAGACTTGGCTGTCGACCTTGCCGATGTACGACTGTCCCGCATTGCTCTCGGTACCGCCCTGCAGCGCGATGAACGGCGAGATGCTCCCCTTGGCGTTGAACGTGTACTTCCCGTCGAACCACCACTGATTGACGAGGTCGCTGACGTTGTAGAAGTACCCATCGACCGAGAAGCCCATCGGGCTCGCGTAGCCGGCTTTGGCGTACGTGAAGCCGTTGGTACTGATGCCCTGCCCTCCCGGGACGATGATGTTCGAGGCCAAGCCGCCGCCGCCGGCGGGATAGCTCGTCAGCAGCGTCTGATGGGTAAACTGAGAGCTGGTGCGGTTCTCCATCGTGAGCATGTCGGCGCCTTCGACGGTCCAACCGCTCGGGCTCGTATAGCCCAGGTCGCCGCCCTGGAAGGCCACGGGCTTCAAACGCCCGTCCGACGGGTTTGCCCACGGTGAGTTAAAGAGAATGTTGCCCAGCGATCCGTTCCATCCGTACGCCTTGTACTTGATATAGGCTTCGTAGAGGGTGCTCATCGTAAAGCCTGGGAGCGTGTCGTCGGGGTTGGTGTTGGGCGGCGTCTGCGATACGCAGACCGCGCCCTTTGCATGATTGGCCGGAACGACGCACGGGCCGTCCATCGGGTTTGCATAGAGATACGATGCGCCGATGTCCCAGCCGGTATTGGCGAACGCATAGTCGGCATGTGGTGCGATCGCACTGTTCCACGTCGCTTGATTGACGCCATTGGAGTTGTATTTTGCGCCGGGCGAAAAGTTGAACTGCGTTCCCGGATTGTTCGACGCGTTCTGACGCGTGAAGTAGTACGACCGGAAGTATCCGCCGACCGTCAGCGGATTGGGTGTCGGCGGCGGCGGAGGCGGCGGCGCGACCGTCTCTTCGGGCGCAGGAGCCTCCGTGGGCGGAGGGGTCGGTTCGACATACCGCACCACCACCAAACGGCGGTCCGGAACCCATTGCACGTACGCGCCCATGCTCTCGGAGATCACGCGAATCGGTACCAGCACCACGCCCTGGTACACGATCGGCGGAACGTCGAGCGGACGCGATTCGCCGTTGATCACGACCACCGGCTTACCGACCGTCACGACGATCGTCGCGCCGGGTTTGGTAACCGTGGCCGT
>JBAQAW010000006.1:0-5553 GCA_049285915.1 Candidatus Cybelea sp. | reverse complement strand
GCCGTTGGCACTGCGCCGCGTTCAGCGGAAGATTGAAAGCACACGATGGGTGCGTTCGCAGCGCCGGTGAACCGTGCCCGGCACCGATTGAGAGCAGCGTGAGCGCTGCGATTATCACAAGCCTCATCTTATTTCTCCGGCTGGAAGACGGCGTCGTAGCCAGTGGTTGTGTATTGGCTCCAGGCGGGCTGCGTCTGCCCCGCCGCATAGCCGACGACCGCGGGGACGTAGCCGAACCACTCCGCTCCTCCGATTAGCGCGAGCGTCAGCGGCGCACTGACGATGAGAACGTCGCCCGGCTGCGCCATCGAGAGCATCGACGGCTCGGCGATGGTGCTCTCCGACGAGTTGTACGGCGGTCCCGGCACGACGATCGTCTCCTTGGGGGTCGTCGAGCCCGGCGCGTACATCGTGACCGTCGACTTCGCGCCGAGCATGTTGCTGACGAAGAGGTCGCCATTGGCGTCGAGCGCGACGCCGACCGGCCGCGCGATCCTCGTCAGCTTGAGCGAACGCGGCCTCTTCGATCCGTGCATCAGCTCGAGCACCTCGTTCGCCGAGCTGTCGGCGATATAGAGATTGTCGTGCGCGTCGACGGCCAGGCCGTCGGGGCCGGCCAGGTTCGCGGTGATCGTCTCGCTTGGCACGCTCTTACCTTTGGGAAAGACGACGATCGAGCCGAGATACTTGTTGCTGGCATAAAGGGTGCCGTGCGAATCGACCGCGACGCCGGTCGTCGTGTTGAGACCGCTCGTGAGCGTGCGCGCCGGCGAGGTCGCGCCGCGCGGATACTCGCCGATCGAGCCCGCGCCGCTGGCGTCTATTTGCGCGTTGGCGACGTAGATCGTGCCTTTTGAGTCCACCGCGAGTTGCGACGGGTTCGAAACGCCTTGCAGCTGTCCGGTCGCGGCGAGATAGCCGAGTTGGATGTCCTTGAAGTTTGCCGGACAGATCCAGACGGTGGCGTTGTCCAAGTCCGAGACGAAGACTTGCCCGTTGTACTTTCCGTGCCCCTTCGCGGCCGCTTGCGACGCGGTGGAATTGCCGGGCACGAAGGAGGCGGCGTGCGATCCGATCCCGGAGCATGCCGTGAGCAGTGCGATCGCGCTAAGCGCGCCAAATTGTTTCATGGCAACGACCACTCCCATTGCGTGGGCCGCGGCTCCTACCGCTGCGCGAAAACGCGGCATTCTCCCCCAGCGGCCGGGCTCTCCGGCGCGAGAATGCCACCGTCACCCGGCAGCGCCGAGGCGCGTTCTGGAGAAGGGTAGATCGATGGCGCGCAAGTCAGATCGAGACGATCCGCTCTCAACAGTACGCCGCTTGCTGCGAGAGCTGCGGACGTTGCGCTCGCTCGAGGTCCGGCGGCGCGAGGCGTTGCTCGGCGCCGTCGAGATCGCACTCTTCCGTTTACCGTCGCGCCAGCGCGAGATCGTCCGGCGATACGATCTTGCCGGCGAGAGTGCCGGTGAGGTTCAACGCGCCTTAGCGATTTCGCCGCGGCAGTTCTTTCGCGACCGCCGCCAGGCGCTCGCCTTTCTCAGCGAGCATCTTTTCGACGAGCACGCGCGCGCGCCAGAAGATCGCGCGGTCGCCGCGGTTGCGTCACCGCTGCCGGCCACCGGCGAAGCGGGGCTTGCGGGCAAGACCTTCGCGCGCAGCCTCGCGCAAACGGGAAACGTGCAGTGCCTGGACGCGCTGCGCGAGCTCGCCCGGGACGCAAGCGATCCGCTCGAGCGCGCGGATCTGCTGCTCGAGTTGGCCGAGACGGCAAACGATTACAGCGACGAACCGGCGGCGTCGGCCGCGGTCCTCGCCGCGTCGCGTTTACTCAATGACGCCGAGTTCACGCCGGCCGTCGCCGATTGGCTGCGCGGGCGTCTCGCTCGCGCGCAGGCCCATCTTGCCGAAACGCCGTGCGCCGGCGCCTTGCATTTTGAACGAGCGCGGGCGTTTCTGCACCGGAGCATCGCGGGCGATCCTACTTTACCGGGGGCGCGTTGCGCTCTGGCCGACACGCTTGGCGACGACGCGCTGCTGCAGTTTCGGCTCGGAAACTTCGCACAGGCGCGCGCCGTGTCCGCCGAAGCGCTCGAGCTGATCGACGCGTTCGGGCTTGCGAACCGGCCCGAGGCGCTCGAGATCTCGGCCGTACACGTGACGATCGAAGCGATCGTTTCAGGACGAACCTGCGCGGCGGTAAGCGAAATCGAGTTGCTGCTGCAACGGGCCGGCGAGTCGGGCTGGTCGTCGACGGCGAGCCGCCTCGGCGCGGTGCTCGTCGGACTCAACTGCGTGAGCGGCGACTACACCCAAGCGATCTATCGTTACCGCACGATCTCGCCGCTCGCGCTGCGCGGCGCGCGTCCCGGCGATCGCTCCGGCTTGATGATGGAAACGGCGCACGCCTACACGATGAGTGGCCGTCCGAACGAGGCGCTCTCGCTGATCGGCTACGTTCGTCCCGGCGATGGCTGCCCCCGCGCGGTTGTGCCGGGGTGGCACGCGTCTGCCGCCGCCGCGCTGGATCGCCTCGGCGAACACCAGGCGGCGTTGCGTGAGGCGCGTGAGGCGCTCGCCGGCTATAGCGCGCAGGGAACGGAGCGGGGCCTCGCCGATGCGCATCGCTTGGTCGCGACCTCGTACGCAAAGCTCGGCAATGCGCGCTCGGCACACGAACATGTCGGTGAAGCTCGCCGGCTGGCCGAGCATCACGGCACGCCCTATGGGCTGCTGCTCACCCTCTCGGCCGAATCGGCGATTCTGCAAAACGCCGCACGCAGACTCGAAGCCGCGGAGTACGCAAAGCTGCTGCACCAGCTCGCGCGCTCGTAGTGCGCCAACTGCTCGTCCTGGCGAGTGCGGCGACATACTTCGCGCTGGCGGTCCTTGGAGAAGGCGGATTCGCGCGGTTTTCGCAGCCGGCGTTCGTCGCGCTGACGATCGCCTACTTCTCGATCGTCGTCGTATCGATGTTCGCCGGCGGAAACATCTCGCCCGGCGAGCGTGAGGATCGCGCGAATCGCTGGGTGCTGATTCCTTTTTCGGTCGTGGGCCTCGCGCTCGGCTTCGTTCCGGCGTTCACCGACCGCATCGGTTTTCTGACGCTCGACGGCGATGCGATTCGCTGGGCCGGTATCGCGCTCTTCATCGCCGGTGCGGCGCTGCGCCTCCGGCCGGTGTTCGTGCTCGGCAACCGCTTCAGCGGCCTGGTCGCGATCCAGCAAGGGCATCGCCTCGTGACGACAGGCATCTACGGTGCGATCCGCCATCCAAGTTATGCGGGCTTATTGCTCTACTGTATCGGCTGGAGTCTCGCGTTCCGCTCGGGCTCCGGGCTCATCTTGACGGCGCTGCTCGTTCCGGTCTTGCTGGCGCGCATCCGCTCCGAGGAAACGCTCCTCGCCTCGCACTTCGGCGCAGAATACGACGCCTATCGCGCACGCACGGCGCGTTTGATTCCCGGCATCTATTAACGCGGAGCTATTCTCCGCCTATGCTAACGTCGTTGTCGCCTTCGCCTTCATCGGGAAGCGGGTTGCCTTCGCCCGGGTTCGGTGGCGGCGAATCCGGATTCGTCTCGGGCGCGTCGGGATCGTTGGGATTGGGTCGCGGATCGACGGTGGGGTCTTCGACCGACATCGTTCTTCCTTTCGTTGCGTGGCCTGTCGTCATTACTTAGCTGTGTCGCCTTGACGATACCCCGAAAGGCCGTGGCTTATACTCAAAGGGAGATGGCGGAGATAACCACGCGCTTGGAACGGCAGGCGGAGGCCTGCGCGGCGATGGGCTCGCCGTTTACGGCGGCGCTGATGCGCGCGGCGATCGCGGAGTATCGCGCCGGCGATCGCGCGATCGTCGCGCTGCTCGATTCGCTCAACGCGTACGCGCGCCCGGGACTGCATCTCGCCGGCGCATTGCACTATCTCGCCTTGGCCGGCGATGTGGGGCTCGCGCGTCACTATCCATCGACCGGTGGCGACGGCGACGCGCGAGCGGCCTGGGAAGCCGCGCACGAAATCATCGCGTCCGCTCCCGAGCGATTGGTGCCGCTGCTCGCAAGGATTCCCCAGACCAACGAGCCGGCGCGCTCGATGCCGTTGCTGGCCGCATGCACGTTTCTCGCCGCGCGTTTTGGGATGCCGCTGCGCTTGCGGGAGATCGGCGCGAGCGCAGGGCTCAACCTGCGCTTCGACCGCTTCGGCTACGACGGAAACGATTGGAACTGGGGCGACCTGAAATCGCCGCTCGTCCTGCGCAATCGAATCGTATCCGGGCGTCCGGCGGGACTCGGCGTGCCTCTCAAAATCGCCGATCGGCGCGGCTGTGACCTGCACCCGCTCGATGCGGCAAAAGAAGAAGATCGACTGCGACTGACGTCGTTTGTGTGGCCGGATCAGCACGATCGTCTCGAGCGGCTGCGCGGCGCGCTCGTCGTGGCGCGTACGCTGCCGGTCACGATCGACGAGGAGAGCTATGCTGCGTGGCTTCTGCGTGAAGGCCGAACCGTCGAAGGCTGCGTCACAACCGTCATCCACACGGTCGTCGAAGAGCACTTTTCATTACAAGAGAAAGCCGACTTCGGCGAGCGGATCGCGCAGTGCGGTGAGGTGGCCTCGGCGAGCGCTCCCTTTGCACACGTATCGATGGAACTCGACGAGGGCGTCTATCGGACCACGGTGCAAACCTGGCCCGTACCGAGCGTACCGGTGACTATCTGCCTGAGCGACGGTCACGCCCAGGATCTCGCCTTTTAGCGTCGAGTTGTTGGTCGAGTTGTTGACTGAGTGGGCCCCGAATTGGACGGCTCCTTTCGGCAGCAGCTCGGCCCCGGCTCCAAATATAACGGTAGGTAATCCTAAATTGAGCAGCCTACGCACAACTTGATTCAATCGACCGCATCCTTCGTAGGATTTTCCATGCGCGGATGGGTAAGGCATCTCTATGACCACAGCTAGTACTACTGCGCGATATTCGCCTAAAAAATGGAATCTGTCCGGATTGCAAGGCATTTCGGACCAAACGCTCGAGATTCACTTCGGCCTCTACGAAGGCTACGTCAAGAACACCAACGGCCTGCTCGACCGGATCGAGGCGCTCCGGAGCAACGGCCAAAATTCCGGCGCGAGCCCAGAGTTCGCCGAGATCGTCCGCCGCTTAGGTTGGGAGTTCGACGGAATGCGGCTCCACGAATACTATTTCGATAACCTCACCAGCAAGCCGTCCGAGCTAAAAGCGGGAAAACTGCACGAAGCCCTCGGCAAATCGTTCGGCGACGTGGATCACTGGAAGAAGGACTTCGCTGCGACCGGCGGGATGCGCGGCATCGGCTGGGCCATTACCTACCTCGATCCCGATACGAAGCAGCTTCTCAACGTCTGGGTCGGCGACCACAACGTCAACAACCTGGCCGGTTGCGAACCGATCGTCGTCATGGATCTGTGGGAGCACGCGTGGCTGCGCGATTACAAACCCGCAGATAAAGGCAAGTACGTCGAAGCCTTCATCGCAAACATCGACTGGAGCGCCTGCGAGGCGCGGCTCAAAGGGTAG
>JBAQAW010000005.1:0-13106 GCA_049285915.1 Candidatus Cybelea sp. | reverse complement strand
CAGCGCGATTCCGGCAAACGCTCGATGAAACGTGCCGGCCTGCGCCAGGCGGGCGAACAGCTCGGTATAGAGCGTTCGGCCGATGCTGTGTTGCCGTGCAGCCTCATCGACATAGGCGCTGACGTCGTCAACCGCGACGAGCCACGGATAGCGGCGCGTAATCTCGACGATGCGCGAGCGCATCTCCGCCTCATCCGGCGCGTCGAGCTCGAACGAAATGGTCGTTCGCTCGACGATGGGGCGATAGATCGCCGCGACGGTTGCGGCGTCGTCTGGGGAGGCGTCCCGAATCAGCACGGGGGCGTAGTTCGACAATCGGCGAAGTCGCGCTCCTATGGATATTGCGGGAATTAAACACCTCTTCGGCCAGAGGGTGCTCGCGGATGCGGGCAAAGAGTTTGTGGGAACGCTTGAGCCCATCGCCGGAAGCCAAGACACGGTCACGCTCACACCGCTCGACGCGGCGAGCGCGAATAACTACCCGTTTGCGATCAACGGGGTGACGGCGCTCGGAGTCAGCGCGATCAGCTTCATTCAGAAACTGTCGTAAATCGGCGCGCTACGATTTGAAGCGCGTCAGATACTCGTTGGTTTTATCGAAGACCTGGTCGAGCAGTTTCGCGTTCTGACCCCAGTCCAGCCCGGTGTGCTGCGCCTGGCCGCCCAGATGCGTCACGGTGCCCCGGTCGGTGAGCGTAATCGCGAGCGTAAACCCCGGCGCGAGCAGCGACATCGGCCGCTTCACTTCGAGAGCCGCCCCACTCTCCGTATCGAAGGCGGCCGTGAGATTAAGCCCACATGCCTGGAGCGCGAGAATCAGCGCACGTCCGGCCGCTTCGTAGGAAGCGTCAACATCGCGCTCGACCGAACTGCTCGACGCGAATTTCGGAAAGCGCTTCGCGACTTCTTCGGAGAGCGCTTCCGAGAGCTGGATCGTGGCGCCGGAAGCTCCGCCGCCGATTACCGACGCGAGCGCGGCGAGTTGCTCCGGCGAGGCGCCGGGCTGATCGGTGCCCATCTTGCCGCTGGCGCGGATGATGTCGGCGATGCGCGCTCGGGGCGTCTCGGGGTTCACGCCGAGGTGATTCGTTGCGCTCCGTCCAAACGCCCACTATGACGGCACGTTACGAGCGGCGCGCTTTCGTTGCATGCGTCGAGATATTCTATCTGCTGGCGCTCTTCGCGCTGGCGCTCTTGTATTTTCCGCCGTTGGGGCCGGCGCTGCACGTCAGCCTGCCGGCTTCGTTCGGTTCGCTTCCGGTGGGCGTGCCGTGGTTCGGCGCGCTCGGCGCGGTGATCATCTCGCTCTCGGGCGTCTTCGATCATCGCAACGACTGGGATCCGACCTGGGCGCTCTGGCATTTCACGCGCCCGCTGATCGGCATCAGCCTCGCGATCATCGCCTGGCTGACCTTTCAAGCCGGTATCTTGGCCGTAGGCTCGGTGCCGGGGCCGCCGGCGGCAAACCCTGCAAATCCCGCGCAAGCGGTTATCGCGCCGACGAATCTTCTCTACTACCTGATTGCGTTCGTCGTCGGGTATCGCGAAACGGTCTTTCGCGAACTCATCAAACGTGTATCGGACGTCATCCTGACGCCGTCGGGGGGGGCCGGCGCAGCTGCAACGCCGCCGGTTGTCGTGACCGGCATCAAGCCGGCACAGGGTCACATTCTGGGCGGCGATGAGGTAAAGATCAGCGGCAGCGGCCTTTCGGGAACGACCGGCGTAAGCTTTGGCGGCATTTCGGCACCGTCCGTGCGCGTCAACTCCGACGTCGAAATCTCGGTGACGACTCCGCCCGGTGGGCTCGGGCCGGTAACGGTGACGGTCGCAACGAGCGCGGGCAACGCGACGTGCGGACCGTTCACCTACGGCACGCGGTAGTTCCGAAAAGAGTTAGGGGGCCGCCTTTTTCGCCATCGAGTCCGAGACGAGCGTATACGTCGTCTGATAGGTCGTCTGCGAAACGCCGATGACGCCGCTATGCTGGTCCTCGGTGGCGTATTCGTCGATCGCCGTCGGCAGCAGACGGTTGAAATCGTAGTCGAGCTTCGTCTGCGTGTCGACCGTGATCGAACCCTGCGCGGTGCTTTCGACGTGCCGCGACTCCGTGATCTTCATCACGCCGTTGGTATTGCTCGTGACGGTGTAGGTGGCCGTCATCGTCGTTCCGCCTTTTTTATCGGAGACCGACCAGCTCTGCTTGGCGTCGAGCCCGTTGGGATCATAGAAGTTTGCGCCGAGAAAGCGCAGGAGCGTCAGTTCTTCGGCGTTGACGATCTTCTTGGGCTCACAGACGACGGTCGTGTTTCCGTAGACAGCGCAAGTTGCCGGGTCGGCGCGGCGCGAGCCCTGGCCCTGCTCGCTGACGACGACGAGGAGCCCGCGATCCTGCGCTTCGCGCAGCACGTCGACGGTCATCGTCCCCTGGTCGTCGAGCTTTCCGTTATACGTGTGCGCTCCCGACGTGCCGGGATCGTTCGGCACGTCGCCATGCTGGCGCTGCTCGTAGGTGAAGGAGTAGACGAGGTGGCGGAGTGGCGGCGCGTCCGCCCGGACGACCGCCGCCGAAGCGAGGGCCACCAACGCCAAGACCGCACCTAAAACGTAGCGCATCGGCGTGTTTTCACAGGCTGGAGGCTCCGGCTCCTGCTCGGCGAGTGCTCGCCGGGCGGGATGGCGGGGCTGCAACAATCGACGGCGAGGGTCTTGAGTGCATCTGGATCCTGCCACCGACTGGCCTGGAACGAACCGACGTTCGCGAAAAATGGCGTTCACTCCGAGTGTAAAAATGCGGTCGCAGGCGGCTAAGCAATTGGGAAGTACGATGGTAATGAACGCAGGCTCAAAGAGTCCCTTCGTATGACGATCTCTACCGTTGACCTCGGCGATGTCAGCTGCGATGAGTTCGTGTATGTTGCCGTCGAGCATCAGCTTCAGCTTCAACTAGATCGCTACAGGGACGTTCTCACCTGTCTCTGGGGCTCATCGCTGCGGCGTTGGCTGGAGTGGCCTTCCTGCTCGTCGATAAGGCGTCGATGGTCGACGATATCGCCGCCGGCTTCTTAACATTCGGGGGCGTGCTTTCGGGCATCGCTCTTTTTTTCGGGTGGGACGCCGATGTAGCTCCCGACCCCGAAACGTTGGCAATGACTTATGAAGAAAATCCGGGGCTCGTGCGGGGAGCCGCAACGGCCGGGATGCTAATGACGATCCGGCAGAACGAAATATCGCTTTGGAGGAAGATGATGTTGGTCAGATGTGCGCTCTTTGTAATTTTATCGGCCACGGTTGTCGGAATAGCCTCGAAGGTTGTAAAATCAAGGTAGTCATGGGCCTCTTGGAAACGATCGGCATCCTCTTCGGTGGGCGCGCGAAAAGAATCTTGGAAGGAATACGCGAAGGCGAGACGCTCATCGTCCAACGCCGGAACGGGCGCTTGCTTATCCGCAAAGGCGAGACGCCGGATGATCACACGATGACGTCGAGCGCGCCCAAGAAACGACAGCTTCCTAAGCCCGAAGACTTCATCTTCAAGGTGTCGTCCGGACGCTGAGCGCCGGCGCGCTGTGGGCTAAATCTCGTTAGGAAAGACTTTGACGGTCGAGTTATCGACGAGATGCGGTTCTCCGCACTCCCGACATTGAATCGAGTTATTACTCAACACCGTCGCATCGAACGCGGCGAGAGTGCCGAAAGCAAACCCCGTCGGGACGGCTTTTCCGGTTTGAGGGCACGTGATCATCGCCTGGAACATCTGCTCTTACCCCCGGCGGTCACCGCTTTGGGACCGCCTTCCAAATCCGGCGGTTCGCCGAAGCGACCGTAAAAGGCTTCTTGGCTCCGGGCGGGCACGTGCCGTCTCCGCCCATGCGGCGTCCTCGCCGCACGAGGAAAGCTCCGTAGCTTCCTAAACGCGCCAGGCTTCCGCCGGCCAATCACCGGATCGCGCCGCAAGCATCGCCCGATGCCACGGTAGTTTCAGGAAGATCTCGCGCTGTTCCGCATCGAGATGCGGCAGATGCTCCTCATACAGCGCGTACGCCCGATTGAGCCACTCGCGCGCAGCGGTTTCATCGCCACACACGTTGGACGCAAATGCCGCACACCACGCGGAGCGTTGCGGCCACAAAAGCCCAACCGACCGTTCCGGCTCCTTCGCCGGAATGGAACCGGCGTGTGAACGCGCTGCAGCGCAATCACCGGCCTGCGCGTAGAACGCGGCGAGGAGCGCGCCGTACTGCGCGGCCGCTTGAACGAACGACGTCTCGCGCCGAAGTTCAGCCGCGGCTTCGAGATGCTCGATCGCGCTGCGCAGGTCGCCGGTTGCGTACTCCGCCTCGGCGAGGCTGCCCAACCGCTCCTCTTGACCGAATTTATTCTCCGCTTGCTGCAGCGTGCTCAACCCTTCGCGCCCTAACGTCACGGCCTCCGCCGCGCGGCCGCTGTAGGTGAACGGGATGATGAGATTGCTGCGCGCCTTCTCGGTAAAGAGCGGCGCGACACCGGCATAGGCGCCGGTAGCGCGTTCGATCTTCGAGATCGCGGTCTCGAATGCGCCGAGCTTCACGTAGAACTCGGCCACGTTCATTTCCACGACCATCAGCGCCGGCATCAAGCCGCACTCCCGGCAGATCTGCGCGGCGCGCTCCATGATCGGCAGTGCGTCGAGAAAGTTTGACTGCCACTGCAGCTGCCACGTGCTCTGGCCTAGTGCGTCGGCTTCGCAGCGGCGGTCGCCGGCCCGCACCGTGAGGTCGACCCAGCGATCGGCCCATTTCTCGGCGGCGTCGCAATCGAGCAGGCCGATCGCATTGGCGTGCAGCTGCGAAATCACGCGCTCAGAGATCGAATAGTCGCCGAGCTGCTCCGCCATCTCGAGCGCCTCGAGCCCGATGCGTTCGGCCTCCTCGACGTTCCCGCCGAGCAGTGTCAGATGCACCGTCTCGGCGAGCGCCCTCGCGACTCCCGACGTGTCGCCGATCTTTCGATAGGCCTCCAGTGCCTGTCGGGCTAGCGTCACGCCCCGGCTTGCGGGGACGCCGAGCGGATAGAACATGCTCTCGAGAAGATCGGCTTCGGCTTGCCAATGCACGCTCTCGTTGCGCTGGGCTCGCTGGCGCAACTCCGCCAGGGGCGTGAAAACTTCATCGCGCCCGGTATAATCGTTGAAGGCCAGCCGCGATCGGCGAAACAGCACGCGGCAGCGCAGCTCTTCGTCGTCGCGCTCTTCGGCGATTGAAGCCAGCGCATCGAGATCCGCCCGCTCTTGCGCGACGTTGCTCGCACGCTCGTCGATGCGCTGACGCAACAGCCAGATTTGCACTACCGTCGCCGTATCGGCCGCGAGCCCGAGCGCACGGTCGACGTCGCGCCGGGCGTCGTCGGGCGCGCCGAGATCGAGTGCGTAGGCCGCCGAGGCGGCGTATTCGGCCGCGGCCTCGTCGAACGACTGCGCCGCTTCGAGCAGCGATCCGATCTGCGAGGCGAACTCGCGATTTCGCTCGGGGTAGAGCTCTCGGAGCGCGCGTGCCAAGCGGCGGCTTCGCTCGCGCAAACGTTGCGGCTCGACAAGCGCGGCGATCGCCTCTTTGACGAGTTGATGGCCGAACGCATACGGTAGAATGCCGCGTCCCGTCGTCTCCTGCACGAGGCGGTGATCGAGCAGTTCGTCGAGCGCGCGTTCGACGATCGCGTCGCTGTAACCGGTAACGTCGCGGACGAGCTCGGCCGAGAACCGTTGCCCGGCCAGCGCCGCGACCTCGGCGACCGTTTGCGTCTCCGCGGAGAGCGCGGCGACGCGCGCCTCGACCAGCGAAGCCACCGTTGCCGGAACGGCTTCTTCGGGCGAGGGCGCTTCGAGGAGCTGAGCGAGAAAGAGCGGATTGCCGCTCGAGCGACGGTGCAGCGCCGCCGCAAGCTCGGCGAGCGATGTGCCGTCCGAAGAAGCGCCGGAAAGTGCGACGATTCGCTCGACGATCCTACGGTCGAGCGGCGGTACCGAAAGCGAGACCGCACTGCCTTCGACCGTCGCTTCGCGGGCGAGCCGGCGCAGTGGATGGCGTGCCAACGTCTCGTTGTCGCGAAACGTCGCCAAGAAAAGAATTCGGGCGCCGACGATTCGTTGTAGCAAAAACGCGAGCGCGTCGAAGGTCACCTGGCTCGCCCAGTGCAGATCTTCGAGCACGACGAGCAGCGGCCGGGGCCGCGCCAACGCGACGAGCACGCGTCCCAACGCGTCGAAGAGCCGCCGCCGCTGATCGGAGACGCGGATTGCCGGCAGCTCCGGCAGCGGCCCGACGCGATGCGCCAGCTCCGGCAGCACGCTCGTTAAGGCCGCGAACCACGTCGCGCCGATATCGGTGGCCGCAACGAGCGGAAGCTGCTCGCGCAGCGCGTCGACCAAACACTGATAGGGGAACGCCTCGGGAAAACCGGTCGCGCCGTAGAGCGCGCGTCCGCCCGACTCTTCAACCGACGCCATGAACTCGCGCACTAGGCGAGATTTACCGATGCCCGGCTCGCCGCCGATGAAGACGATGCCGCCGCGCTGCATCTTCGCGCGGCTCCAGGCTTCGCTGAGCCGTTCGATCTCGCGCTCGCGCCCGGCGAACGGAAGAAGGCTCCGGCGTTCGTCTCCGCGTGCTGCGGGTGCCGACATCGCGTCGCCGTCGTCTTCGCCGGCGATATCTCCCCGCACGACCCGTTCGGCCAGCACTACCGTCTCGGGCATCGGGTCCACGCCCATCTCTTCGCGCAGCCGCGACTCGAACGTGCGGTACTCGCTGATCGCTCCCGCTGCATCTCCCGACTCGTAACGCAAGGCCACGATCCGGCGCACGATATCCTCGCGCCAGGGGTCGGCCTCGAGAATTTTACGCGCGACTTCGATCGCTCGCGTGAATTCGCCGCGCTTGCGCAACGCCGAAACGAGTTGCGTCAGCGCCGTGAGATAGACGTTACGCAAGCGCTCGCGAAAACCGTAGAGCCACTCGTCGTAAAGCTCTGGGAGCAAATCGCCGCGATAGAGCGCGACGGCCTCCTCGAGGCGCTCCGGGTCCTTCGCCGCCTCGGAGAATGCGTCGACATCGAGCCATAGCTCGGCCTCGCCGTTCCACCATACCTCGTCGGTGTTGGTGCCGATGAAGTCGCTGCCCGGCTGCGGCAAGACGCGCAGGAGATCGCTGATCGTCGAGCGCAAGCGTCCGCGCGCCACGCCCTCTTCCTCGTCGGGCCAGAGCAGAAACGCGAGGTAATCGCGCGAAACGGCCGCCGCTCGATGCATGAGGAGGTAGGCCAGAAGCTGCAGCGATTTGCGCGGCGTCGCCAACCGAAACGGCTGGCCGTCGACCGTGACCTCGACTTGTCCCAAGAGCCGAACGTCGAGCGTCCGGCGCTGCGTTGATTGCACAGTCTTGCTCGTCGTGGCGCCTTCTATTCGTCGTCCTGCGTTTCCCCGGGAAGCTGCGTGTCGTCATCGCCGCCCAGGCGCAAGGCGATGAAATCCCAGAGATCGCGCAGCTTCCCCGAGGCGATCCCGAGCGCGCTCGAGACCTCGTACACGCTGCCGCGCCAAGCGCTCTGGGCGGTCGACGGCTCGCGCCAGAAACGCAATACGAAACGATGGTCTTCACGCTCGGTCTCCGGGTCGATGCGCATGCGGTTCTCCGATCTCCTGTAGAAAAAGCCAACGAGGCCCGCGGGTGAGGGCGGGCCTCAAATCGATTACCGTAGCGTCGATTACGTATCGATCATCGCGAAATGGAAGGCATTGTCTTGCAGCGCTCCCGAGGCGCGTTCGTACAAACGGATCTGCAGCTTGACTTCGCCGTTGTTGCCGCAGGCTTCGTAGTTGTAGTCGTCGGGGATCGCGAGATGGCCGTTGAGGCCGGACGGTGTTACCGTGACTGCCGGGCAGTTTTTGAAGAAGCCGGCCGGAACGTCGAGCGTGTACTCGCCGGTGCCGTCGTGGCTGACCGAGTACCCGGTTCCCGCGACGATCGATCCGCTCGAGTTGACGATGCCGGCCTTGATCGGCGTCTTTCTCTTATGATCGGGTTGGAACGTTTGGTCCGGCTGGAAGAAACGGGGCGGCGGCGCAACGGGGCGCGCGAGCCCGATGGCGGTGCTTCCGAGGATTGCCGAAGCGGTAAGGGCCATGAGCGATTTGCTGAGCACGGGTTCACTCCATTCTGGTGTGCCGCCGGCGCGGCGTTAGCAGTTGTATGAATGGAGCTTAGCGGCCGGCCCGTCCGCAGACGTCCGGCTACTGCGCGATCAGCGCGGCATAGGTCCGGCTCGAGTCCGTGGGGACCCGTTTGAGCTCGGGATCCGTGTCCAGGTCGACGTGATAGAGCCCGAAATCGCTGCCGCCGTCAAAGGGAAGGCCCCACTCGCGGTTCGAGGTGATGCTCCAGCAAAGATACGCTTCGACCGGGGCGCCGCGTTCGACGGCCTTGCGCACCTGCTTGACGTGCGCCGCGATATAATCGGAGCGCGAGAATCCGGGCACGCGGGCCACGCAGCCGTTCTCGACGATGACGATCGGCTTCCCGGGAAAATCGCGCTCGGCCTCGGCGATGATGAGGTCGAGTGCGTCGGGCCACGCGGGCGCATTTGCATAGTCAAAATCGGAGGCGGCGCTCAGGCGGTGCAGCTGCGAGGGCCAAAACGACCGTACGCCCCAGTAATAATCGAGGCCGACGTAGTCGAGCGCCCCGACGCACTCGGGGGGGCAGAGAAACTCGGGCAACTTCCCGGCCAGCCCTAGATTCCACCAGTTGGTGCCGAGCAGCGTCGTGAAGATCGCGAGCCCCTTGCGCAGCGAGAACAACGCATGCAGCCATGAGGATCGGGTCGCATTCAAGCGGCGCTCGCCGTGGAGCGGAACGAGCTGGACGCGCCCGGGGTCTCCGAAGATCAACCGCGCCATCTCCCGCGCAATCTCCGGCTCCAGCCCGTCATAGCTATCGTGTGCCGCTCCCTGTGTCATCCTGAGCCTGTCGAAGGATTCATTGGTGTCACCCTGAGCTTGTCGAAGGGTGCACAGCCCCGCCACGCCCGGATGGATTCCCACTCGTAACACCCCCCGTTTGCGAATGCGCGCGATTGCCGGGTCCATATCGGGAACGGATTGACCCGCGTCGCTCTTCGCGTCTTCTTCGCGTCCGATGTGCGCGATCGTCTTACGATTGAACGCGTTGGGAATCTCCGGGTGAGTGCGCCGCAGCTCGCGGATGGCACGGTCGGCGACGTTCAGCAGCGTGCGGCTGCCCAGCGCCATCGCAACGGCAAAATACTGCGGCAGCCCATCGAGCTGCGTCAGCGTCAGCGTCTCGCCGGCATACTGCCGCAGCATCGCTTCGTCGTCGAAGACGGCGTCGGCGTCGCCGCGTCGCAACGCCTCGACTGCCTCCGTCATCGTATTGGCATAAACGATCGTCGCTGCGGGAAACCATCCGGCGACCTTCTTAGCCGGGAGTGTCTGCGCGACGACTGCAACCCGTCCACGCCATTCCAGCGCGCTCGCCGGTAGACCGGCGCCGCTTGCGTGCAGTACCGCAAAGCGCGTGCAATAGTACGGCTCCGAAAAGAATGCGTGCTCGCCTCGCTCGAGGGTCAGCGTGAGTTGTGCGATCGAGCAATCGACGCGACCGCCCTCAACGATCGAAGCGTTTGCGAACCGCGCCACCTGACGCTTCGCCGCCGCCGGCGACTGCAGATGCGTAGCATTGCGATCGATCAGTCCCTGTAACCATCGCGGCAAGCCGAGAACGAGTGGATTCGTGCCGACGCGCGCATCCGGGTGAGCCTGCTTGATTGCCTCACGAGCCTTTGCATTTGCGCGAAACAGGTTCGGAATCACGGTCAGCACGTCGTCCATCTGCGCGTCGCCGCTTTGATAGGGCGGCTGCCCCGGCGGCATGGGGTAGGCTCGCATCCAAAAGCCCTTGATCCAACCGTAGACGAGCTGATCGGGTTCGTTGAGCGTTACGTAATAGTCGATACCGTCGCCGAGCCGCCGCGCGACCTCGCCCGCAAACGCGCCGACGCGGTCGGGAAAGCCCGCGTCGAGCAGCCCCGCACCCTGGCCGGCCGCCTGCACGTGCAGCGGCCACGTATTGTGCACCAGCGTCACCATCGCCGACATACCCGCAGCGCGAATTGCCTGCAGCACGTCACGATAGTGCGCGAAGGCCTCATCGTTCCAAGCGCCCGGCTCCGGTTCGAGCCGCGCCCACGAAAGCGAGAGCCGGAAGACGGTGCAGCCTAGGCCGCGCGCGAGCTCGATATCCTCGCGGTACCGATTCCAAAAGTCGGTCCCCTTGCCGCGCCCGACGAGCCCGCGCACGCGCTCCCAGGCATCGCGAATGTCGTCGTGCCCGTCGTAGGCCTCGCATTGATGGTCGGCCGTCGCTACGCCGAATCGCAGTTGAGTCGCCACGAGCGCCTCATGCGCGCCGCGCCGCCGGCATCCCTACTTCAAGCTTGCTTAAGCCGCGCTAACGCGCTTAACGAAGGAGTGCCGCACGTCCCATTCAAAGCGGTCGGCAAAAAGGAAGGTGTTTCGAATGGCACGCGCTTTTGGTCGGCAACGCCCGTCGTCTGGCGACGAACTCGTTCTCAAGCAGCGCGAGGCGCAAAAGACTCGCAATACGCAGCATCGCCCGCTTCCAGAACCGTGGAAGAAGCCGCCATACCGCCTCGATCTCGCCGACGTGGTGAAAGGATCGACGTTCGTCAAAAGCTATCCGCAGCATCCCGATACGCTCGTCTTTCAGCTCTCCGGCGATACCGGCAACGCGCCCAATGCGAACAACCGCGACCAGCTCAACGTCGTCGATGGAATGGAGTCGCAATTCGCCAACGACCCGATCTACAATCCCGCGTTCTTCTATTCGTGCGGCGACTGCGTCTACTTCAACGGGCAAGACGCGCAGTATTACGCACAGTTCTACGAACCGTACGAGCACTACCCCGGCCCGGTCTTTGCGATCCCGGGAAACCACGACGGCGAGAACCTCCAAGGCGAGTCGAGCCTCGCAGGATTCATCAAGAACTTTTGCGCGCCGCGCGCGGTGCACCAGCCCGAAGCCGGCGATATTCCTCGCGACGCGATGACGCAGCCGTATGTCTACTGGACGCTGCTCGCCCCGCACGCGCGCATCGTTGGCCTCTACACGAACGTCGAGCCCGGCGGCGACCTCGACGACACGCAGTACGAGTGGCTCGTCGAAGAGTTCACGGCCGCTAAAGCGGATCAAGACCGCGCGCTGATCCTGACGATGCACCACCCGATCTACTCACTCGATAACTTTCACTCGGGTAGCCCGCACGTTCAGGAACCGGTGATGAAGGCGATCGCCGCCTCGGGGCGTTACCCGGATTTGGTCGTCGCCGCACACGTGCACAACATGCAGCGCTTCAGCGTTCCGATCAAAGGTGAGAAGGCGATCGTTTCTCATTGCCGGTGCCGGCGGCTACTCGAACCTGCATAAGATGCAGAAGTCGGTAAAGGCGACGAGCACGCCGATCGTCGTTCCCGATAAGGAGTACGGCGTCGACGTCACGCTCGAGTCGTACGTCGACGACCAGCACGGATTCTTCCGCTTCGAGGTGAGCGCTTCGACGATCGTCGGCGAATACTTCAACGTGCCGCGTCCACAGGATCCTTATGCGCGCGGCCCGCGCCTCTACGATCGCTTCACCTACGATTGGCACAAGCACGCGTACGTTGCGAACGCCGTCGTCTCACGCTATCCCGGAACTGGTTACCGTTAACGCGTAAACTAGGCACTTCCGCCGAACATTTAGGCACTCCGCCCGAGTGTTCGTCGTCGGCGAGCGTGCTATTGTAGTGCCGTTCCGGCCGCCGGAGTATGAGGTTGGACCGGAGCACACGGTTAGAGCAGGGGCGGACTATACGCCACGGCCGTCGTTAAAGATTACCGGAGGGGACGTCTTGTCGCGGCCCAAATCTGATCGACCGCTTCCTGCTCTCCCCGCGTTTTGCAAACCCGCCATTACTTTCCCGGGCTCACCGCCATCCCGTAGGCGAACGGTTCCGTGCTGCTGATCGTTTTTTGCACGAGCAGCTCGCGTCCGCTGGAATAGGCGAACTCCGCCGGCCGCGTCACGACGTCTGAGAAGTTCTCGACGATGTAGGCCGGTGCGTAGAACCGATTGCCGGAGAGCGCAAAGAACTTGAATCCGGTCCCCCACCCCGTGCCGGGATACTGGATCGTGTTCGACGGTTTCGTCGAGCCGTGGGGGAAGGTCAGGATCTGATTAAGCGTTGCGTCGTCCTCCACGTTCTGCACGACGACGTCGCCGTTGGACGCAATCTGAATCCCACCGAGATCGGGGCCTCCCGGCACTTGCAGCCCCAGCGCTTTGCCGTGCGTCGACTTATACGCATACTCGGTGACATCGCTCTGAACGAAGCCGGTCGCCGGATAGTACAGGTTCGTCAGGTAGAGATTGGCGCTCGAGTCGACGGCGATCGCCTCAGGGCAGCCGATGAAGTCGTCGATCGTCCGCGTCGGGCTCATGCTGCCCTTCGCGTACTCGATCACGTTGCCGCCGGGGCCACTGCCCTCTCCGCAACCGCCGCCGCCGGCGTTCGCGAGGTTCGCGACGTAGAGCGTGCCGTGCGCGTCTACCGCGACATCTACCGGCGCGGTGAGCCCTTGCGTGTAGGTTTTGCTCGGTTTCGTGGCGCCGCGTGGAAAGACGGCGACGCTCGGTGTGCCCGAACCCAAGGTGCCGATCGCGACGTAAAGATTCTGCGCCGTATCGACCGCCAGGCCGAGCGGAACCGCTCCCGCTCCAAGCTCTAGGCGTCCGCTCGACTTGAGCGCCTTCGCGCTCACCGTCCAGATATCGACGGCCGCGTCAAAGGGTTCCGACGTGTAGAGCAGCGTCGAACTCGTGCCGCTCGACCCCCAGCTTGCGCCGGCACCGCCGGTCGCCGCGTGGAGCCGTTGGCACTGCGCCGCGTTCAGCGGAAGATTGAAAGCACACGATGGGTGCGTTCGCAGCGCCGGTGAACCGTGCCCGGCACCGATTGAGAGCAGCGTGAGCGCTGCGATTATCACAAGCCTCAT
>JBAQAW010000004.1:0-3714 GCA_049285915.1 Candidatus Cybelea sp. | reverse complement strand
ATGCAGAGCGCCGCGCCGTGCACGCCGCCCCACGCGACGAAGGTCCACTGCGCGCCGTGCCACAAGCCGCCGAGCAGCATCGTGATCATCAGGTTGCGCAGCGTGGCGAGCGCGCCGCCGCGATTTCCGCCCAGCGGAATGTAGAGATAGTCGCGCAGCCAGGTCGAGAGCGTGATGTGCCAACGGTGCCAGAAATCGGTGACGCTGGTTGCGAGATACGGCATGCGGAAGTTCTCGGGGAAGACGAATCCCAGCATGCGCGCGCAGCCGATCGCGATGTCGCTGTAGCCCGAGAAATCGAAATAGATCTGCATGCTGAAGGCAAACATCGCGGTCCAGGCAGCGGGCGATCCCGGGTGGCTCGAGATTGCATCGAAATAACCGTTTGCGACGCCCGCGAACTGATCGGCGATGGCCGTCTTCTTCAGCAAGCCGAAACCGGCGCGGGCGAGACCGTAGGTGACGTCTTGCGGCCCCGGCGGACGCCAGGTGAAGAGTTCGCCAAAGAAGAGCCCGGCGCGCACGATCGGGCCCGCCAAGAGCTGCGGAAAGAAGGCGAGATAGAGCGCGTAGTCGAGCGGCTTGCGGATCGCGACCGTCCGCCCGCGATAGACGTCGACGAGATACGAGATGCTTTGGAAGGTGTGGAAGCTGATGCCGATCGGAACGAAGAGGTTGACGAGCCACGGATTGCCGTGCATGCCGATCAGCGCGGCGGCGGTGCTGCTCGCAAAGTTCGTATACTTGAAGCTTCCCAGAAAGCCGAGGTTCGCCGCGACGCCGAGTGCGAGGAGCAGCTTGCTGCTGCGCCCGCTCTCACGCCGCTTCTCGAGCGCAATCGCAATCAGAAAGTCGCTCGCCGTCAGAATCCAGAGAAAGAGGACGTACCACGCGTTCCAGCGCGCGTAAAAATAGTAGCTCGCGATCAGGAGAAAGATAAAGCCGGCGCGCCGCGGCAGCAGATAGAAGAGCGCGCAGATCACCGCAAAGAAGAGCCAGAACTCATACGACTGGAAGCGCAGCGGTATGCCGATGCCGCAGGCCGCGGCGAACCACGAGAGATCGCGATGCTCCGGCGGCGCGACGGGCAGCGCGGCCGCCGAACTCGGCAGCACCGCGTCGGAGACCGGCACGCTGCGCGGCGGCGCTTGCGAGAGTCCCGTGCCGACGTCGCGGCCGAGCAGCCGGCTGAAGAGCAGGCTGCCCTGCACGTTGAGATGGTCTTCGTCGGCGAAGAGTTCGGGGCGCTCGAGCGCGATATAGGGCTGCGCCGCAATCAGCCGCGCGTGCTGCTGCTGCGCGATGTCGACGAGCGATCCGGTCGGTTCCTGCGACGCCCTGCGATGGACCGGCCGCGTCGGAATCCGCACGAAGAAGACCGGCGTTCCGGTCTGCGCGTAGCGAGCGGCGATCGGCAGGAGCCACTGGAGGCGGTACTTCGCGTAGGAGGCGCTCGGTGCGGGAACCTTGAGCACTTGCGTCGCGATCGCGCTCTGTTCGCTGCCGGTAGGCCCCGGCGGGTAGTCGATCTTCGCCGATGCGAAGTCGACCTTCAGGCCGGCGAGCGACTCGCTTCGCGGGTGGGCGGCGAGCGGATCGTAGGTATCCGTGCCGCGCGCCGCCGCGATGGCGGCAAACCGCGCGAGCGGATTGGCCGCGAATGCCTGCACGTCGTCTCGCAGCTCTTGCCCGCGCCAAAAGAGGTCGATCCCGTTCTCGACGCGCTCGCGCGGATCGGAGAACGAGCCGGCCAGCTTGGGCAGATCGCCGAGCCGCGTCTGAAAGACGACGTACCGCAGGTCCATCGGACGATCGTCGCCGTCGAGGCTGCCGATCGCGCTGTCGTCGTCGGCATAGGTATCCACCGCGATGACGACCGCGCGAAAGCGCCGCGCCTGCGGATCGATCGCGCGAACGAAGAACGGCCAGCAGCGCGGCGTCGTCCCCGGGACGCCGCCGTTGAGAAAGCGCAGTCCCGGCGCGGCGGCACTGGCCGCTTGCGGATTGAGGCCGGAGTAGATGCGCGAGTCGCCCAGCACGAGCACGTCGGTTTTCGGAACGGCCTCAAGAGCGCGGAAGCGTTTGATCGCCGTCTCGAAACTTCCAGTGCTCGAAGCGGGGTCGAGAACGGCGTGGTAGAGTCCGGTGCGAAATGCGAGGACGTCAATCAGTGCAAAGACGGCGAAAGCGGCCGCAACGAGAAGAGCGGCCGTTCTCTTAGGGGGCGAAACCGTTGGCTGCACCGCACGGTCCCTTGTTCGGGAATGGGTAGGACGCCTCTAAGAATGTTGGCTCGATGACCACGACCGCTGCGGCCGTTCGCCGAAGCGAGGGAGGTTCGGTTCCCCTCATCACCATCACGGTGATGCTCGGCCTCATCATGGCGATCATCGATACGACGATCGTCAACGTGGCGATCAATACGATCGGCGGGAACTTGGGGGCGACGGTCGACGAGGTCGCCTGGGTCGCTACCGGATACATCTTGGCCAACGTCGTCGTCATGCCACTCAACGGTTGGCTGACGGCGCTGCTCGGCCGCAAAACCTTTTACGCGACCTCGCTTGCGGTCTTTACGATCGCTTCCTTCTTCTGCGGCACGGCGCGCTCGATCTGGGTGCTCGTCTTCTACCGAATCGTTCAAGGCATCGGCGGCGGCGCGCTGCAGCCCACGGCGCAGGCGATCATGTTCGAGACCTTTCCGCCCGAGCGCCGCGGCGCCGCGATGGCGATCTTCGGTATGGGCGCGATGGTCGGGCCGGCGATCGGCCCCGCGCTCGGCGGCTGGATCGTCGACAACGCGAACTGGCCCCTGATCTTCTACATCAACGTGCCGATCGGCATCGCGGCATTCTTGATGACACTCGCCTTCATCCCCGATCCCAAGTACATCGCCAAGCCCAAGGGCGGCATCGATTGGGTCGGGCTGGGCCTGCTGACGGCCGGCCTTTCGACGCTGCAGTTCGTGCTCGAACAGGGCGAGCGCGACGAGTGGTTCTCCTCGCACACGATCCAGGTCTGCGCGCTGGTCTCGGCCCTCGCGCTAATCTCGTTCGTGGTCAAATCCCTACGCGACCGCCATCCGATCGTGGATCTAAAGGTCTTCAAATTTCGCTCGTTCTCGGTCGGCTCGTTCCTCGGGATCATCATGGGCTTCGGCCTCTACGGAACCGCGCTGATCCTGCCGCTCTTCTTCCAATCGCTGCTCGGCTTCACCGCGTTCGACACGGGCCTCGCGCTGATGCCCGGCGCGTTCTCGACCGCGGTCTCGATGCTGATCATCGGGCGCATTCTCAATCGGATCGACGGCAGGTGGTCGATCGTCTTCGGCACGCTGCTCTTCGCCTGGTCGACGTGGATGCTGGGCGGACTGAGCGTGCAGGCGGGTTACTGGGACGTCTTCTGGCCGCGCTTGATCCAAGGCTTTGCGCTAGGCTTCCTCTTCGTGCCGCTGACGACGATCTCGCTCGGCGACGTCCCGGTTCCCGAGATGGCCGGCGCAACCGGCGTCTTTACCCTCCTGCGCCAGCTCGGCGGCAGCCTCGGCATCGCGATCCTCACGACGATGCTCACGCACCAAACCGCCATTGCCTGGAACGTCTTGGCCTCGGGCGTCACGCAGTCGCACGGCTACTCGATCGGCCAGCTCACGCAAATGGTAAGCCAGCAATCGGCGATGATCGCGTATAACTATCTCTTCCGCGCGACGGCGAT
>JBAQAW010000003.1:0-3292 GCA_049285915.1 Candidatus Cybelea sp. | reverse complement strand
AGGATTTGAAAGGCTTGCTAACTGAATCGCCGCTGAACTGCTCGACCGTCTTGCCGGTTTTCGGATCGACTGTGTAAAGTAGGTCGGCGATCTCGTCGGCATGATCTTCCTCGTCCTTGAGGATTCCTTCGAACATCCGCCGGGTCACCGGATCTTCTTTACCGAAAAATGTGATGATGTCGCTGTAAATCTTAATGACGACGCGTTCGGCCAATAGATCTTCACGCAACAGATCCGCCAGCGTGTGGCCGCTTTCGAAGGATGAAAAGGCCCGCTTGCTGATGCCGTTTGGATTGAGATCTGGGACACCGCCGAGTTGCTTGATACGATCGGCGATAAGTTCCAGATGCTTCTCTTCGTCGAGCCAGTGTTCTTTGAAGAGCCCTTGCAACTGCTCCTGATGAATCGAAGTGGTCATGTAGTAATGCTGCTTGTAGCGCAGCACGCAGATGATCTCCGAGGCCAGCGCGGCATTGAGCACTTCGTAAACTTTGTCGAGAGGCAGCGAATAGTACGGGGTTACCGGACCGTTCTGCATGGCCTCGCGTACTTTGGCTTGAATCTCTTTGACGTCGGAAAGAATCGACATGTATGCCTCACTTGAGCGGTGGTAAGGTGTCGGCGTTCGGGATGCCGGAGACTTCCCACTGCAAGCGCAGGGATTCCTCCGGTCGAGCCTCCGCTCAAAGGCCCGGCGGCTGGGCGCCTCCCGGGCGGCCTCGCCGCTACGGGAAGGAGAAAATCGATTTCGGCGCCCACCATCCTTCTCAGGATAGCGGCGTTCTAACGAGAAAAGGAAGCGGAAATGCTGAAGGTCGGCGATCGCGTTCGCATCGATGGCAGCGCGGAAGAAGGCACCGTAAGAGAAGTACATCCGCACGAGATCCTCGTGCGCGTGAAGGTTCCCGGCGGGCATGAAGACCGCAAATACACTCAAGAGGATCTCCGGCTCGACCCTACGCTAGGCGAAGTCTCCAAATTTGTAGATCACTAACGGCTACTTCGACCGCACGCCCAACCAACGTGCCATGTTGCGGACGTAATCCTTAAAGATCTCGAGCCGAGCGGGATCGCGCTTTATCTCGTCGCCGGGTCGATCGGTGACGAAACTTGGTGCGCCGCGCTCGGTGTCCCAGTTGAGATCGGCAAAATGGTGGAACGTCGAAACCGCGATCGCCCGCCCCATGACTCCGCCATCGAACGGCTCGCCGTCGACCGCGACTGCGAGGTTGAAGTCCCGGCCGCTCACCGTGCTGGTGCCCGTCGCAATGACGCGAGCGAAGGCGATCCCTTCGGGTACGCCGACCGCCCCCTCGTGCGGATGCGCGGGAAAATACTCGATGACGCCTCGGTTTGCTTTCGTGCTTTTTAGGAGCGGATGGACCGGACCCTGCGCTGCGATTTTCTGGTAGTTGCCGTTCGCACCGGAATGGTAGTTCGGGTAGGAAATATTCGGGTTATCCTGGTCGTCGTTCTCCGTGCGACCCTGCTCGAGGTTGTACGTGTGAAAATGATTGAACTGGCCGAGCGAACCGAGATGACGGAGGCAAAGCCCCAGGTCTTGGTGGTCGCGCGCGGTCACGACGCCGCCGCCCCGTTTGCGGAACTCGATAACCGCGTCGCTCTCAGCTTGAGTAAGGCCATCGCCAGTGTCGACGGCCATCAACCACAACTGATCGAAGTCCGAATCAGGCAGTCGCGTGAGCACCTGATCGTTGCGGTTCTCATCCAAGACTTCGTTTCGTGCAACTACCTCGTGGGCGTCGGCGACGAGCGTATCGCGCAGAAGGGAAAAGCGCGAAACATTCCAGTCGTCCTCGGCGAACGGTATCGTCGTTTGTAACAGAATCTTTGCCATAACTCGTCATCCTCACTTTGCCCCACCATGATGTACCGGGCCGGCCGCGAGGTTGCACGTGGAGGCCGTGGCTTGCTAGCATCCGGCAAAAGGCCCCAGCCCGCTGCCGCGCGGCTACCCGTCGCCTGCCCGGCGTGTGCAACCCCGTCGTTTTCACAACGGTCTTGTAAGCGCATGAAAACCGTCAAAATCCCGAACTCCGAGCACCCCATTACCATCGAACGCAACCGTTCGCGCGTTCGAGTGAACGTTGCCGGGCGAGTCGTCGCCGACACGACGCGGGCTTTGACCCTGCGCGAGAGCGACTATCCCGCCGTCCAGTACGTCCCACGCGATGACGTAGATATGTCGCTGCTGGAGCGAAGCGACAACCAAAGCTACTGCCCGTACAAGGGCGATGCTGCCTACTACACCTTCACGGTCGGCGGCGATCGCGGAAAGAACGCGCTGTGGACGTACGAGGCGCCCTACGATGCCGTCGCCGAAATCAAGGACTACCTCGCATTCTATCCCGACCGCGTGGACTCGATCGAAGAGACGTCGAGCCCGTCGTAATCAAATGAGGCTTCCCGGCGGCACCTTCACCTTGGCCGAAGACCTAACGGTCACCCGAATGGGATATGGGGCGATGCAGTTGGCCGGCCCCCACGTCTTCGGGCCGCCACGCGACCGCAACGCGGCCATCGCGGTCTTGCGCGAGGCGGTCGGCCTCGGCATCAATCATATCGATACGAGCGACTATTACGGCCCGCATTACACAAATCAAATCATCAAAGAGGCGCTGCACCCATACCCGGCCGATCTGCGCATCGTCACCAAGGTAGGCGCGCGCCGGGATGCGCAAGGCGGCTGGCCTACGGCATTGGCTCCCGAAGAGCTGCGTCAAGCGGTCTACGACAACCTCAAGAATCTCGGCCTCGACTCACTGAACGTGGTGAACCTCCGCGTCGGCGGATTGAGTTCGTCGGAGCCCGGCTCGATCGCGGAACCGTTTGGCACCCTCGTGCAGCTGCAGCGGGAAGGTTTGATCCAACATCTCGGCATCAGCACGGTCTCGCCGCAGCAGATCGCCGAAGCCCAGTCGATCGCGCCGATCGTCTGCGTGCAGAACTTCTACAACATCGCGCATCGAAACGACGATAAACTCATCGCTACGCTCTCCGCGCAAGGGATCGCCTACGTTCCGTACTTCCCTCTCGGAGGCTTCACGCCGTTGCAGTCCGGCACGCTGAACTCGGTCGCCGAACGCCTCGGCGCAACGCCGATGGGGGTTGCGCTCGCGTGGCTGCTGCAGCGCTCGCCAAACATTCTGCTCATCCCCGGGACGTCTTCGGTCGCGCATCTGCACGAGAACGTGGCCGGAGCCGCGCTGCGCCTGCCGGAGGATGCCCTTGCGGAGCTCGACGGCATTGCTCCACAAGGAATCGGCAGCGA
>JBAQAW010000002.1:0-4483 GCA_049285915.1 Candidatus Cybelea sp. | reverse complement strand
CGCTTCACGACCCCTACGGGCTTCCCGTGGACGTCGCTAGCGCGAATGCTTTGACCAAGACGATAGCCGTCGCCAATATCGAGGACGACGGGCCGATATCGAATCCGCCGCCGGGAAGCATCACGCTTTGCACCGTCGCCGAAGGCTGCACGGTGAATCTCACCAATCCGCAAATGTACCGCGTGGCCGGCGTCGCTCTCGACAAGCGAGGCGACTGCTGGGCATCGGCCATCGATACAAGCAGCAACCCAACACTGATCTATTTTGCCCACTGTGCGGGAAAGGGCCGAGCCGCCTCGGGTTTCCAGAACTCCAGCTATGGAGGCCTGGAGATTGACAAGAGCGGCAATCTGCTCGCGCTCGATTCGACCGCCGCGCGTCTTTTCGTCTACTCCGGATGCCGACCGGCGTGCAAGCTCGTCGCCGGACCCTTCGCCCTTCAAGGACTATCACTCTACGGTAAAGTCGACGCAAAGGGAACGACGTTCGCGGCTGCGGACTATGCAAGCGGGCAGATCGATCTCTACAAATACAGCGCGACCGCTCTGACCTACGAGTTCAGCTTCAATCAGGATCTCTCGCGGGGGGCCAGCGTTGAAGGAGTCGCGTTTTCGCCCAGCCGCTAAGGCTTAGGAAGGGCCGCGCCGGCTTTTTTCACGCCACGTTGTGCGGCGGCCCTACGTACGGGAACTCCGCGAGCAGATCGGTATGGGGTTTCAGGCCGTCTCCCTTCACTTTTCCATTCGTGACCACCGGAAGGAAGTACGCCTCAACGTCGTCGGTAAGGGCCCGGCCGTTGGTCGGGTACGATGCTGCGCGACCGGGCTGGTAAGGCAGCACGTCGGGCAGCAGGGTGGCCGCGACCCGGGTGGCTTCCTCCGGAGTGTACCCACCGACATGCTGCAGTGAATGTGCGAAGACGGGGATGAAGCGTGCGTCGTTCGCCGGCTCTCCCGTGATATACGCAAGTTTCTCGTCGCCGGCAAGGAAGGGTTCCTGTGAGGCGTGCGAGCCTCGGTCGGCCTGCACCCAACTTCCGGACGCGCCGTCCACGGTTCGGCCCCACAACCGAAGATTCGCAGATCCCAGTTTAGAGTTGGGCACTTCCAGCACAATCGAAGCGACGTTTTTGTCGGCGAAGTAATCGTTGACGGTGAATTTGAAACCGTTTAAAGCGCCCATCGCGTCAAAAAAGAACGGATCGCTCCGCCACCCTGCAAAGAAGCGGTAATCGCCGGCGCTCGTGACCTTTGGCTCGCGTCCCATCGAGACCGGGGCTCCGTCGACAACAACCGCGCCATCGTCGCCGGTGCGGCCAGACTGCACGCCGCCAATGCGGCGCAGAGTCGCAGCCATGGCGCCTCCCTCCGAGGCGGTAAAACGCACGCTATAGGCGACATTCACAACGTTATCACCATCCGTGTCAATCATCGCTTCATACAAGGCGTTGGTCGCGAAGGGTACGGTAGTGGTAGGGCCCGGCGGGTTTACCCCGACGGACGGGTGAAAGCTCACGATCAGGATCGATTTGCTATCATCGCCGGCCTTCGGGAACACGTACAGATCGGTGAAGTTCAACCGCGCGTCCGCGTATTAGAGGCCGGCTAATAGAAACGGCGCTCGCAACTGCCGCCAGAAAAAAGCCTCTTTTCATATTAGCCCTCTTATCTATTCTCCATGTGGACGGGACTCGGCAAGTCTAGCACGAGCCGTTGCCGTTGCCTGGCCACTAATAGTGTGCAGCGAGCCGGAGCCGCTCCGCTCAATCGAAAGAGATGATTGCTCTGGTTACGTACTGATCGGCCACGGAATAGTAAAGATAGATTACATCTGCGACCCGGACACTTGAAGCGGCAAAGGCTATATCCGAATCGTCTGCGCTGCGTCTAACCTGCGGCAGAATTAATGGGAGATCAGACCGCCCTAGGACTCGCGTGTAATCGGCGTCGAACGCGATCCAACCGATGCGCCATTGCGCGGCCGCCGTTGCGCCATTGTAAAACATGACGGGATCTCTGGTTTCCGATTCGAGGATCGGGCCGGTGCTGAGGTGCCATGAGTCCCAGCTCTGAGGACGACGTTCGAACGGCGGCGGCAATACCTGCCAAGGTCCTGCGACGTTCGCCGAGCGGGCAAGCCCGATCTTCGATTTGCCTTCATTCGCATACTCAAAGAACAGGCGCCATGTGCCGTCGGAAGCCTGCGCGATCGTAGCCTCCTTCGGGTTGATTACTTGCTCAGATGACTCGAGCGCGATGCCCCTCTTCTGCAAATGCGCAACGTCGGGGCCGGTCGCCAGCAGGAGTTCGCCCCGTTTTAAATGTTCGTTCCAGCCGGAATAGTACACGTAGTAGCTCCCGTCGACCCGAGCGATGGTGGGATCTTCGCAACCACCGCTGTCGTAGGCACCCGGCACGTCGGGACCGGGCGCTATTGCCGGCGCGTCGTCGAGCACAAAGCACAACCCGTCCCCAGATGAGCCGTGATGGATTTTCGCTACTTTTTCGGCGGGGTTTTCCGAACGGTTCACGACGCGCAGGAGCAACTCGAACCGACCATTCTCTCGCCAAACGCACGGGCTCAGCTTATACATGGCGGCGAGCTCGCTCGAGCATTCAAACGTCACCTCATCGAGTCTCTCGAGGCGGTAGGTAAAGTTCATCGGCGTCACGCAATCCTCGCCCGAGTTGGTGGACGATTCCACTACAGGGCAGTTTGCTACGAAACTCGCCAAGCCTGGCGAGTGAAACGCGTTTAGCCGCTAGGCGCCGGTCACAGGCTTGAAGCGGCCGCGAAAGCATCACCGCATGGCAAAGGCGAGCTCAAGCGTCTCTGTGGTTTATGTTCCTCGTCAGCGTGTGCGGCGCGCTGACCTCACCGGCGTGGCAGGCGGTCGTTCCCAGTCTCGTACCCAAAGGAACTCCCCAGTGCCATATCTGCGAAAAACGATTGCGCGACGGCGCCAGCTCGTGGGGCATCTTCGAAGATACATCGCAGTCGGGCCGGTTTTTAGAGACGTTTCTCGTGGCGCCGTGGACGGAGCATCTACGCCAGCATCAGCGTGTGACCCATGCGGACTACGTGCTGCAAGCGCGCGCCATCGCGTTGCTCCAAGGGGAGCCGGAGATAGCTCATTTCATCGCTCCCAAAGCATAGCACTCATTCAGCCTTCGGGCGGCACGGCGGCGTCGTCTTCGATCAAGCGCTCGGATCTAAGGTCCGACCAGAACGCGTTTGGAATGCTCGTCTTAAGCGACGTGTAGTCTGCGAGGACCTGCTGAGGATTCGAGCAGCCAACGACCAGCGCGACGGCGACGTCCGGCGCAATCGAAAACCGCAGGGCAGCCGTGCGAAGGTCGACACCATACCGCTCCGAAACCGCACGCAGTTTAGCGCGCTTCTCGATTGCCTCAGCCGGTATCTTATAGTTGTCCTTGCCGTAGTTGAAGCGCGCGCTGCCGCTCATGAAGCCGGCGTTGAGTGACGAGCCGACGACAAATTTAATTCCGTGCTCGCGGGCCTTTGGAAAGACCTCGTGCACCGCATTCTTATGCTCGATCAACGAATATTGGCGTGCTAACAGGCAGACGTCTGCATCGGCGACGTCCATCAGCTTCATGATCGGTTCGGGTGAGTTGACGCCAAGCCCCCAGCCCTTGATCGTGCCTTCGTCGCGCATCCTGCTGAGCGCCGGGAACGCGCCTTTGCGTGCGATCTCAAACTGCTCTTCCCATGGCCCCGGCAGCCACGGATTATCGGGCGAGAGATCGTGAACGAAGACTACGTCGAGGGCGTCTACTCCTAAACGCTGCAGGCTGTCCTCGATCGAGCGCTTGACGCCGTCGGCGCTGTAATCGTAACGGAGACTGTTCGGCGAAGGAGTGAACGGAAAGTACTCTTTTGCATCGTTGTCGCGCGACGCTGTGAGAAGTTTACCAACTTTCGAGGACAGGACGTACTCGCTACGCGTCCGTTTGTGCAAGAACGTGCCCAGACGCCGCTCGGCGAGCCCCAGACCGTACCACGGCGAGGTGTCGTAGTAGCGTACGCCTGCGTTCCATGCAGATTCGATGGTAGCGTAGGCAACTTCATCGGTGAGGTAGGCGAACTCGTTGCCGAACGGCACGCCGCCCAGACCAAACGACTTTCCCCGAAAGATCTCTAACGCGGTCATGCGTACGCTTATTCCCGTGGCGCCGGATGTCTAACGATGGCCGGCCGCCGACTCTTACGCCGGCGCTCAGCGGCATCCGCGTTGTGACTATCGCGTAGGTCCTCCCGACATTCACGTTTGCGTTTAGGACTACCCCGAGCGGCTTTGCCGGTCGAGGCGTCCATGGCACCTAATCTCGGGTCAGGATTTGAAAGGCTTGCTAACTGAATCGCCGCTGAACTGCTCGACCGTCTTGCCGGTTTTCGGATCGACTGTGTAAAGTAGGTCGGCGATCTCGTCGGCATGATCTTCCTCGTCCTTGAGGATTCC
>JBAQAW010000001.1:0-18050 GCA_049285915.1 Candidatus Cybelea sp. | reverse complement strand
CCGTCCATCCCGCGCAACCGGCGGCGCTTCGTCGTCGTGGGGACCGGAAGCAGCAGCATCTCGCGCGCGACCAGCGGCGCGGCGAGGCGGCCGAGCGCTTCGGCAACGTCGCGACGGCCGTCTTTGAGTGCGAGGATCGCGTCGCGCAGCCTTCCTTCATAGGGCGCGAGACCGCTGACTCGCAGGGACGGAAATCGAGCCTCGATTGCCGGCCCGTGCGGCGCGCACGCGCTGCAGAGGCCGGAACCCAACGCGTTGCAGCTCGCGCATTGCGCCGGAAACACAAAGTCGAGAAGCGGACGCAGATTCACACCGATCGATCACGCCGCGGGTGAAAACGTCTAGGGGTTTTGAAGAAGCCTCCTTAGCTGGTGGCGCCGTCGGTTGCTACGAGCGCGTCGTCGAGGACGACGCCCTGCGCAACGTCGTAGTCGCGGCCAACGACGGTATCGCGCAGGGTCGCACCCGCGCCGATATTCGAATGCTGCCAGACGATGCTGCGCTCGAGCCGCGCGCCGGAGCGCACGCAGACGCCCTCGTCGAGGACGCTCGGACCGACGATCGCGACCCCATCCTCGATGCGAACGGAGGCGCCGATGCGAACCGCGCCTTCGATGCGCACGTCGCGGCCAAGCTCTGCCGAGGCATCGATCCCGTCGGGCCGCGTCTGCGGGATGCGAACGACGCCCCGAATCACGTCGTAGCTCGCGCGCCGGTACTCGGCCGGGGTTCCGATATCCGACCAGTAGGCGCCCTGCGCGTCGAACCCGTAAAACGCTTCGCCCGCGCTCTGCAACGCGGGAAATACCTGCTTGCCGAAATCGTAGAATTCGTTGGCCGGAATCCGGTCGAAGATCTCCGGAGAGAAAAAGTAGACGCCCGTATTCGCGAGCTTGCTGCGTTCCGTTCCCTTGGGCGGCTTCTCTTGAAAGCCGACGATCTTTCCACGATCGCCAAGCACGACGACGCCGTATTGATCGACCTCCTCGCACTCGACCAAACCGATCGTCGCGATCGCATCGCGTTCGCGATGAAAGGCGAGCACCTCATCGAGCGGAATGTCGGTGACTTCATCGCAGCCGATGACGAGAAACGGCCCGTCATCGAAGAACGACTGCACCTTCTTCAAGCCCCCCGCGCTGCCGAGCAGTTCGGGCTCGTACGAATAGTGTAAACGTACGCCATAATCCAGTCCGTCGCCGAGCGTTCGCACGATCGCGTCGGCGAGATAGTGAACGTTGATCACGATCTCGTCGAACCCGAATGCTTTCAAGTAACGCATCAAGTGGATGGCGTTGGGAATGCCCGCGACCGGCACAAGCGGCTTGGGGACAGATTTAGTCAGCGGGTAGAGCCTCGTCGAGAGGCCTCCCGCCAAGATCATCGCTTTCACGGTCGAATTTGATCCAGTGCGACGAGCGCGGCGAAGTGAGGAAGTGCGAGTTGACGGCGCCAGCGCCGTGGTTCTTTGACGAGCCGGTAGAGCCACTCCAAGCGCATGCGCTGCACGATCTGCGGCGCACGCGCGACGCGTCCGGAGATCACGTCGAACGAGCCGCCGACGCCGATGCCCACGCCGCATCCCGTCTCGCGCAGATGCTCGGCGAGCCAAAACTCCTGGCGCGGCGAACCCATGCCGACGAAGAGCAGCCGCGCGCCCGTGGCGGCGATCTCCTTCACGACTTCCGGCGTCTGCTCGCAGGTGAAGTAACCGTCGCGCGTGCCTGCGATCTGCAATCCCGGGAAGCGCACTTCTAAAATCGCGGCCGCGTCGGCGGCGACGCCTTGCGCGCCCCCGAGAAAGTAGACGGGGAGCTCGGCGGCGGCGGCGCCCGCGCAGAGATGCTCCAAGAGTTCGACGCCGGCGACGCGATCGCGCAGGTGCGCCCCTCGCCAGCGCGCTACCGTAAGCACGCCGACGGTATCGCACAGCGACAGCGCGCTCTGGTTGACGATGCTGCGGAACTGAGCGTCTTTCTGCGCGTAGACGACCATCTCGGTGCCAAGCGTTACGACCTGCGCGCCGCTCCCGCCTCGCGCCAGGTCGAGAATGTTCGTCGTCGCCTCATCGGCATCGATCGGATCGAGACGACAGCCGAGAATTTGAAGCGAGCTCAACGGGACTCGACGGGGTGCGACACGTAGGCAGCCAGCAGCGGACGCAACCGATCGGCGACGGCCGGCGCGATCTCGTCGAGCGGCAGGCGGCAGGAGCCGACGCGAAAGCCGAGCTGGGCCATCGCCCATTTCACGGCGATCGGACTCGTCGTCGCAAAGAGCGCGTCAATGAGCGGCAGCAGCGAAGCGTGAATCTGCGCGGCGTCGTCCGGGCGGCCGTTTCGGTACGCGTCGACCATCGCGTGATACTCTCGCGAACAGAGATGCGAGGCGACGCCGACGACGCCGTCGGCACCGAGCGCCAGACAGGGCAGAAAGAGGTGATCGTCGCCGGCCCAAACGACGAAACCCTCACCGCGCTCGCGCAGAATCATCCCGATCTGTTTGAGATCGCCGCTGGACTCCTTGACGCCGGCGATGTTCGGGTTGCGCCGGGCGATTTCCAGGAGCGTCTCGGGAAGCAGGTTCGCGCCGGTGCGCCCGGGGATGTTGTAGATCACGACCGGCAGCGGCGTCGTCTGCGCGATCGCCGAGAAGTGCGCGATCATTCCGCTCTGCGTCGGCTTGTTGTAGTAGGGCACGACCGCGAGAATTGCATCGGCCCCGGCGGCCGCCGCATCGCGTGCGGCGATGACGGACTCTCGCGTCGAGTTCGTACCGGCGTTGGCGATGATGTAGGCGCTCCCGCCGACGGTATCTTTGACGGCGCGATAGAGTTCGACGCGCTCGCCCGGCTCGAGCGTCTGCCCTTCGCCGGTGGAGCCGGCGAGGATCAAGCCATCGTTGCCGCGTTCGACGAGCCAGCGCGCCAAGCGCTGCGCCTCGCGTAGATCGACATCGCCGTGCTCGTCGAACGGCGTCACCATCGCGGTGAGAATCACTCCGAGTTGCGAGTTCATACGACGGGATCTCCTCGTTCCAGACAAAACTGATCGTGAACGGCGTTCTCGGCCCGCTCGGCCTGAGCGGCCGGCACGAGCACCGAGATCGTCACGTTGCTGTCGGTGCAGTGAATGATCTCGACGTCCGCGTTCGAGAGGGCGTCGACCACGTTGTGTACGACGCCCGGAGCGTAGCGCATTCCCATGCCGACGACGGAGAGCTTCGAACATCCCTCGCGCACCCGTACCGCGAGGTTGAGATCGCTGAGCAGCCGCCGAATGTCGTTGCCGCGATCGCCCTCGACGACGAAAGCCACGCCCGCCTGGTTAATCGTCACCTGGTCTATCGAGATCTCGGCTTCGGCGACGCGTCGAAACATCTCGAGCTCGGTCTGCATCCGGCGTTCGGGCGACTCGATGTCGCCGCGAATGATGCGCACCCAGGTTACTCGCCCCGACGAGGTGACGCCGGTGACCGGGCGATGGTGATCGACGTCTTCGTCGACGGTCGTCCCGCGATCGGTCGTAAGGCCCTTCACGGTGTAACGGGTTCCGGTACGGCTCGCGTACTCGGCGGCTTTGGAGTGCATGACTTTCGCGCCGTGATCGGCCAGCTCGCTCATCTCCGCGAGCGATGCGCGCTCGATCGTGCGCGCCGTAGGGATACGCCGCGGGTCGCCGGTCATCGCACCGCTGACGTCGGTATAGATATCGACGCGCTGCGCGTCGAGCGCGTGACCGATCGCGACCGCCGAAAGATCGGTGCCTCCGCGCCCAAGCGTCGTGATGGTCCCGTCTTCGGCGACGCCTTGGAAGCCGGCGATGACCGGAACGATCTTTTTTTCCAGCAGATCGCGGACCGCGTCCGGCTCGACCCGCAGAATCGTGGCATCGCCGTGACGATCGTTGGTCACGATGCCGGCTTGGGCGCCGGAGAGCGCAACGGCGGCGATACCTTCGGCGCTTAGCTCGCCGGCAAAGACGGCTGCGGAGATCAGCTCGCCGGCAGCGAGCAGCAGGTCGGCGTTCGCGTTTCCGCCCCGGCCTCCGAGCAGCGAGAGCAGCGAATCGGTCGCATAAGGTTCGGGGGAACGGCCCATCGCCGAAACGACCGCGACGGTCGCAAATCCGGAATCGCAGGCGTCGCGCACGCGCCCGAACGCGAGCAGCCGCTGCTCGCGCGTCGCGACGGAGGTCCCGCCGAACTTCAATACGGCGATGCGCGCGGTCGCGTTCACGCGGCGACGAATCCCTTTTGCAGCAGCAGTTCGAGAATCTGCACGGCGTTGGTCGCGGCGCCTTTGCGCAACTGGTCCGCGACGCACCACAACGCAAATTCCGAGCCTGTGTCATCCTGAGCCTGTCGAAGGACGGCGCGCAGACGCGCGACGTGCACTTCGTCGGTACCCTCCACGTCGCGCGGCGTCACGATCCCCTTGGCATGGAAGACGATGCCGGGAGCGCTTTCGAAGGCCTCCGCGAGCTGCGCGCAGGTCGTGGGCCGCTGCGTCCGCACGAAGACGGCTCCGCTGTGCGCGGTTCGCACGGGAACGCGCACGGAGGTTACGCTCATCTCGAGATCGGGCAGTCCGAGCATCTTTTCGCTTTCCTCGCGCACCTTGCGCTCTTCGGCGCTCCAGCCCTCGTCGTCGAAGCTGCCGACCTGAGGCACGACGTTACGCGCGAGCCGCTGCGGAAAGACGGCCGGCGCCGGTTCGGCCTCGCCCCTGACGACGGCCCGCTCGCCGGCCTCGAGCTCTTCGAGTCCGGCCCGGCCCGCGCCGCTGGCGGCTTGGTAGGTCGCGACGTGTACGCTCTGCAGACCGGCCACGTCGCGAATCGGGCGCAACGCCGTGCAGAGCATGATCGCCGTGCAGTTTGCGACCGGAAAGAGCCGGTGCTCCGCCCGCATCTCATCGGCGTTGACTTCCGGAATGATGAGTGGCACGCCGTGACGCATCCGAAACGTCGGGCTGTTATCGATCACGACGGAACCGCGTTCGATGAGCGCCGGCACGTACTTTTCGCTCGCGTCCTCGCCGCCGGCGAAGAACACGACGTCGTAGTCGCGCAGCGCATCGTCCGAGGCCGCGCGCACGTCGAGCCGGTCACCGCGAAAACGCACCGCCGCGCGGCGTTCGCGCGAGGCGAACGGCCCCAGCTGCGCGACCGGAACGTTGCGCTCTTCGAGCACTTGCAGAATCGTCTCGCCGACGGCGCCCGTCGCTCCGACGACCGCGACCTTCACGCCCGCGCTCGCAATGAGAGCGGCGCATCGTCGAGTATCGAATCGAGCCCGACGGAGAGCCCCCGGCGCTTACCGACGGCGTGCACCGCGGCCAGCATACCGGCGACGAACGATTCGCGGCTGAGCGAATCGTGGCGAATGGTCAGCACCTCGCCCGTTCCACCGAGCATCACTTCCTGATGCGCGACCAGGCCTGGCAAACGAACGCTATGAATCGCGGCCGGACGGCCGCTCGCGCGCTCCATACGTTCCGCCGTTTCACGCGCGGTGCCCGACGGCTTGTCTTTCTTGCCGGCATGATGGAGTTCGACGATCTCGGCGTCGGGGAAAAATCGAGCCGCCTGCTCGGCGAAGCGCATCATCAGGGTCGCGCCGAGCGAGAAGTTCGGTACGAGCAGCACGCCGACGCCGCGCTCTTGAGCCGTCGCCGCGATGACCGCACGCTGTTCGGTATTCCATCCGCTTGTGCCGATCACGGTCGGCAGACCGCGCGCGACCGCCGCCAACGAGATGTCGTAGCTGCCGGGCTGCGTCGTGAGATCGAGCAGCACGTCGGGTTTGCGGGCAATGAGGGCGTCGACGGAGTCGACGACGTCCGCGACGCTATCCGAGCGGCGCGCCAATCCGCAGCAGAACTCGCCGCTGCGTTCGAGCGCTTCTCGCGCGATCGTCCCCATGCGTCCCTGGATTCCAGCGACCGCGACCCTCAAACCTTGAGGCACCGTGCGGCCTCCCCTCGTCAGATTTTTTCGAGGGGCGCGTACTTCAGCATCAGCATCTTCTGCCCTACGTTGGGGAAGTCGATCGTGACCAGACCATCCCCACCGGCGCCGACGATGCTCTCGATCCGGCCTTCGCCCCACTTCGGATGGCGCACGCGGTCGCCGGCCGTGAGGCCGAGGTGCATGCCCGCGCCCGCGGACTCATGGATCGCGACTTCGCGCCAGCGCCCGCCCGCGGGGCGCGCCAGCGGGACGCTGTCGCTCTCGAGGACGACAATTGACGGCAGCTCTTCGATGAAGCGCGACTTCGGATAGGCATAGGTGTTGCCGAAGAGCGCGCGCCGCGCCGCGTAGGTAAGAAAGAGGCGGTCGATCGCCCGCGTGATGCCGACGTAGGCGAGGCGACGTTCTTCTTCCAGTTCGGTCTGTTCGGTGAGCGCCCGGGTGTGCGGGAAGACGCCCTCTTCGAGACCGGTGAGAAAGACGCTGGGAAACTCCAGTCCCTTTGCGCTGTGCAGCGTCATCAGCGTGACGTACGACGCTTCGTCGTCGAGCGCGTCGAGATCGCTGACGAGCGCAATGTTGGCCAGGAAACCGGCCAAGGACGGTTCCTCGTCGTTCGTTTCGTACTCACGGGCAACGCCGACGAGTTCCTGGAGGTTCTCCAGGCGTGCGCGAGCGTCGTGCGTATCCTCGCTCTGCAGCTCGCGAAGATAGCCGGACTCTTCCATCACCGCGACGAGCAAATCGGCGACGTTAAACTCTTGCGCGCGAGCGCGCAGATCGTTGATGAGATCCGCGAAGCGCTCGAGCTCCTTGAGCTTCTTGGGAACCGCCGTGCGCAGGAGCTCGCCGTTGAAGATCGCCTCGCCGACGGAGAGGCGCGCCGAGCCGGCCGACTGCACGAGCGCCGAGAGCGTCTGCTGGCCGATGCCGCGGCGCGGCACGTTGACGATCCGCTTGAACGCAAGCGCATCCGACGAGTTGACGATGTAACGGAGATACGCGACGATATCTTTGATCTCGGTGCGCGCGTAGAAACCGACGCCGCCGACAACGCGGTAGGGGATACCCTCGGCGAGCAGCGCTTCTTCGAAGACGCGCGACTGGGCGTTGGTGCGGTAGAGAACGACGAAATCGCGGTACGCCGAGCCTTCGCGCACGAGATTTTTGACCTTCTCGACGACGTAACGTGCTTCGTCGCGCTCCGTCGCGGCGGGATAGACTGAGATCGGCTCGCCCTCCTCGCGCGAGGTAAAGAGTTTCTTGGCGGCCCGCGAACGGTTGTTGGCGACGAGAGCGTTCGCCGCTTCGAGAATCCGCCCCGAGCTGCGATAGTTTTCCTCGAGCTTGAAGACGCTCGCGCCCGGGAAGTCTTCTTCGAAGCGCAGGATCATGCGGTAGTCGCTGCCGCGCCACGAGTAAATTGACTGGTCGTCGTCGCCGACGACGGTGATGTTCCCGGAGCGGGCGGCGAGCAGCGCGACCAGCCGGTACTGCGCGGCGTTGACGTCTTGATATTCGTCGACCAAGACGTACTCGAACTTGCGCTGATACTTTTCCCGGACGTCCTTGTCGCGCTCGAGCAGATCGATCGCGCGGACGATGAGGTCGTCGAAGTCGAGCGAGTTCGACTCATTGAGGCGGCGCTGGTATTCGGTGTAGACGTTGGCGATGCGCTCGCCGAGGAACGACGTCTGGCGCCCGACGTACTCGTCGGGCCAGATCAGCGCGTTCTTCGCTTTATCGATCTCCGCGAGGCAGGCGCCGGGCGAAATCTGGCGCTCGTCGTAATCGAGATCGTCGACGATCTCGCGCACGAGCTGACGCTGATCGGCGTCGTCGATGACGGCGAACGTCGGCGCGATGCCGATGCGCGAACCGTCTCGACGCAGAATGCGCACGCACATCGAGTGAAAGGTCCCGACCCATACGTCGCGGGCGTCGGTGCCGATCATATTCTGCAGACGGGTTTTCATCTCACCCGCGGCTTTGTTCGTAAAGGTTACCGCCAGCACGCGATCGGGGGCGATGCGCAACTCTTTAAGCAGGTAGGCGATGCGATGAGTGAGTACGCGGGTTTTTCCGCTGCCCGCACCAGCAAAGATCAAGACGGGGCCATCGGTCTGCCGAACGGCGGCAGATTGCACGTCGTTGAGGACTTCAGTTTCGAGGAGCATTTATAGCGATTCGGCGCAAGTATCGTTAACGCCTTGTTTATGGAGAAACTGCTACGTTTTCGGCACCGTCAGCGCACCGCGCGCAGTACGCGAGCGCGCCTGGCGGCAATCGAAAAGGCCGCCGCGAGCAATGCGAGCGTCGATTCCGCGCCCAGATTATGATTGACCGAGTCTGCGTCCAAGCCGTCGTAGCACCCGCCGCCCTGCGCCATGACGACGCCGCGCGAATTCTTTCCGTAGTACCATTCCAGCGCGAGCTCGGCGGCGGCAAAGCGACTAACGTCGCCGGTCAGATCAAAAGCGGCTAGCTGCGCGTCAACCATCGCGTACGCCTCCAGCGGCTGCTGCGCGTAGAGCGCCCGCCGGCCGCCGCGAGGGAACCACCCCTCATTGCCGATCGGCACATGCACGCCGTTTTCGGTCGTCACGCTCTCGTAGAAGGCCAACGTCGTCAGGCCCACGTTCTGGAAGGCCTTCTCGCCAAGCACCTGCCCCGCGCGGATCATCGCTTCGGGGAGACGCGCATTATCGTAGGTCATGACGTCCTCGTACCACGGCCACTCGTCGGAAGCCGTCGATTCGTAGGCGGCCTGCAGATCGCGCGCGATGGCGTGGAGCGCACTCGCGTACCGCTCCTCTTTGACCGCGGCGTACGCTTGCGCGAGCCCGAGTGCCGCGTAGGCGCGCGAGCGAAGATAGTCGAGCGATCCGAGCGCGGGAACCGCGCGGTCGAGCAGCGTGGCGCAGACGCGCCGCCACGGCTGCGCCGGCGCATTCGCCACGCCGTAGCCGAGCGCCCAGATCGCACGGCCGATGCTGTCGTGCGTACCGCATTCATCGCACCAGCGCCGGTCGTACTCCATAAAGTTATGGAAGCGTCCGTCGGCCAGTTGCGCGTGCTGAAGAAAGGCGAGGTAGATTGAGGCGAATCGCTGGCTCTGCCGGTCGTTGGGCGAGAGGCGCAAGTGTTCGAGCGCCACGATGAAGGCGCGCGAGACGTCGTCCGTACAGTAGCCGGTCTTGCGATTCGGCGACGAGTACAGGGCGTGTTGAACGATGCCGACGTCGTCGGTGAGGACGGCCAGGTGGTCCATCGGCGGGAGCGCTCGGCTCCGCCCTTTACGCAGTGTTGACGAGCTCCATCGGTCCGCGCGGGCAGAGCTCGGCAAAGAGCGCCCCGTACTGCGAGGCGACGTGCGGCCACGTCATCTGCCGTCCGAAGCGGTAGGCCCGGCGTTCGGTCGCGCGCCGTAGCGCGGGATCGTCGAGCAGCATGTTCAGACGGCTCGCAATCGAGGCTGCGTCGCGAAACTCACAGAGAAAACCGCGATTATGGGCGAGGAGCTCCTGCGCGTAGAGATACGGCGTCGAGACGATCGCCTTGCCGCAGCCGACGGCGTACGCCAGCGTTCCGCTGACGATCTGCGCGGGATTCAAGTAGGGCGTGAGATAGATGTCGGTCGCCGCGAGATAGCTGACGACCTCGTCGAAGTCTAGGTACTTGTCGATTAGCTGGACGTTGTAGTTCAGGCCGAAATCGCGAACCATCGAGATCAGCGATTCGCGGTACGACTCGCCTTCCTGACGGCGTACGACGGGGTGCGTCTCACCGAGTATCAGATAGAGCGTTTCGGGATGGCGCCTAACGACGTCGCGCATCGCTTCGATCGCATACTCGAGGCCTTTGCCGCGGCTGATGAGGCCGAAGGTCGAGATGACGGTGCGCTGGCCGATGCCGAACGAGGCTTTCGCGGCGTCGGTGTCCTGAAACGGCACGTCGGGTACGCCGTGATGGATGACGGCGAGCCGCTCGGGATCGACGCCGTAAACATTTTCCAGCAGCCCGCGTCCGGTCTCCGAGAGCGCGACGACCTTCGACGCCTGTTCGCAGAGCGCTCGTGTCACTCGCAGATAGTCTGCGTCCGGATCCGGCAAAACGGTATGCATCGTCAATACGACGGGCTTCTGTAGCACGCGGATGAAATCGACGAGCCATTCGCCGCGTTCGCCTCCGAACAGCCCGTACTCGTGCTGAATGTTGACCAGCTCGATCGGATAGACGGAGACCAGCTCGGCAGCGCGAGCGTAGCTCTCGCGGCTCTGCTCCTTGATCCGTGCGACGACCTCGGGCGGATACCGGCGGACCTCGGCATCCGGCTCATCGATCGCGATCACCGGGCTGGAAAACCCAAAAGCGCGGTCGTAGGCGTCGACGACGTCCTTCGTAAAGGTCGCAATTCCGCACTCTCGGGGCGGATACGAGCCCAAGAATAAAACCTGGGGCGGAAGCATGCGTGGGTGCGTCTCCTACTCCTTTCTGGACCCTAATTTACCCAGCTCCGGATGCGGGGTAAACCGAACGAGCGCCGGGCGCGCTGCTGCTGCGAGCTTGACTAGGTCGGCGAACCGACCCTGGCGCCCGCTTCCACCATGGTACCCGGTTCGAGGCTCACGTCGTGGCCGATCACGCTGCCTCGACCGATCTGCGTCTTCGGCCCGACCGTAACGTTGCTGGCGAGGATCGCTTCCTCTATAACGGCGCCGGCACCGACGCTGACGCACTCCCATAAGACCGATTCTCGGACCACCGCGCTCGCGCCGATGCTGCAGCCCCGGCCCAGAACTACGTTGGGCCCGACCGTCGCGCTGGCGTCCACCACGACGTCGGCGTCGGCGTGGACGGGCGGAACGACTCCGGGATGGCCGCGGAGCACCTCGCCGCCGTCGCCACTGATCCCGGGTTCGACGAGCAAGGGCATTGCGCCGCTCAGCACGTCGCGGTGGGCGGCAAGATACTGCTCCGGCCGGCCGAGATCGATCCAATAGTCGCTGGTGGTGTAGGCGTAGAGCTTCTTTCCTTCGGCAATCGCCTCTGGAAAGGTCTCGCGTTCGATCGAAACGTTGCGCCCGGCGGGAATGAGCGAGAGGATCTCCCGCTCGAGCAGATAGGTCCCGGCGTTGATTTCGTCGGTCGGCGCTTCGTCTTTGGGGGGTTTCTCGACGAAGGCGGTGATCCGGCCGTCGGGCTCGTGCGCGATGCAGCCGAATGCCGAGGGATCCTCGACGCGAATCAAATGCAGACAGCCCACGCCGCCTTTTTCTTCGTGGTAGCGGCGCATCGTCGTCAAATCGAGGCTGGTAAAGATGTCGCCGTTGAGCACGAAAAACGGGCCGGTGATGTACGGCTCGACGTTTTTGAGTGCGCCGGCGGTGCCGAGCGGGGTCTCCTCGATTGCGTAGGTCACCTTCATTCCGAGGCGCGATCCATCGCCGAAGTAGTCGATGATCGACTGCGGCATGTAACCGGCAGCCAGGATCACGTCGCGTATCTCAGCTGCGTATAAGCGCTCGAGAGTGCGGGCAAGAAAGGGCGTATTCATAATGGGCACCATCGGCTTAGGGGTGCCGTAGGTCAGGGGGCGAAGGCGCGTCCCCTCGCCGCCGACCAAAACGATTGCCTGCATTGGCTGGTTATTCTGCTTCGCTCGAGCGGGTACTTGCAGGAAATATGCCTCGGAGGCTTCACGATTGGAACGCGGTGCAGGCGTACCGCGACCAGGGGCACGGATTCGTCGAGTGTGCTCGCCGTTTCGGTTTCGGGCACACCGCATGGATCAAGGCGATCAAACGCCGTGCGCTTCGCGTGGCACCGACGCGATTTGCGGACCGGCGACGGCGATATGACTGGGCAGAAGTTCAGGCATACTACGACGCGGGGCACACGTACGCTGAATGCCTCGGACATTTTGGTTTCGGTCCCAATGCATGGACGGCAGCCGTCCGGCGAGGCGAGCTTCGTGCGAGAGCTAAAGCCCTTCCGATCGCACGTATGATAGCGCGGAAGATGGCGCGTGGCCCGATCAAACGGCGACTGCTCGAGCTACGGCTCGTCGAGAACGCCTGCAGTCGCTGCGGGATCTCGCAGTGGCGGGGAAAGCCCCTGACGATACACCTCGATCACATAAACGGCATAAAGGACGACTGGCGGCTCGAGAATCTTCGGATGCTATGTCCTAACTGCCACAGCCAGACGCCGACTTTCGCGGGTCGAAACGCCCGAGCCCGGTCTACGTTAAAACGGGACGATCTGCGTTGAAGCGACGATATGACTGGACCGCCGTCCAGCGCTACTATGACAACGGCCACTCGTGGCGCGCCTGTATGGAACATTTTGGTTTTTGCCATCGCGCATGGCAGAAAGCACGGAAGCGGGGCGAGATTCGATCACGGCCATTAGGCCGCTCGCTGCCCGATCTTCTCGTGCACGGGAAAGCGCCGAGAAACATTAAGAGGCGTCTCGTCTGCGAGGGCTTACTGGAAAATCGATGCTCGGAGTGCGGCCTCGACTCCTGGCTCGGCGAGCCGCTAACGATACAGATCGATCACATCAATGGAATCCGCAGCGACCACCGTCTTGAGAACTTGCGGATGCTCTGCCCCAACTGTCACTCCCAGACCGAGACTTACGGAAGGCGACCGGCAAGCGCCCAGCTTCTCGGGAACCGACCCTGAACAGTGCCTTGCAAGAACCGCCGGACGTCGTGTAGTATAACGACCGCTGTTGGTCCCGGGTCGTCTAATGGTAAGACGCCACGCTCTGGACGTGGATATTCGAGGTTCGAGTCCTTGCCCGGGAGCCACGGCCCTATCGTCTAGAGGCCTAGGACGCCGCCCTCTCACGGCGGTAACGCGGGTTCGAATCCCGCTGGGGCTATATCATTCGGCCTTTTTACCATAAGCGTTTTTACGATTTCGAAGGGGGCGACGGTTGCCATTTGGTTGCCGTCGCGAGGAAAACGGCGCCGATTACTGCGCGCCTGGAACTACGCCAGGCGGCGCCGCCAAAACGGTGAACGGGAGCTTCAGCATCGACCGATCGTTACCGTCGATGAATGCCCGAAATTGGAACGCCCCCGGTTGTACGGGAAGCGAAAACAATACCGCAAACGGCATCGGCAGACTGGCGCCGCGGGATAGGAGTGGCGGAAGCGCCGCGTTCAACCTGCCTTCGATCTTGAAAGGCTGCTCGCCCATGGGAGTCGTCACCATCACGGGCTTTCCATCCATATCAACCAGGTCGATCGTTATAACGTGCTCGCGGTTAAGCTCCTGAAACGGCAGGGTGATCGTGCCGCACACGGCCAGTTGCTGAACCGGGTTCGGCCCAATGGCGAATACGGCAAATAGGCCGGCGCCGATCACAAAGAGCTTGCCACCGTGAAGCTGCGCGTATTCCGCGAGCATCAGGTTCAGTTGGATATCGTCGCTAGGCGGTTGCACTGAGCGTCCCGAAATGCCTTGGCTGAGCAAGCGCCGCGATGCTTAGAGGTGGCGTCCTGAGCTCGATAAACAACGAGGGAGAATTAGTAAAGTCCCAGAGTGGTACGTTGGAGCTCGTGATAGCGAAGCTACTGACGGCAAGCAGGCTTTGCTCTAAGGCAAGACCCTCGCGATGAAAGGCGATCGCTTCTTCGATCAGTCGCTCGGTTTCATCATGCGTTTCCGCGGCGGCAACGCATCCGGGCAAAGCAGGAACATAGGCCGAGTAACCGTTGGCTGTCTTTTCAATCCTGATCTCGTATCTCATCGCTTTAGCCCCGCTTGTTTCAGAATGCTATTGTAGGTCCCCGGGTCAAGATCCTGACCTTCCTTGCCGGCGATCGTGACCAAGCCCGGCTTCGTTGGGTGGGCAAACTGCCGATGCGAGCCTTTCTGTCGTCGTAAACGCCATCCGTCTGTTTCGACCAGCCGTATCGCCTCCCTTATAGTTTTCGGCAAGCGGCACTCCCTATGGAAGACCTCAAAGGCTTCGCCTCGGGTTTCGATGCCATTGGGCCGCCTTAGCCCGCCTCTCCTGCCCGCCGCAACCCACGGCCAAGGCGCTCGTCGATCGAGGCCACCGCCCGCGCCTCCGCAGCCGGCATCGCGTGAGCATAAATGCTGAGCGTCGTCGTTGGTGTTGCGTGACCGAGAAGGCGCGCCACGGAGGCAACGTCAACGCCAGCGGCGAGCATCCACGTCGCGGCGGTGTGACGTAGATCATGCAATGTTGCCTTCACCTTCGAGCGAGCGCGCATGGAGCGGAACGCTCCGGTCGCCAAGAAGGGCGCCACAGGACCGCCGAGCGGCGTTTGAAAGACGTGCCCGGTGTCTGCATAGGCTTGGCCCCCTTCGCCGCGTTCCTGAGCCTGCGACGCCCATTGCGATCGCAGCGCCCCGATCGCGAGCGCGCCGAGCGGGATCGTGCGAACGCGATCGGTCTTTGTCGCCTTCTCCACGATGCGCGAGTCCTTACCTTTGCCTTCCACGAATGCTCGCGCGCGGTCACCGTTGCTTGCCCGATCTCGGGGAGCATAATGTCCTCCCAGCGCAGTGCGAGAATCTCTCCGCGTCTCATCGCGGAACCGAGCGCAAGCCGGAAGAATGGCCCCCAGCGCGTTGCGTCGGCGGCTGTGAAAAAGCGCACTGCTTCGTTCTCATCGAGCGCCCGCGCTTGCGATCGTGGGGCGCTCGGCGCATCTACGGCGTCGGCAACGTTTCGCCATGCAAGATCGTGCCGAATAGCCCAGCGCAACGCGGAGCGGAGCAGCGAAAAGGCATGGCTTACCGATTTAGGCGCGAGCCGCTTCTTCTCTACGCTGCCGCGCTCTTTAATCGTCGCGAGCCAGCATGATACGTGCGCTGGCGAGAGCTTCGCGAGCGCGATGCCGCCGATATGCGGAGCGATCGTGAACTTCGCGAGCTCGTCGTAACGCATGACCGTGCGAAGCGCCCGCCCCTTTGCTCGGCGGCCGGCAAGAAAACGATCGAGAAGCTGAGCGACCGTTACCGTTTTAGGCGAGAGGTCAATTCCGCGATCACGAGCGTCGAGCGCCTTGCGTTCGGCCGCCTCTGCCTCTTTCCGCGTGCGGAACGTACCGACGCTTTTTCGGCGACGCAAGCCGGTCGCGCTCGATTCGAGGTCGATGAGGACCGCGTAACGGCCGCTCGCTCTGCCATAGATACTCATTCGCTGTTATTCTCCTTGTCGGCTCCGCGTCGACGTCGAACCCGTGCAATTACCGCGCTGCGCAAGGACGGACGCGGTAACATCCGATGCCGTATGATTGCCGCGGCAAATTCTGGATCAAGCGCGTCGTCGAGCGCCTCCTCGAAGGCATTCAGGATCGCTCGCGCTGCCACCAGCGGAGCCGCCGCAGACCCATCCTCGATCTTCGCGATCGCTTCGCAGAGAAGTCTCCGCCGGACGCTCACGCGCCGGCAGTTGCTGTCACGGAATAGAGGTCTCCGATGACAACGCACCAACCACGCACGGCGCAACCCCTTCGAGGCAAGTCGCAAGAGCGAAACTTGCGCGAACTCGACCTTGTGCGGCTGTCCGATGTGGAGCCGGAAAGCCTCGAATGGCTTTGGCGCTCGCGCATCCCACGATCAAAAGTGACCCTCTTAGTTGGGGACCCCGGGAGCGGAAAAAGCTTCGCATCGTTGGCGATCGCTGCCGCAATCACCCAAGGAAGCCCGCTTCCCGATGGCGGTGGGCGGGCCGTTCGATCGCGGGTCTTGCTTTGGAACGGCGAGGACGGCATCGAAGACACGATTCGGGTTCGGGCCGAATCGGTGGGCGTTGATTTGCAAAGTCTGCACGTCATCCGCGGAACGATCGACGGCGCAGGACGCCGCGCGCGATTCTCGCTAACCGACGTGGCGCAACTCGTCGAAGGGATTGCGCAGATCGGAAATGTTTCGCTCCTTGTCGTTGATCCGGTGGCCGCACTACTCGGAGGCGTCGATACGCATCGCGACGCCGAGATTCGCGCCACGCTCCAACCGCTCGCCGAGCTAGCACGCGATCACGCGTTGCCGTAGTCTGTATTCTCCATCTCAATAAGGGCGAAGCTCAGAGCGCAATCTACCGCGTTGGCGGAAGCATCGGGTTCGTCGGGCTCGCCAGGATCGTGCTTCTGGCAGCCGCCGATCCGGGAACCGGGCGGCGTGCGATTGCTCCGCTCAAAGCAAACCTCTCGGCGCCAGCGAGACCGATTGAGTACAGCGTCGACGACGACGGTCGCTGGCGGTGGGGTCCCATCACCGATGACCTAACGGCGGACTTCCTGCTGCGAGCCGGGAGCGTGCCCCATCTCGCCGCGAAGCGGAGGACTTCTTGCGGGAAACACTCGTAAATGGCCCGCGACCGACGACTTTGGTCGAGAAGGCTGCCGAAGCGCTGGGCATCCGCCCCTCAGCGCTGGGCCGAGCACGCAAAAGGCTGAACGTAGTTGCTGACGGCGTCGGCGGTTTGGCCGACGCCGGAGAATGGGTGCTCTCGCTGCCTAACAACCCTAAGAGTCTCACTTGCATAAGTGAGGCCGTTAGCCGCCTTAGCGACGACGACGGGGAGGCGCTTCCGCTGTGACCGCCGTTGCAGAGCTCCTTCACCTCGTTCGTAAGCGCGGCGCGGAGGTTCGCTTCGGCGGCCCGACGGCCATCGAGGTAATTCGATATCGCCTGCTTGACAACGCAACCTTGGCTGAGCTTCGGCAGGTAAAGCCCGGCCTTCGGCGCGCACTTCAAGCCGAACTTGAGGCCGTGGCGATTGTGAGCGCACAACGGCTCTTACGCGAGTGCCGCTTTCCACCTGAGGCGGCGCCTTGCGCGTATCATTGCGGGCGTACGCACGAGCATTGCCGGCGATGCGGTGCGTCGTGGCATGAACACTATCCTCGGGGCGGCGCCGAGCCAGTCTCGTGAATGTGCGCTGCCAAACGTCTTAGCGTTATCGCGTCCACCACGACCGTAAGAGCTCGACATACCCGTGAGGATCCCCAAAAATAAGTGTGTTTGTCGCAGCCGGACAGCAGTGGGGCTCGTGTCTTAGGTATCGGCTATTTTTAGCCATCAGAAGACCATGGCTGATTGAGAGTGCGCGCACACCGCCGTAATCCGTCTGAATCTCCTGAACGAAGTGCAACCCATGATCTTTGATCGCGAAAATCGCGATCCAGAAAGCGCCACCGGATCCGCCTCCGTTCAACGGTACAGCCACAATCCAGCGGTTTCTGGGCCCAACTATGCCGCTCACCGCTTGGCGCATGTCCATCGTCTCGGGAAAGTCTACGTTTCTATTTGGGCGTTGCACAGTTAGCCCGTCTTCAAGGTTAAGGCGCGCCGAGCGCAGCGACGCCGTTCTCGCGGATGCGGGGGCTGCAGAAGCTCGCGAGGGGGAGGCGTTCTCACAGGCTGTTAGCGTTAGGACAACCAACATGAGCGCCCGAGCGGCCGAGCAAGGCTGCACTCGGGGGCCGGCTCCGCGGCTCTCGACCTCGTCTAAAGGAGGCGCCTCTAGCATCGGCTTTATCACCGACGGTATGATTCGCGGTAAGTGCCGGAATGCTCTGCCGACTAACACTGCCTCTGAACCGCGCTGCACTTCCAATCATAGCCAAGGGCGATCATCTTCTCCCCGTGCTTGGGGTTCGCTGTCTGCTGAAGAATGCCGGTATAGCGGTTGAGCTGACCTCCAGCTTGCCGTAGCCGCCTTTCGAGTCTCGGGCTGCAAGCGCATAAATGGGAACCGACGGAGCCTCATACTCTTTCGTGGCACTCATCGTCGAAGCCGGATGGGCTGAAGGTATCTGCGGCGTGGCTGCCTGCAAACAGGCCGAAAACATCAACGTCGCGGCGCGACTGTCCAGGTCCGTTGGCGCAGGGCACCTTTTACTACGTAGTTTTTATCCAACCGAACCATTCCGTTCCAATGGGCATCTATCGCCGATGTGCAGGTTCTCGAGACGCCACGGGGCAAGCGCCTGGGCGCTGTTTTGCTGTCTGAGGCCGATCAGATGATCCCGACGCGAGGCATCGATTTTCGTAAACGATTGCTCCGTGCTGAGATCGGCAAATA